>DEFL01000020.1:0-2629 GCA_002350845.1 Christensenella sp. UBA2853
GAGGAAGAAAAATGCAGAATCTTGTGCGTTTCCCCCTGAAAGCGCTTTTCTCCATGCAAAAGAGACAAATCCTTGCCTGTGTGTATTTCAGCGCCTTAGAATCGAAAAGCAGGCAAAACTCGCCAACATAATGATTTTGCTCCATAACACAACCACGATATATGGCGTGTTTTCAACTCTTTTGAATCTCCGAGCTTTGACAAAAAACCAGTGAATTAGTTATGCCGGCATGATCGATGTGACCATACCGGCATTGTTGCCATGATAACATTTGGATGATTTTTGTCATGATGATTTCTTCTGCTCTGCTATTGATGCTTTTCTAATGTTATAGTCCGATTCTGTCAAACAGATTGAGCACTACGGTTGCCGGACTTGTTGTATTGGGGCTTAATGAATAGTTCCTTATGGAAATGAATGCAATGGCTTTCACTGCTTTTTGCATGGAGCGGAAAAACACAGGATTGCGAAGAAAATGCGGATATGAGATAATCAGGGAAGAGAAAAACAGCAGGACCGGGGAATGAGAGGAGCATGGGAAGGAAAACCGTGCATCCCAGGAGCTGACACACAAACAACACATCTCCGGTGCTGTCCGGGAAAAAGATGAGGGGGAAGGAAAATGAAACCATCTGTGCTGCGTTCAGGAAAAGCACTCTGTCTGTATCTTGCGCTGTGCTTTTGTCTGCTCTGCATATGTGCCGGGGCGGACAGCTTTAACGGCTATACCTCTTCCGTGATCACCGTGGGGAGTTCTGTGTCCTTCGGACACTATGAGCAGGACGGCAGCTGGCAGAACGGGTCGGAGCCCATTGTCTGGGATGTGCTGGACATTGACGGAGACAGCGCGCTGCTCATTTCCAGAAAGCTCCTCGACTGCGTCCAGTATCATTCGCGAGAGACGGCTGTCGCCTGGGGCAACTCGGACATCCGCTGGTGGCTGAACAGTTCATTTTACCAGAGCGCATTCAATGAGTCGGAGAAAAGCTGCATCATCCAGTCGCTGGTCTCCGGCACGCTCGACTACGTTTTTCTGCCCAACCGCAACCAGGTGCTCAGTTACGGACTGTGTGACACCGGCTGCGACACTACACCGTACGCGGCAGGACGCGGCGTGCAGATCGGACAGAGCACCGGAAAGGGCTGCTGGTGGGTGCGCATGGATGTGACACACGCAAACGGGAATGCGCAGTTTGTCGGCACCCGGGGCAATGTCTATGACACCAACCGCGTCACGATTGGCAACAACGGCGTGCGTCCCTGCATTGTGGCCTCCGTCTATGCCCTGCAAAGCGGTGGGTACAATACCGGAAGCAGCGCAACGCCTGTGCCGCAGCAGAATACGGGATACTATGTCACCGGAACCACGAAGCAGAAGCTGGCGACACGCTGCGGACCGTCCACGGACTATGACGAAACCCATACCTACAATCTCGGTGTCGGCACACAGGTTCGGGTGCTTCGTTACGAGGTCACCCGCGGCACGGCCTGGGTTGAAGTGGAATTCAAATACGGCGGAGAATGGGTGCGCGCCTGGACCGGCAAAAAGAGGATTGACTGCGCAGAGGCTGTGAACCTCAGCGGGGATTACCGTGCACAGGGAAGCGGCTATGTCAGCCGGGAGACGCCGGGATGGTTTGGCCCGGGCTCAGACTACCGCATTCTGTATACATCGGTTGCCTCCGGCACCTATGTGGATATCCTGTCATCCAGTGGCAGCTGGTATCTGATTGAATTCATGGTGCCGGGCAGCAAGCTGATCCACCGCGCCTGGGTCCCGAAAGACCGGATTTCCAAGTAAAGAAGAGTACGAAAGGCAAAAAAACAGCTGCGAAACCTGACAGATCTGTCTGGGTTTCGCAGCCTTTTTGTGTGGCTGAAGCGGTCAGCCTTTGAATGAAAGGATGGTGTAGTTTGTTTCCGTTCCTCGCCTGATTTCCCCGGCGGTTCTGCCCGGAAAATCCGGAGAAGAACGGAGATGGAACTGTTCTGAGGACATTTTCCGGTTGTCAGCCCCGGCGGTGCTTCCGTGCGTTTCTCGCCGGCGGCCAATCCTTCCCTGGAATGGTCCGCTGTGTCAGAAGAGGTTCCTCCGATCGGTTCATGCCTGTGTTTTGCAGCAATGCAGCTTCCGGATGGTGAGAGAAAGATCAAGACCTTCCAGAAGGCAGAAAGCGCCCAGTACCGCGGTGGCAGTCCAGCCGCCGGGGTTTCCGTTCAGGGCGGTAAAGACGCTCAGAATGAGCAGTACGAATGTGCGATGTTTCCGGCAGATGGGCCGGCGTTGTATTTGATGTCCTGTCTTCAGGACGGGTGCGGCTGAATCAGGTTTCAGAGTCCGGGTTCTCCCCGGGAAGGTGTGGGTCAGGCTGCCGCGGTCTGTCCTCGAAAAGGATGCAGGACGCCGCAGAGCGCTGCGATGCCGACGCCGCTAAGGATGAAAGTGACCATCCAGCTCAGACCGGGATGCGTGTTTTTGACCATATCCAGTGCAATGACAGAAAGCAGTGCGAGCGTGAACAGGAACAGTGCGATTCTGGCTTTCATGGTAATCCCTCCAAACCTGTGATTTCAGCACAATGAATGTGATGATCTTTTCTTACTTCTTGATGTAGAGATAGTCACCGGT
>DEFL01000020.1:2909-17933 GCA_002350845.1 Christensenella sp. UBA2853
TTTGAAAGCATCTCGCTTTCATTGGTTGATACGCACATCTTTTCTCTCTGGCAGTGCTTTTCATCTTTTCCGGGCGGATTTTTTACAGCTTTTTACAGAAAGAAAAAGATCCCGCAGACATGTGCTGCTGGATCTTTTGCGCTGAGGCTGAGAGGGCCGATTACTTCCGGGAAGCTGCGGCGATGGCTTCCGTTTCCGCGGTCAGGCGGATCGTGCCTTCCTTCTCATGCAACTTGGTCAGGTACTCAGTATTGCCGATGGTATAGGAAGCGGTCAGGCTCGGGAAGCCGTTCCTGTCAGGTACCAGGTACAGCCGTGAGGGAGACGCTGGTTTTCGCTCCGCTTTTCAGACCGCTCTGATGGAAGACAACTTCTGCCTTACTGGGACTGTTGTCATCGGCCACAAAGGCCCTGTCGACGGTTTTGCCGGTTTCGTTGGAGATGGTGTAGGTGAACATTTTTTCCTGAGAGGTTTTTGCTGTCCTGTTCTGGCTGCAGGCCACACAGGCGACTGCCATGACCAGGAGCAGGACGATTGCCAGTTTTTTTTCATTTTTCTTTTTTTGCCTTCTTCAATATATTACAGTCTGTTTGTTCTTTGAATCGTTTTTGATCGTTTCGTTTTGGTCGTATGGGCTGTGCTGCGCAGTCCCTCCCGGGAAGATCTGTTCCCGAAGGAGAAGGAGCGCAGCGGCCGAGCCTTCCGGGAACGGGTCCAGCGGGGCACCCTGCATGGCGGGGATGCCTCAGGAAATATGGGACAGAGGGGAAGCCGTTTTTTCGGTCCGCCTCGTTTGGGTCATCCTGGGATGCGGTGCGTGGGCACGCGCATCTGAGCCGGGACCTGCGCAGGGGCTGTTTTCACGCCCGCGGCATGTTCAGGTTCCGGTATATGATACGGGTCACAGGCAGGGATGGCAGTGCATGCGAATGAAATCCTTTTCTTCCCTCAGGGCCCAAAGAGGTGCGGCTTGATACCCTGGCGGGCAGACCGTCAGGAGTCGTATATATTCTGTTTTTTTCAATTTTTGCAATAAAATATACGATTTTCTCCCTTTACGATCATCCACATCTTATGTAAAATGGTATCAGACATTTCATGATCCTGTCGGTTGGACAGCGCATACACGACATCTGTTTTTTGGTATTTTCTTTTTGCGTCATCCATCATTCCATATTTTTCTGATCCAGAGCCCGACAAGGGCAGTCTTCTTTTTTACAGTAAAAGATACAATCAGGGAGGCAGTGTCATGGGAAAGCAGGGGAGGTCCCGCAGACTTTTTCACACAATCGCAGCGCTGGCGATGTGCTGTTTTATGATGCCGGTGGAATTCGGGTCAGCGCAGAGCAGTCCTGTGCGCCTGGAAGCTGAGACGGGCACCATGTACGGCCATGCAAAAGTTGTATCCTCAGGCGACCGGACCTGGGTGGAAGGCTTCCAGAAAGCAGGTGATCGCGTGGAACTGACGGTGCATATCGACCAGGGCGGCATGTATGACATCTCTGTCATTCTGGCCAGTGCAGACGGCGGACACAAGGAAAACCCGATGCTTGTTGACGGAGAGCGGGTGGCGAGCAGCATTGTCGAAGGAAAGGACTTTCAGACAAGCGTCCTCTCCTATATTTATCTGACGGAGGGGGATCATATCCTGGCCCTGGACACCAGCTGGGGATGGATCAGGGTGGATGCCCTCGAAATCCAGCCGTCCCTGCCGATGCCGGCGGATCTGTATGATGTTTCACCGGTACTCGTAACCCCGGATCCATCGCCGGAAGCGCAGCGGATGTTTGCATGGATGTGCGATATTTACGGCAAAAAAATCATTACAGGCCAGAATTGCGACGGAGGCATGTTCGGCATGGAAAACCAGGCCGTCTGGCGCGCCACAGATGGCGCGTATCCCGCGCTGCTGGGCCTGGATATGATGGATTACAGCCCCTCCCGGGTCGAGCGCGGTTCACAGGGCAAGTCAGTGGACCATGCGATCCAGTACTGGGAAAAGGGCGGCATTGTGACCTTCTGCTGGCACTGGAACGCTCCTTCACCCTATCTGAAGGAGGAACGGTGGTATTCCGGCTTCTATACTGAGTATTCCACGATCAATCTGAAAAAAATCATGGACGGCGAGGATCCGCAGGGCTATGAACTGCTCATGAAGGACCTGGATGCCATTGCCGTTCAGCTGGGACGCCTGCGCGACGCCGGGGTCCCGGTGCTCTGGCGCCCCCTGCACGAGGCCAGCGGCGGCTGGTTCTGGTGGGGCGCGTCGGGTCCCGAAGCCTACAAGTGGCTGTGGAACCTGATGTTTGAGAAATTTACGGGCGAGTATCATCTCAACAATCTGATCTGGGTATGGAACGGACAGCATGCCGACTGGTATCCCGGAGACGAGACCGTGGATATCATCGGCGAGGATATCTATCCGGGCGAGCGCGTGTACAATTCCCAGAGCTCCAAATTTATGGACTGCCTGAAATATACCAGCGCAAGAAAGATGATCATGCTCTCGGAGAACGGCTGCGTGCCTGACCCGGAACTGATGTTCCGCGACGGCACGGTTTGGTCGAGCTACTGCACCTGGGGCGGCGATTTCATCCTCAAGAGCAGTAAATTCAACAAGCCCAGTGAAAAGTACACCGAGGTCTGGCTGCTGAAAAAAATGTATGCGGATGAACGGTCTGTGACACGGGATGATATTCCCGACCTGAAGAGCGGTCCGCAGGAATAACCGGAGTGAAAAGAAGAAAGAAATCATGGACAGGAGCGGAGAGAGGATGAAAGGATGGTTGGGTCTGGCCGCAGTGCTGGTCCTGCTTCTGACGGCAGTGCCTTCCCTGGCTGCCACAGACAGGTCCATTGCGGAGTATGAGAACCTGGTGAGCACGTACTCGATCGACGCGAGCATTCCTTCGTATGATGACTACCGGAAGGCCTGTGCTGAAACCCGGCCGGACTGTGCGATCGTCCTCGAGGGTGCAGACGTTGTCCGGTATGAGGAAGAAGGCGCCGAGGCGCCTACGCTGCTCTCTGATTATGCCGGCATGCCGGGCATATCGCTGCTGACCGGGGAAGAAGCGCTTGCAGAATGGGAGTTTACGGTGGAAGAAGAGGGCTGGTATGACCCCTGTCTGGAATACTATCCCTATGAGGGCAAAAACTCCGAGATCCAGCGGGCCTTCTTTATCGACGGGCAGCTGCCCTATGATGAACTGTCCCTGATCGCGTTTACCCGGGTCTGGAGAAACGATCTGCATGACCAGGTCACGCGGGAAACGGATGAAAACGGGATCGACGTCATCCGCTGGCGCAGGGACAATCAGGGAAACGAACTGAAGCCCTCACCGGAGGAAGCGCCGGAATGGGTGGAAACCGCGCTCTATGACAGCAACGGATATATCACGGACAATCTGGGTGTTTACCTGAAAAAAGGACAGCACACGCTGTCGGTCCTTTCGCTGCGTGAGCCCATGCTCATCCGCAGGATCACCCTCCGGCAGATGGAAAAGCCCCTGCCGTACGCATCAGAGCGCACAGGGTTTAAGCAGGCGAGCGGCATTTCCGTCCGGATTGAGGCGGAAACAGCGGAAAAAACCTCATCCCAGATGCTGTATCCGGTTCAGGACCAGGGCTCATCGGCGGTGTATCCCGCCAGCGCACGGTACCTGCTGAACAACACCATTGGGGGCAATGCCTGGAAGAATGCCGGTCAGTGGATTGAGTGGAAATTCTCCGTGCCCGAGGAAGGCGACTACTGCCTGACCTTCTATGACAAGCAGAACTTTGTCCGCGGCATTGACGTCTACCGCAAAATCTATGTGGACGGGCAGGTGCCTTTCCAGGAGTTCGGCGCGCTTCCGTTCGGCTATGGCCAGACCTGGCGCATGGAGACCGCGGAAAGCGGGAAAGGCGAACCTTACCGCGTGCATCTGTCTTCCGGCGAGCACACTCTGCGTATGGAAGTGGTCCTCGGCAATATGGCCGGGATTATCAGCCAGGTCCAGCAGTGCGTGCTGCAGCTGAACAGTATCTACCGTCAGGTGCTGTATATCACCGGCGTCTCCCCGGACGTCAACCGCGACTACCAGATCGAGCGGAATCTTCCGGGACTCAAGCAGGAGCTCGAGGATGTGCGCGCCGATCTTCGGGTTGCCATTGATACACTCGAAGCGACGGCCGGACATGCCAGCGATAAGCTGACTGTGCTCAAAACCATGGATGACCAGCTGGAAGAACTGATCAAAGACCAGGAACGGTTTACCGAAGTTCTTTCTTCCTATAAAACAAACGTCCGCGCGTGCGGCAACTGGATCACCCAGGTTCTCGGCCAGCCCCTGCAGATTGACAGAATCTATGTCCACACACCGGATGTGGATCCGAAGGCGGAGAACACATCCTTCGGCAACGTCCTGAGCCATGAAGCCCAGAGACTGTACAACTCCTTCGTGATTGACTACAACCAGGTCGGCAACATTGCCGAGGCGGGCGGCACCAGCAAGGTGATCACGCTGTGGATCGGCACCGGCCGCGACCAGGCCAATGTCATCAAGGCTCTGATTGATGAAAACTTCACTCCGGAAACCGGCATCAATGTCAATGTTCAGCTGGTCGACATGAATACGCTCCTGCGCGCCACCCTGTCCGGACAGGGCCCGGATGTGGCCATTCAGGTGGCCAATACGACCGGCATTGCCGGCGCGGTCATGAATACCGGCAATGATACACCGGTCAACTACGGACTGCGCCACGCGGTGCTGGACCTGACCGGATTCTCGGATTTCTCCGAAATCGCCTCCCGCTTCGCGCCGAGCGCTCTGGTCCCGTTCTCCTTTAACGGCGCCACGTACGCGCTGCCCGATACGCAGACCTTCCCGATGATGTTCTACCGCAAGGATATCCTCGCGGAGATCGGGCTTGAGGTCCCCAAGACCTGGGACGAAGTGAAGGTCGCCATGAGCGTGCTGTCCAAGAACCAGATGGAGTTCGGCATGCTGCCTGGAGAACAGACCTTCGCCATGCTGCTCTATCAGGCAGGCGGAGAGTATTACAGTGAAAACGGTGACCGCTCAGCGCTGGATTCGGATATCGCGATCAATGTCTTCCGCAGATACTGCGAGTTCTACACAGACTACAAACTCGACGCGGCGACCTCGGTGGAAGAGCGCTTCCGCACAGGCGAGTGTCCGCTCATCATTTCGGATTACACAACCTACAACAACCTGCAGGTCTCCGCGCCTGACATCAAGGGACTCTGGGACTTCACGCATGTTCCCGGCACGATCCGGGAGGACGGCACGCTCAATACCGCCACCGGCTGCTCCGGTCTTGCGGACATCATCATGAGCGCGACCAAGGAACCGGAAGCCTGCTGGGAGTTCCTCAAGTGGTGGACCAGTGCCGCGACCCAGACCCTGTACGGACGTGAGATGGAATCCCTGATGGGTTCCTCCGCGCGCGTGGCCACTGCGAACCAGGAAGCCCTGGCCAATCTGTCCTGGCCGATCCGCGACTACAAGGGACTGGCCGCACAGTTTGCCAATGTCCGGGGCATTCCGCAGGTGCCGGGCGGCTACTACACCTGGCGCAATGTGAACAACGCTTTCTATGCGGTCACCACAGACAATGCCAGCAAGGGCCGGAACGAATCCGGCAATACACCGCGTGAAGAACTGATGGACAAGATCTATTACATCAACGCGGAAATCACCTACAAACGCACGGAATTCGGCCTGCCGACGGCAGAGCAGGGAGAGGGGGAGTAACATGAGCCGGATTGAAGCGAATCGTCTGCCCGGGGTCCAGAAATTCTCCCTGCGGCATGAAATCTGGAAAAACAGGGCCTCCTATCTGCTCATGGCCCCGTACTTTATCCTGTTTTTCCTCTTTACGGTCATCCCCGTCCTGATGTCCATTTACCTGTCTTTCACGTACTTCAATATGCTGGAAGCGCCGCGCTTCGTGGGCTGGAGCAATTACATCAAGCTGCTTCTGGAGGATGACATCTTTATCATCTCCCTGCGCAACACCCTGATCTTTGCCGTTGTCACCGGCCCGGTCAGCTATATGCTCTGCCTCCTGTTTGCGTGGATCATCAATGAGTTCAGACCCAAGCTGCGCGCAGTGCTGACACTGGTATTCTATGCCCCGTCCATCTGCGGCAATGCCTATATGGTCTGGAACCTGATCCTGACCGGCGACCGCTACGGCTATCTGAACGGTCTGCTGCTGAGGCTGGATTTCATCAATGAACCCATTCTGTGGATGCAGACCGAGAAGTTTGTCCTGCCCGTGCTGATTGTGGTCCAGCTGTGGCTGTCCCTGGGCACCGGCTTCCTCTCCTTTATCGCCGGTCTTCAGACCGTGGACAAGGGCATGTATGAGGCGGCCGCCATTGACGGCGTCAAAAACCGCTGGCAGGAACTCTGGTATGTGACTCTGCCCGCCATGAAGCCGCAGCTGCTCTTCGGCGCGGTGATGCAGATCACGCAGTCCTTCGCGGTGGCCGATATTTCCATCAATCTCGCAGGCAATCCATCTGTCAACTATGCCGGCGCCACCGTGGTGACCCATCTCCTGGACTATGGCTCAACCCGACTGGATATGGGCTATGCCTCGGCGATCGCCACCATTCTGTTCCTGCTGATGGTGGGCACCAACAAACTGGTCCAGAAGGTGCTCAGAAGGGTGGGTGAATAAGATGAGTACAGCGTCTCAGCATAAGCCTGTGGATACCCGCCCGGAAAAAATCATTAAACTGGAAAAGAAAATGCGGCGGAAGGAAGGCGGGAAAAAGCTGAACCGGTCAATGGCCGGCAACACCCTGCTTTTCATCATCATGGGCATCAGCGGACTGTTTATGGTCCTGCCGCTGGTCATGATCGTCAACAACGCGCTCAAACCGCTCGATGAAATCTATCAGTTCCCGCCGCGCATCTTTGTCCGCAATCCCACACTGACCAATTTCAGCGACCTGTTCGTTCTGATGAACGAAAGCTGGGTCCCGTTCTCACGCTACATTTTCAATACCATCATCATTTCCCTGGGCGGCATGCTGGGCCATGTCATTGTCGCCTCCATGGCGGCCTACCCGCTGGCCAAGCATAAGTTCCCCGGGAAGGCCCTGCTGTTCTCCATGGTGGTTCTGTCGATGATGTTCTCCTGGACCGTCACGCAGATCCCGCAGTACCTGATTATTTCCTGGCTGGGCATCAACAACACCTATGCCGCGCTCGTGCTGCCTGCCTGGGCCTTCGGCATGGGTCTGTACCTGATGAAACAGTTTATGGAGCAGCTGCCTGACTCCCTGATGGAGAGCGCGCGGCTGCAGGGTGCCAATGAATGGCAGATTTTCTGGCAGATTGTGATGCCTAATGTGCGTCCTGCCTGGCTCACACTGGCCATCTTCCAGTTCCAGCAGATGTGGGGCAATACCGGCGGCATGTTCCTGAGAAACGAGGAACTCAAGCCCCTGCAGTATGCGCTGCAGCAGATCACCTCCGGCGGCGTCAGCCGTGCCGGTGCAGGCGCGGCCGTCACCTTCATTATTGCCGCCATTCCCATTATCTTCTTCCTGATCTGTCAGAGCTCAATTCTGGAAACCATGACGACATCCGGCATGAAGGATTAAAGGAGGGCATGAGAATGAAAACAATCATATGCTGTCTGCTTCTCCTGTGCCTGCTGCCTGCCGGTGCGCTGGCGAATGATTCTCTTCCGTATGACTGCTACAACTATGACTACTGGAACAATATCCTCTATACGCCCGCGCCGTATGTCCCGGACGGGAGTCTCGGGGGAGCCGGCCTCATGTGGGAGGGAAGCCCGCTCGGCGCGTTCCGCTCCCCGCAGGATCTGTGCGTGTCCCCGGACGGAAAGATCTATCTCGCCGACACGGGAAACAACCGGATCATTGTGATTGACGGCGGACTGAAGAATGTGCTCCAGGTGATTGATCATTTTGAGGCAGACGGAGCGGCGCAGACCTTTTCTTCGCCCACCGGCGTTGCCGTTTCCCAGAACCGGCAGCTGTATGTGGCGGATTCCCAGAACCACCGCATTGTCGTGCTCGAGCTCGACGGCACGTTTGTCAAGTATGTTCAGAACCCGCAGAGCGAGGTGCTCGATGAGGGCTATATCTTTACCCCGCTCAAGGTATCCGTGGACTATGCGGACCGCGTGTACTGCGTGGCCCAGAACATGTTCCAGGGCATCATGGTGTTCACAGCGGAAGGCGATTTTACCGGCTTCTTCGGCACCATCAGCGTGAAAATCAGCCTGTGGGAAAAATTCTGGCGGAAGTTCTCGACCAAGGAAGAGCGATCCAAGCAGCAGTTGTTTATTCCCACAGAGTTTACCGGCATTGACGTGGACGATGAAGGCTTTGTGTACGCCTCCAACAAGGATACCGACGGCATGCAGGCCGTGCGCAGGCTCAATCCCAAGGGACAGGACGTCATCCGCAAGGGCCTCAAGGAAAACCTCGGCGGCGACCTGGTCTTCGGCACGGTTGGCAATTACTCCGGGCCCAGCCAGATTGTGGACGTGGTGTACCGGGATCACGGCATCTATTCGCTGCTCGACGCCCGGCGCGGGCGGGTGTTCACCTACGATCATGAAGGCAACCTGCTGTATATCTTCGGCGGGATCGGCACGCAGGAGGGCACCTTCCGCACACCGGCCGCCATCGAACAGCTGGGCAGCCGCCTGCTGGTGCTCGACGCACAGCAGGGCAATGTGAACATCTTTTCCGAGACCGAGTACGGAAGGCTGATCAATCAGGCGGTGAGCCTGCGGTACAACGGCGACGAAGCCCTGGCGGTCCCGCTGTGGAGCGAAGTCCTCCGGCTGGATGAAAACAATGAGCTGGCCAATGCCGGTATCGGCAAGGCCTACCTTTCTGCCGGGGACAACGAAAAAGCCATGACCTATCTGCGCCGCGGCATGAACCGTGCCTACTATTCCGTGGCATTCAAGCGCTGGCGGAATGAGGCGCTGCGCGGGAATATCAGCTGGTTCCTCACGACGCTCATCGTGCTGATTGTGCTCATTGTCGTGATCCGGCGCGTGATCCTGCCCAGAAGAGCGGCCAGACGGAAAGAAAGGGGGCATGCGGCATGAAAAAAGGAATTTTCAGCGGTGAAAAATGGAAGTACCTTTTCTATACCGTGAGCCACCCCAACGACGGGTTTTACTGGATCCGGCATCAGGACAGAGGCAGCGTCAGCATTGCGGTCCTGCTGGTGATCCTGTACGGCGTGTGCTTTTCGATGAACAGGATCTATGCAAGCTTTGTGGTCAACGACATTGAGCCGCGGACCGTGAACTCCATTGCTGAACTCGCCGGCGTTGCGATCCTGTTCCTGGTTCTGTGTGTGGGCAACTGGTCCGTGACCTGTCTGATGGACGGCGAGGGACGCTTTAAGGACATTGTGATCGCCATCGGCTATTCGATGCTGCCCGTGATCGTGGCCACGACAGCCGCCACACTGATCTCCCAGGTGGTCGCGGAAAACGAGGAAGCCTTTTATACCATCCTGATCGGGATCGGAACGGCGTACACCGTGATCATGATGCTCATCGGCATCATGCAGATTCACAACTATACCCTGGGCAAGACGCTGATCACGCTGTTCCTGACCGTGATCGCCGTGCTGATCATCATTTTCCTTGCCCTGCTGGTCATCAATTTTATCACCCAGGTGTACAGCTTCCTGAGAAGCATCTACATCGAACTGATTTTCAGGATTTGAGAGGAGGGAAGGCAGTATGGAAAATGCAGAAAACACAGCGCGTCTACCTTCCTCTGTCAAGCGGATCCTGTGGATCCTGCTGGCCGTGCTGATCCTGGCCCTGGGTGCTGTGATCGGCTGGTATGTCCTTCACTTCAGAAATTATGACGCCTATAAAGCCATCCCTCTCCAGCCTGCGGCGTACACGGAAGGCAAAGAGTTTGAGCCGCTTCAGGACAGCCTGAAAGCGGTCCCGGGTTTTCAACTGGCCGCCGAGAATGAGAACATGGCGCTGTACTTAAAGGAAAAAACGGCGGAAGTGGCCGTCTATGATAAGGCGACCGGGAACACCGTGTATTCCAATCCGCCCGCGGCCGACAAGGATCCCGTGGCGAAAGCGTCCAATCTGGAAAACCTGAAAAGCCAGTTTATTCTCAGCTACCTGGACGGCAATGCCAAGGAAGGCACACCCTGGAACTCCTACGCCAAGTCGGTTTCGTCCGGCCAGGTCTCCTTTGAATCCATTGAAAACGGCGTCCGCGTGATCTACCTCATGTCCAATGAGAAGATGATGCTGGTCCCGGATCAGCTGAATCAGGAATGGTATGACATTCTTTCCAACACCGGGAAAAAGCAGGCCAAGAAAAGCTACGTTCTCAATGAGGAATCCGGGCTCTATGAAATCAAGACGCAGGGCGTGACCGCCCGCAACCGTCAGCAGATTGATGCCGACGCGCGCGAGGCCGGGTTCACCATGGAAGATTATGAGGCCATGCAGGCCCTGCGCCAGACCGAAGCGGATGATGAGGAACAGGCGGAAACGCTTGCCTTTACGGTGACGCTCGACTGGACACTGAAGCCCGACGGCGTGCAGGTCACACTGCCCTATGGCGGCATCAGCGAGTCCGGCAACGGCCAGATCCGAACCATTCAGCTGCTGCCCTTCTTCGGGGCCGCGGGGAGCGAGGAACAGGGCGACCTGGTGATTCCCGAAGGCAGCGGCGCCCTGATCCATTTTAACAATGGAAAAAACACCGCAGCGCAGTACAATAAAAACATCTATGACCTGGACCTGGTGGACAGCGACCTGACCGCCACCCAGAACCTGCAGACAGCGCGGCTGGCCCTGTTCGGCATCTGCCGGGAGGATGCGTCCATCCTGGCCACCTGCGAACGCGGCGCCTCGCTCGCGAGCATTTCCGCCGATGTATCCGGCCGGAACAACAGTTACAATTACGCCTACTTTACCTTTGCCCTCCGCAGAACGGATACGCTGGTCATTTCCGGTGAAAGCGTGATCGTTGCGGAAAAAGACATGTATCCCGTGGACTGCTCCGTGCGCTATACGCTCCTGCCTCAGGAAGACAAGGGCTATTCCGGGATCGCGAAGGCATACCGTGAGCGCCTGAAGCAGGAAGGCGTGCTGGCGGAGGCAAGCGGAGATACACAGGATATTCCCTTCTTCTATGACGTGATCGGCGGAGTCAAGGAAACGGCGCACTTCCTGGGCATCCAGTACCTGCGGGTGCTCCCGATGACCACCTTCTCCCAGGCGGAGGAGATGATCGCGGAATTCAAGCACCAGGGCATTACCAACCAGCGGATGAACCTGCAGGGGTGGATGAACGGCGGCTATTACCATGACCCGGTGAACCGCCTGAAGGTGCTCGGACAGTTGGGCGGAGAAAACGGGCTGAAGAGCCTGCTGGGCGCCATGAAGCGCAGCGGAGGAACCGTCTATCCGGACCTGTCGCTGCAGCAGATCTCCGATATCGCCAAAGGCTTTACGCCAAGCGAGGAAGCCTCAAGGTATTACGCACAGGGCTATGTGGTGAACCTGGCGCGGATCAGCCCGGTCTCCCTTCGCCGTACCGACACGATGGGGTACCGGGAGCTCGGATTCAAGCTTCTGTCTCCCAAGTTCCTCACGCGCTATGCCGAGCAGATTCGGAAGCATGCCGACCGCCTGGGATTGGAAGCCCTTTCCCTGCGCGACCTGGCCAATGAACTGCACGCTGACAAGCGGCGCACCAATGTGATCAGCCGCGAGGCGGCGCTGGATCTGGTGCGCAGCGCATTTGGCACCATCTCAGAGGGCGGACGGGAACTGCTGGTGTCGGGCGGAAATGATTACAGCCTGGCCCATGCACGGTATATCATCAATGCCCCTGTCCAGGCTACGCCTTATCCCATCCTCGATGAACAGATCCCGCTGTGGGAAATGATCGTTCACGGCTCGATTGACTATGCCGGCAGCGCGATCAACATGACGCAGAGTGAAAGCCGGCAGGTCGACCTCCTGCATCTGATCGATTACGGTGCTTCCATCCATTACACATTCACCTGGCGCGATGCCGCTGAAATGAAATACACCGGGCTGAACGGCCAGTATGCGACCACCTTCTCCGCCTGGAAGGATCAGGCGGTCGAGGATTACAACTATGTCAACGGTGCCCTCAGCCATGTGTCCGGCGCGGCCATGCTGTCGCATGAGAAGCTGTCCGACACCCTGTCGCTCAGCACGTATTCCAACGGCGTCAGCATCTATGTGAATACCGGCAGTACAGCGGCCCGGGCCGGCGGCCATACCGTCAAACCGTTCGATTATCTGGTGGTGGGAGGTGAGGCACAGTGAGCGCTGCCAAAAAGAGGAAATTCCGCCTGAACTATGAACAGCGCAATGCGATGCGCGGCTATGCCTTTATCCTGCCGTGGCTCATTGGTTTTCTCGTCTTCTATGCGGGATGTCTGTTCCAGCTGGTCCGGTTCAGCGTCATGGACATCAAAATTGATGCGACGACCGGCACACGCCTGGACACGTTTGTGGGGTTTGACAACTTCATCACCGCGTTTACAGCCCACGCCAGTTTCAAGCAGGTGCTGACCTCCTCCCTGATCGATATGGTCATTGACCTGCCCCTGATCATCTTTTTCAGCCTCTTTGTCGCGCTGCTTCTGAACCGCAAGTTCCGGGGCCGCGCACTGGTTCGCGCCATCTTCTTCCTCCCCATTATCCTGAGCGCGGACGCCGTGGGCTCGGCCATTACAAGGGCGACGGAGCTCATGAACAACGGTGTGTCCGCGCAGGCGGCGGAAATGGCCGGAGGCGGCGCGGTCTCTGTAAGCTACTATATATCGCTCTTCGGGGACCTGGCCATCCCGCCCACGATCCTGGAATACCTCGTCGGCGCGGTCAACCGCATCGCCAGCATTATCAAGGGCTCCGGCGTTCAGATCATCCTGTTCATCGCCGCGCTCCAGTCGATCCCAGGCTCCCTGTATGAGGTGGCGAAAATCGAAGGCGCGACCGGCTATGAGACGCTCTGGAAAGTGACGGTGCCCATGGTGATGCCGCATATCATCACCAATACCATCTATACCCTGGTGGACCGGTTCACGACCAGCGAAGTGATGCGCCTGGCCAATGAAACCTACCAGAAATACAATTACGGTCTGTCTTCCGTGTTTTCTCTGGTCGCGACCACGGCGACCATCCTGATTCTGGGCGTGATCGTTTATCTGCTCAACAAGCGCGCCTTCTATTACAACTGAGAGGGGGAAGAAACATGGCAAGCGCAAAGAAACAGCGGATTTCCTGGCAGTCAATGAATGCTTCTTCCCGGTCTCTGGACCAGAAGAGCCGCGCGGTCAACGGCGTCAAGAACACACTGCTCGGCCTTTTCCGGTTTGTGATTATCGTCGGCATCAGCTATGTCATCCTGGCCCCTGTGATCGGAATCATTGCCCATTCCTTTTTCTCCCGTCAGGATTCCATCAATCCCATGGTGTTCACCGTGCCCATCAATCCGACGCTGGAACGCTACACGATGGCGGTCAAGTATCTGGATTACCTCCCGATCCTGGGCAGGACCCTGCTCTATGTCTTTGGCGTCACCCTGATCCAGCTCCTCATCTGCTCCATGGTCGGGTACGGGTTTGCGCGCTATCAGTTTCCGCTCAAGAAACTGCTCTTCGGATGCGTGGTGGTCATGATCGTGGTGCCGCTGAACACCATTCAGTTCCCGCTGTACATGACCTTCCGTTATTTCGGGATTGGTTCAAACACGGTGAACCTGCTGAAAACCCCGTGGCCTACGGTCATCCTGTCCGTGTTCGGATGCGGCCTGCGCTCAGGTCTGTACATCTACATCTTCAATCAGTTCTTCCGCGGCCTGCCCAAAGAAATTGAGGAAGCGGCTCTGGTCGACGGCGCCGGATCGTGGTATACCTATTTCCATATCATGCTGCCCAATGCAGCCCCGGCCCTGATCACCGTGGCGGTCTTCTCCATTGTCTGGCAGTACAATGATTCGTTCTTTGCCAACACCTTCAATATTTCCGATTCCATCATCCTGACCAGAAAGCTGGATTCGCTGATCAACGTGATTGCCAATGCTGAGAAAATCCTTACGATCAGCGAGCAGCAGCTGTACTTTGACGCCGGCGTCGTGCTGGTGCTTCTCCCCGTGGTCATCATTTACCTGGTGCTGCAGCGCCGCTTTATCGAAGGCGTGGAGCGCTCCGGCATTGTGGGATGACGGCCTGAATTCGTTACTCTGCCCACAGAGTGGGTTTAAATCATTACAAGGAGGCTATCACCATGAGAAAAGTCCTTTCCTGGTTGCTGATTGTCACCATGACAGTCGGTCTGTGCGCGTTTGCTTCTGCGGAAACAGCAGCTGTCGACAAGATTGACTTTGCCGACGAAGCGTTTGGTTTCCTGGGCATTGCCACTGCCAAAGGCAACGCAGATGCCGCGGCCGAGCTTTCCGTTGTCGATTATCAGGGCGCAAAAGCACTGAAGATCGACTCCAAGAGCAAGGCCCCGTATGTGGCCTTCAATATTGAAGGCCTGCTGGGTGACCAGCTGTCCAAGGTGCGCGCCATCAGCGCGACCTACGGCATTGATGAAGCGGGCCCCGACGGCAAGTTCTACGCGACTTCCGGTGTCGTCTACACCTACACCGGCGAAGAAAACGTGGAAACCAAGCATGACTGGAGCGTTTATCTTGCCAAGAAGAACCCGCGCACCATCGTGACCAAGCTCGATGAAAACGAAGTCTTTGTTCCCGGCATGAACAATTCCCTGGTCATCTCCAAGGAAACCGATAACTGCCTGACGGCCACCGGAACCGGCCTGGCTGTGTATCTGACAGATATTCAGTTCCTGGACGCCGAGGGCAACGCACTGCCTCTCGACCTGACGGCTGTCTATGAGAGTGCCGATACCGGCCGCGATACCTCCAACCTCTTTGCCCTCTCCAATCCTGTGACCTTCGCAGGCTTTGAGACCACCGG
>DEFL01000020.1:17966-18334 GCA_002350845.1 Christensenella sp. UBA2853
GGCGGCGGCTGGGGCCAGAACGGCTTTGACTGGGATCCCGCTGTGCTCGAAGCACTGGTTCCCGGCACGGTCATGGAAATTGAGTATGAATCCGAAGACGGCAGCATGTGGGTTGTGTTCCCGGATGCAGCAGCCGGCTGGAGCCGCATTGCGCAGGATCAGGCGTACATCAACGGCAGCAAGAATATTGCCCAGATTACGTATGAACAGATCGCAGCCGTTGTCGGCGAAGACAAGACCGCTTGGGGCGGACGCCTCCAGTGCGAAGCCAAGACCAACTGGACCGTGTACTCCGTCAAGGTCGGCACCTGCGCACCTCAGGTGACCCTGGCCAATGCGGTTGAGTTCGCAGGCTTTGAGACCACCGG
>DEFL01000020.1:18351-21372 GCA_002350845.1 Christensenella sp. UBA2853
GGCGGCGGCTGGGGCCAGAACGGTTTTGACTGGGATCCCGCCGTGCTCGAGGCACTGGTTCCCGGAACAGCCATCGAAGTGACCTTTGAATCCGAAGACGGCAGCATGTGGGTTGTGTTCCCGGATGCAGCAGCCGGCTGGAGCCGTATCGCTCAGGATACCGCAGCCATCCAGGGCGGCAAGGCCTATATCACCTATGATCAGATCGCGGCGGTTGTCGGCGAAGACAAGACCGCATGGGGCGGACGCCTGCAGTGCGAAGCCAAGACCAACTGGACCGTGTACTCCGTCAAGGTTGGACAGCTCGTGGAAATCCCGGCCTTCAATAAGGTTGTGGAATTCCCCGGCTTTGAGACCACCGGCGGCGGCTGGGGCCAGAACGGCTTTGACTGGGATCCCGCTGTGCTCGAGGCACTGGTTCCAGGCTCGGCCCTGATCGTGACCTTCGAATCCGAAGACAACTCCATGTGGGTTGTGTTCCCGGACGCAGCAGCCGGCTGGAGCCGCATTGCTCAGGACGCTGCTGTCATCAACGGAGGAAAAGCCTACATCACCTATGACCAGATTGCAGCGGTTGTCGGCGAAGACAAGACCGCATGGGGCGGACGCCTGCAGTGCGAAGCCAAGACCAACTGGACCGTGTACGGCGTGGCTGTCGGCCAGGTCCAGTAATCCCGCGCTGAACCCCGGAAAACCCTGCTGCCCGGCGCAGCAGGCACTGAGAAAACGAACAACACAAACTCAAAGGAGGAGACTCGAATGAAGCGTTTTACAGCATTATTCCTGGCTTTGATCATGGTTCTGACAATGGTTGCCAGCGTTTCCCTGGCAGACGATGCACGGCATCTCACGTTTGCTCTGTGGTGGGACCTGTACTATGACTCGGATGATGAGTCCTGGGAAGCCAGCCCCTCTGCAACCGGCAAGGACTCCGAGATCATGCGTTTTGAAAACGTCAAGAACATTGAAGAGACCTACAATGTCACCTATGAATTTGTGAATGCCACCTGGGCCGGCGTACAGGATTCCATCAACAACTCCATCCTGGCCGGTGAGCCTGACTTCGACATGTACATGGTCGACCTCATGGCCTTCGGTGTGCCCGCTGTCATGAACGGCCTGGCCACCGACCTGCGCAATGTGCTGCCTGCGGATGATCCCTTCCTGGCACATGAAGACCCTGTCCTGGACTACATTGACCTGCCCGACGGCAGCGCAACCCTGATCTATCCGAAGGGCGCTGAGGATGCTGTCGCTTCCACCAACCCCCTGGCCTTCAACCTGCAGATGATTCAGGAAGCCAACCTGGAAGATCCCCGCGATCTGTATGAGCGCGGCGAATGGACCTGGGACAAGTTCCGTGAGTACTGCCAGATCCTGACCAAGGATATCGACGGCGACGACATCATCGACGTGTACGGCTATGGCGCATGGATCGGCGACGCTCTGCCTGCCTGGTATATGTCCAACGGCACCTACATGGCGGCCACACCTACGGAAAACCTTTCTTCCAGTGAAATCGGCGAAACCCTCAAGTTCCTCCAGGATCTGTGGCTGACCGATAAGGTTGCCTATCCGATTCCTGCTGAGAACGGCTGGGATGTCTGCCGCTATCTGTACAGAGACAAGAAGGTTGCCTTCACCACGACCGCTGTGTGGATCATGGCCAACTATGACGACTATAACTGGGACGGAAAAGCCGAGAGCACCCTGGACTTCGACATGGTGTTCGTGCCTTACCCGATCGGCCCCAGCGGCAATGCTGAAACCAACAACTCCAAGATCGCCAGCGGCAACTACTGGATGCTGCCCGCAGGCGTGAAGGATCCCAAGCTCGTGTTTGACGTGTTCCGCGCCTATCAGAACTGGTACCATGATGACGTGACCCTGCGCGACGATCCCGAGGAACTCGAATGGTGGTACACCGCTACGAGCGACAAGCTGGACATCCAGAACTGGAACTTCAGCGTTCTCGAAAAGCTCGGCTCCAAGAAGATGGTTGACTTCTACAATTCCTTCTCTGACTCTCTGCCGATACTTGAGTTCCTGAACGGCGAGTATACACCCGCACAGTTCCAGGAGACCTATCGTCAGACCGTGCAGGATGCCCTGGACCAGATTTTCCAGTAATTTCCCGGTCCTGCGTGCTCTCTCCCTGAGGCCGGTGCCGCATCCGTATGGATGCGGGGAGAAGCATAGCGGACGATCCTGAACAGAAAGAGCGCCTGCCCCGGAAAGGCCTCAGGGGCAGGCCTCTTTCTTCATCAGAACGGCCATTTCCTGAATGGAAAGCAATACGGAGGTACCATTGCATGAGCAAGACCAGAATTCTTTCGTCCAGCATTCCAAACCTGCCCTGGCAGCCGCGTCCCGAAAACGATCCCCATGATGCACCGGTCTGGCGCTACAGCGAAAACCCCATCATCGGGCGCAACCCGGTTCCCGGCGTGGCAAGGATTTTCAACAGTGCCGCCGCGCCGTGGCAGGATGGCTTTATTGCCGTATTCAGAGGGGAACAGGTCAACGGCATTCCCCATGTGTATATGGGCACGAGTGCGGACGGAATTCACTGGCAGATCGATCCTGAAAAAGTCCCGTTCAAGGATGAAGAGGGCAAACCGTTCCTGCCTCCCTATGCCTATGACCCGAGACTGGTCAGGGTGGACGATACCTATTACATCATGTGGTGCCAGGATTTTTACGGGGCATCCATCGGCATGGCAAAGACAAAGGATTTCAAGACGTTCACGCGTCTGGAGAATCCCTTCATTCCCTTTAACCGCAATGCTGTCCTGTTCCCGAGAAAGGTCGGGGGCAATTACCTGCTTCTGTCCAGACCGAGCGATTCAGGGCATACACCCTTCGGGGATATCTGGCTCAGCCGCAGCCCGGACATGAAGTTCTGGGGCATGCACCGCCATGTCATGAGCCCCGGGGGAAAATGGTGGGAATCCGTGAAGATCGGAAGCGGCGCCGCCCCGATTGAGACCAGTGAGGGCTGGCTGCTGTTCTACCACGGCG
>DEFL01000020.1:21448-82356 GCA_002350845.1 Christensenella sp. UBA2853
GTGAAGTACCGCTGCGAGAACTTCCTGCTCACGCCGGAAGAGTGGTATGAGGAACGCGGGTTTGTCCCGAACGTCTGCTTCCCGTGCGCCGCGCTGGCGGATGCAGACACCGGACGCATTGCCATCTATTACGGTGCAGCCGATACGTACCTGGGCCTGGCCTTCACCGAAATCGACCCGCTGATCGATTACATCAAGGCACACTCCTGTGTCAGCGGAAATGATACAGAACCCGGCATCCGCTGAAAACTGCGTTATGTTCAAAAAGAGAGAGAAAGCAGGGAATTGCATCCCGGTGCTTCCTCTCTCTTTTTGACTGCCCGCAGAATGATGGGCACGGCAAAGAAAAAGTCCCTGCAGGACATGCGCTGCCCTGCAGGGAGGATGAATGGTGGGGGAAAACGGAGCTCAGCGCTGATAGCGTACGCCCCAGACGCTTTCATTCTGGCCGACAGCGGAGAATACCGTGACGTCTGCGCCGGCTTCATCCTGCATCCGGCAGAGAATGCCGCTGTACTCGGTGCCCCCGAGATTCAGGTGCAGATAAACGGATGAATCCGTGAGCGTCCAGGAGCCGGATGCTGCGCCGCTGACGGAACCATCTTCCTGCAGGGACAGCACGAAAGGCTCGGCGATCTTGTCATTGATAAACGTGCCCTGATTGATGACATAGTAGGCTCCGGGAACATCGGCGGGGTCAAAGGTCCCGGGAATGGTTTCCCCGCGCGTGGTGTAGGGCAGCAGGCAGGGCCAGCCCTCTTCATTGATCCCGTACTGTTTGACGAGCGGCACATGGTTCTCACTGTGGTTATTGAAACGGGTGTGGCTGCAGACATACCGCTTTCCGTCTGCGTCGATCATGGCGCTGTTGTGGCCGGTGGCCATCAGGGCGGTGCGCACAGAGGGCAGGATATAGTTGCCCGAGAGTTTCAGGCCATACTTGTAATGCGCGATGGTGCCGGGACGCTGGCCGTTCATGTCCTCATAATCGCCGTCCGGCGTGCGCGAACGGAAGACGCGGATCTGGTAGCCGCCGTGGGCGTTGAGTCCGCCGTAGGAGACAAACAGATAGTACCAGCCGGACTGCGGGTCGGGGAGAATGTACGGCCCCTCGATGGACTGGTGCCGTCCGCCCATGAGTTTCCTGCCGAAATAGGGATCCACATCCCGGTCCGGGTCAGCCTCGGGATGGATGACCAGTCCGGTCGCGGGATCGAGCTCCAGAATAAAGATGCCGCCGGACCAGGAGCCGTAGACCATCCACAGGCGGTTTTCCGCGTCAAAGAAGACGGCGGGATCAAGGGCATTGGGGAAACTGTTGAAGTTGTAGGAGCCGTCCCCGTTGAGATAGTGGCGGCGGATCCATTCCTCATCGGCATACTTCGCGACATCGGTGGCCTGGATGGTGGTGGTATTGAACCCGGAATAGATCAGCGCACCCTGCCAGACGTACGGGCCTTCAATGGTGTCAGAAAGCGCGAAACAGAGGTTGGACGCGTTCCAGGTGGAGGATGTGCAGTAGTACATCATGTACTTGCCCATGACCAGATTGTAGATGACATCCGGGGCCCATACATGGTATCCACCGTCATCGGTGGGAATGACGCTTTTTCCGCTGCCGGCGTAGTCAAAGACATGGCTGTCCTCAGAGAAAATGTCCCCCCACACCTTGCCGTAGGGGTTGTAGCCGCTGCAGACCATTTTCCAGGTGCGCAGGTCCTCGGAGACGGCGGCCGTCATATGCGTGCCGAAGATATAGTATTTCCCGTCGGCAGCAATGATGGACGGGTCATGCACCGCGACGCGCGCAGGAAGCGTCCCGGTGGGGAAATCCTTCCAGGAGGGCAGCGCCTCCTCAGCGCGGGCAGAGACGGCGGAGAAGGAGAAGAGAAGACTCAGAAGCAGCAACATCGTTTTCATGCATACCGGCCTTTCCCAGATGAATTTGAAGGAGGATCTGTCGTTTGCGGCATGGGATAGACAACATTGTAGCGTATCTGGCACAGGATGAAAAGAAGGGCAAATCATTCAACTATAAGTTCAATGCGGAATCCCTGCTTTTTCCTTGACACCGGGGCAGGGCAGATGCTAGACTCTTGGAGCCATTGAACAGGTGCTTTTTCAGCCGGTGCTCGGGCGGCTGATCCGAACAGATTTCCCAGGGGGGAAGTCTGTCTTCTTCAGCTGCCGGCACCGGTTTTCGTGTGCGCCGGAATGCAACTTGAAAACTGCATAGATCAATCTGCCGGGCCGATGATTCCGTGCGGCATGCACGGAGGGAAACCATCTTGACACAGTGACCTGAAGAAAGGAAGGGGGATCCATATGGAAAAAAACATCAGAAGGATAAAACCGGGTGTGGAACAGATGACGGAGATGAACCTGAAATCAGCATTCTTCAGCGATGAACGGAGACAATACGCCTGCGATGCAGCGACCAGACTGGTCCGTGCCGCTTCGCTGCTCGGGGGAGAGGCTTTTATCGGCTGGCAGCTGGAAACCGAGGAAAGCGGCCTGCGTCTCACTGCCTTTGCAGGCGGCGGGGCCGGTGTGTCAGGAAAGGACCTGGAGTGGATTTTCAGCCATTGCGTGGAGCCCCGGGAAGGGGAACCAACAGGCATGACGGAGCTGTTTGCGCAGGGGCGCCGGGTGTATGCCATGGAAGACGTGGACACGGAAAACGAACCGGAAGGGCGGTTTGCAGAGCTGCTCGGCACACTTTCGGAGCAGGGCGCGGTCATCCGCTTTCTGGCAGGCCGCGGCCGGGGGCAGATCCTGATCAGCCTGCCGGAAGCGATGACGCTGCGGCTGCGCACCCTCCTCAGCATGCTCATGCCGGATCTTGTCTGCCGTGAGGTCACGGCGACGGAAAGCGCGGAAGCGTATGTGTGCACGGAGACCCTGCAGGCCGTGATGGCGGATTTCCTCGATGCGGGTATGGCTGTGCGGCGGGTGCGTCCCGTTGTGCCGGACCTGCCGGAGAGTGTGCAGGGGACGGCGGCAGAAACGGAGGCGAAAGTCCCTGACCCGCCGGAGGCGGAGAGCACGTCAGAGACGGATACCTTTGACGACTTTGACCCGGATCTTGACTTTGATCCTGACGAGGATGAGGAGAAGACCGTGCAGAGGGATGACGGTCTGGACGTACTGGATCTTTCGAACCGCGCGTACACTGCCCTGAGGCGGTACAGACTGATGACCGTAGGGGCTGTGCTCAAAGCGCAGGCGGACAACTACAGCGAAATGCCCCGCATCGGTCCGAAAGTGCGGGAGGAACTCAAGAGGAAACTGAGCCGCATCACTGTGCTGGAAGAAGAAAAAGTGGATTACACCGGCATGCTGGACTCGCTGACCGGCCTTGAAAACGTCAAGGAACAGATGCGCAAGATTGCGGCGTTCGCGCGCATGAAAAAGGATATGGAAGCGTCGGGAAAGAACACGCAGCCGATTGTCCTGAACATGGAGTTTACCGGGAATCCGGGTACGGCGAAAACCACGGTGGCGCGGATTGCGGCGGGCATCTTTCATGAGATCGGCCTTCTTCGCAGCCCCAAACCCCTGGAAGTGGGCCGGGCGAACCTGGTGGCGCGGTATGTCGGACATACCGCGGATCAGGTGCGTGAGATTTTCGCCCAGGCCAGCGGCCGACTCCTGTTTATCGACGAGGCGTATTCCCTGGCCGAAGGCGGGGACCATGATTTCGGGAATGAGGCCATCACGACCATGGTCCAGGAGATGGAGAATCATCGCGAGGAGACCGTGGTGGTGTTTGCGGGATATCCGGGAAAGATGGAAGAACTGTTTGACCGCAACCCCGGTCTTCGCTCCAGAGTGCCTTTCACCCTCCGCTTTGCCGACTATACCGCGGAGGAAATGCTCCATATCACGGAAAACGAAGCGGAAAAGCGCGGGTTTTCCATGGCGGCGGACGCAAAGGAAAAGGCCGCGGCGATCTGCCAAGCGGCTGTCGAGCGCGGCGGCGCGGGGAACGGGCGGTTCTGCCGGAACCTCGTGGAGCATGCCGTTCTGGAGTATGCGTCCAGGGTGTACGGGGAAAAGGGGGACGAGCGCAACCAGATCCTCCGGGCGGAAGACTTTTCCGACCCGGGGAGCGGGGATGAGCCGGAGGCGAAACGGCGGATCGGGTTTGGCGACTGAAACGCCGGATATGGCAGCAAAAAAGCCTTCCAGGGACGGGGGAAACCCGTCCTGGAAGGCTGAAGGGGAAAACGTTATGCGCCGATGCATTTCTGCAGAACCCAGGTGGCGGAAAGCGGCCGCTCGGCACCGTCACTGAAACGGACAATGCACCGGTCGCCTTTTTCATCCAGGGAGAGAATCGCGCCGTCCCCGTAGCGCGGATGGACGATGTGCAATCCTTCATGGATCCCGGCGAGCGGTCTGGACTCCGGCTCCTCCTGCTTGGTTTCCGCCGGCGGCATGTACACCCAGTAGGCGCCGAAGTACTCATGGGACGAGTCCCAGGCATCGGCGATCACATACCGGGGATGCACTTTGGCCTCAGGGTCAGGGATGACGGCCGCGACATGGTGCGGACCGACATTGACGAAGATCCTTTCCCCACTGTGATAGTGCGCGTTCATCCGCGCGCAGAAATCAATCCCGCGCAGCGGATGCCCGTTCACGCGGATCGCCTCATGCCAGGTGCAGTGCAATTCAGAGAGCAGGTACTGATAGACATCGCCGGCATTGACCGAGGTCAGGTTCAGCTCACAGGACCGGGCCAGCTGGCGCAGGGCGGTCCCCCAGTCAACATTGAGCACGGCGGCATACGCCCGGATGACACAGTCGCCGATGGCATTCTGCCTGGGATTGGGCTGAAAATACATATAGCCGAAATGGTTTTCGGGCGTCGAGCCGTGCCTGTAGGCCGGGTGCAGCGGCGGCACAAAAACGGGAAGCCCGGTCTCTTCTGAAGGCAGGTAGACCTTCAGGATATGATGAAACAGAGCCCCGGACTTCGTGTCATGCATGATCAGCTTTTTCCCTGCCGGATCCTCCGTGGGGAGGAGGGCCTGCACCCGCCGGAAGGCATAGTGCTCCTTGTCCCGCACAGAGATCACAATGGCTGAGGAAATACCCGGATACTCCGAGAGCAGCCAGTCACTCACCTCTTGCTGCGTCCCGCACAGACGCGGCTTGTGTGCCGGGGCATAGCCCATGGCGGCGATCAGACCCTCGGTGCAGGTGATGCAGTCCGGCATCTGACCATAGTACACGGCCTGGTCTTCCAGCAGGTGAAACACATCGTCCCAGGGCCTGCCGGAGGCGATGGACAGTGCATTGACTGCCGACAGCGCCGTTGAGCGAAGCGAATCGGCCTGGTGGCTATTGGCACTTTCAAACTCGAAATCTCTGCGCATGGACAACCTCCCTGCATGTGTGGATTCTGCCATTCAGACGACCCGCCGGATGGCAATCACGGCCCGGACGATCAGCCAGGCCCCGAAGATGAGGAAGAGCACCGTGCCGCTCCCCCTGAGCAGGAACCATTCGGCTGCGAACAGGACAGCGGACGGAAACAGGAAATGTCTCCGGAGGATCAGCCGGGCGGACAGGTGGGCGCTGCCGAGCAGCGCCGTTCCCCAGCAGAGCATCTCCCAGAAGGAATCGGGGAGAACCGGGACCGCGCCGGGCAGCGCGCCCTGCTCTGCGCCGGCCCGCCAGGTCAGAATCCCCATAAGAATCAGGAAGACGCATGTCATGAAGAAGAGCCGCATGGAGTCAGTCAGCTCCTCCTCTTCATTGGTTTCCTCGTTCAGGCCCTGCGGCTCGGAAGGTTTTTTCGGGACCCTGCGCTGCATGCGTTTCCCGGGATGTCCGGAGGCGGGCTCGGGACCGGTCTCCAGGGTGTCCGGGGAATGGCTGCTGCGGCGGTCCATGCGGCGCATACGCTTCTTTTCGCTCTCTTCTGTCATCCTTGGCTCCTTTCATCTGAGGCCCGGTTATTCTACAGCGGGATGGGTGGAATGTCACTGAACTGCAGGTTGAAAGCGGCGCGTCATGCCGCTGTGGGCGGACGCGCATCCGATTCCGGAAAAAAAACCGAATCGCATGGCGTGCGATGCGATTCGTCCGGAGGCGTGGTGTCGTCCGACTGGGGGACGAGAATGTCCTCCATCGGGACACCGAGCAGATCGCTCAGAGCGTACAGGTTATCCGTGCTCGGGAGTGTCAGACCTTTCTGCCACTTGTAGATGGCCTGCGGGGCAGAAAAACCGAAGAACCTCTGAAAGTCTGCGACGGAGAAGCCGTGGCTTTCACGAAGCCGGGCAATGTTCCGTCCGGTAGCGGCCATATCAATGCTGCGGTATGTCTTGATTTCCATCCTCATTCCTCCCTTGTGTCGGTCGGTCGTACAGTGATCAAGGCGTCGTGGTCTGTTGGGTTTTGAGTGGGATGGCTACTATATCATATTATAAAATTTTTGCAAGGGGGCTTCCCGGAAAAAAAGATGCGAACGGAGGGGAAAGCAAGGAATACCGGGGGATCCGGAGCATTCAACTCATGGTTCAATGACAGAAGAGGAGATCGGTGGTATGATACCCGGTTTTGCCGCTGCGCCGAGGAGGGGGGCAGATGGGATTCAACTATGGGTTCAATGACAGCGAAGGCAGATTGCGGTAAGATCTTGTCCGTCAAAAAGAAGCAGATCGGACCGTGAAGGAAAAGGAGGCAGCCATGAGAACCATTTCCTACAAAGACCCCACCGGGGAGACCGCTGTCGGCAACATTCTCAGGGAGGAGCGCCGCCGCGAGCGGCAGAGGCTCCGCGCCGCAAACAGGGATTCCTCCGAAGACACGGAGAAGGAATCCCGGGAAGGCCTGTTCCCGAAGACCGGCCGGGCTCCCTTCAGGCAGGGTGCGTGAGGTATATAAAAACGTGAAAAACGGGTGCTCCGGCCGGAGCACCCGTTTTCTGCAGCGTGTATTCAGTATAATAGACGATAATAGGCTTCCACGTCCTCCCGGGTCCCCGCAAAGGGTCCGGGTGTTTCCATTTTCAGGGAGACGCAGGCGGTGGCATAGCGCAGGGCTTCCTTCAGGTCCGCCCCGAGACAGCGCATGGCGATATAGCTGCCGAAGACCGTGTCTCCGCGCCCGGTGCGCCCGGCAAGAGACCGTGACCTGACCGGGAAGACTTCCATGTGCGTTCCGTCAAAGGCGAGCATTTCCGTGTTGTAGGAGATGAGCACTTCCGGCACGCCCCATGCAGTGAGCTGACGGGCGGCCGCAGCGCGGTCGGAAAGGCCTGTCAGGATCTCGGCCTCCGCGGCATCCGTTTTCAGGATGTCGAAATACGGGAGATACTTCCGCTTCTCTGCCCAGTCGTGAAAGACGAGTTTTCCGTCCTCATTGCAGCGAAGAAAGCCCTGAATGTCGGCCGTCAGCTTCCCCTGCGCTTTCAGGGACTCGATCAGGACGCCCGGAAAATCACCGTAGAGAAGACCGGCAAGATGCGTCATGGCCCTCGGAACCTGCGGGACTTCTTCGGGCAGGATGGGGTCCGACTGGCGCGGGCAGGAGGCCCTGCGCCGCTCGCGGTCGGCGGAAAAATACTCGTTGCGCATTTCGGTGGTATAGCGGGAGGGAAGGATCACGCGGTCTTCTTCGGGCAGGCGGAAGGCGCGAAGCACCTCCCCGTCCTCCGGGTTCGCCTTGATGGCGGCAAAGACGGAGGCGCCGGCGGCGGCTGCGGCCGGCGTGCAGAACGTGACAGCCCCGCCCACAATGCGGCTTTCCTCACCGGTGTAGTCGATATTCACGTCCCGGGTCGCGGGACCCAGGATCATCAGGTCATACTGTTTCATCGTCAGTTCTCTCCATGTCATCTATACGGTGTGCCTTTTCCCAGGACCATGGCCTCGTAGGCCCTGCGGACCTTCTCATAGTTCCCGTCGCGGTCCAGGGCAATGCCCCGCCCGACACCGTCCGCGATCTGCGCGCGGCCGATCCGGTTCAGCTCGTCCTCCAGCTCCTGCAGCAGTTCCGGCGCGCTGCCGGGCGGTGTGCTGCGGCCGTCAAAGATGATGTGCAGCCAGACCGTCACGCCCTCAGCCATCTCGGTGAGCATCAGGGGATAATCGATGCACCCATGGCTGGACTTGTGCGTGAGATACGCGATGAGGTGCAGGGGGTGTCCGGATGCGCGCGCGTCGTCAATCACGCGCAGGAATACGGGATTGTGGCGGAAGGAGCCGCTGTGAATGGCGTGGTCCATGCGCACATCGTCCTGCTCCACGACCCGGCCGGCGCCGAGATTGGAGTGCCCGGCTTCCGAATTCCCGGGTTTTCCCGCCTGCAGTCCGACCTGCTCGCCGGATGCGCGCAGGCGGCTGTTCGGCCAGGTTTCCAGGAGCGTATCCCAGGCCGCGGTATCGGCGAGATAGATGGCGTCATTGTCGTCGTGTGTCCCGTATCCCCAGCCGTCGAGAATGATCAGCATGACTTTGCTGGCTGAAACGCTGCCGCTCTCAATAAGGCTTGTACCGGTCATTTCCGGCGGCTGCTCCAGCCCCAGCAGGGAGAGAATGGTCGGGGCAACATCCCCGAGAATGCCGTCGCGCAGCGTGACGGGCCGCTTTTCGGGATCGAGCAGCAGGAAGGGAACCAGATTGGTGGTGTGGGCGACGTGCGGTTTCCCGTCTTCGGTGCGCAGCGTCTCAATGTTTCCGTGGTCGGCGGTAATGCAGACAATGTAGCCCTTTTCAAGCGCATGGGACGCAACGCGCGCGACCTGCTGGCTCACCACATGGCATGCGGTCAGCTTGGCCTCGGCGTTGGCGGTGTGTCCGATGACATCGCCGTTGGCAAAATTCGTGAGGATAAAGTCATACCCGGTATCGGCGGCGGCCATGACGCGGTCCGCGACCTGCGGCAGGCTCAATTCCGGCTTCTGATCAAACGGGATACCTTTGGGGGAGGGAATGCGCACATCGTCCTCGCCCGGGAACGGCTGGTTTTCCCCGCCGTTGAAGAAGAACGTCACATGCGCGTATTTTTCGCTCTCCGCGCAGTGGAACTGCCGGAGCCCCGCCTCGCTGATCACCTGGGCGAGGGGACGGACAGTCTTTTCCGGCGCGAAGGCAATCGGAAGATGCTTGAATTTCTCATGATACATGGTCATGATGACGAATTCCAGGTTCTTCAGGGGCACTCTGGGGAAGCGGTCAAAATCCGGTTCCGTGAATGCCTCGGTCAGTTCAATCTCTCGTTCTCCGCGGCGGCAGCAGAAAATGACGCTGTCGCCGTCCTGAATGGTTCCCACCGGGTGCCCCTGCTCATCCACGCGCACCATGGGTTCGAGTGAATAATCCGTCTGTCCTTCACGATACGCCGTCTGCACGGCGCGGGCCAGAGCAAGGCCTCCACGATCCTTCGTTTCCATTTTGATTCCTCCGTGGCTCCTCATCGGCCGGGGAGCAGGTCCAGCAGCTGGGAAAAATGCGTAATGATATGGTCCGGACGGTTGGCGTCCGTGATGGTCTGGGGCTTTTTGCCGGGGTACTGCACGGCAATGGTCATGCCGAGACCGGCCGCCTTCGCTCCGACAATGTCGCGGTCGAGGTTGTCCCCGACATAGCAGGTGTTTTCCGGGAGACTGCCGCATTCCTCCAGCGCGTAGTAATAGATGGCCGGATGCGGTTTGCGGATCAGGCAGACCGAGGACTGCTGCACGGTCTTGAAATAGGGACGGAGCTGGTCCCGGTCGAGCCAGTCATCGACCTCCTCGACGCCCACCAGGTCACTGACGATCCCGAGCGTGTAGCCGCGCCGGTAGAGTTCCTTCACGGTTTCAATGCCGCCGTCCGTGACGACACGCTCGCCCTTGGTCTTTCGGTAGGCCCAGGTCAGTTCATCGGCCGCTGCCTCCACCCGTTCCCTTGGCAGGTCATAGGCAAGCCAGCGGGTCCAGAGCACTTTGACAGGCGCTTCGCAGTAAAAGGTGAGTGCCCATTCGCGGTACCGGTCGTACCGGGGCTCAATGACTTCATGGTAATAGGTTTCGGGGTCTGCATCCACCCCGAGCAGTTCACAGATGCGCTTTCGGGCGGCATGGCTGTAGGCTTCATCCTTGCGGATCACCCGGAACGTGTCGCCCAGGTCCACGAAGACGGTATCAATCATGCCCGGTCTCCTCCTTTCTGCAGGATCGGAAGATCCAGCACATCGATAAAGCGGTGAATGATATAGTCGGGCCGGTTTTCATCCGTGAGGGTCTTTTTCGCGAGCTTTTCTCTGCTGATAAACAGAATGTTCGCGCCGATGCCCGCGCGCTTTGCCCCGGTGATGTCCCGGTTCAGGTTGTCGGCAATGGATGCGCACTCCTCCGGCGCCAGGTTCAGCGCGCGGCACCCCATCCGGTACATTTCCGGGTCCGGCTTGCGGATATGGCAGATGGAGGACAGGATGACGGTGTCAAAACTGTCTTCCAGCCCGTCCTGCCTAAGCCAGTCCTGGATTTCCTCCTCACCGATGAGGTTGGAGATGATGCCCAGGCGGAATCCGCGGGCCCTGAGTTCACGGATGACTTCATAGCCGCCGTCCACCACACGCCGCAGGCCTTTCACCTGGCGGTACTGGTAGGTCATTTCATGACAGATGGCGCGCAGCTTTTCTTCCGGGAGCTCGGGCGTGAGCCATTTGGCCCACAGTTCATAATCCCCGGACTCTTTGTTTTCGCCCAGCGCCCAGGGCCGGTACTTCTCCTCATAGACCGCATTGATGCGCGCAAGAAAGGCGTCCGGGTCATCCTCCCCTGCAAGCTCTGCCATGCGCCGTGCGGCGGCCGCCTGATGTTCCGGGGCAGGGTCACAGATGCGCAGCGTGCCGCCGAGATCAAAGAATACGCCTCGGATCATACACGATTACCTCCGTTCGGGGAAAAGAGACAGCAGTTCGGGGATCGAGCGGATGCGGCAGCTGGGCTGGCGCGTCGGTGTTTTGCCCTCGCGGTCGGCCGTGCCGGCGTCCTCAAAGAGGACCATGCAGCCAAACCCTGCGTCCAGCGCGCCTTCGACATCGCGGACGGGATTGTCACCGACATACGCGCAGTGTTCCGGCTCAGACCCGATGCAGCGCGCCGCGAGCAGGTAAATGGCCGGGTCCGGCTTGCGCAGGCGGACCTTGGAGGAGAGGATCACGGTCTGGAAGCAGTCCGCGACGCGCGCTTCGCACATCCAGTCCGGGATCTCGGTTTCCGTGATGGTGTTGGCAATGATGCCCAGCTTGTACCCGCGCCGCTTCAGCTCGCGCAGGGTTTCCGGCGTGCCCTCATGTGCGACGCGCCGACCGTCGTGGTCACGCCACAGACGGGTCAGGCGGGCAGCGGCCGGCGCGATCCGCTCCGGGGGATAATCCGGCAGCAGGTACTGCAGCCACAGTTCCATTTCGCTCACGTCCAGCAGCCGGCTCTTGGCCAGCTTCCGGTAGGCCTTCCAGTTTTTCTCGAGCTTTTCAAAAAAGACATCATGCGGCTCCTTCGCGCCGGCCAGCTCCATGAGCTGGCGCTCAGCCTCGGCGGAAAAAGCCGGGTCCTCCACCACATAACGGAGGGTGGCGCCGACATCAAAGAACAGAGTGTCCACTGATTCAAACGACATGCTCAACACCTCGCTGTTTCAGCCCGGATGATGCCGGGAATTTCAGAAAGATCGGTAATATTGTAGTCCGCGCGAAGACCTGTTTCCGCCAGCCCGCGGTCGCGCTTTGCCGCATTCGGGCTGAAGATCTGAATGCACAGTCTCCAGGAAGCGTTCCTGACGCCGCGCACATCCCGCGACAGGGTGTCGCCCACATAGGCCATCTCTTCGGGCAGGAGGTGCATCTGCTCCTGCGCGAGGCGGAAAATCGCGGGGTCCGGCTTGCGGATGCCCGTGCCGGATGAAGTCAGCACGACTTCCATATACTGTTCCAGCCCGTATTCCGCCATGAAGTGCGGGACAAGGGTGCGGGAGAGCATATTGCTGATGATGCCCAGACGCATGCCCATCGCCCGGAGCTCCTCCATGGTGGAGATCAGGTGCGGGCGGCGCAGGTTGCACACGCGCTCATAATCGTAGAGAAAGCTCAGTTCCTCGGCGATGGGGGTGAGCGTTTCCTTCTTCAGGCCAAGACCGTGGAAATAATAGTCCGCCCAGGCGTCTTCCGGCGGCAGCTCCCGCAGGGTGCCTTCCACATGATGCTTGTAGATTTCCGCGTTTTCCTGCAGCGTCTTGGACAGCTCTTCCGGGGAAAGATCCAGGACAATGCCGTACTCGGAGAGCCTGGAAATCAGGCGGCGGGCAAACCAGAGTTTCCGCGCTTCATCTGTGGAGCAGACATGCAGTGTTCCGCCCAGGTCGAACAGGACAGCCCGGATCATCCGCATCCCTCCTTTTTTGGGGCCAGGTCAGATCGCAAACGTTTTCGTACCTTCATCTTATCCGCTTCCGCGGGGTTTGTCAAATGCCCGGAGGACCGTGTTTCCATGGTGTCGGGCAGTGTTCGTCATGTTTCCGGAGGAAGAGCGGCGGGTTTTCGGAAAAGTTCCGGAAAATTTGCATTCCGCCGAGCGAAATCCGGTCAATTCCCGGAAAGCAGTCGGTTTCTTGCTTCTGAAAAATTTTTCTGCTACAATGCAGACGAAAATACAGCGCAAATTTTTGCGCCGGAGGTGCAGTCGATGAAGCAGGTGACCATCAAGGATGTCGCGCGGGCCGCGGGCGTCTCCTACTCGACGGTTTCCCGGTCCCTGACGGGGAGTCCGGAGATCAGCGAAAAGACCCGGGAGCGCATTCTGCAGTTGTGCCGGGAGATGAATTATACCGCGAACACGGTTGCCCGCTCCATGGTGATGAAAAGCACAAAGCTGCTCGGCCTGATTGTGACGGATATCTCCAATCCGTTTATGTCGGAGATGGCATACTATATTGACGGACAGACCCGGGACCGGGGATACAATATTGTCCTGTGCAATTCCCTGCGCAGTCCGGAACAGGAGCGCATCCTCTTTGAACTCATGATCAGCCGCAAGGTGGACGGTGTGATCCTCCTGCCGGCGGACTCCGAGAGCTACCGGAATCTGAGCCCGCTTCTGGGCAGCGTGCCGACGGTGTTCGTGGGCGAAAACCTGCGGGACGCGCCGGAGAGCTATGTGACGGTCGACAATTTCCGCGGCGCCTATATGGGCGTGGAATATCTCTACGGCCTGGGCCACCGGAAGATTCTCTATTTCGGCAAGCGCAAGGGCAGCACGACCCATCAGCTGCGCAGTGAAGGATATGAGGCGGCGTGCCGGGATCTGGGGATCCGCCCGCACTATCTGAACAACACCTTTTCTTCCACGTCCATCAAGCACGGATATCAGCTGGCCCTCCAGCTGTTCTCACAGCCTCTGGAGGACACCGCCATCTTTGCCGCGACCGACACCAATGCGCTGGGCATTCTGCAGGCAGCGGAAGAAAAAGGCATCCGGATCCCGGACGACCTTTCCCTGCTTGGCTTTGACAATATCCGGGACAGCGGGCTCCCGCGCATCGGGCTGACCACGATCGAGCAGCCCCGAAAGCTGCTCGCGTCCATGGCCGTCGACTCCCTCCTGGACAAGATTGAAAATGAGCTTTCCGGATACACGCACCGGATTCTCACGCCCACGCTGGTGGAACGCACCACCTGCCGTGCGGTCACCCCGGAAGGCTGATGCCCTCAGACCGTTTTTTTCAGAAGCTCCCGAACCACACGGGCTGTATCGAAGATATCTTCGATCATATAGTCCGCTTCGGGGGCTTTTTCCAGTTTCAGATCCTTTTCCCGGGTCAGTCTGGAGCAGATCTGGATGGCGGCGGCAAAGCCTGCCTGCTTGGATCCGATGACATCCCTTGAAACCGTGTCGCCCACATAGACGCATTCCTCCGGACGGGAGCGCATCTGGCGGAGAGACACGGTAAAAATGTCGCGGCAGGGCTTGCGGAACCCGGTCACCGAGGAGAGCGTGACGTCCTGGAAAAAGCCGCGGATGCCGTATTCCTCCAGGGAGTCAAACACCTGATAGAGGGCGGCGGTATTGCTGATGACGCCGAGCTTGAGCCCCATGTCCTTCAGCTCCGTGAGCATTTCCGGAACCCGCGGCCGGAGCACACGGTGGAAATAGGTCACTTCCCACATGTGCGCAATCTCCTCGCACCGGGGCAGAAGCTGTTCCCGGGGGAAATCAAAATCGGTCAGGATATAATCTGCCCAGATCTGCGTGGGCTTGAGCTCCACGTCGCCGGCTGTGCGCACGACATCATAGCGCTTCCAGCCCTTTTCCACAGACGCGCGCAGCGCTTCCGGGGAAAGACCGGGGTCCATGCCCCAGCTTTTCAGCATGCGGTCCAGTTCAGCGATGGACGCAGTGCGGGAGGCCTCATCCACCCAGATGTCTTCCAGGGTCCCGCCCATATCAAAGAGTACAGTTGTGATCATGCAATTTGCCCCCTCAGGCAGACCAATCGCCGCGGATTACCGGCGGCTGACATACTTTTTCCATTCGGGCTCCGGTTCGCTTTCCTTGCTATCAGGCCGGCTGCGCAGATACAGCCGGCAGGAGACCGCCGTGCCCAGAAGAACCGGCGGGAGAATGAACCAGCAGCAGAAGATCAGGAAGGCCCCATAGTCCGGCGAGGGCCCCATGATGACCAGCATAATGACCAGCACCGCCGCCGCATACAGGCACAGCCAGAGATGACCGCCGAACACGAGCCGGCTGTCCGAAAAAAAGCGGTGCGGCAGGCAGCACAGCAGGGTGCCCGCGGCGGAGGAGACCAGGGCGATCACCAGATTGGAGAAAAACGCGGGCAGGGAGGCCAGCAGTCCTGTCAGCAGGCGGATGGACACCTCATAGCAGAGGATATACATCGCGGTAAACACCAGGCTCAGGGAAAAGGTGTAGATGATCAGGCTGCTCTTGGGCTTTCCGTTCTCCGTGAAAAGGAAAGCCTCCCAGAAACGGTCCGCCCGGCGGCGGTTTCTCTCTTCCCGCTCTTTCGGGGAAAGCTGCTTGTCGGCCATATTGCCTCCGTAAAACAGACCGGGGAAGGGATGCCGGAGGCTCCCTTCCCCGTGCCCGGTTTGTCTATGGTTTACATGTTCGGGTTCTTCGCAAGCCAGTAGGTCCACATGTCCTGCGTGTCGAGATAGATGTTGTAAATGCTTTCGAGATCGCCTTCAGTGGCGCCGCATTCCTCGAGGGAGGCGGGGTTCCAGTCGGAGGTGATATCGTCGCGGACTGCCCAGTTGCCTTCCTTCTGGAAGGGTTTCAGGCCGCCGCTCTTGCCGTCTGTACCGCCGGTGATGTAGCGGATGAAGAGGCGCGCGCCGGCAGGATTGCCGCCGCCTTCGACGACATACATATACTCGCAGTTTTCAAGGCCGGTGTAGGGAGCCATGCCGGTGCACCAGGCGATGTTGTAGCCGGACTCGTCACGGTTGCCGATCTTACCGCCGGACGCGAGGCACAGCGCGGGATCATCAGCGGTGGAATTATGCACAGCCAGGACGAGCTCGTCGCCGTCGCCGATGAAGGTCATCTTCATCTGGGAGAATCTCCACAGATATTCAACGCCGGCATTCTTCTCGGGCACTTCAAACTCGAAGGAGGAGCCGTCATAGGTGTATTCCAGGGGCTTGCCGTAGGCAGCCTCATAGGCGGCTTCCATCTTGTCCGCATTCACGATAAAGCTGGCGAAGAGGGAAAGGTAGGCGGTCTCCTGACCGATTTCCTTGGTGAACAGGCGGAACTTCTGGGTGCCGTCCTCGTTCTTTTCAATGATCTGCCACCAGTTGTTGACCGGGCAGCCGTCCGGGAAGGCTTCGGTATTGTAATACCAGAAGGACTGGGAGGCATAGAGCGGATAGCCGTAGCGCAGGAGCTGCGGATCAATGTGTTCGCAGATATCCTTCGGATAGAAGGCCGTGCAGAAGCCTTCCTCATAGAAATCGAAGAACACGTCGCCGTTCACGTCCTTGGCCTGGAGCACGTCGGCAGTAATGTTGCCGGTCTCGGCCTCAATGCGGCACTTGCTGAGTACTTCATCCTGGTCCAGGTCATAGATGACCAGATTGACATCCGGATACAGTTCCTTGAAGCTCTTTTCCGCCTTGAGCATCTTGGAGGAGGTGGCGTACACGGTCAGTTCTCCGCTTTCCGCCTTGGCCTTCTCGTAGAGCTCGGCGTCGGTCATGGTGCTCCAGTCGTCATAGATCGGGCCGTATGCATCCTCAGCGAAAACGCTGAAGCAGCTGACGGTCATCAGGACGGTCAGGATGAGCGCGATGAGTTTTTTCGACATGGTAATGCTCCTTTCACTTGTTAAAGTCAACGATATCTCAGCGCCGCTGCGGCGCAGATTTCAGGGATCAGGAGGGGAGATCCGCGGCGTCGAGCCGTGCGCGCTTGAGCAGGCGGGTGCTGGACGCATTGTAAATATTGATTTTTTCCGGCGGGATATGCACGTACAGCTGCTGGTTGATTTTGTAGTGGACCAGGCCCAGCTGCTTGGCGAGGAAATCGCTCTTTCCTGCCTGCAGGGAGACCAGCGTTTCGGAGCCGGCGGGCTGGTTGGCATAGACCGTGACCGGCAGGCAGCCGGGGGTTTCCTTTGTCTCAATGCGGATCTGCTCGGGACGCACGGCGACCACGACCGGGAACTCGCCGTCGGGCACCGTTTCGTCTGTCATGTCTTCCTTCGGGAAGAGATGTTCGCCCAGCGGGCTTCTGACCCGAAGGCCGCCGCTTTCCATCTCAGCCCGGCCTTCCAGGAAATTGATTCTGGGATTGCCGATAAAGTCTGCCGCCTGCAGGTCCGTGGGGTTCATGTAGAGCTCGACGGGCGTGGAGACCTGGCTCAGCTCACCGGCCTTGAACAGCGCGATGCGCGTGGACATGGTAAGCGCTTCGACCTGATCGTGGGTCACATAGATGATGGTGGTGCCCAGGTCCCTGTGAAGGCGGAGGAGCTCAGAGCGCATGTCAATGCGCAGGCGGGCATCTAGGTTGGACAGCGGTTCATCCAGAAGCAGCAGTCTGGGATTGGAAGCCACGGCGCGGGCAATGGCGACGCGCTGCTGCTGTCCGCCGGAGAGCTCATTGGGATAGCGGCCCTCAAACTCGTCAATGCGCATCATTTTCAGCGCGTCCTTGACGCGCCGGGTGACCTCTGCCTTGGGCAGTTTCTGAATCTTCAGGCCAAAGGCGATGTTCTCAAAGACCGTCATGTGCGGCCAGAGAGCGTAGGACTGGAAAACGAGGTTCAGTCCGCGCTTGCTCGGCTCGAGATAGAACGCCTTTTCCGCATTGATGGCTTCCTTCCCGTCGATGAGCATGACGCCGCCCTGCGGGCGCTCAAGACCGGAAATGACGCGCAGCGTGGTGGTCTTGCCGCAGCCGGACGGTCCCAGCAGGGTCATGAAATCCCCGTCTTCAATGGTCAGCGTCAGATCCTTGAGCACATGGTTGTCGCCGTAGTATTTGTTGATGTTGATCAGTTCAATTCTGCTCATCGTCCGTCGTCCTCTCTCTCATGATGCGGGGAATGGGGTTACCAGCTCTTTCCGATGTCCGCACCGAAACGGTTGGCAATGATATAGCATAAAAGGATAAACGCGAGCACGCAGACCGAAATGGCGTCCGCCATCTGGTTGTAGCCCTCCTGGGAGTAGGTGAAGGCCAGGTAGGACATGGTCTGCGTCTTTTTGTCCATCATGATGATGATCAGGTCGAGTTCCTTGGCAATGGAGATAAAGGTGAGCATGAAGCCGGACACGAAGCCGTTCTTGGCAAGCGGCAGCACAATCCTGCGCATGCGCTGCCAGAAGGACGCGCCGTTGATGGTGGCCGCCTCTTCCAGCTCTGTGGAAATCTGCATCATGTTGGCGGTGCCGGAGCGGCTGGCAAATGGGAAATGCTTGACAACGCTCGTGAGCACGATCAGCGTGAAGGTTCCGTACAGCGAAGGGATCAGACCGCCCAGATGCGGGCGGGAGAACATGGCGAAATACATGGTGGAGAATGCCACGCCGCTCATGAGGTAGGGGATGAAAACGAGCTGCTCGGTCAGGGAACCGTACCACTTGCCGCGGCCGCGGGTGGAGATATAGCCCAGAAACTGTCCGCACAGCGCGGTGATCAGGGAGCCGATGAAGGTCAGGCGGACCGTGTTCCAGAGGCTCCGGCCAAACTCCTCATTCTGGAAAATGCCGGGATAGCTGGTGTATTTCTGGGCCTGGTCGACCGTGCCGATCCAGTTGTAGAGCGTCAGGTTTTCGGGTCCGTATCCGTTGCCGGTGGTGACCTGGAAGGTCTCCATGACCAGGACAAACATGGGCATGACCATGGCGAGGATAAGGAAGAGGACCAGGAACGCCATGAGCGGCTTTTTGGCCTTGCCCAGCTTCATATCCGTGGTGCGTCCGCCCTTGCCGCCGATGGTGGCATAGGATTTGCGCACGCCGATGATGCGCTGGTTGGAGAAGATAATCAGCGCGGCGAGCCCGATGAGCACCAGGCTCATGGCATACCCGACATTCCGGGGACCGTCGCTGATAAATACTTTCATCTTGGTAGCCAGGGTATAGTAGCCGATGCGGTTGCCGAGGTTGGCGGCCACACCGTAGGTGCCGATGGATTTGGACAGCGTCATGATAATGGAGGACAGGATGCTGGGCAGCACCAGGGGCAGGGTGATGGACTTGAGGATCTGGGGCTTGGTGGCGCCGCAGATTTCACCCATCTCCTCCAATTCAGAGTTGATGGAGCGGAGGGCTGAAGAGACATTAATATAGGAAAACGCGTAATAGTGCAGGGACATGCAAAGCACAATGGCGATGGGCCCGTACGCGAGCCAGTCCGGGATCTGCATGCCAAGGCCCGCCAGAAAGCCCAGGGCGCCGGAGCGCTCATTGCGGAACACGGCCAGCCAGGACAGGGCCTTGCACCAGGAGGGGATCATGTAGGGGATGACCACCAGCATGCCCAGGAGTTTCTTGCCCGGAATATCCGACCGCACAATGAGCCAGCCCAGGATGGAGCCCAGAGGCACGGACACGAGCACGGTGAACAGGCCCACGATCAGGGAGTTTTTCAGGGGATCCCACAGCGTGGACTGGGACATATTGCTTAAAAGGATATAGCGCCAGTAGTACAGCGTAAAATCCCCGGGCTTGCCGCCGATGCGCCGGATTTCCGACTTCGCCGCGGTGAAGGTGGAAGCCACCATCTGCAGGAGCGGAATGACGATCAGGCAGAAGAGAATGATCAGGCTGAAAAAAACGATCATGTTAAAGGGGTTCCTGACCACATTCAGGAACTGATTCTTCAGCCTTTCCTTCGTTATGGGATATCGTATCTTTCCCCGTTTCACGTGGATTCGCCCCTTTTTCCGGACTGTGAAAAATATGGTGATGTACTTTCGCACACGTTTTCGTACTTTTTTTGACATTATAACAAATCCGTTGGTTATCGTCAACGAACCGCAGCAGAAGTTTTTCCTGATCCGGGCCCAAAAAACGGAAAATGCGAAGCGCGCAGAGCGCCGGATTGCCGGGGTATGGGCAGCATGCTATAATCTGGACAGAAAAGAAAACGCAATTCCAGGAAGAAGCTGGAAATAGCCGGTCCCGGGAGACAGGGAAGAGGCGGGCGAAGGGAGCGAACAGTGTATGCGCAGGTCTTCTGTGCTGCTCAAATGGGTCATCACCTATATGCTGATTATCATGATTCCGCTGGGCTGTTTTGCCTACGGCATCATACATTCGACCGCTGTGGTCCGTGAGCAGGTCGCCCTTTCCAACCGTCAGACGCTCTCTTCGCTCTCGGAGAGGACGGACCGGCTTCTGAGCCGCATGTCTTCCATGCTGTTCTATGTGGCCTCCCAGACTTCCCTGGCAGATTTTGCGCAGGCTTTGACGCTCGAGCAGGCCATGCACAGCGGCAGTGACCTTCAGAAGGCGATCCGGTCCTGGCAGCAGAGTGTGGAAACGGACATCAGTGTGCTGCTGTATCATGAACGGTACCAGTACCTGCTCTCCCCGGAGTGCGGCACCGCGCTGTCCGTGGCGGATCTTGTGATGTCAGGGTTTGACCATTTTGAGGCAGGCCCGTGGAACAACGAGATCAGCCGGAGTTATCCGCTGCCTGAGTATATGATCCGCCAGGGGTTCCGCTGGAACGACTACCGGAAGTGCTTCGTGTACGCGCTGTCTTTCCGGGGACATCGGTCGCCCGTGAATATCTTTATCTCTGTGCCGGTCGACGAACTGGACCTGATGGACATCGATCAGAGAATTCTGCTGATTCTGTCCGGAGACGGCAGCATCCGGTACTCAACCGATGAGGATGTGTTCCCGGCCGGGGATATCGTGGAAGTGAAGGACGGGCATGTACGGCGGGAAACAGAGGACTATATTTCGGAAGCGATGGAGATCAACCGCTCCGACCTGCAGCTGATCCTTCTGTCAGATGCATCCCAGTACTGGGGCCCGCTGAGGAAAATGGTCCGCATCATCGGCGCGCTCTTTGTCCTGTCCCTGATCCTGTCGGTGATCCTGACAGTGGCGTTTGTCCAGCACAGCTATGCGCCGGTCAGAAAGCTGATGGCCCTGACAGACGCCGGGAAAACGAAGCAGGACGAGTTTGTCCATATTGAAAAATCGATCCGCCTGCTCAAGGACAACGTGTCCTCCATGCAGTCCACGCTCCAGGTGCAGTCCCGCCAGCTGAGGGCTTCCTACCTTCTCTCGGTGCTCAAGGGAAAACAGACGGCGCTGTCGGACCATGAATTCATGACCTATTTTGACCTGCCGGAGAGCAATGTTTCCTGGATGATGATTCTTTTGAGCGTTTCCGAGCTCGGCGTGGAGGAGCAGTTCGACGACTATCTGGCGGAGAATGACACGATGTTTTCTCTGACCATGGCGGTCGAAAAACTGCTGGGCGGGTACCGGCACGACTGGATCGAGGACGGACGTCTCGCGGTCTGCATCCTTCAGCTGGAGGAAGGGAAGGAATGGGACGCGGAGCGATTTGCGGCGCAGTTCCGGGAGCTGACCGCGAGCATGAATGTGCGCGCGGTTCTGGGAAGGCCGGTCAAAGCGTTCCGTGAACTGAGTCAGGAATATTTTGACGCCACCAATGCGATGATTTATCTGCAGACTGTCAGTGAAAGCGGCCTGATGCCTCTCACGGAATACCGCGCCATGATGAGCAATCCGAGTGTCATGAAGGAGAGCCGCTGGCAGAAGCTCCTGGAGGACATTCAGTCGGGGGATACGGAACGGACAGCCGATGACGTGAAGGAAATCTTCGGCGGGCACCGGATCAGGAATGCCAGGATTCCGGTGCTCAAGATGCAGCTGGCCGGACGTCTCAATGAGATCATGACGCTCTACTGTGAGAACAATCCGGCGCAGGATGTGGCGCAGACCTTCTTCCCGGGCATGGAAGCGTTCCTCAGGGCACAGAATCTGGAGGAAATGCAGAAGAGCTTCCAGGCGCTCTCTGTCATGACCGCCCGGGGCATTGACCGGAGCGACACGATGGTCGACCAGGTCTGTGCCTATGTCCAGGAGCATTATGCAGACCCGGACCTGAACATCTCCTATCTTGCCGAGGTCTTCCACAGAAATCCGCAGACCCTTTCCAGACTCTTCCGTGCCCAGAAGGGGCAGGGACTTTTGGACTATATCAGCATGGTGCGGGTGGACAGGGCCAGGGAACTGATCCGAACCGGGGACGCCTCCCTGGAAAAGATCGCCGGCATGGTCGGGTTTACGAATGTCAGGACGTTCCGGCGGGCGTTTGTGAAGCAGTACGGCATGCTGCCCAGTGAGATGTGATCCTCTTTTTTCGGGTGGTTCCCGAAGCCGCGCAGGGCAGGCGCGCGGGCTTGAAAAAATGAATTTTGGGGTCAAAAAGGACAAAATCGGAAAAAATCGGATCGGTTTTTCCGGGATTGTCCTTTTTTGACCCTATCTTTTTGTGTGCAATATGGCAAAATAATGGCAGAAAAGCGCCAAGCGGGGCGTAAAAATCAATACAGACAGAAAGGTGTGTTCTTATGAGGAAACTGCTGTGTGTTCTCATCGTGTGCTGCCTGATGTTCGGAACTGCGTATGCCGCAGAGCTGAATGCCCCGGGCACGCTGCCGATCAGCTCGGAAACGATTCACTTCACCATCGGCGTTCCGAACCTCGGCACAGTGGAGGACTGGGAAACGAATGAACAGACGCTGAAACTGGAAAAGGACCTGAACGTGGACCTGGATTTCGTGCTCCTTCCCAATGACAAGAATGAGCGCATCCAGAAACTGGAACTGATGTTCATGGCCGGCGGGGATGATCTGCCCGACATCATCATGGGTGACAACGGCGATCTTTCCAATATTGTCCGCTACGGCGAGATGGGCATGATTCTCCCGACTACCGAATACTATAAGAATGAAGCGTACTGGACCACCGACACCCTGACTGAGGGCGGCATGACACTCGAGGACGAGCTGCGCTATGTCACCTGCTATGACGGCGAGATCTACGGTGTGATGCAGTACAACGGTTCCCCCAACAACTGCTATTCCGAGAGCCGCGTGATGGTCTATGAGCCGTGGCTGAAGCAGCTGGGAATGGAGAAACCGGTGACGACGGATGACTTCGCAGAGATGCTGCGCGCCTTCCGCGATAAGGATCCCAACGGAAACGGTGAAGCGGACGAAATCCCGCTGATGTCCTATAGTGACTATATCCAGAGAAACTTCATCCGCTTCCTGATGAGTCCCTTCATCTATACACAGGAGAACTATTTCAACTGGAATGAGGGCACCATCGAGTTTGTCGCCAATACGCCCCAGTGGAAGGAAGGCCTCAAGTGGATCCATTCCCTGTATGAGGAAGGCCTGATCCTCCCGATGTCCTTCACGCAGGACCGCAATTCCTATACCGCCATCCTTTCTGAAGAACCTGAAAAGGTCGGCGCGTTTGCCATGTATTCTGCCAGCAACCTCGGCGCGACCGACGCCCGCCGTGCAGACTACATCTGCCTTGACCCGCTGCTCGGACCGGAAGGCGTGCGCAACGGTATCTATATGCCGCGTATTCCTACGATCCGCATGATGATCACCAAGAACTGCAAAGAGCCCGAGGCTGCATTCCGTCTGGGCGACTATCTGTGCTCCCAGGTCATGAGTCTCTGGACCCGCTACGGCGAGGAAAACGTGGACTGGTTCCCGGCAGCTGAGGATGCGAGCGGTGTCTATGAGGACTCGTTCGGATACAAGGCATTCTTCACGGTGGTCACCTCCTGGGGTGTCCTGCAGAACAAGTGGTGGGGCGTGGATACGCCGTGCATCATTCTCGACAAGTGGTCCGCCGGCCAGGCCAAGAATGAGGCGGATATCTACAACCATACCTTCCCGATCGGCCGCTCCATGAAGAAGACCGTCGAGTATGCCAACAAGCACCCGATTACCGGTCTGGTGTTCACTGAGGAAGAACAGGAAGTCATCACCGAATACCAGGCAACCATCAATGACTATGTCCTTCAGTCCTTCTCCGAGTTTGTCACGGGCATCAAGAACGTGGATACAGACTGGGATGCCTATGTGGAAGAATTCAACCGCATGGGCCTGAGCGAGTACATGGGCGCTGTACAGAGCTGCTATGACAGAATGTACAAGTAAGCAGTAAGCAGCCTGCCTCCTGTCCCTGCGTCCGGACAGGAGGCAGCTTCCGGTTAAAAAAAGAAAAGGCAGGGTGAGAGGATGGGCGGCAGATTCAGAAAAAAATACGGGCGGTACTGGCAGCTGTATGTCTTTCTTATCCTGCCCGTTATATACTTTGTCATCTTTCAGTACTGGCCGATGTTCGGCCTGCAGATCGCTTTCAAGAAGTTCTCCATTGCCAAGGGTGTATGGGGCAGTCCCTGGGTCGGACTGAAATACTTCAGGAAATTTCTGACGGCCTACCAGTTCAGAAACGTGCTGGTCAATACCCTGACACTTTCCTTTTATTCGCTGCTGGCTTCCTTCCCGTTCCCGATCCTGTTTGCGCTGGTCCTGAACGTGATTGAAAAGCCGCGGCTGAAAAAAACCATCCAGACGATTACCTATATGCCGCATTTTATCTCGGTTGTCGTGCTGGTGGGCATGATCATGCAGGTGTTCCATCCTCTGATTGGTGTATACGGCTATGTCATGCGGACTCTGACAGGCAGCATGCCCAAAGACCTGTTTGCCGATCCGCAGGCGTTCCCGCACCTGTATGTGTGGTCCGGCGTGTGGCAGAACTTCGGGTACAACTCCATCATTTATATTGCGGCACTCACGAGCGTGCCCTCAGAACTCCATGAGGCGGCCGAAGTGGACGGCGCCTCCCGGTTCCAGAGAGTCCTGCATATTGATTTCCCGGCCCTGCTTCCGACCATCACCATTATGCTGATCCTGCGCATGGGGCATATCATGAGCATCGGCTTTGAAAAGACCTACCTGATGCAGAACAGCCTGAATCTCAGCAAAAGCGAGATTATTTCCACGTTTGTGTACAAGATCGGCCTGGGATCGGGCGCGAGCAATGATTATTCCTATTCCACGGCCATCGGCATGTTCAACTCTGTGGTCAACCTGCTGCTGATCAGCGCGGTGAACTGGGTCTCGGGCAAAATCAGCGAGAACAGTCTGTGGTAAGGGGGAGGCGAGAAGGATGACGAAAACGGTATCCGTGATGAAAGTCAAAAAATCGCGTGAAGATAAAATCTTCTACGCGGTCAGTTATACCTTTGTGATTCTCCTGACGGTGATCGTGCTGTATCCCCTGATCCTGATTCTTTCCTGCTCCTTTTCTTCGGCCAATGCCGTGAGCACCGGGAAAGTCATCCTCTTTCCCGTGGACTGGAGCCTTGTGGGATATGAGACAGTCTTTAAGAACCCGAATGTCTGGACCGGCTATAAGAACACCCTCATCTATACGGTGCTGGGCACCCTGGTCAACGTGTGCATGACTCTGATCTGTGCCTATCCGCTGGCCAGAAAGAAACTGCCGCACAAGGGAATCTTTACGTTCTTTATTACCTTTACCATGCTGTTCAACGGCGGCCTGATTCCGTCCTACCTGGTGATGCGTGACCTGAAAATCCTCAACAGTCTCTGGGTCATGATCCTGCCGGGGGCCATCGGGGTCACACAGATGATTGTCGCGCGCACATTCTTCGTCAATACCATCCCGGAGGAACTGCTTGAGGCAACGCAGATTGACGGGTGCGATGATTTCGGTTTCTTCTTCCGGTTTGTGCTGCCGCTGTCCAAGGCGGTCATTGCCGTGATTGCCATGCAGTATGCCATTGTCCACTGGAATTCCTATTTCAACGCGTTTATTTATCTCTCCGACAGCAAAAAGTACCCGCTCCAGATCTTCCTCAGGGAAATCCTGGTGATGAGCAATATTGACGTCAGCGATATTGCTGATCCGGATACGGCCATTGCCATGCAGGGAATGGCCGACCTGCTGAAGTATTCACTGATTGTGGTGGCGACCGCCCCGATTCTCTGTGTGTATCCCTTCATACAGAAGTATTTCGTCAAGGGTGTCATGATGGGTTCCCTGAAAGGATGATGGTTTTTGAAACTGTGTGTGTCATCGGGTATCAGCGCCATGCTGCCGGACAGAACGCCGCTGCCGTTTGAGGAGAGTGTCAATCTCGCGAAGCAGGCAGGGTTTGAGGAGTTTGATCTTGGACTGAGCAGCAGGCTTTTGCTGGAAGAGGACTGGGAACAGCGGCTGGAGGCGATGCAGGAAGCCATCGCTCAGGCCGGCATGCACATCCGGTATGTGCATACCCCGTACGATTATCCCCGGTCCCGGGAAGAGGAAGACTGGAAACGGTTTGAACTCGCCTCCATGCGCTGCATTGAGAAAGTGCCGGAACTCGGGGCGGACTGCGCGGCGATCCATCCGAGGTCCTTCATGAAACCGGATTATGATGCCGACGAAGAGTATGCGGAGGCGGTCCGTTTTCTGCGCCCGTACGTCGAGACAGCGCACAGGCATTCTGTTGTGCTGGGCATTGAAATCATGCGCGGAGCAGGCGCGAGCGCACCGGCGCGCATCCGCAGGTTCGGGACCGATACCGATGTCCTGATCCGTCTGGCGGATGAACTGGATGCGGGCATCTGCTGGGATACTGGGCATGCGAATATCTCTCTTCAGCAGCAGTACAAATCCATCCATAAAATAGGGAAACGCCTGAAAATGGTCCACATCAATGACAATTTTGCGGAGGATGATGTTCATCTGGCGCCGTTCCTCGGCAGGATAGACTGGCAGCAGACTATGAAGGCGCTCAAGGAGATCGGGTACAGCGGAAGCATGAACCTGGAAGTCAAATGCAACGCGCTGCCGATGGAGCTCAGAGAAAGCTATGCAGCCTATATGGCTGCATCCGGACGGTATCTGATCCGGCTGTTTGACAATCTGTGAGGATGAGAACGGACAAGAGTGCAGAAGAACGCTGCACTCTTTTTTTGATGCCGGAAAACGGAAAAATATGTACAGCCTTTTTCAGCTTTCGCACTGCCAGAGGGATTGCCCCTGCGTACTATATATAGAACACAGCTTTGTGTTTGTTCTATCTGAATATAATGAAAGAGGTTATTGATATGAAACGAGTCCTGGCTTATCTACTGGCGCTTCTGATGCTGTGTGTTTCAATACCGGCAGCAGTTTTCGCCGAAAATCTTTCCGCTGATCATCAGCTGACCATTCAGAACCTGAAGGACCTGAACGGCGGATCCGTACAGATTGAGCTGAAAAAAGGGCACATCACCTTCGTGGGCGGCACCTGCACCAAAGACAAGGTGACCAGCACGGAGGATGCGCAGAAAGTGCTCAATTCCATGCGGACCCTGATGGGCGGAGATACCCATTTTCACTTCGAACCCTGGAAAGAGCTTCATGACTCTTTCGGCAACCATTACTATGTCTTCCAGCAGACCCATGCCGATCAGATCGTGCTGGGCGGTGCTGTGAAAGTCATCACCAATGCCGAAGAAAACATGATCGGCCTGACCTCCACGGTGGTATCGGACCTGCCCAGCGAGGCAGAAGCAGAAGGCGTGACTGCCCAGCAGGCTGAGGCAGCCGTCCTTGAACATGAAGCCAAGTCTGCACAGGGTGCTCCCGCGGTCATCGAGGGCATGACCAGCCGTGTGGTGCTGCCCGTGCAGCGCGAACTGGACCTCAACGCAGACGAACTGTATACGCACTTTGTCTGGGTTGTGTACACCATCAACCCCACCGCAAGCTTTACTGAGAGCACAGACCTTCCGTATCTGGCACACTATGTGTCCATGGCAGGAGAATATCTTTACAGCCTGCCCACGATTCTCCCCGGCGACATGGCCGGCAGCACAGGCTATGATGCCAGCTATGCGTTCCAGTTTATGGAACCGGTCAAGTATACCGGCTATGTGGACTGGACGGACGGCACGGAGCATGAGATCACTGTCGACCTGATGCGTGATACGCGCACCGGTATGTATTATCTGGGCAACATTGAGCGCCGGATCGTTGTGGCTGACTGCTGGCAGTTCCTGTATAACGGCGGAAAAGTCGTCATGGAATACAGCCCTGACAACCGCGAATGGGATCAGACCAGTCTTCAGTCCCTGTACAATTACTGCCGCGCCTATGATTATTACAAGGAACTCGGCTGGATCGGCGGCGACGGTGAAGGAACTCCGATCATTGTTCTCAAGGATTTCTGCGATGCAAATCACAACCCCGTCAACAACGCTGCCTATGCAGGCAAGTTCTATGGCTGGCAGGTCTTCCTCTCCAGCTCCATCAACGATTTCTCCCAGTGCCTGGATGTGATTGCCCATGAGTTCACACACTGCGTGACCGGTTCTGTGATGACACACAATGCCTACATGAACGACTACGGCGCGATCAATGAGGCCATGAGCGATATTCAGGGCAATATCTGCCAGAAGATGATGGAAAAATCCGAAGATGAAACCTGGGAGATCGGGGAGCACAGCGAGACGACCATTCGCAGCATGAGCAACCCGAACAAGTACGGCCAGCCGTCCTACTCCTGGGACCTGCATTATCAGCCCAACGTCAAGACGCCCACGGCCGTGAATGACCGCGGCGGCGTGCACACCAATTCTTCTCTGCTCAACCATGTAGCTTTCCTGGTGAGCAAAGAGGGCGGCATGACGCCGGAAGAAGCGCGTGCCTTCTGGTTTGCTGTTGACTGCTCCATGGTGCCCGGAACGGACTATGCGCAGCTCAGAAAGCTGCTGCCCTGGGTGCTGCATGCATCCGGCATGGATCAGTATGCCGAAAGTCTTTCCCTTGCCATTGAGGCGACCCGTCTGGGAAATGCCAAAGTGCCTTCCAGGCCCGGTGACAATCAGGCGATGGTGATGCTGAATCTCCCGGACAACGAAGTGTTCAACAACGGCAACTGGACCATCAACCTGATGAGCATGAATCTCGACAACATCCTTTCCATAGCCTCCCAGTATGCGGACTGCTTCAGAAACGGGGAATACGATAAGCTCCCGGAACCCATCCAGAAACTGGTGGAGAATCATCTGAAAAAGGAGCAGGAGAGAAAGGAAAAGGGCTTCCTGGAAGCCCTGGCAGATGCATTCACCGGAAAGGAGAATGCAGAAGAAAAGGCTGAAGGCGAAGCGATCGCTGAGGGACTCAGAACCTGGCTGCAGACTATGATCAGCGAAAACTTCTTCAACGGCATGGCAAGCGCCGGCCAGGATGGTCACAGCATCCGGCTCATGAGCCGTCCGGGTTATACGGTCCCGATGCTGATGTATATGACATTCAAGCCGGACTCTCAGGAACCCGACAAGCTCAAGATGGCATTCTTTGTCGGCGGCCGCTGGGTGGATCTGTCCGCCTTCGAGGCTCCGGAAGATGCCGAAATCAGAAAGCACACGGAAGAGTTTGTGACCAATACGATGATTGGTATCTTCGATCAGGTGATCGCCGGAAAGGACTGGAGAGAAATTCTCGATCAGCTGGTCCTCAAGGTGCCGGCGGACGAAGAATTCACAATTCCTACAGACGGTCTGGAAGACTTCTCGCTTGAATACACCATGGCTTCGACGGAGACGGAGCAGCCGGTTGTCAGGAACACCAAGTCCCGCCCGAAGCTGCCTGAAGAAGAAACCGTTCCGGAAACCAATGAGTAATCCGGCTGGGAGATTCTGCGGCTGACCTGATTACATCAGGCGCTGTCAGGCTCCGGACTGAAACGGAACGGCTCCCTTCTGGGAATACAGTACAACTGTACCCCCGGAAGGGAGCTGTTTTCATGCGCGGAAGATGCAGCCTGAGCGGCTTACAGAATCTCATCTGTTCCGGGCCCTGAGCGCATGAAGTGTGCAGGGGAGGGATGCGCACAAAAAAATGCCCGGAAGGGCAGCAGAAGATCTCAGGCGGTCTGGATGACTTTGGCGCCGAACGGCGTCAGCGCCAGACGGGCAATCTTGAAAAACTGTTTGCCGAAGGGAATGCCGATGATGGTGACGCACCAGACGATTCCGCACAGCAGATTGCCCAGAGCCATGGGGACGCCGAAGAAAAGAACCCAGATGATATTGGCGATCAGGGACGGCACGCCGCCGCCGTAGACGATATCCTTCTTGAAGGGACTGAAGGACAGACTGGCAAATTTGAAGCACTGGCGTCCGTACGGAATTCCGATAACGGTGATGCACCAGATCAGCCCGGAAAGCCACCACGACAGTCCGCTCAGGAACCCGCCGAAGATGAACCAGAGAATATTGCCGATTGTTTTCATACCGGATACCTCGAAAGACAGAATACAGCAGCACAGCCTCATGGAGACCCGATTGCTGCCATCAAAAAAGTATAAAGATGTCTCCCCGGGCAGTCAAGTATCGCAGTTTCCGATCGCCTGCGGGAGACGGAACAGGTCTTTATCTGTACACATCTTGACGGGAAAAAAACTCCGTGCTATGTTAGTGCAAAGCAATCGCCCGTTCAATGACGCACAATGAAGGAGGCCGCAGTATGGCAGATCATCTTTTCCCCCGCACAGAGGTGGCAGGCGTCTCACTTTCCCGAATGATTATCGGAACCAACTGGATCCTCGGCTGGAGCCACCGCAGTCCGGCGGCTGACCGTCAGATCAAGAACCGCTTTCCGGAAGGAAGCGCTGTGTTCCCGCTCCTGAAAACATTCCTGGACGAGGGCGTGGACACGATCATGGGCCCGCTGCAGCAGGAGCGCGTGATGCAGGAAGCGGTCAGGGAGGCGATGGACAGGACCGGCAAAAAACTGATCCTGATCGACACGCCGATTATCAATGTGGATGACAGCGAAGAAGCCCGCCGGGAAGCCCGGGCGACCATTCACCGCAGCAAACAGTGCGGCGCGACATTCTGTCTGGTCCATCACTCCAGCGCCGAGCAGCTGGTCAACAAGAACCTGCACGCGATTCCGCGCCTGAGTGATTATCTTGATATGATCCGCCAGGAGGGCATGATCCCGGGACTGTCTGCGCATATGCCCGAGCTCATTACCTATTCGGACGATAACGAATACGATGTCCAGACCTACATTCAGATCTACAACTGCATGGGATTCATGATGCAGGTGGAGATCGAGACGGTGGCGGCGATCATCAACAATGCGAAAAAGCCGGTCATGACCATTAAGCCCTTTGCGGCCGGCCGCACCACGCCGTATGTGGGCCTCAACTTCACATGGAATACCATTCGTCCCTGCGACATGGTGACGGTCGGATGCACGCATCCGGATGAAGCCGCGGAGGATATTGAGATTTCCCGCGCGATCTTCGAGCACCGGTTCCCCAACCTTGAGCGCAGAGCCAGTCCGAATCAGAATCAGGATGCCTTCGGAAAACAGTAAGTATATGAAGGCCATGAAAACCGCCGCATTCTGTAAGGAAGGCGGCGGTTTTGTATCCTGTGCGGCGCTGAAGCCCCGCGACCGGGACTGAAACGGTCACGGGAAAACGGATGCAGTATCCATATTAAGGGAACGCCTGTTCCTCATGACGGGAGATAGTATATGGCATCATGGAAAGAATATCTGGGAGACCGGGCGTTTTACCGTAAAATCATCGCCATTGCGCTGCCGATTTCAGCCCAGCAGCTGATCACGGTGGGCGTCAACCTGATGGACACCGTCATGCTCAGTTCCATGGGGGATGCCCAGCTTTCAGCTTCTGCGCTGGGCGGACAGTTTATTAATCTGTTTCAGATCTTCTGTATGGGACTGGGCATGGGTGCTTCCGTGCTCACCTCCCGCTACTGGGGCATGCAGGAGCTGAAATCCCTCCGCAAAGCGGTGACGATCATGCTCCGCCTGGTGATCGGGCTCTCGATGATCTTTACCCTGGCCACGTTGTTCGCCCCGGCCATGATCATGCGCATGTATACCCCGGAACAGGAAATTGTGGATTACGGCGTCACCTATCTGCGCTGGCTGCTTCCCACCTATTTCTGCATCGGCCTGTCCCTGACCTGTACGATTGTGCTTCGAAGCGTCGGGCAGGTCCGCATCCCGCTGAGAAGCTCCATCTTTGCCTTCTTTGTCAATATTTTCTTTAACTGGGTGTTCATCTTCGGCCATCTCGGCGCGCCGCGGATGGAAATCGCAGGGGCTGCCCTGGGCACGCTGATTGCCCGGCTGTTTGAACTGTTCTTCATCTGCGGACATTTCTTCCTGAGAGACAAAAAGATCGGCTACCGCCTCCGGCATATCCGGACGAAGTGCACGGACCTGGTCCGGGAATACTTTCGCGTGTGCATTCCGGTGCTCATCAGCGACGGCCTGCTGGCGCTGGGCAACAATGCGGTGGCCATCGTCATGGGACATATCGGGGAGACCTTTGTGGCGGCAAACTCCGTCACGACGATTGTCCAGCAGCTCTCCTCCGTGCTCACCCAGGGCATCGCCAATGCCAGCGGCATCATGACGGGGCACACCATGGGCGAGGGGGACATGGAAAAGGCGCAGAAGCAGGGATACACGTTCCTGGGTCTGGGGTTTGTCCTGGGCTGCCTCGCGGGGCTGGTGATCCTGCTCGTGCGCAGTCCCATCATCAATTATTACCAGGTCTCCGCGGAAACCAAGGCGATCGCATGGCAGCTGATGGACGCGATCAGCTTTATCATGGTGTTCCAGGCCATGAACTCCATCCTGACCAAGGGTGTGCTTCGGGCAGGCGGGGATACACGGTTCCTCATGGCCGGGGATATCCTGTTCCTGTGGGTGGCGTCCATTCCGCTGGGCATCCTGGCCGGCTTTGTGTTCCACTGGCCGCCGTTCTGGATTTACACCATGCTGAAAATTGATCAGGTGATCAAGTGTGTCTGGTGCTTCTTCCGTCTGCGGAGCCGCAAATGGATGAAGAAAATCCAGACAGCGAACCGGTAACTCTTTTTATCAAAGGGTACAGTATGACAGGGGCAGGTTCTGCTCCTGTTTTTCTATTGGCCTGCAGGGGATCAGGTGGCGCAGCGGGAAGAGGCGGGAAATACACTCTTGCACAATGCCTGCGGCTGTAGGATAATCAGACTGATTCGAAAAACACCATACAGGATACAGGCAAACATCCCAATCAAGGAACAGAAAGAGGCGGAAACCATGAGCATTTCTTTCAAATGTGACAGCCGTACTGCCGTTGTGCACACCGGGTCCGGCGATATCCGGGGCTATGAATACAACGGCCTGAACATTTTCAAGGGCATTCCCTACGCGAAAGCCAGGCGGTTCCATGCACCGGAAAAGGTGGAACCCTGGAAGGATGTATTTGACGCTGCCAGCTATGGCTATGTCTGTCCGCTTCTGACCAATGACCGCCCCAAGGGGGAACTCTACGTTCCGCACCGGTTCTGGCCGATGGATGAGGACTGCCTGAACCTGAATCTGTGGACGCCGGGACTGGACGGGGCGGAAAGACCGGTTCTGGTGTGGCTGCACGGCGGCGGGTATGAGGCCGGCTCTGCGATTGAACACATCGCCTATGACGGAGCCAATATGGCGCGCTTCGGCGACTGCGTGATGATTACCGTCAATCACAGACTGAATATTCTCGGATACTTTGACCTCTCAGATTTTGGGGAGGAGTATGCGAACTCCGCCAATGCCGGTACGGACGACATCATTGCCGCGCTGCAGTGGATTCATGAGAACATCCGCGCCTTTGGCGGTGACACGGACAATGTGACGGTCTTCGGACAGTCCGGCGGCGGTGGCAAGGTGACGACGCTCCTGCAGACGCCGGCGGCGGATGGACTGTTTGCCAAGGGAATCAATATGAGCGGCGTGCTTAATGCGCTGGGGGATGAAAAAGGATCCGGGAAGGAGATCGCGCAGGCCGTCATGGATGAGCTCGGTCTGAAATCCGTCAAAGAACTGGAGACGGTGGATTATCAGCGGTTTGCCAGGGCCTATCTGAAATTCAGGCCCGCGTTCCGGAAGGAAGGAAAGTACGTGGGCTGCAAGCCGCATCCCAACGCGTTCTATGCGGGCGATCCCGCTGCAGTCGGTTTCCGGAAGGAGACCAAGGATGTGCCGCTGATGGTCGGCAGCGTGTACAGTGAATTCTTCTCGTTTGGGCCTGCGCCGTATGACCGGGCATCCATGAGCGTGTCCGAGCAGGAGAATGCGGTCCGGGAGCTTGTCGGCGACGAAGGCGCAGACGTGCTCATTCCGCTCTTCCGCAGGGCCTACCCGGAACGCGACCTGATTGATCTTCTCCGCCTGGACTTCATTTTCCGTGCGCCGGAGATCGGATATATCAGGCAGCGCTCTGAACTCAATGACTGCACCTATTCCTACCTGTTCAATCTGGACCAGCCGATCAACGGCATGACGACGCCCTGGCACTGCAGCGATATCCCGTATGTCTTCCATAACATGGACCTGGTGGAGCATACCCATCGTCCGGATGGCGACAACCATGTGGCGGAGCGCGTGCAGGAAGAGGTCTTCGGCAGCGTGATGGCCTTTGCGCGCACGGGCAGCCCGGCGGGTGAAACCCTTCCTTCCTGGCGTGCCTGCAAGCCGGACTGCGAGGCCACCATGGTCATTGGGGAAACGAGCGAAGTGCGGGAAAACTTTGACCACGAACTGATCCCCGCTGTCCTGAAATACCTTGCACCGGCTGCGGCGAAGCGGATGGAAAAAGAGAAAGCCAACATTCAGCACTGAGACGGATCTTTTGCGAAAGAACGCCATCGAAGCAGGAGAGAAAGCATCTATGCATGATTTTCAAGGAAAACCGCTGGCGCATGCCGTGAGCCTGTATCTGAGGGACGACCTGCCGGCGTGGGGTCCGGCCGAGGAGGAGACAGAACCGATCCCGGAGATCCCGGGCGCCGGTGCATGCCCTGCGTCCTATCCGGGAAACGGCCTCGCGGAGCATCCCATGCTGTGGGTGGGCGAAGGCGACAACCGGATGTTCCTGATTGTCAACGGCCGCATCCGGTGGGTGTTCCACGCGGGAAAAGGCTGGGAATATGACGATGTCTGGATGCTGACGAGCGGCAGGATCCTGTTCAGCCATATGTACTGGGCAGCGGAAATTACGCCCGACAAGCGCTTCACCTGGCATTTCAAAGCGCCGGAAGGCTCAGAAATCCATACGCTTCAGCCGGTCGGAGAGGATCATGCACTTATGGTGCTCAACAGCCATCCACTTCCAAGAGCCCTCTTTGTGAACACACGAAGCGGGGCGGTGGAATGGGAACGTCCGATTCCGTATCCGGCCCCTTCGTCTGTGCACGGTCAGTTCAGGCGGTTCCGCCTGACCGCGGAGGGCACGTATCTGGCACCCTGCCTGGAGGCCGGGGTTGTCCTTGAACTGGACCGGGACTTCCGGGAAATCTGGCGCTATGAACTTCCGGGCTGCTGGGCAGCGGTGCGCCTGAAAAACGGGAACACGCTTGTGACGGGAGAAAAGGAAGGGGTTCACCGGGAAGTGGACCGGCAGGGAAGGACCGTATGGGAGATCCGCCTGGAAGATCTCCCGGAGGAATACCGTCCAGCGGGCTCGCAGTCCTGCTGCCGCCTGCACAACGGGAATACCATTGTGTGCTCAAGGGGCGGGAATGGAGCAACGCCTCAGGTGATTGAAGTGACGCCGAAGCATGAGATCGTGTGGGTTCTGAAGGACTGGAAGCACCTGGGTCCCTGCACGGCGCTGCAGATCCTGGATGAACCGGGCATACCGGAGCAGCCGGGGGCATGCTTCCGTTGATTTGAAAACAGAATGATCAGAAAAACCCTCCTGTCCCCGGCATGGGGCACAGGAGGGTTTCTGTATGTCTGACAGGTTACTTGACGTTGAAGGTGCTCTGGTTGACCAGCATGCCGTCCCAGTACAGTTCCACGGTCCACTGACCGCTCGGAATGGCGGAGTTCATCTTGTAGATCATGTCAAAGGCGGTGTCGCCGAGAAGATACCAGTATCTTCCGCTGTAATCGCGGCCGAAGTCATAATCCGAGTAGAGCTCGACCTCGGTGAATCCGTTCGGGGCAATGACGGCAACCTGGGTGAAAAAGTATCTGGAGTAGGCCAGGTTGGGATTCTTGACCTGATACCGGAAGCCGTAGTCGTAGCTGTCCATGTTGTTGATGATGTCGTTGGCAACCAGGCCGTTGATCTTCTTGGCTTCCTTGAATTCCTGATTCGATTCCTTGCGGCGGGGCTCGATGGAGACCTTGATGCTCTTCGCTTTCAGCTTGCCGTCCTCAAAGGTCGCGGCTTCGGGAAGCGTGTAGGTCCGCTTGGTGGAGATGCCGTAGCAGTCCCGGACTTCCACGGTGTAGGTTCTTCCCGGAAGCAGGTCTTCCAGGGTGAATGAGGTGGTATAGAGATCCTCGCCCTCAATGTAGTTGGGCTGGCGGACATTGGGATCGCCCTGATACTGGGCCAGTACCTTGTAGGGGGCATTGGAATCTGAGTCGACCCAGGTCACGGTGACTCTGCCGAGATTGGTTGAGATCCTTGAGGAGAGCTCAAAAGTGCGGGCAGGGGCCGGTGTGGCGGTCGGTGTGGGGGTTGCGGTCGGAACGGGCCTGGGTGCTTCCGTGATCACCGGAGCGGGGGCCTGAGATTGTGGGACGAAAGAGTCCGGGGCTTTTGCACCGCACTGCGGGCAGAACTTGCTGTCATTGCCTTCCTGGCCGCAGTTTGCGCAGGTCCAGAAGGGATCGGGAGCTTTGGCTCCGCATTCGCCGCAGAAGTTGCCCGTATTGCCTTCCGTGCCGCAGTTCGGGCAGGTCCAGGGGGCTCTGTCGGCATGGGCCGCAGTCAGCAGGAGGACACAGAGCAGAATCAGAAATACGGATAACGCTTTTTTCAAAGTCGGTCACGCTCCTTATATATTCCAATATATTGCTGCCATGATTATCTCATGATATGCGCCTGATTGCAACCTTGATTTCGGCCGGAACCATGAAAACAGCAAATCACATTGCGGGCAGGGCAGTGCTGTGCTCCATTCCGGCTTGATTTTTTGCTGAGGAGGGGCTACAATCTGACATAAATCACCTATCAAACAGATAGGCTTTAAAACCTGCAGGCTGTTCAGAGCGGACTGCTTTGCTCTGCAGACACAGGCAGATGTTCAAAAAGGAAAGCGAAGGGAGACGCAGCTCCATGCAGGGAACAATCAGGGCGGTATGCACAAGTCCGGAAAAGGGAACAGAGAAAACGAATGTGCATACGGCTGTTTTCAGGAAAGACTGGGGAATTGAGGGCGATGCGCACGCCGGCGCGTGGCACCGCCAGGTCAGTCTCCTCAGTTATCAGAAAGTCGTGGAATTCAATCTTCTCGGAGCGTGCGTCAGCGACGGGGCGTTCGGGGAAAACCTGCTGGTGGACGGCATCGACTGTGCATCGCTTCCTGTCGGCACACATCTTCGCTGCGGGGAGGTGCTTCTGGAGGTGACCCAGATCGGCAAGGAATGCCACCAGTCCTGTGCTATCCGCAAGCGGGTGGGAACCTGCATCATGCCGCATCAGGGCATTTTTGCCCGTGTCCTGTCCGGCGGCGTCATCTCGGAAGGGGACACGATTGAGACTGTGGAGGAAAACGCCTGACAGAAAACCGGCAGCCTGAACGTTACACAGGCTGCCGGTTTTGATTTATTGTTTTGTGCCGGATTCTTTTCTGCCGCGGATCCAGGAAATCAGAAAGAGGACGGCAGCTTCAGCTGAGAGCATGGCTCCGATCATCAGCTGTCCATGCAGCCTGCGATCCCGGAGCGAAGCGGGGACCTCGCTTGTCTCAACGGCAGCGGCGATTCGTCCCAGTGCCGCACGGTCCAGCAGGAAAAGAACAACAAAACCAATCGCGAAAAGAATCGCCAGATACAGACCGTTCTTCCTGCAGAAAGAGGAAATCCTGGAGGAGTGATTTGCGGGCCGGATGGTGCGGAAAAGCCCCCAGACGGTGAAAATCAGAAGCGAGGATGAGAAAACCAGCATCTGAAGGCTGGCATACAGGGTGCCAATGGCTTCGTACACGCGTTCCTGTACATTGAACCGGTTGACGACCCAGCTGCTGCAGGCATTTTTCGTCATATACGCAAATGAACCGGTCAGAACGGTCAGAAGCACGGCAAGAATGATGAGCAGCGGGACGGCAAAGCGTCTGATGAAGGATTCTTTTTTCATGGCACAATCAATCTCCTGTCTTTTCCTGAGCAGTGCATGCTTTATTTGTCGATATAAAACGGGTGTTCATCTTCCAGCCGCAGGAGCATCGGCGCAAAGCCGTCTCCGTGTGCGGCGCCTGTATCAATGTTGATCCATGTCGGTGTTTTCAGCATGCGGCCTGCATAATCATCGCCGTAATGATCTGTGGGTGTATGGCCGAAAACCGTTGTCATATGGGGAAAGTAAGTTTCACCGAGAGAAGGACGCGTCCACAGCAGTTCATCCGGCGTGTATTCATCCAGCCGTTTGTTTTCAGAAAAATGACCGAGGCCGGAATGAACCAGCACATACTGCTTCCCCGGAACGCGGACCAGATCATAGAGCGGGGCTTCCTCCAGATAATCCAGAATGCCGAACGCTGTCTCTGCATCCTCGTGGAACAGAGCCTGCAGAGCGTTCAGTGTGGGATCGGCTCCGTTCATGATCCAGTTCGACAGAAGACGAATCTGCTCCGTGCTCAGTCTGGAAAGACTTTCATCGGTGATGAAATCAAACAGGAACCGGCAGGACAGCAGCAGAGCTTCATGATTGCCGAGAATCATCCGGACATTTTCCTGCTGAACCATCCAGCGCAGCATGCCGATGCCGCCGTCTCCGTTGCGGTCAATCACATCACCCAGAACAATCAGGTCATCATCATCGGAGAACCGCGCGCGGTCGAGCAGTCTCAGAAAATCAGACAGCGGATAGCCGTGCAGATCGGAAGTGACATAGATCATGGCAGTGTACCTCCAGGCAGTCGGAAGGGCCGAGGAAGAAAGAGATGGCTGCATGGAACATGGGATGAAGAAACTGTGCTATGTATCTTATAGAAAAAGGGCATCCGGTGTCAATGGGAGAAACTGAACTGCCGGATGATTGAGATGGCGTCGTCATCGGCGTATAATACTGTATTACAATGATGAAAAGTGAGGGATGAGATATGGAAAAAGCGATCCGTGCTTTTCGCGGGAAGTATGCTTTTCTGAGCAATATGTACGAGGCTCCCTTTGAATGGGACGGAAGAATGTACAGAAACAGTGAAGCCGCTTTTCAGTCTGCGAAAACCCTCACAAAAAAGTACAGGGACGATTTCAGCGGGGCAGACGGCAAAAAAGCGAAACGGATGGGCCGCACCATATCACTCCGCCGCGACTGGGAAAGTGTAAAGGACGGCATCATGGAGGAAGTAGTCAGAGCCAAGTTTTCACAGAATCCGGAGCTGCTCCGGCGCCTGATCGATACAGGCGACATGGAACTGGTGGAAGGCAATTCCTGGCATGATACCTATTGGGGTGTGGATCAGGAAACCGGGGAGGGCGAAAACCATCTGGGCATCATCCTGATGAAAGTGCGTTCCGACCTCAGCACACCTGAACAGCAGGAGAATATCCAGCGGATGAGAGCAGAAAAAGAAGCGGCCAGACAGCGCGAGGCAGACGCCCTGCAGCAGAAGAAGCTCGGACTTCAGGAAGACCTGAATGCACTGCCTGTGTATGACTTTGCCGGAAAGGAAATGATGACAAAGGCATTCGGACGCGTGAAGATTCGAAGCCAGGAAGGCAGCCGGCTGTTTTTTGAAGTGAACGGAGCGGTGAAGAAGTTTGCCTTCCCCGACTGTATTCTTCAGGGGTTCCTGATCCCGGATGACCCGCAGGTCATGGACACCTTCAAGCGCAGAAAGGCGCTGGAGGAGGCGCTGAGCAGCCTGGAGAACACCATCTCTGAGAGGACGGAGGCGGAAAGCAGAAGCGCAGAAGAGCAAAAACCGGTCCGGAAGAAAACGGTGCGCCGGGAGACCCGGCCCAGAGAGAAGCTTGCTGCGAATTTTGTGCAGTACAGGGTGGATCCCGCGGCAGAGCAGGAATGGATGGAAAGAGAACCCGGTAAATCGCTCTCGGATGCCGCGATTTTTGTGCCGGAAGGGAAGACACTGTCGAAGGAAGCCGTTGAAACGATCCGCCAGTTCCGCTATTACCGGAATGGAAAAGATGGTTTTGTTCTCCTTGCCGACCGGGTGGCCGTTCATGTCAAAGCAGGCCGGATGGAGACCATGGCCAGGAAGGCCGTGACAGAGGCAGGCAAAGTCATGGGCAATATGCCGGATTTTACTCCGTACGATATGGATGATGATACAGGGGCCGTTCATATGACGCATGCGAACGTCTATGGATACAGGCCGTTCCCGGTCAGCGAATCGTTCAGGGATGCCCTGGCGGCGAGACAGGAATGCCTGGAAGCATGTGACCGCAGAGAGATTGTGGCGATCGTGTACTGCAGCGCAGGTGATGTCAAAAGCTGAAGTCTGCGCAGGAAGAGCGCATTCCGGCAGGAGCCGGAATCAGGCAGATGTCCGGGGAACAGAAAACAGGGATGACTGCTTCAGAAAACAGATCACTCAAAAGGATTCCGACACGGCCGGAATCCTTTTTCTCCTTCTGCGACAAAAAATGTTCAGTAATACTGAACAGAGTTCCATAATTCTTGAAAAAAGAACAGATTTTGAAGCCTGACATCTGTCTGAAAAGCACATCCTGCATGCACAAATTGTTTTTTTGGTGTACTTTTTGTCGCTTTATGCAGGCTTTTTGTCCTGTATTCAGAAAAAATACATTAAAACAGTGGCCGAATCGAATCTACACAGCTCTTTTGTTCAGTAATACTGAACAGAGTTCAGCAATATTACTCCTGGTCATCCAAAACAGGGAGGGATCGATCATGTCCAACAGGGAAAAAGCAGGACTGTGGCCGGTGATGCTGACGCCTTTCACGAAGGACGGCGAAGTGGACTTCGCCTCTCTGGAGCGTCTGATTGACTGGTATGAACGCAGCGGCGTCGATGGTCTGTTTGCGGACTGCCAGTCCAGTGAAATCTTTTTTCTCAGCCTGCAGGAACGCATACGGATTGCACAGTTTGTCAAATCCCATGCCCATGTCCCTGTGATTGCATCGGGCCATGTATCCAATGCATATTCCGATCAGCTCGAGGAACTGAAGGCGATCGCGGCAACCGGTGTGGATGCCCTGATCCTGATTACGAACCGCCTGGTCCATCCGGGCCGGCAGCAGGAGAGCATCATGCCCAGGGTCCGCGCGGTCATGGAGGCTGTGCCGGACATTCCGCTGGGCTTCTATGAATGCCCCTATCCCTTCAAGCGCCTGATCACGCTCGATGAACTGAAGGAATGCGCGGACAGCGGACGGTTCGCCTTCATGAAGGACACCTGCTGCGACCTGGCCCTGATTGAAAAGCGCATTGAGGTCCTGAAAGGATCTCCGCTCAGACTGTACAACGCCAACACAACGACCTGTCTGGACTCCATCCTCCTGGGGGCGGCGGGCTTTTCCGGCGTGATGCTGAATTTCCATCCCGCGCTTTACCGGATGATGGTGGATTCCATCGGGGAAAACCCGGAGAGAGCAGCGCAGATTCAGCATTTCCTGACCCTCTTTTCCGAGATTGAGCGGCAGTATTATCCGGTCAACGCCAAATTCCATCTCACGGAGATCGAAGGGATCTTCTCTTCCGACTATGCGCGCGTCATTCCCGCGGAAGGCCTGACGGAGACCTTCAAAACGGAAGTCCGGCATATGGATCAGGCTGTCCGGTACCTGATGGACCGCATCTGACAAGTATTTCTTTAAGAAAGAAGAATCCGCATGCCCAATGACAATACCGTGAAATCCCTTGCCCGGGCTGTTTCCGTTCTGGAGTGCTTCTCGCAGAAGGAACCCGAGCTGGGCGTGACGGAAATCGCAGATCGGCTGAAGATGCAGAAAAGCACCGTGTACAACATTCTGACCACCTTCCAGAGTCTCGGCTATCTGATCAAAAATCCGTCGAACAACAAATATCAGCTGGGATACAAGCTGCTGCATCTCGGATACATTGTCTCCAGCAATATGAGCATCCGCCAGCAGTTCATTCCCCATATGAAGCAGATCGCCAACGCGTGCGGCGAAGTCTGCTATCTGGGACTGCTGGACCGGATGGAAGTGCTCTATGTGGAGGCCGTCTATCCGAACTCGCAGATTCAGATGCGCAATATCCTCGGCGAGCGCGCGCCGCTGCACTGCACAGGCCTTGGAAAGGCCATGCTGGCGCACATGAAGCCGGAGGAGATCCGTGAAGTGCTCTCGGGCCCGCTGCCGGGCTTTACCAAGTGCACCATCACAGATCCTGCGGTTCTCAGCAATGAACTCGAGGAAATCCGCAATAACGGTTATGCCGTGGACAACATGGAGCATGAGTTCGGCATCCGCTGCGTCGCTGTCCCGTTCTTCTCCATGGACGGGAGTGTCATGGGCGCGGTCAGTGTTTCGGGACCGTCCCCGCGCTTTGATCCCGCTTCTGTGATCCGCAATGCCGCGCTGATCACGGAACATCTCCAGGGACTGCAGCACTGTTTCTGATCCCTGCACCACCTGTCGATACCAGACGAGGAGAGAGGTGAACGCACATGCTTTCCATTGACAACCGGTATGATCCGGGTGAAAAGCGGAGAAAGCTGGAGAGCCATCTGCAGATCATTCATGAACCGACCCCGGAATGGAACTATGCGCATCACCCGTTCCTCACTTTCTTTCAGGACCGCTTCATCATCACCTATTCCCTCGGGGTCAACCAGGAGGATGATGTCGGCCAGAAAGTCATGATCACCTCCAGCCCGGACTTTGTCCACTGGGACATGCCGCGGGAACTGGCTGTGCCGGAGGGCCCGCGCGGCGTCCTCATCCCCTCGGGTCCGTATGCCGGGGAGGGACGGATCAATCAGTATCTCCTGCAGTTTTCCTATCAGGAACAGGTGCTGCGCGGCGGAAGGCGGCAGCCGGGAAGCGCGGGCAGGGAAGACTGGTGCTTTCGGGTGCTGACCAGCGAAGACGGCGAGCACTACACGGAATGCGGGAAACTGTCCCGGGATCAGTTCGGCGGCAATATGCCCGTGCGGCGCCTCTCAAGCGGACGTCTCTTCTCGTGCGGCGGGCAGCATGCCGGCTGGACGGATGACCCGGAAGGACTGACGGGCTGGACGGGGACGGAGATATTCCCGGATGAGTATCCCCGCGCCAGAAGCCTGGAGCATGCGCGGCCGCTGCTCCCGGGGGAAGTGGGCGATTTCAGGCTGGAACTCTGCGAGGGCTCTTTCCTCGAGTATGATGACGGCCGCCTGATGATGCTGCTCCGCTCAGGGACGCCGCATCTGTGGGCATCGGTCTCGGAAGATCAGGGAGAGACCTGGTCGCTGCCCGAACCCACCGCGTTTACCGACAACCGCACGAAGTTCTTCCTGGGCCGTCTGCCGGACGGACGCTTCTACCATGTCGGAACGCCGGACCCGTTCCCGCCGCGCATCCGCCAGGTGCTGGCGCTGTCGCTTTCGAAGGACGGGCAGCTGTTTGATCAGCACTTCCTGATTGAAGACCGCCAGTTCAAGGGACGGTATCCCGGACTGGATAAAAACGGAATTTATGGTTATCCCACCTGTCTTGTGCGTGACGGTGTCCTGTATGTCACCTGTTCGATCAACAAGGAAATGATCTGTGTCATGCACGTCGACCTGAGAGATGTGTGAGGTGATAGGCTTTGGTACAATTGGCAACGCCGAAAAAGCAGTCCCTGAAAAGACGCTTTCTGCGCGCCTTTCAGCGTGATAAATGGCTGTACCTGATCATGCTGCTTCCCTTCGTGTACTATGTGCTGTTCTGTTATTACCCGATGTACGGTGTCACCCTGGCCTTCAAGCAGTACAAGCCGAAACTGGGCATCATCGGGAGCCCGTGGGCATCGAATAACGGCATGAAGTATGTGCTGCAGGTCGTCCGGGATCCCTATTTCTGGACGGTCTTCCGCAACACCATTATCCTGAATATCGAGAACCTGATCATCACGTTCCCGGCGCCGATCATTCTCGCGCTCATGCTCAATGAGGTCGCGCACGCGCGCTACAAGCGGATTGTGCAGACGGTGACCTACCTCCCGCACTTCCTCTCCACGGTCGTGGTCGTGGGCATGATGAACTCCATGTTCAATTCCTCGGGCATTGTCAATCAGATCATTGCCTCCATGGGCATGGAAAAAATCAACTTCCTCAACGACGCCCAGTATTTCCGGCCGATGTATATCGGGTCCAATATCTGGCAGAGCGTGGGCTGGGACACGATCATCTTCCTTTCGGCGCTGTCAGGGCTGGACATGCAGCTGTATGAAGCGGCGAAGATCGACGGGGCAGGGCGCTGGAAGCAGACACTGCATGTGACGATCCCGGGCATTCTGCCGACGATCATCATCATGCTGATCCTCGCCATGGGCCGCATCATGAATGTCAGCTATCAGAAGATCCTCCTGATGATGACCGGGACGAACCAGTCGGTGTCTGACGTGATTTCCACCTATGTCTACCGGCGCGGCATCACCAAGGCGGATTTCAGCTATGCCACGGCCGTCAACCTCTTCCAGTCCCTGGTCAGTCTCCTGTTTGTCTCCGTGACCAACTGGATCTCACGGCGGACCAGCGAGACATCCCTGTGGTGAGAAGGAGGGGTGAAACGTGAAAATCAAGGAAGGCGGCGTCAGCCGCACAGTCTTTCAGATCTTCAATTACTGCTTCCTTTTCCTGCTGATGCTGGTGTGCCTGTATCCGCTGTATCTGCAGTTCATCACCTCCATCAGCCACGGCCTGGAAGTCATGAAGGGCGGGATCACGCTCATTCCGCGCAATCTCACGCTGCAGACCTACACGACCCTGGTGCGCGGCGAACTGTTCATGTACATGAAGAATACCGTGGTGTACACCGTTGTGGGCACCCTGGTGAATCTCATGATGAGCTGTCTGTGCGCATATCCTCTGGCCCGCAGAACCTTCTCCGGGCGGAAATTCTTTACCGCCATGGTCACTGTCACCCTCTTTTTCTCGGGCGGCATGATTCCGATGTACCTGACGGTCCGGAGCTTTGGCATGATGGACACCATGTGGGCCCTGATCCTGCCCGGCGCCATTTCCACCTATAACATGATCATCATCCGCACGGCGTTCCAGTCAATCCCGGAATCGCTCATTGAGTCCGCGCAGCTCGACGGCGCGAATGATGTGATTGTGCTCTTCCGCATTGTCATTCCGCTGTCCAAGGCCACGCTGGCCACCATGCTCCTGTTCTACTCGGTCACGCACTGGAACAGCTACTTTGATGCCATGCTGTACCTGAACAAGAAGGAGCTGTACCCGCTGCAGATCATGCTCAGAAACATGCTCATCGGCGGCCTCTTCAATGAGGAAACGGCCATTGCCGGCGTGAGCGCCGACAGCTTTGCCGTCACCGACGCGACGCTCCGGTCCGCGGCGATCATTGTCACCACGCTCCCGATCCTGATCGTTTATCCCTTCGTGCAGCGCTACTTCGTCAAGGGCGTCATGATCGGCTCCGTGAAAGGTTAACCCAGTACCCCGGCGGGGTCAGCCCGCTGAAAATAGAACCACATGTTTTAAGGAGGAACACGAAATGAAGCAAAGGTCTATTCTTGCTCTGCTGCTGACAGCCATGATGCTCATGTCCATGGTGTCCTTCGCCGATGCCGAGACGCCCAGCACCTATCTGTCCGAGACGCCTGTCACTCTGCGCGTCATGCGCGATGAGAACCCGAACCAGCCCATCAAGGCTGACACGCTGAAGATTAAGACCATCAAGGAACTCCTGAATGTCGACCTGGTCATCGAAGCCCCGCCGAAGGCATCCTACACCGACAAGAAGTCCGTGCTGATCGCCACCGACGATATGCCCGACATCATGTATGTCGATTTCGCCGACGTGCAGGCGTATGCCCGTGACGGCCTGTTTGTGAATCTGTCCGAGCACCGCGATGAAATGCCGCATCTCTTCGCACTGCTCGATGCCAATCCCAGCCTCGGCATGGCCACGGTGGACGGCCAGTTCTATTCTGCGCCGACCCTCTACCGCACCAACCCGGACGCCACGCTCTCCGGCCAGCTGGTGAACTTCCGCACCGACCTTCTGGAAAAGTATAACCTGCCCACGCCGACCACCTGGGACGAACTGTACGATGTGATGCTCGCCATCAAGGAAAAGGAACCGAACCTGATCGGCATGACCAACCGCAAGGCCGGCAACACGACCGCGACCCGCAAGCTCCTCGACTGCGTCGCGTTCCCGCTCGGATCCTATTCCACCATGTACCGTGATCCCGACCTCAACAGCGGCTGGATTTACGGACCCGCTCATGAGAACTTCAAGGAAGTCCTCAAGTACCTCAACAAGCTCTGGGCCGCCGGCCTCATGGATCCCGACTACGCCTCCATGACCAAGGACCTGTGGCAGGAAAAGCTGTCCTCCGGACAGGCCATGTGCACCATCGACAATGACGGCGTTGTCCGCAACTTCAATGTCGCGCTGGCCACCATCGATCCTTCCTACAAGTTCGGCGTCATCCCGACCCTCACCAACTCCCTTGGACAGACCCGCAATACCAGCTATGCCAATGACCGCCCCGGCAACGCCTTCGTCATTCCCGCTTCCAGCGAGAATGTGGACCTGGCCATCAAGTTCCTCGACTGGTGCTATTCCGAGGAAGGCACCGACGTGAACAACCTGGGCAAGGAAGGCGTCAGCTATGACAACGTCGACGGCGTGAAGACCTTCAAGGAAGAAATCCTGGCCAAGTATGCCGCCAACGGCTCCAACGCCATCTATGACATGTCCTCTGACCTGGGCATCGGTCTTCTGGAGTTCACGCCCCGGTATGACACCACGCCTGACAACCAGGTCGCTCTGTATCTCCAGGGCTCCGACGAAGCACGCGAAGCCTATCGCGAAGTGACCCGTTCCATCCTCAATGACCCCGGCCTCATCGATGTCTCCACCATCACCACCGCTCCGCCGCTCAATGCTGAGCAGACCGAGCGCTACAATGAACTGCTCATCGCAGTGGAAAACATTGTCTGGCAGGAGATCGACAAGTACATCACCGGTCAGGAACCCATTGAGAACTATGACAAGGTGATCGAAGCGGCAAAGGCTGCCGGCGCCACTGAAATGGAAGAAATCTACAACGCTGCCTGGGATACAGCCCTCGGCAAGTAATCTGATCCGACTCCGGCACCCTGCAGAGCGGTCTGCAGGGTGCTTTTCTTCACAGAAACCTGATTCTGAAAGGATGCAGTGCCATGTCCAGTCATATCCTCCCGTTCCTCTGGCTCCACGGTGAAGACGATGAAACCCTGATTCGGGGAATCCAGGACATTCAGGATTCCGGCTGCCGTGTGCTGTGCGCGGAATCCAGAACGCATCCGGACTTTCTCGGGCCGACCTGGTGGCATGAGATGGAGGTGCTCCTCCGGGCGTGCCGGGAGCGCGGGATGCAGTTCTATCTGCTCGACGACACGCATTTCCCGTCCGGGTACGGCAACGGCGTCGGGGCAGGCACACCCTTTCAGCGGATGATGCTCAGGGAAACGCATATGGACTTTACAGGCCCGCTCGAGGGCGGACGCATCCTGGTGCGTCCGGACGGGGCCGGAGGAATGCCGGTGGCGGTCATTGCGGGCAGAAAACTGCGCACCGGCAACCGGATCGAGTCGTTTGTGGACCTCGGCGGGTTTGCCGTGCGGGATCTTCAGGACCTGACCGACCGGGTGGAGGACGGCATGATCCGCTGGGATGTCCCCGAGGGCACCTGGCGTGTCTTTGTGCTGACCGCGGCCTATGTCTCCGAGCGCAATCCGCCGCAGAAATTCCTCAATCCGCTCCTGCCGGATGCCTCGCGCCTCATGATTGAGACAATTTATGCGCCGCACGCAGCGTTTTTCGGGGATGCGTGCGGGACAACCTTCCTGGGCTTTTTCTCGGATGAACCGGCACTCCGCGCGGGCCGCGGATCCCACGCGGTGCTCGGCGAGTACCCGATGCTCCCGGTCCCGTGGCGCATGGACCTGCCGGACATTCTGAAGAAATCGTTTGGGGAAGACGCGCGCGCGTGGCTTCCCGCGCTCTGGTATGACTGCGGGGAGAAGACCGCGGAGATGCGCTATGCCCTGATGGACGCGGTCTCCGGTCTGTACGCGGAAAACTACAGCCAGCCGCTGGGCGCCTGGTGCCAGGCGCATGGGCTGGAATATATCGGGCACGTGATTGAACAGAACAACGCGCACTCGCGCCTGGGCCAGGGGGCAGGGCATTATTTCCGCGCGGTCTCGGGCCAGACCATGTCCGGCATGGACCTGGTGCTCCATGAGCTGAAACCGTCCTCCAGGGACCATTACCACGCCTGGAAGACGCAGGATTTCGAGGCGGAGGATGGCTTCTTCCGGCATATGCTTCCGCAGATGACGCTCTCGGCCGCCCTGATCGATCCAAAGAAAAAGGGAAGGGCGCTGTGCGAGATTTTCGGCGCCTACGGCTGGCAGGAGGATGTCGGGGAGATGCGCTATCTCGCGAACTTCCTCCTCTCCCGGGGCATCAACTACTTTACCCCGCATGCCTTCTCCCTGAAGCCGTTCCCGGACCCGGACTCGCCGCCGCACTTTGGAAGGGAAAACCCGCTCATGCCCATGATCTCCCGGCTCTTTGGGGAGATGGAGGAGACAGCGGGCCTGCTCGACGGCGGGACACCGGTCATGGAGACGGCGGTCCTCTACTACGCGGAGATGGAATGGCTGAATGGTTCCGGCTGCATGAAGAGCCAGGAGATTGTGCGGGTGCTCGAGGAACATCAGATCCCGTGCATGGTCATCCCGTCCGAGCATCTCGACGCCTGGCCGTGGAAACTCCTGCTGGTTCCGGAAGCGGAGGCGTATCCGGAGAGCGTGCTCTCCTCTCTCCGGCGCGCGGAACAGGAGGGCCGGCAGATCCTGTTTGTCTCCGGAGACGGAAGGCAGCAGGCCGATGCGGGCATGCCGGGCCCATGGATCCGGCTTGAGGACGCAGCCGCCTGCGCGGAGGCTTTCCGCGCGGTGGAGACGGATACACCCCAGCCGCTCCTGCATGTCTATCCCTACATCGCAGGGGAAGGCCCGGTGCTTGTGCTGTTCAATGAACACGACCGGGAGGAACTGGACTTCCGCGCGGCCTGGAACGGCGCAGAGGATGCGGTCCTGTATGATCCGGAGAGCCGGACCTGCGTGATCCCGGAGCGGACGGTGTGCGGAGGCAGGCAGTTCATGCATGTGCACCTGCTGCCCGGACAGCTCCTCATCGCGGGAAGCCCGCGGGGCAGCTGGCCGCTGGCCGTCCCGGAAGCGCAGTCTGTATCCTGTGCATCCGTGCATCCCCTCTGGACCATGACGCTGCCGGACGGACAGACCGTCTGTTCGGAGGCGCTTCCGGACCCGGTTTCCATAAGCAGCCGTGTGTGCGGTACGGTTGTGTATGAGGCGGACGTGGAGACAGGCGGCTTTGACGGTCTGGAGTTTGAGGGGGCTTCCGGTTCCGTCCGGCTGTTCCTGGACGGAAAACCCGCAGGCCTCCGGGATGCAACGCCCTACCGCTTCCAGGCATCCATGCCGGCCGGGAAGGTGCATATCCGCGCCGAGGTGACGATCGGGGCTGTATACCGGGTGCGGGATGAGCTTTCGATGTTCGAATACCTGCCGCGCGCGGGCATCCGCGGAGAGATCGTACTGTACCGGAAAGAGGAGAAAGGAAGGGAAGAGGCGTGAAGAGAAAAGTCGAAGTCCTCGACACACACCGTGCGGATCACCGCTTTCAGGACGGCGCGCTGCCGCATGTCTCCGGCGTCAAAAGCTTTCAGATCCTGCGCGCCAACCGCGCGCATCCGGAGGCGGCCGACGGCTTCGGGTGGACATACAATCATGCGCCGATGCTGGTGAAGGCCTTCGGGTATTACTTCTGTGAATATCTGTCCAATCCGGTGGATGAGCATGAAGTGCCGGGGCATACGCTCATCTCGCGCAGCCGGGACGGCATGGAATGGGAAAAACCGGTGGTGGCCTTTCCGGTCATGACGGCGGATACATCGCCGTACCTCGGCCCGCGCACAGATCTCCTGAAGCCGCAGATGGAGACGGTGCCGCACCAGCGCATGGGCTTCTATCTCGACCGGCAGGGCGTGCTTCTGGCGCTGTCCTTTTACGGGCTCGTACACGACCGGCACAGGAGCATGCCGTGCGACGGATGGGGGATCGGGCGCGCGGTGCGCCGCATTTTCCCCGACGGCAGCATGGGGGACATTCATTTCCTGATCTTCAATGAGCCGGCAGGGTTTACGCGGGAAAACACGCATCTCTTCCCATACTATACGGAGAGCCGGGACGCGGATTTTGTCGCGGCGTGCGCGGAACTGCTGGAAAACGGGCCCGTCATGCGGCAGATGTATGAGGAGCAGCGCTTTGACCGGAACCTGTTCCCCAATCCCGGCGCGGAGGCGCTCTCGTATTACACAGCCTCAGACGGACGGATGGTCGGCGTCTACAAAAAAAGCCTGGTCTCCTATTCCGAAGACCAGGGAAAGACATGGAGCGACCCGGAAAAGCATATGAGCATCCATACCCTTTCCGGCAAGGTCTGGGGACAGAAAACATCCGATGGGCGCTATGCGCTGCTCTATAACCCGACCTTTGACGGACAGCACCGCTGGCCGATTGCCATGGTGACGGGGGAGGACGGCTATGCGTTTGATCACCTGATGACCGTGACCGGGGACATGGGCCCCCAGAGGTACGGAGGGCTCGACAAAAACCTGGGACCCCAGTACCTGAGAGGGATCGCGGAAAACAACCTCCGGACAGAGGAGAAAGAACTGCACCTGGTGTACTCCAACAACAAGGAGGACATCTGGATCAGTCATATACCCGTCCCGGTGGCCTCCTCCGGTGCGCGGGAGGGAGAACTGAAATGGGACCAGGGGTTCCCGGAAGCGCTCGGCGTCTATTCGCCCCTGTGGGCTCCGGTCCGCACGGAGGACGGCTGCCTGGTGCTGCGGGACCGGGATCCGTATGACCGGGCGGCTGTTGAGACCGCGCTGGGCAATATGAGGTCCGGATGGGTTGATCTGGTGTTTTGCGTCCGGCAGGTGGCAGTCGGCAACCGGGCGGCCATTGAACTGCAGGATCCATCCGGGAAAATCGTGTTCCAGATGCTCCTGGACGATGCCGGCCGTGTGTTTCTGCGCATGGATGGACGGATTGAACCCTTCGGCGCATGGGAGGAAAATGGGCACCTTCATCTTGAAATCCGCGCGGATGTGGAAACGGCCGGGATGCAGGTCCGTTTCGGGGAACAGGAAAAGACCATAGCGTTCAACGCGAGCGTCAATGAGATTGCGCGTCTTTTCATTGCGACGAAAAAGCAGATCCCGCACCTTTCCACCCTGGATGACTGCGGGAAATACGGGACCAAAGACCAGGTGCTCCCGGGGGCCGGAGAGCAGACAGAGCTCACGGAAATCCGGGTGGCGCGGATCGCCTGGGGGCAGACGCCTGAGTAACTGCAGATGCTGAAATGCCAAAAAAGCGTGAAACAGCTGGAAGTACACCAGTTGTCTCACGCTTCTTGCGTATAGGACATACGGCAGGATATGCCTGTTCATCCTTCAGGCCGGTTTCCGGAATCTGTCTGCAATGGGCTGCTCAGCTGCCGGATTTCATTCTGATGCGTATCTACTTTTGTCACAGAACCCTGTGACAAAGAAGAATTCCGGGTTCAGCCCAAGGCTGCCCGATGAGTATTATATGGAGGTCAGAGTATGATATGCCCTTATTGCGGGAGTGAAAGGATAGAAACAGAAATTGCCTGGGGAAAGTCGACGGAAACCGGAAATGTCGGTCTGAAATACAAAATGATGCTGGGGATCGTCGGCGTTGCACAGGTCTATTCCGATCTGTGCCTGGACTGCAATTCCATCGTCCGCTCCTATATCAAGGAAGATACCGACAAAAACTGGAGCCATCGCCCCGGCTCACTCGGAACCCGCTGATGTGTGACGAGGGTACGTCCTGCAGCGCGGTTTCGACCGCGGAATCTGCAGGTGATGTTCTCTGCCGGGTATCCATCGCACGCTGTATGCAGCCAGGCCAAAAGGCAGGGCTGCTTTTTGTTGTGGGACATTCTTCCAGAAAAGAAAGACAGTGATCCGGATACGGGTTGACATAGAAGAGTTTATTAGGTATAAAAGAACAGTCTAAGGACTGGCCGGCGCAGCCTGAGTTGCCTGACAACGGGTGAAGGAAAGGCATGGCCGGAGACAGGCCGGATCATCCACGGAGAAAGACCGGAAGAACAGCTGCGGATATGGAAACCCCGTCAGCTGCATTTTTTCTCTGACGGCTTTTCCCGGGGATGGAGAACGCTTCCGGATCCAGCCTGCGGATCTTTCCGCGGGCAGAACAACAGAACGGAGGGACACCATGAAAAAACTGTTTTCCCTGCTCCTCGTACTGGCCGTTGCGCTGAGCAGCGCCGGCGCAATGGGTGAGGCACTGCCTGCGCCTACACTGTTCACCCCCGGCACCTATGAAGCGGAAGCTCAGGGCTTCGGCGGCATGGTGCAGGTCAGCGTGACCGTGGCCGAAAATGAAATCACTGATGTAGCCATCAAGGGCGACCTGGAAACCCCTGCCCTGGGCGGTGTGGCGGTGGAAACCATGGGCGAAGCCATTGTCAAGGCTCAGACGCCCAATGTGGACGGCGTGTCCGGTGCCACCGTCACCAGCTCCGCAATCATTGCGGCTGCAACCCAGGCACTGGAAGCTGCCGGCGCGGATATTGCCGTGCTGGATGAATTCCGCCGGGATACCGAGGAAAACACGGTCCGGGAAGACAAAACCCTGGATACCGACATTGTGATTATCGGTGCAGGCGGCGCAGGCATGGCTGCTGCCATTATGGTTCAGCAGGCCGGCAAGGACTTTGTGCTCCTTGAAAAAATGCCCTATGTGGGCGGCAACACCACCAAGGCCACGGGCGGCATGAACGCGGCCGAAACCCATTACCAGAAAGAACAGGGCATTGAGGACAGCGTTGAGCTGTTTGCCGCCGACACCATGAAGGGCGGACACGATCTCAATGATCCCGCCCTGGTGCAGACCCTCGCAGAACAGAGTGCCGGCGCAATCGAATGGCTGGACAGCATCGGTGCCGACCTGCCCAAGATCTCCTTCTCCGGCGGCGCATCCACCAACCGCATCCATGCTCCGGCCGACGGCAGTGCTGTGGGCAACTATCTGGTGGACAAGTTCTCCGCGAAGCTCAAGGAACTCGGCGTGGAGATCATGCTGAACACCAAAGCCACTGAGCTGATCATGGAAGACGGAAAAATAGCCGGCGTGAAGGCGGAAAGCCAGGAAGCCAACTACACCATCCGCTGCAAGGCCGTGATCCTGGCAACCGGCGGCTTCGGCGCCAATCTGGACATGATCGCCTCCTACCGTCCTGACCTGCAGGGCACGGTGACCACCAACGCCCCCGGCGCAACCGGCGACGGCATTGTGATGGCCCAGGCAGTCGGTGCAGCACTTGTGGATATTGAGCAGATCCAGCTCCATCCGACCGTGGAACAGACCACCAGCATGCTCATCACCGAGTCTGTCCGCGGTGACGGCGCCATTCTGGTCAACCAGAAGGGTGAACGCTTTACCAACGAGCTGCTGACCCGTGACGCGGTGTCTGCTGCCGAACTCGCACAGGAAGGCCAGTACGCCTACATTATCTTTGACCAGAACCTGAGGAACAACCTGAAGGCAGTCGAAAAGTATGTCACCAACGGCCTGACCGTGCAGGGTGACACCATTGAGGAACTGGCCGGCAAGCTGAACATTGAGCCTGAAGTGCTTGCAAAGACCCTGGCGGACTGGAACGAAGCTGTGGCACAGCAGAATGACGCACAGTTCGGCCGTACCACCGGCATGAACGCCAATCTGACCATGGCTCCCTTCTATGCCATCCAGATCGCTCCCGGTATTCATCACACCATGGGCGGCGTGAAGATTGACACCAGCGCTGAAGTGATCAGCACGGAAGGCAATGTGATCCCCGGTCTGTTCGCAGCAGGTGAGGTGACCGGCGGCGTGCACGGCGGCAACCGTCTGGGCGGCAACGCTGTGGCGGATATCGTGATCTTCGGCCGCATTGCTGCTGACAGTGCTGTTGCTTACTGCGGCAAGTAATCCGGTTCTCTGGCGGTGAGTGCACCGTCAACAAAGGAGAGGCTGTGTATGGCCTCTCCTTTTCATATGTGATGTTCAAAAGTCTGACTGGTCCGTGCGTGCTGGCCCCGTCTCATGTGTCATCTGGGTTCGTGCTTTTTGAACCATTGGATGATCTCATTGATGACCCGTTCGCTTTCCGGAAGGTCCGGGCGAAGGACCGGGAATGCATGCTTCAGTTTGGGGTCGCTGCCCATATGCCGAAGAAAGTGCTCGACACCTTTGTTGCCCAGTTCACCGGCGAAATCCAGTGTGTAGCGTTCGAGCATATCTGCTTTACTGGTCACCAGATAGCAGGGGGGAATGGTATAAATGATCTCCGGATCCTCAGGATTGGTAAAACGGGCCATGCGGCGGCTCTTTTCATCCTTCCCGTAGAATGACCTGGATAAGAAGCGTCCGGTAGAATCCTTTCGGGTTGTGTAGAACATGCCGCTGATCAGCCCCATGGCCCTGAAGTTCATGCGTGAAGGCTCATACCCGATTGCCTTTTGCAGAATCTCAGACTTCTTCATGGCCGCCACATACGTGGCCAGATACGCGCCGGCGCTTTCCGCGACCAGATAGATGCGGGTAAAGTCCACATCAAACTCAACAAGTTTTCTGCCCACGCAGTCCATCCCCGCGCACACATCGTCAAACTGTTCATATACCCGAACATCAGGAATCAGGCGGTATTCCAGAGAGCAGACGAGATAACCTCTGTGGGCAAGCTGTCTGCAGAAGCCGACAGAGGTATTCTTGTCTCCCATAATCAGGGCACCGCCGTGAATGTTGATGATGACCGGAAATTCAGTTCCCGGGGCGGCAATGGGCTCAAAGATATCCATGAGCAGTTTCTTGCCGCTGCGATTTGTATAAGGAATGTCATGATATTCGCGCAGGCCGTCAGAGGGGATTTCACTGAGATTCTTCAGATCCAGTGAACGAGTCAGCTTGGCCTTGACAAGAGACAGAATGATATTTTCCGCTACACTCATATGGCATCCTCCAGAAGAATATGATGTATGTGAACTGCTCCTGAGCATATATGAATTTGTCATATAAGTAAAGAGACTGCTGTTCATGCGGTGAGACCATTTCCATCCGGCTGTGCTCTGGAAAACCGGGGCCATGCGATCTGTATGCATCTCAATGAGAACAGAAGCGGCTCATCCGTATTCGCCGCTTCTATGAAAGATGTCCTCTGACCATGCTGCTTTCTGCTTTTTCAGGCCTCAAAATCATCGTGTTCTCATGGACTTGCATATCAGGGGCAAAGTGCAGTATCCTACAGCAAAACAGGAACGAATGCTCTATGGAATCGATCGCTTCCAGGGTTTGAAAAGGACATCGGGTGCCGCTGCAGCGGAATGTCGGACGAAGAAAAGGCTCAGCTTCTTCCTGTCACATGCAGACAGGTGCTTCAGGAACGGTATGCAGTGATGGAAAAACGACTGTCAGGTCTGAAAGATTGCGGGGAAAAGAAGAATGAATGACCGTGAAGATCAGGAAAAACAGGAAACGGAAGAAACAGTGAAAGACGAAACAGAGAAGCATCCACAAATCAGTCTGACGGATGCGCTTGCTGCGTGCAGAGAGCAGAAAAGAACGAAACCACATTATATCGTGATCCCCCTGGATCCGGAGGCGAGAGCCTTTGCAGGCAGTGGAGAACTGCGGGAAAAGATTTTTGCTGCGATGCGGGCTATGCTTGAAGAGCTTTCGAAACAGGAACGGAAGAAGCCGGAGAAACGGGAAGAAAAAGAGAAACAGAAGGATCTCCGGCAGGTTCGGCGCACGGATTCAGTCAGAACAAATGGTATAACCCCTCCACACCATAACTTCCGGGTACATCCGCCGCGCAGAAGACGTTCACGGCGCTGAGTGGTCCGGAGCGGAAAAGACTGGAAAGATCCCCAGCACCTGCTGGCTGCGAAGGGACCAAAGAGAGAACAGCGGAAGGAGCTGCTGACAATGAATGACAATCTGGAACGGTTTAAGAGTGCCCAGGCCTCCTCATACGACGGTGCACTGCGTGAAGTCAGGCGCGGACGCAAGACCAGCCACTGGATGTGGTACATTTTCCCGCAGGTCCGCGGACTGGGGCGGAGCAGCACGGCAGATTTTTACGGGATCAGCGGGAAAGAGGAAGCCAGGGCCTATCTGGCAGACCCGGTGCTCGGAGCGCGCCTGAAGGAAATCAGTGAGGCCCTGCTGGAACTGGAAGACAAAGACGCAGGGAAGATTTTCGGGTTTCCGGATGAGCTGAAACTCCGTTCCAGCATGACGCTGTTTGCGGAAGTGAGCGGACCGGACAGCGTGTTTCAGCAGGTCCTGGATGCGTATTACCATGGAAAAAAGGATGAACGGACACTTCAGATTCTCAGGAATGACTGACGTACACCGTGAAGCCGCGGCTGATCCGTTGAACAAAATGAAACAGGAAGCGTCTCTGTACCATTCGGGTATGGGCGGGCACTTCCTTTTTGTTTTCAGGTTTCCACATTCGGAGAAAGATTCGTCTGACTGGTTCTTGTTTCCCAAAACTGTTTTTGTTATGATAATGTATCACTCATCCGGCGGCCCGCTGCAAATTGCTTGGGTGAAAACGATACAGAAGAAGTCTGTGTCTGTGATTCCGGAATTGCGAGAGATGAAGACGGCGTTTTCAAAAAGGGACAGGGAAGCTGCCCTGCTCAGGAATGGCTCGGACTTTTCCACAGGATGACTGATGGGTTGAATGAACAGAAGGTGAAAACAGTGAGTTATATATCGTTTCAGGATGTCTGCCGGGATTATGAGTCCGGGGATACGGTCGTTCACGCAGCCGATCATGTCTGCTTTGAAATTGAGCGCGGGGAAGTATGCATTATTCTCGGTCCCAGCGGAGCCGGGAAAACAACCGTACTGAACCTGCTCGGCGGCATGGACAAGGCAACGAGCGGACGGATTCAGGTGGGGGACAAGGAAATCACCGGCATGCGCAGCCGGCAGCTGACGGAGTACCGCCGGCTCGATGTGGGATTTGTTTTCCAGTTTTACAATCTCATGCCCAACCTCACGGCACTGGAAAACGTGGAACTGGCCCAGCAGGTCTGCCCGAATGCACTCAACCCGAGGGAAGTGCTCGAGCAGGTGGGGCTCAAGGAGAGAATGAACAATTTTCCCGCACAGCTTTCCGGCGGGGAACAGCAGCGCGTCTCGATAGCCAGGGCGCTGTGCAAAAACCCCGCCCTGCTGCTGTGCGATGAACCGACGGGTGCGCTTGACAGCAAAACGGGAGAACAGGTGCTTGGACTGCTCACGCGTCTGAGCCGTGACTTTCATACAACCGTTGTCATTATCACACACAATGCCAGCATTGCCCCGCTCGGCAACCGGCTGATCCGTCTGAAGAACGGAAGCGTTGTGGAAATGACGCTTCAGGAGCATCCCGCGCATGTGGAGGACATCACATGGTAAAAGGGAAAAAGCCGATCCTGCACAGGAAACTGGTGCGGGACATGCAACAGAACTTCATGCAGTTCCTTGCCATGATGCTGCTGTGTGCGCTTGGAACCTGGGTGTTTACGGGACTGGATGCCAGCTGGAGGATGCAGGAGATCACCATTGAATCGTTCTTTCGGGATCAGAATCTGGCAGATTTCTGGGTGAACGGAGCCTATTTCTCCAGACAGGATCTTTCAAGAATCCGGCATATCCGGGGCGTGAAGGAAGTGATTGCGCGCAGCAGCATGGAGTTTGACGTCGAAGACGTGGAAGGAAAAGTGACGGCGAGAGTTCATGCATATGACGGCGCCATGACCATCAACACCCCCTGCATCCGGGATGGAAGCATGCTGAATATGAGTGACCAGCGCGGGTGCATGGTCGAGGAACAGTTTGCCCAGGCGCAGGGCTGGAAAACCGGGGATCTGATCACGCTTTCCCTGGGCGGCGTCAGATATACCTTTGTGATCCGCGCGACCGTTCTCTCGCCGGAGTACCTGATGACGGCGAAGGATACGGCACCGGACCCGTCCGGGTTTGGTTTTATCCTCCTCTCCCTGCAGGCGCTGCCGCAGTATCCGATCAATGATATCCTGGTGGCTGTTGAAGACGGCGCGGATGAGCGAAGCGTCGAGAAGGGGATCGAGGAGGTTGTGCCCGGGGCTGTCATTCTCTCGCAGAAGACCCATGGATCGACGGTTTCAGGCAGAAACTATGTCAATCTGTTTCAGAAGATGAGCTATATTTTCCCGGTGCTGGCCTATTTTGTGGCCGCGCTGATTGTCATCACGACACTCTCGAGAATGATGGATTCCCAGCGCATACAGATGGGAACACTCAAGGCACTGGGTTACAGGAAGCAGCAGATCCGAAGGCATTACGTCTTTTACGCGGTCTATCCGTCTTTGCTGGGATCTGCGATCGGGATTGCAGCCGCCCAGGTGACGCTGCCGCAGATCCTGTGGATGATGGTGGCGGTCAATGTGCGCGTCCCGCGGGAAATCCTGGCGCCGATTTCGCCCATCTCCTGGGCGATGGCCGCCGCCGAAGTGGTTCTTTCCATCCTGATCTGCATCCGGAACATCAACCGCGCAGCGAAAGAGTCGACCGCGGACCTCCTCCGGCCCAAGCCGCCGAAATCCGGCGCGAGAATTCTCCTGGAGCGATGGAAATGGGTCTGGCGGCGGGTCTCCTTCAATATGAAGATGGTGATCCGGAATATCTTCCGGTCGAAGGGGCGCACCCTGCTCTCCATGGTGGGCATGCTGTTTTGCAACATGCTGATCATCTGCTCCTTCGGACTGCAGGAATCCATTCCGTTTTTTATCCGCGAGCACTTTTATGAGACCATCACCTATGACGTCAGGGTCGATCTGAACACGGAAAAGAGCGGGCCGCTGGAAAGCTACAGGCACCGCATTGATGCCGGGACGGTGGACGGCGTCATGGAAACCAGCATCCGGCTGTGCACGGACAGCATGAGCAGGACCAGTCTTCTGACGGTTCTGCCGGAAGACCAGAGCGTGCTCAGACTCGGTGAGGACCATACGCTGCTGGAAATGCCCGACGAAGGACTGATGGTGACAGAAAAGCTGGCATCCATTATGGGCATTCAGAGCGGAAGCACCGTGGAAATGTGGCTTCCCGGCGACGATCAGGCGGTGCGTGTGACGGTCCGGGGGATTGCCAGTTCCAATATCGGGCAGACGGCCTATATGAGCAGAAACGGATGGGAAAGGCTGCATAAAGGCGCATTCCGGCCCAATGCACTGCTCATCAAAGGTCTGACGCCGCTTGGGAAAAACCAGCTGGACAATATGGATGAGATCAATTCGTTCAAATACCCGGACAATCAGTTTCAGCAGACCATGCGCGTCATGGATTCTGCGACCGCGGCATTCTCGGTCCTGTCCCTTGTCGCCCTGGGACTGGCCTTCGTGATCTGCTACAATATGGGCCTTCTGAACTTTACCGAGAGAACAAGAGAATATGCAACGCTGAAGGTGCTGGGCTATCATCAGAAGGAGATCCGCCGGCTGATGCTGCATGAGAATTCCCTGGTTTCGGTATTCGGCGTGGCGGCAGGCATTGTGCCCGGGGTCATACTGGTGCGGATTATTCTGAAAATGTGCGAGTTTGATACCATGATTTTTGTCCCTCACGTGACGTACAGAACCATCCTGCTGTCGAGTGCGGTCACCTTTGCATTCACCTGGTTTATCGAATGGCTTCTGACCCGGAAGGTCCGCGGCATCGATATGGTGGAAGCACTCAAGAGTGTTGAGTAATATGGGAGTGAGAGAAATGAAAAGAATTCCTGCTTTTCTGCTTATGACGGTCATGATGCTCTCTGTGGCAGCCGCCGCAGGGGCGGATCCGGACCTTTCCGACATGATCATTGCCAATGGTACGCTGCAGGCCGCTGAGCATGTGGATATCACGGCCCCTTTCTCAGGGACGCTCAAACCGTTTTCTGTTGAAAGCGGGGATGTGGTGCATGCGGGGGATGAACTGTTCAGTTTTCTTACCCAGAGCGTGTATGCTCCGGAAGACGGGGAGATCACGGCCGTGTTTGCACAGCCGGGGATGTATGCCACGTCTGTGATTGCGCAGTATGGCGCGCTGGGGGCTCTGGAACCGGTTCATCAGCAGATCATTCAGGCCAGCACAAACGGCGCGTACAATAAAAACAAAAACAGGGAAATCCACGTGGGTGAAACACTGTATTTCCGCACAACGGGCGGCACCAAGGAAGACGGGGAAGGCATTGTGCGGACGGTGCAGGGCGGCAACTTTGTGGTGGAGATTGTCAAAGGCACATTTGATTACAATGCCGTTCTGAACCTGTTCCGGAATGACGGCTATACGAATGAAAGCAAGGTCGGCACAGGCACTGTGCAGAGGAAAACCCCGGTCAGCCTGCTTGGGAGCGGACTGATTGAAACGGTGCTTGTCCAGAAGGGGGATACGGTCCATGCACAGGACCGGATCATGACCCTGCTTGCGCCGGACGCGGATCCCGGTGCGACATCTACTATCTCTGCGCCTGCTGATGGCGTGATTTCCGTGATTCCCGTCAGTTCCGGGCAGCAGGTCTGGAAGGGTGCTTGGCTTGCGAGAATTGAACGGACCGATAAGATGGAAGTGGTCGCGGAAATCGACGAAATGGATCTTTCCAAAGTACTGGTCGGTGCAACACTGCCCATCACGTTCGATGTGGATCCGTCCAGAGTGATCTACGGGACGGTAACGGAAGTTTCCAGGTTGGGCATCACGAAGCAGAATGCGGCCTATTACCAGGCGCATCTGTCGGTTTCTGTGACCGATATCCCGATCGGTGCAAGTGCAGATGTATATCTTCCACGAAAGTAACAGACAAATAAGGCGGCGAAGCAGAAGCGCAGAACAGCAGGCAGTCCGGCTGAATCACACCAGCCAGGCTGCCTGCTGTTTTTGCATGCTGAGCTACGGAACCATGTCCCGAAAGTCCATATTATTCATGTTATTTAGGCTCGGAC
>DEFL01000056.1 GCA_002350845.1 Christensenella sp. UBA2853
GGTCTGTTGGCTCAGTTGGTAGAGCACATCGTTCACATCGATGGGGTCACTGGTTCGAGTCCAGTACAGACCACTTCTGGAACCATTGATATAAGGGTTCCAGTTTTTTTGTTTTCCTGGGCACAGAAAACGATGTGCTCAGTGGGCACATTTTTGGGCACACGTCGTGTCTGTTTCGCCATTGTACCTGCATGTCGAACGTGCTATACTGGAAGTGCCAGGAAAAAGGAGTTGATGAGCATGGCCAAAATGATTTCAAAGAAAAAGCTGAGCAAGAAAGCACAGAAGGAACTCAACCGGCAGCGCCGGGTCCTGTGGGACTTCAGCCCTGTCACCCGTACGGTGGACAGCAAAAACTGTATAACCGCAAAAGAAACGCTCGTGACCGCTATGATGACGGTACGAACGTTTCTTTTTCTTATGCCTGATTACTGGGCGTCAAAGACCATGGACACCGTTGCGGATACAATCAGTTTTGCTGCCTGCACAACGGTTCCGGCATCTTCTTCTGCTTCTTCCCAATCCATTCCCTTTGCCCGGACATTGCCGACCTGGTTGGAATAACTGTAGACGCCGCCTTCTGAAATGCTCTGAATGCCGGCAATCTTCAGTCCCGCAGTTTCTGCCAGAATCTCCGCCTTCTTTTTTGCATCGGCAACAGCCATTTTCATAGCCTCCGCTTCGGCCTGGGAAGGATCGGATGCGGAGAAGGAAATGCCGTTGAGTGTATTGGCACCGGCTGCAAAGGCGGCATCAATCACCATCCCCGCGCTGTCCAGATCCGTCACCCGGACAGACAGTGTGGAACTTGCATTGTATGCTGTGAGTTCCTCCAAACTGTCCTTGTAATCATACATGGCATAGATATTCATGAACTCCGTGTTGATGTTCTCTTCTTTGACGCCCTTCTCGATCAGCGCTTTCCGGATGGCTGCAATGCTTTCATTGACTTTCTGCTGCGCCTTGAGTACATCCTTGTCTCTGGCATTGACCCCCAGTGAAATCACTGCGGTATCCGCGCTCAGACGCACTTCCCCGGTTCCGCTGACGGTGATCGGGGTTTGCGCCAATGCAGAAGCTGTGAAAAGCATCACAGCGAGAATAGTCCAAAGCGTTACAATTTTCTTCATGGTGGTTTCCTCCTTTTTTGAGCCGCATTTTATGACAGTGTTCCCACTCTCATCTATAAGACGCAGCATGCTATGAAAAAGTTCCCTGAAACTGCCGACGCCTGTCCTCCAGGTTGAACACCGGAATGCCCTTCAGTCCAAGAGTTGGTCTGTCAGCAATCGTTCTTTCCCCCTGGCAGGATACGTAACAAAAGTATGACAGGGAGAAAAAACACGCTTCTGGTTCGTTTTTATGATGAAGGTCACATCCTGTGACGCGATGAAGACTGCATGCGTTTTGCTAAGCAGCTTGACCGCTGCGTGCTGCAGACTTTACATGGGCAGCGCGGGAACCCTGACTCTTCAAACACCAGTAACGGGAGGAACCAACAGAATGATCAAGCGATGTTTCGGGCTTATACTGGCTGCCGCCATGCTGACTGCAGCCGCAGGCGCATCGGCAGCACCCGCTCTCTCCCCGGAGGAAGTCATCGAGCAGGTGGCTGTACCCATGGCACAGAAGAATGATGATGCCAATTATTCCAACGATGAACTGAAGGAACTGATCACGGTCCTGAATGAAAACGGGATCACTCTTGATGAAAGCTCAGAGGTGATGCAGGCCTATGCTTCGGGCCATGGCTACTGGGAACGGGAGACGCTTCGTGAAATCTGTCTCTCTGTTTTCGGATCCGATGAAAAGGCGTGGACCATTGATCAGCGGTACCGCTACGGGGAAATCATGGTCGCCATCGGTGCATTCGGTTTGAATGTCTGTGTACTCCCCGGAGAGGGCGATATGAGCGTAGAAGATGCACATATTCTCGCAGCCCACTCCCTGGAAGATGCCTTTGACATTGACCTCCCGTTGCAAAGCGATGCTCAGTGGCTCATCTATGAGTCCTTCGGTCTGGGCCTGGATGTGGAAACCGGTTCCTATCCCCCGAAAAACGCACGATGGTCTTTTGTGTATTTTGATCGTGCATCCGACAGGAGCGTCTATACCGTTTCCTTTGACCGCGCGGGCGGAGACATTCAGACCAGCCGCCATGACGAATCGGAAGACCGGAGTGACACTGCAGATGCCTCCCGGCTGACGGATTCAGGCGCACAGGAAGCCATGGAGCATTTCGGCGAAATGATGCATTTCTGGCCGCCGGAAATGGTGCAGCAGGTATTTGGAGATGACTATGCAGTTCCTTCTGAGGAAGAATACAGGAAGGCAGTGCAGATCGCAGAAGATGCGGTCATGGAGTACTATGGCGAAACGGCCCTCACCGGACCTGCCCCTTTTCAGATCGGTGTCCTGCATCAGCGTTTTGATGACACTGCCGAAGCCGGCCGCGTCCAGCTGAACTGGGATTTTGTGTTCACAACGGATCCGGATCATATCTCCGATGGTTATCGGGTCCAGTTCATTCAGTTCCAGTACACCGACGGAAAAGAAGAAATCGATGCACTCAATGTCGGGCCTGCCAACATGGGCAACGGCTGACACCACAAAAGCCCGCAGATTCATTCCTCTGCGGGCTTGTTCTGACTGACGTTCAACCTAAACAGGAAGCAGGGAAAGTCCCCTGCTTTTTTGTTTGAAAACCGTTCCCGACGTGTCTGCTTCCGCTGATGACATTTTCTGACAAATGCTGGATCACTGGACAGACGCATCTGCATCTTCCAGTGAAAACGCGGGGACATCACATGTTTCAAGCGCTTCCAGGGAGATGCCTGCCTGGTTTGATCCTTTCCCCTGATCCTTCACATAATACAGGTCCACTGTATGGTTCAGTCTGTCGAGCTGAAGCCTTGCTGCATAGTCGTGGGTTACACGACCAAAGTCCCATGCCGCAGCCGATATCACATCCGCACCGCTGGTCAGCTGCAGTTCGACGGCTTCATAGATTCCCTTCGAGACAGAGACTGCCGTTCCCAGAAGCCTGACTTCATTTCCCTGCATGGATTCCAGCGCAAAGGGACTGTATACCAGAACCTCAAAGGAAAGCGTTTTCTTCCACTGCATGGTTCCATCGGATGAAAAGTACCGAAGAACAGATTTCCTGGAGCTGCCGTCCCTGACATGAACAAGAAAGACACCACCCGCCTGATCACACGCCAGCATGGTCCATCCCCACTGGGGCTGCTGTTCAAAAATCGTCGACCAAAGACACTGCCCGTCCGGAGACAGCCTGCAGAGTGCGAGCATCGGATGATCGGACAGTTCATCGAGCGAAAACACAGCAGCCCAGCCGTTGTCTGCAGCGTCCGTGCAGTCCAGGAGACCTGAACATTCATACACCGGATCCAAGCAGTCCGAAAGACGGATCGTCCCTGTAGTCTTTCCATTCCAGTCCCTGATGGTCAGTGTCCCTGACGTCGGATCAATCCCCGCGATGCCTGACTCCATTTCTCGGAGAAACAGAATTCCTTCCTCAGCCATCCGGGTTTTCATGTTCCGGATCAGTTCACCTTCCCCGGCCCTGTCTTCTGCACAGACACCGATCTGGGCGGCCAGGCAGAGAAAAACAATCGTCAGCAGCCGCCTGAAGATGGTTCCCTTCATGATTTCCTTGTCCCCTTTCGGCTTTGACTTTCCAAAGACGTTCTCAGCCATTGGATGTTTTGGTTTCCAGCTTTTTCAATTGCAGGTCGTCCAGCACAATTTCCCACCAGGAATCCAGGATCCGGATCACGACATGCCAGGTCTGGTCCTTCCCGTCAAAGAAGGTGGATACCTCATCCGGGTCGATCATTTCGACTGTCACTTTTTCTCCTGCCACCAGGTGTCCATCCATCGGGTTGAGCGCAAACTGTCTTTTTGCCTCCCTCTCGGCTTCCAGTGCCTGGTGCTCCGGGATGTCTCCAGTCCTTGCATTGACCCAGACTTCCGCATGCTTTCGTGCCTTCTCATAGAACCGGAACACCCAGTACGGATCCGCAAACGATTCCATTGCCCAGTGCCCGGTATACAGATTCACTGACACTTGATCTTCTGAGCAATCTGATTCATACTTTGTCAGGAGAACATCCCTGGCTTTGCCCAGCGCATCTTCCTGAGAAATCATCCACGGCTCCGCCTCTGCATACCGCCAGGTCAGAATACTTTCCGCAAACGGCACGGAGACAAGCCAGTCCGGGTGATATTGTTTCATCCGCTCCTCTTCTGCGGTCATCAGTTCAGGCAGCATGCTGCTGAACCAGTATTTTTCCCCGATTGTCCAGAATCTGAAGGGGCCGTTCTTTTCAAGGCAGTCCTCATAGAAACGGACGAGGCCGTCCTCCGCTGTAAACGTATCCCGGACAATGTCGGATGCGGTTCTGCCGGTCTCCAGCGTGTCTGCTCCGGCCAGAGAGGATGGAAACAGCATGATGACCATGCACAGCACAAACATCCTTCTTATGATTGGAAAATGCCGGAATCCCCTGTTCATTCCCTATCCCTGCTTTCATTTTCGCCTGCCCTGGCAGGCTGATCTGTATACTGTAATAACGAACCAGACATTCCTTTCCTTCCACCCATTTCCTTTTTTGACCTTCAGACAACGGCCTGAAGACGGAAACAACACGGAGGCAAATCATGCATCGACTGACTGAAATCATCCGGCATGACATGGTTCCGGCCCTTGGCGTGACCGAGCCCGGCGCGATCGCCTTTGCTTCAGCAAAAGTCCGGACACTCCTTGATGGAAACCTGAAACACCTGACCGTATCGATGAACAGCGGTATGTATAAAATCGCCTATTCCTGCGGCATCCCCGGCACGTCCGAAGTCGGCGCGGTATTTGCCGCTGCCCTGGGCTATGTCGCGGGAGACCCGGAAAAACAGCTGGAAGCACTCCATCAGATCACCCCACAGGACGTGGAAGCGGCCCGGGCTCTTGTCCGGGACGGCCGGGTCACAGCCGGGATGACAGAATTCAGCAGCCGGATTGTGATTACAGTCCGGGAAATAAGGCGGTGCTTTACCTGAAGCCCGGTCCAATTCTTCTGAATCTCTTTTGTAAAATGAGTTAACTGCATGCAGAAACTCACCATTATGGATGATGCTATCGCTATCTCTGCCGTTCTTGAGCGTCCGGACACCCAGCCCAGTCCGCTCGTCCTGGTCCTGCACGGCTTTACAAGCAATAAAGAAAAAGGCCATACACTCGCCGCCTGCCGTGCCATGCATGAGGCCGGCTTTGCCACGCTGCGGTTTGACCTGTACGGTCACGGTGAAACCGGAGGAAGCTTTCGGGATCATACCCTGTACAAATGGATTTCCAATACCCTTGCCGTGCTCGAGTATGCCCGCGGCCTGGATTTTGTGACGGACATCTACCTTTCCGGCCATTCACAGGGCGGACTGACCGCAGCCCTTGTCGCCGGCATGGCCCCGGATCTCATCCAGGGCCTGATCCTGCGCGCACCTGCCTTTATGATTCCGCGCGGTGCCCGGGATGGATGCCTGCTGGGCTTTCACTTTGATCCCCTGCGCGTCCCGGATGAGGTCGAGATCGCCAGCGGGGTGATGCTTGGCGGAAACTATATCCGCACAGCACAGACACTGCATGTGGAGGAGGCCATGGACCGCTATGCAGGCCCCGTCCTGATTGTTCACGGCGACGCTGATGATGTCGTGCCGCCCGAAGACTCCGTCGCGGCAGCGGCCCGATACCGCCAAGCTCAGCTGTGCATGATCCACGGCGAAACGCATCACTACAACATCTTTCCAGAGAAAACAGAGGCCTGCATACGGGAGTGGCTCCAGGCACTGCCCGGGAAGGCATAATATGACGCGGCAGCCCCAAATGACGTTTCCATCAAAGAACACCTGCAGCATGTGCCTGCAGGTGTTCTTTGATTGGGTGCATCACTCGTTCTTTCCCTCCCCGGGTCCATTCAGAAGAGGCAGAAGATACCGGATGTTCTCCTCAACCGGGAGCGTTCCGTCGACCCGGATAACGGGACAGGCCGCGTTTTCAAGCCACTTCGTCACATACGTCTCTGTCCGTGCGTCCGTCATGGAAAACCAGGCCTGTTCTTTTTCATACAGATCCCCTCCAGGAAGGATCCGTTCACCGAACCGGCGGTAGGAGCGCTGCCTTACACGCTCCTTCCGGATCTCCTGCGGCACTTCAATGAACACAATATGCGTAAGGGACCTCAAAAGCAGATTTCCGTAATCTCCCCGTACCGCCGCAAAAACAAACCGGTCATTTTCTCTGATTCTTTCCTCCAAAAGACGCACGGCTTCTTCCTTGCTCCGCGGGGAAGAAAAGAGATAGGCCGGATCCTCCTTGGGGAAAAACAGATCCTCATTGTCGATGAATGCGTATCCGAGGCATGCGGCCAGTGCTGCTCCCAGTGTGCTTTTTCCTGTCCCATTCAGGCCGCAAATCAGAATCCCCATGCGCTTCCCTCCCGCATGCTGCTTTTCATCATTGACCGGTATTCCCGGAGTTTCATTGCAATCTGTGCACCATGCGCGCGGTAGAAGCCGATCACATCCTCTGCTGTTTTCAGGGCCAGTGCATATTCCTCCTGCGTAATCCATCCGCGGCGCAGGGCATCTTCCAGTTCATCCCTGTCCATGACACGCGGGGAGCCGTCGCCCAGAATCACGACATCCAGAATCAGATCCTGAAACAAAGCGGCCCCGTTTGCAGGCACAACATTTTGCAGCGTCATATCAATGTACTGCTGAAAGAGCTCCCCCTCGCGAAACATGGCCGTCAGCACAAAGTGTCCGCCCTCCGGAACCAGTTCCAGCCAGTCAATGCCGCGGTCAGCAATGCAAAGGCGACCCTCTGCTGTGTCCACAGTCATGGGTCGATGCATGTCTGTGAATGTGAGGCAGCCAATCCCACCCCGAAAACAACTGTCCTCGTAACGGATACATGAAAACTGACGCTCCGCATCCGTAAACCACTCCCGCCGGTCGAGGTGCTTACCCCGGATTCCCGGGCGGGATTCTTCTGCACGTGTCAGATCAAACCGGTATACCATGACCTCGCGTTTTCCTTCCACAGCCATGTCATGCCACGCCGGGATGCATGCGGTTTCCAGTAATTCTCCGCCTGCCAGCTCGCAGGTTCTCGAAGAGGCCGTGTTGGCCGGATCGCAGGTGATGAGCACATAATCCAGGTCGTGTTTTCGGGCCAGACGGAATAAAAGGCGGCAGGCCTTCATGGCATAGTGATGCCCGCGATAGGCCGCATCAATTCCGTACCCGATATTCCCGCCATAGTACAGCCGCGAACTGTGTCCGATGCGCAGGTCGCAGCTCCCGATCTTTGTCCCGTCCGGAAGGCAGATGGAAAAATAATAGGCAGGAACCCAGTTTTTCTCCGGCATGGCTTCACTGGTTCTGTCCAGCTGAAGGACGATATCATGATCCCTGAGATCATCGACAGGCAGAAAGATCATAGCGGGGCTCCTTTGCTTCATTTTTTTCCAATTCGCAGTTCCTGGATCATCTTACCACACTTTGCATCCGAGCGGTACAGTCACTTCTGCTCTGCCCATGCATCCCATGCCGGATTGTTTCCTTTGTGTATCTTTCCCCTGCCATCATTCCACAGACATCTGAAATATGATATGATAACGCCCGCCTGGAATGTATATTCCCAAAGGAAAGGAGCCGACCCTATGAAGAGCGCAAAAGAGTACTGCACCTGCACGGATACCAGGTGTCCCTGCCATCCGGTCAATCATGATCAGGGATGCAATCTCTGCATTCAGAAAAACCTGCAGCAAAAGGAAATCCCGAGCTGTTTCTTCCACGATATTGATTGTGCAAAGCCCACGCCGGACTGGCATTACCAGGATTTTGCCGCGCTGGTGGAAAAGGCAAAGACAGAGGGAAAACTGTAAACCGCCCGCATGAAGCTTCGATTGCGCGGTGCGCACGGCTGCTGACTGAATGAGAAGCCTGAGTGCGGGCTTCTTTTTTTATCTTGCCAAAAACGCCGCCTGATTCGGCGGCGCATAATAATCCATATCAATGATTCCGTATCTTTCTTCCTGTTTCTATGGATACCGGCTTTCGCCGAATCATTTCATGTTTCATCTGCCTGCGCAGAGATGGTCGGATTATCCGATGCATGTCTGCATGCATCCCATGCAGGAACAGATATCATAATAGATATTGAACACGGCTCCAAGGCCGGAGGTCTGCATGGTTCCCATACAGGGCTCTCCCCTGACACCGTCATTGCTTTTCCGGTTTTCCAGGAACTGCTGGTCCGGTTCAGACACCTTCTGAGCCGATTGTTCCTCTTCATGCGTGTTCATCATGGTTCCAGCGTGTTTCCCTCCCTTCATGATTCTTCTCGGTGAGACTCTGCTCACCACTGATTGATACGCATGCTGCCGCTCCTCTGGCATGCATGGATCGCGCAGAATCCGAAGAATCACAGGCTTGGTGTTTGGGTTCACTGCTGGCTCTTTGCCTGAAAAAAAGGAGCTGCCCTTTACGGAACAGCCCCTGGATTTTTATGATATTCCGTCTTCCGATTACTGTCTCACCATGTAATCGTTGGCGACATAACCGGTTCTGCCGGTGGCGGTGTCGACTACCTTGCTCCAGATGCGGCCGATGGCAACCACTTCCAGCACATCGCCGGCAGCGAGGCGGCGGATGGACTTCGCGGTCTTGTTCGGGGAAACGCGCAGGCCAACGCTCTGTTCAGGATGGCCCTTCAGGCTCTGAGCGGTCACTTTGTAAGGGGTCACAGCGACGAAATTGTCATCGCGTTCAGTGATTTCATACTTGCCGGGCTTCTTGGAGACCAGGAACTTGGTCATCACGTAACCACCGTTCTTGTGGTTCTTGCAGGTGATGTAGGACCAGCCGGCGTCTGCCTTCACGGCTGACTGCACTTCAACCTGGGTGCCGCACTCGAGGCGGTAGAGAACTTTGCCGTTGACGCTGCTGCGCACGTTCAGGGTTTTGCCGTTGGCACAATTGACCCACATGGTCACGTTCTCAGTGCCTTCTGCACCGGCAAATACAGGGATCATCAGACCAACCAGGGACATAATCACAAGCACAATGCTGATCAATTTCTTCATAATGGGATACCTTCCTTTCAATCATTCAAGCCTGCATTGCAGGTCATTCTTTCATTCAGTGCCCGGCGTTTTCCGCCTGGCACTATTTGATACGCAGCTTTTGAAAGGGTGGCAGTTCGTATGTCATTTTTTTTTGAATCTTTTTTTGAACCTTTTTCTTCCGTTCCGATTGGAAAGAGCATGCCACGCCTGACCCGCGTGATGCCTGCAGACGATTCGAAAGGCAACAGGCTGCCGCGACAGAGGGTGGACAAAAACGGGACCGCCTTGCGCGCCTGAGCCGCTGGCCTTATGCATACGGATCCGGACGGTTCCGCAGCTGCGGCATGTCTTCTAAGGATGCGAAAGGGACTGCCTCATGGATTGAAGCAGTCCCTTGTTTATATGAAAAGCGTTTCAAGCTTGTTATGACCGAAATGGGTTTGTTTGTCCGGATTAACGGGTGACGTAGGCGTTGGCCACGTAACCGGTTCTTCCAGTTGTGCCATCGACCACCTTGCTCCAGGTCTTGCCGACGGCGATGACCTTCAGAGTATCGCCGGCCGTCAGACGGCGGATGGCTTTCGCGGTCTTGTTGGGGTTCACGCGCAGACCGACGCTGCGGTCAGACTTGTTGTTGATGGCCTTTGCTGAGACCGTGTAAGGGGTGACAGAGCGGAAATTGTCGTCGCGCTCGGTGATTTCATACTTGCCGGGCTTGCTGGAGACGAGGAACTTGGTCATGACATAGCC
>DEFL01000084.1 GCA_002350845.1 Christensenella sp. UBA2853
ATTATCACTTTTGGATGATATCAAATCAGAAAGTGATGATTTTGTTTCAAAAAAGTGCTTGACAGAAATCGGGAACGGTGATATTATGCAGAAGCTGTCAGGACGAAAGCCTGACAGGACGGGCCCGTAGCTCAGCTGGATAGAGTGTTTGACTACGAATCAAAAGGTCGTGAGTTCGAATCTCGCCGGGCTCATTCAAAGGAGACTTCGTAAGAGGTCTCCTTTTTCCTTATATTCCAAGGGTTTCAGGACGATGACAGTATGAAACATGAAATGTGATGATAACCAGATCCGACATCTGCTGCACGTTATTTTACGTATTTCTACCCTGTTTTACGAGGCTAAAGGGTTATAACGGGGTTATAAATCTGACGGATCCTATTTATACAGGAGAGGACATATTACTTGATAGTGTTGAGGACATAAGGGCTTTGAAATCCTCGTTCATATAAGCATGAAGTGATGAAAAATCCTTCTCTTTCCTTGCCTGGTCGTTTTTGCATAAACGCGGAGAATCATCATTATATTGGCATGTCCCTCCCTGATTGAAGCACTTTATCATCAACACCGGCATTGCAGCATCTTGTACAGAAATCCACCCGGAAATCATGACAGCGAATAATAATCTCGCGCCATGGCGGTAATTGCTTTCCTTCTGCCAACATTCATTTACAATCATAGAAAAGAGGATAAATGACACTGGTTTGGTCACCGATTATCACGGCGTTGCTTCTGCAGGAGTGAATCAATCGCGGAGGAGCTGCCTTGCTATCATCCGGGACGTGATTTATAATTTTGTATGGTAAAATGTAGCAAACATATTATGACAGGACGGCAGGGCATGTTTTTGCCGGATGAAAAGGGGAAGGCCTGTATGAAACGGATCATGCTATGGGTTTTCATTGCCGCGATGTGGCTGATTGGAATTCCGGTGTTCTCAGCGGAAGCGGCAGGAACCGGGTTCGGCGCGGGGCACCACACCGGCGGTGTGGTTGGGTTAACCAGAACGGAAAAAGGAGGGCTGGTTCAGCGGGGTATCGTGGTGGATGGCCCCATACAGACACAAACCGCTGTACCCTGCACCTGGATTCTGTCCGGGGATACAGAGGGAAAGGCCTTTGTTTATTCCGTCGCTGTGGATGACAACTCACACTGGGACGGCCTTCTGGATACCCAGTATGTGAGCGAAGTGACCACGGAAACCTCTTTCACCTATACGTTCTATCAGGCTGAAGACTGGAAACTGTTTGTTTATGCTGTGGATCTTAATGATGCTCCTGAGGACCCGGGCCAGCTTATGAAGGACCAAAACCCTGTTGTTACACTCTGGTTTGAGGTGACGGATGGAGGAGAAAATCAGGTAACCAGGGCAGTCCGGCAGGCCGCGAATGCGTGCAGGGCGGACAATGATTTTGAAACGGTGGAAAACATTCATGATTGGCTGATGGATCATTGTGTATACGACGATGCGATGCGCCATTACACAGCATCGTCTCTTTTCCTGGACGGAATTGGCGTGTGCAACAGTTATGCCAGGGCCTTCTGTATGATCTGTGAGGAGCTGAATATCCCCTGCAGACGGGTCGTTGGTCTGATCGGTGAAAACAACAGGCATGCCTGGAACGCGGCCAGGGTTGGGGGAAAATGGGCACTGTATGATGCAACCTGGGATGATGACGGATATAACGATTTTACACGACATGTTTACTGCGGCCTGACGGATGCGGACATGAACATGACACGGATTCCAATGCTGTATATCGGCGGAGACACCGTTGTCTGCGATGATCTCAGCTGTCATTACTATCTGCACTCAGGCCGATGGCGCAGTCTCGCTTTCCCCCTGCTGGCGGCTGTTCAGGAAAATATCGATCTGAATCTGGCAGATTTTCGTCTTGACGGAGGGCAGTATAATCCACCCTATGAAGCTTCGACCTATCCGGATGACCCCTATTACTGGGGGAGAATCCTGGAATGCGGGCTGAATCAATGCGGAGTGTGGACGCGCAGCAATGGGAGAACGTATAACGCACAGTTTTCTTATGACAGTTCACAGAATTATGAGCCCTGGATCCGATGCTGTCTGGAAAGCCATGGGACACTGGTACTGCCAGAGGGGACCAGGGAAGTTCGAGCTGAAGCTCTGGAAGGCACTGCAGCCAACCGGGCAGTGCTTCCTGCAAGCTGTGAGAGCATAGAGAGCGGCGCGTTTGCGGGAATGGATCTGTGGAGCATCGAGATTCCGGCGCAAAGCACAGACATTGATCCGAACGCCTTCGGCAACGCGCCAAATCTGACGGTCATCACGGTTCCAGGATCCGATGCGGCCCGGTTTGCGGAAGAAAAGGGATATACGCTGGAGTATCTTTCGTCCCCAATCCTGCAGCCCGACCTGAATTGAATGGACAGGTACCTGCAGGAAGGCAACATGAGAAGCGCCACATTGTTTCGAAACAGCACTGATACGCTATGAATCAGTTGTATCCAGTTGCTTAGTGAATCGTGGTTGATTGCATTTGTAAGATGTCAGGTCTGCAATCCTGGCATCTTTTTTTTCAAAGCACTCTGAAAAAAACAATCATCCGTGTCTCTGCTTCACCGGTAAAAAATGAATGTGTTGAATATAGAGTTTGTCACTTTGATGTTTCAGTACTGCGCCAGAAATCACATTTTGAAAAAATATCCCACTTTAGCACCAATATGCGCTATAATACATTCAGATAATGAATCTCGGGGAAAGGAACACGGCTGTCTCTTCGTCTTACCGGATGATTCCTGCGTCGGGAATGTCTGCTCTCATATACTGAAAACTGTGTAGGATGGTGAATCTGATGATGAAACGCATATTGGCTGTTCTTATGGTTCTGGCAGTTCTGATCGTTGCTCTGCCTGTGCAGGCGGCGGATACCCTGCGCAGAGGATCGCAGGGCAGCGAAGTGATCGAGCTGCAGACTGCGCTCAAAACCCTGGGGTATTATACCGGGGACGTGGACGGGGTTTACGGTAAAAGCACTGAGGAGGCTGTCAAAGCTTTCCAGCGTGATGCCAGCATCAAGGTGGACGGTGTCGCCGGCGACATGACACTGAGCAGACTCTATGAAGACAATGCTGCCAAAAGCGGAACGTCGATTGTCCCGATGATCATTGAAGAAGGAATGCAGGTGTTGGAGCCTGTGCCTTCTGCACAGCCTGCTGCGGCGGAGGCAGCTTCTCTGGCATCCTACAAAAAGCTCACCTCCGGCGATAGCGGGGAAGGGGTCACGATGCTGCAGAACGTCCTCAAAGAACTGGGTTTCTATACCCGGACTGTGGACGGAGTATACGGCCCCAGTACCGTGGCTGCTGTGAAGGCTTTCCAGAAAGCGAACGATCTGACCGTTGACGGCATTGCGGGATGGCGGACTCTGGAAGCGCTCGACGCTGCCAGGATTCCCGGTCTGTCCGCCGATGTTGTCAGTTTTCTGGAGAAAATGGCTGAAGAGAGCGGCGCGGTCAACGGCACCCTGGTTCTGACGAAAAACGGTGTGCCCTTTGTGACATGGTCCTTTGGCGACACGGATGAAAATACGTGCTACCGCATCGCGTCCATTACCAAATGGGTGACCGCAATCGGCCTGATGACTCTGTATGATCAGGGAAGGCTTGATCTGGACAAAGATATCAGCGAGTATCTGCCCTTCAAGGTCAGAAATCCTGGCTGGCCGAACACACCCATCACTGCACGTATGCTGCTGAGCCACACTTCTTCGCTTTCCCCTGACGCGACCAATTATCATCCGAAATGGGCCCGCATTGGAAAGAACGGGTATGACCCCATCTTTAAAGAAGCGGTCGAGCCCGGGACGAAATATGCCTATGCTGATTATAACGGCGCGTTGTTCGGCTGCCTGATTGAGGCAATCACCGGTGAAAGCGTTCAGAATTATCTGGACCGTATGGTCTTCAAGCCTCTGAACCTGACGGCAGCCTACACCCCCAAACTGCTGCCCGACGGTACGGCAACAAAAGACCTTCTGAACGCAAAGGGCAAGGCGGCTATTACCGTAAAGCAGGACCGCAACCGCAAGTTCAACAACCGGGCGGATCCTGAGGGCAACAACGGTTATACCGTCGGAAAACTCTACATTAACGCTGCCTCCCTGACCACCCTTGCACAGATGATGCTCAACGGAGGCATCCTGAACGGCACCCGCATTCTGAAGGAAGATACGGTGGCCCTGATGGAAGCAGACCAGCCCGGGCTGGCGGAGAGCCGTTACGGCCTCAGTACAGTACGGCTTCCCATGTTTGCGCGCGGTACCTGGTATGGACACCAGGGCCGCTACAGCGGTCTCTCCTCCAATATCTACTACCAGCGCGAGACCGGCATCACGCTCGCACTGATCATGAACGGTTATGAGCAGAAGCTGGAAGACAATGTTGTTCTCCCTGCCGTCACGCTGCTCCGGAATATGGAGTGGCTTGAAAAAACCGTCCTGCCTGCGAATCCTTCATAATCCTGCAGAGAAAACGTGAAGCGGGATTTTCAGGGCTTCACAGAAAAAGAGTGGAAAAAAACGAGCAGCACATCACCAGTCTGATGGGCTGCTCGTTTTTTGTCCGGTCATATGATTGAAGGGGGGGTTGCTCTTTTTCCATTGAGAAACCGGTTCGTCACTTTATCGCGAAGGGGTTGACGCCATTGGCAGCTCAGGGGCTGCTTCCGCGCATTTCGGCACAGGGGATCCGGCATAGGAAAAACCTGCCTTTCCCGGGTTTTCCCGGGAAAGGCAGGTTTCTGCACTTCGATTGAAAAGATCTGAGGCTTATTCAGCTTTTACGAAGATGTAAGCAAATGCAACGTCGCCGTCTTTCTTGACCATGTTGTCGTCGCTGTAGCAGACGATCAGCTGGCCGGCTTCGTTGATGCCCATGTACTTCATGTTTTCATCGGAAATGGCTTCATTCTCCACGCCGGTGATCTTGCCGAAATACAGGCTCTTGTCATCTGCGCCGACTTTGCTCAGCTTGCCAACGCCCTTGTTGACATAGGTGCCGCCCTCGGTCCAGCCGGCCCATTCTTCGTCCTTGGTCCAATCCCAGCCGTCCCACGGAAGTTTGAGGGTTGCTTCTTCATCGGTGATGGAGGCGTCGAAGGTCAGCTTGGCTTCGATGTCATGCACATGGGAGTGAATATAGGCAGCCTGATCAACCATGACACCGGCATCGGAACCGGTGGCACTGCCGTCCAGAACAGCCACTACGGACATGGTAAGAGCCTTTTCAGGGACAGCGAGGAGGCCTGTGGTCGTAATGTCGTTTTCCTCAGCGAAATCTTCGCCGATGTAAGCAGCAGCCAGGACCCATTCGCCTTCCCAGTCGGTGATGGGGGCTTTACGGTTGAAGCTCATCACTTCTTCGGGATCAGCCTCAAGGAGGTTCTCAGCGAACGCTGTGCAGGAGAGCAGCATCATTGCTGCGAGGACAAGAGACAGAATCTTCTTCATAATAACGACTTCCTTTCTTTGATGTTCTTATAATTAATATTATCATAAGCAAAACAGATGTGAAAGATTGATCCGGTTTTTTTACACACCGGAATAGGCAGCAAAGCCGCAGTCGATCGGCAGAACAACGCCGGTGATGGCGGAAGCGGCTTTGTCATCCGTCAGGAAGAACACGCCGCCGAGCAGTTCTTCGCTGTTCACAAAGCGGCCCATGGGGGTGCCGTTCAGGATCTTTTCGGAGCGGGCGGTGGGGGTGCCGTCCGGGTTAAAGAGCAGAGCACGGTTCTGGTTGGATACCAGGAAGCCGGGAGCGATGGCGTTGGCCCGGATTCCACTGCCGGCGAAGTGCGTGGCCAGCCACTGTGTGAAGTTGCTGACAGCAGCCTTGGCACCGGAGTAGGCGGGAATCTTGGTCAGCGGGATATACGCGTTCATGGAAGAGATGTTCAGGATGCAGCCGTGCTTCCGGGCGACCATGTCCTTGGCAAAGGTCTGGGTGGGAAGCAGCGTGCCCTGGAAGTTGAGCTTGAAAACGAAGTCAACACCGGAAGCTTCCAGGTCAAAGAAGGTTTTCTGGCCTTCCTGAGCCTCATGCTGATACTCGTTGTCGGTCGTGGCACGGGGGTTGTTTCCGCCGGCACCGTTGATCAGGATGTCGCAGGGACCCAGATCCTTGAGCACCTGCTGGTGCACATCTTCGAGCGCTTCCGGATCAAGGACATTGGCCTTGTAGCCTTCGCAGATATAACCCTGAGCCTTCATCTCGTCAGCCAGCTGTTTGACTTTGTCTTCGTTGAGGTCCAGAGCAGCCACTTTTGCGCCGGCCTGAGCATAAGCCCTTGCCATGTCGCCGCACAGAACGCCGCCTGCACCAGTCACAACAACCACTTTGCCGGTAAAGTCCACATTCAGAGGAAGATTCATTTTCATTGCTCCTTTCAAGGTCGATTCATGATTATTCTTTGCTGGGCCACTTTTCCATGGCCTCTTCGACGGTCATGCCTTCAGCAATTCCCTGCTTGCGGGCACTGTTGACTTTCTGAATTTCCTTCATCTTGTCGCCTGTGAGGCTGTAGCCGTGCATGGCCCAGAGCGTTGCCAGCCAGGCAATCATCGGGATGACACAGAACATGACGATCACAGCGATCTTAATGCCTGGGGAGAAAGGCGTGGCGTCGGTGGGAAGGTCGGAGAGACCTGCGAAAGCCATGAACAGGAATGCCACCAGCGTCGGGGCCAGGGAGGAAACCAGCTTGTCGACCAGGGAGAACAGCGTGCCCATAATGCCGGGAATGTACTTGCCGCTGCGGTAGGTCTCATAGTCCGAGCAGTCGGCGACCATGGGAATGGGCATGTCTGCAGTCGCATAATATGCACCATAGCCGATGCCGAAGAAGAGGATGAACAGGATAGTGTACAGGTTGATGGAACCGCCGCCGTTGAAGGGGAAGGACAGGACGGTTGCAGGATTCTGCTGGTTGGAGATCAGCAGAAGGGCCAGCACACCGACATAGCTGATGAGCGCGACCGAGACGTACCGGGTGAGGGAAGCCTTCTGGCCTTTCTTCTGGCTGGTCCGTACGGAAAGCAGGAAGAAGGGGACGGCAAAGACATAACCCAGGATCATCAGCGGCAGATACAGGCTGTCATAATTGCCCATCATGATGCCGTAGAGAGCGAGGAGAACGGTGGTGTTGGTTGCGATGGCGAGGGCCAGCTTGCAGCCGGCACCGGCGACCATCAGGCGCTGCATCGGTTTGTTGTTCTTGATGATTTCAGCATATTCGGAGAGCTTCACCTTTTCCTGTGCGCCGCCGCCCAGTCCATAGAACTCGGGGCGGTCTTTTTCGGCGATGCCGATGATCGCGAGGATCGTGAGCAGCACGGAAAGCGCGATGCCGATGGGGGTGATGATCCGGTAGAGTTCAGGACGTGCGTAACCGGACACGATGACCTTGCCCGCTTCGTCCAGCACATTGTAATTGTTCTTGATCATGGGGATCAGGAACTGCATGACGCCCATGCCCAGCATGGAACCAATGGTATTGAAGATGGTGAACAGGGGGCGCTGATTGGGATCATTGGTCAGGACCGTTGTGCCCGCGCGGGTGCAGGAGGTCTGGAAGGTGTAACCGATGACCCAGACTGCGTAGATCAGCACGAACCCTGCATACCTTGCCCACATCATGGTCTCAGGAATGAGCGGGAGCAGGACGTACAGGCAGATGACGCTGACGGCCATGATGGCACTGCCGATGATCATGAAAGGACGGAACTTACCGATCTTGGTGCTGGTGCGGTCCATCAGGGCGCCGATGATGGGATCGGTGATGGCGTCGAACACACGCATCACGGTCACCATCAGGGAGGCGAAGATGCCCAGCTGCAGGACGCTTGAACCAAACTGGGCGACATAGGACAGAATCAGAACAAAGTATACGTTGGTCGCACCGTTGTTCAGCGGAAACAGCGCCAGCTGATACATTTTTGCACGGTTGACCCCTGCCGGGGTCGCATTGGTTGTATTGGACATGGGAAATCCCCCTTATTGCTGAGTTATTTTGTCCAGTTTGCGCCTTTGTCGCCTGAGTCTTTCAGGCAGTAGGCAGGATTGGGCGTATCCACATGACGGAACTGTGCTTCGTCACTGTATTCGCCGCTGGTGACGCGGATGTTCGCCTTGCCTTCCAGGGGCACCCGGAAGGTAAACACCTTTTCACCGTACTTGGTTTCCAGCTTTTTGCCGTTGAGGAAGAGCGTCACTTCGTTCTGGTTCGAGTACACCTTGACGTCGATCATCTTTTCCGTGCGGTCTGCAAAGCGTTTGGAGCAGATGTGGATAAACGGCTCGCTGCTCCAGTAGGCTTTATAGAGATAAAAGCTGTCCTTTTTCGTCTTGCGGTCGAACGTGATCAGGCCCTTATGGTTCATGCCCGGCTCACCGCCCTGGTTGCGGGCGTCGGCTGCAAAGTCGAACATATTCCACACATGGGTTGCCCACATGTAGGGATTGCGCTCGAAACATTTGAGCAGATATTCGTGATAGATGGCCTGGTATTCTTCGGTGTGGTCGCCGCGGCGGGGATGGCTGGAATGCAGGTTCGGCATGCCTTCGCAGCCGTACTCGGAATATCCCAGGCAGCGGTCCGGGTAGACCATGTGGAAGAAACGCATCCATACATCGTTGAGCCACAGTCCCGGCACATACCAGCCCAGGTACAGGTTCCAGCTCACGACATCCGTGATGTGGGCGACCTTGTTGAACGGACCGCACATCGCGTAGCAGGCCAGGGTGGTAAAGCGCGTGTGATCCATTTCATGCACCAGGTCGTTCAGGACACGGTGATTGTCCAGCATGTCCGCCTTATCCTTGGTGGAAATGGTGATCTCATTGGAAATGCCCCAGCATACAATGGAAGGATGGTTGTAATTCTGGATGATCAGTTCCTTCATCTGGCTGATGGTGTTTTCTCTGCCGTTGGGCATATGCTCGGAGATGTAGGGGATTTCCGCCCAGATCACCAGGCCGCGTTCATCGCACAGGTCATAGAAATACTGATCATGCTGGTAATGCGCAAGACGAATCGTGTTGGCCCCGATCTCGCAGATGAGGTCCATGTCTTCCTTGTGCATTTCCCGTGTCAGGGCATTGCCGACGCCCTTCCTGTCCTGATGGCGGGTTACGCCGCGCAGGGGATAGGATTTCCCGTTCAGATAGAAACCGGTCTTCGAATGATAGTGGAAATCACGCACGCCGAAACGGCTGGAGATTTCATCCACGACTTTGCCGTCCACGGTCAGATCTGCGACAGCGGTATAGAGGTAGGGGCTGCTCAGGCCGTTCCAGAGATGGACGTTCTCAATGGTCAGATGAAGATCGGTGCCTTCTCCCTGAGCGACCTGATTTCCCTGCGCATCGAGGATGCGGACAGAAACCGTGCCGTCTTCGCAGTTGGTCCAGGTCTTGATTTCCACATCACCCTGTTTGTAACCCTCAGCGGGTTTGGCGGTGATCTGGATGCCGGGGCCAGCAAAATAATCCATGTCGAAGTGCTTCTGATTGACAACGATCAGATTCACATCGCGGTAGATGCCGCCGTAGAATGTAAAGTCTGCTTTCTGCGGATAGACCCGGTCGTTGACGCTGTTGTCTGCGATGACGACCAGCGTGTTATTCTTCTCGTGCAGCAGTTTTGTTACATCTTTGCGGAAGGTGGAATAGCCGCCGTCGTGGTGAATGCATTTTTCACCGTTGAGCGTCACATCGGCCGAAGCGTTCACGCCGCGGAATTCGAGATACACGCATTCCGTGTCCCTGTCATAGGCCGGTGCGTCGAATGTCTTTGTGTAGATGCAGCTGCCGCGCCAGTAATCGTTGCCGCCGTCCTGGCCGTCCACTGCATTCCAGGTGTGGGGAATATTGACGGATACTTCTTTTTTGTCAGGCCCGATAAATCGCCAGTTCTGATTCAGGGTTTCACTCCGCCTCATGGCATATCCCTTCTTTAACTATTCTTGCACAGTGCGTTGGGTGAGAAGATTATTTTCTGGATTCTTTGTCGATGGCTTCCCAGAGGCCGTTGATGTAGGCTGCGCCGAGCGCGCGGTCATACAGGCCGTAACCGGGTCTGCCCTGCTCGTCCCAGATCATGCGGCCGTGGTCGGGCCGGATGTAGGTGTCGGGGCAGGTCTCATAGATGGCCTTGACAATCTCATACAGGTCAAGGTCGCCGGTGGAGCTCAGGTGGGCAGCCTCGCGGAAATGGTGATAGCCGAGGTATTTGACATTGCGCACATGCATGGCGCCGATTCGGTTCATTTCGCCGAAGTGGCGGATGATCGCCGGAATATCATTCTCGGGATTGGAACCCAGGGAACCGGTGCACAGGCACAGCGTGTTGGCAGGGCTGTCATGCAGCTGAACCATCTTGTCGAAATCTTCCTGGCTGTGCGTGATGCGCGGCAGACCGAAGATGGGCCAGGCCGGATCGTCCGGATGGCAGGCCATGCGCACGCCGACTTCTTCACAAACGGGAATGACGGCGTCCAGGAAATACTTGAAGTTCTTCCGGAGGTCATCAGGGGAGATGTTTTCATACTGCTTGAGTGTGGTTTCCAGAAGAGCCAGGCGCTCCGGTTCCCAGCCGGGAAGGGTGAAGCCGTGACTGTCCTCGGCTGTCTTGCGCACGATTTCCAGCGGGCCCATTTCGCCGAGATCTTTCTCATCAAAATACAGGCTGTTGCTGCCATCCTCGGGAATGACGCGCGCAAGGTCGGTGCGCAGCCAGTCAAAGACCGGCATAAAGTTGTACACAATCACCTTCACGCCGTGTCTGGCCAGCATGCGGATGGTGGAAATGTAATTGGCGATGTACTCATCACGGGAGGGAAGGCCCATCTTGATGTCCTCATGGACATTGACGGATTCAATGACTTCAATTTCCAGCCCGGCTTCGTTGACTTCCTTTTTCAGGGCTGCAAATTCGTCTTCCGGCCAGTCCACGCCGGCGGGCTTGTCCAGCAGACCCATCAGGCCGGTCATGCCGGGAATCTGCTTCACATATTTCAGCGGAATGGGGTCGATCTTGCTACCATACCAGCGGAACGTCATTTTCATGTGTGGATTCCTCCTTTAATGCATCAAGCCTTCTTGACTTTGCGGATGTAGATGGCAGCCTCGCCAATCACGAAAGCGGCAAGGATCAGGACTGTAAAGGTAATAAAGCGCGGATCGAAGCCATGCTTTTCATCGATGCCGACGAAGACATCGACCACATACCAGTAGCACTTGTGCACGAACAGGCACAGGGCGGCGCCGGGCACAATGGCGGTGACCGCGGAAGCGAGACCGTAGCGCTTGAGGACGGTCAGGCCGACAGCAATGACGGCTCCGCCGATCAGCAGCCAGGTGATCAGGGGATCATAGCAGTTTCCGTTGTGGGTGCTGTCCAGGCCGAATGTGCCATGGATCACAACAAAATAAATACCGGCAGCCAGCGCAGCGAGCGCGGCGAGCAGCACGACGTATAACCCGAAGCCTTTCTTCGAGGTGTTCTGACTCATGGAGAAGACTCCTTTCGAACGAGTATCATGTTATCGGATCAACAAAACGCGGGCAGAAAAGCCCGGGGCTGAAGCATCCATCCGGTCTGGCCCGCATGCCATGCCGGATTGAACGTGGGTGCCCTCCCATGTTGGGCACATTATGACATAAAAAGGACATCACTTCAAATGATGTTCCCGTGCAGTTAAGGTTTCATCAGCAGGCCGGAAGGCTGTTCACGGCAGATTCTGTTCCATTCACGACACAAAGGGTCAGAAACGACGGATTTCACGGCGCAAACAAATAAAAGGAATGATTACGGCGTTTCGCGCCCAAATGCGGCCCGGGAAATTGCTTTACTTTCAGGACACTCTTCCATACAATATGGTCAGATTCCAGCCTTTTCAGACTTGGCCCGCGGCCTGGAAGCATCTGCCGCCGCCCGTCCGAAGGTGTGCCCGAAAAGCCCCGCATGGCTTGAGGTGCCGCAATCTGAGAAAGGAGAATTCCTCCATGAAACCTTCAACGAAGAGAACGCTGAAAAAACTGTTCCTGAATATCACCGCCGCGCTGTTTGCCGTGGTGCTGACGGGCAACGTCATTGCAGGCGAAAACGCCGGTCAGATCAACCAGTTCCTGGGCACCAAGACCAGCAAGACCATTTCGACCCTGCCCAAGGGTCAGGAAGAGGGCTATTCCCGTTATTTTGACAGCAAGTATGCCACCATCGCCGAACTGAAAGCGGCCGGAGAAGCCAAGGTCCGCGAAGTGGAAGGCGAAGGCATCGTGCTGCTCAAGAATGAGAATGGCACACTGCCGCTGGCTGCGGGAAGCAAAGTGTCGCTAGTCGGCGTCACGGTTATGGATCCTGTCTACGGCGGTACAGGTTCCGGCGCAGTGGATGCTGCCGGTGCGCCCAATTACTATGACGTCATGACCGGCGCCGGATTCGATGTGGTGGACAAGCCGCTGCTGGATTACTATGTCGAAAACGAAGCCAAGCGCAACACCTACGAAATCGGTGAAGTGCGCTGGAAGAAGGTCAGCAAGAACAACGACGACACCATCGGCCAGGGCGAGGACGCGATCTATGTGGTCGGCCGCGTCGGCGGTGAAGGCGATGACGTGACCGCGGAAAAGGAAGACGCCCTCGACGGCGATTACCTGACGCTGAATGAGGATGAGCGTTCCATTCTGGAAGGCCTCAAGGAGCTCAAGGACGACGGCGCACTCCGCTCCATCACCGTGATCATCAACAGCGCAAACCCGATTTCCACTGCCTTCCTCTTTGAAGAGGATTACGGTGTGGATGCTGCGCTGTGGGTGGGCAGCGTAGGCCAGACCGGTCTGTACGCCGTCGGCGACGTGCTCTCCGGTGCGGTCAATCCTTCCGGCTCGCTCCCGGATACCTGGTGGATGGACAACCGTCTGAACCCGGTCATGAACAATTTCGGCTCCTATACCTATGCCGATGCAGACAAGCAGAACTTCAAGGCACTCACAGCCTTCGGCAAGTATGTCGTGTATCAGGAAGGCATCTATGTAGGATACAAGTATACCGAAACCCGCTATGAAGATGTGGTCATGGGTACACCCGGGGCAGGCGCTTTCAATTACAGCGGTGTGGTTTCCTTCCCCTTCGGCTATGGCATGAGCTATACCAGCTTCCAGCTTTCCGATCTGAAGGTGGAAAAGAGCGGTGAGGGACAGAAGACCGCATATGCACTGTCTGTGACGGTGACCAATACCGGCGACAAGGCCGGCAAGAAAACGGTTCAGGTGTACGCGCAGAAGCCGTACACAGAGTATGACCGTCAGAACCAGATTGAAAAAGCGGCTGTGGAACTGGTCGGGTACGGCAAAACCGCGCTGCTCAATCCGGGCGACAGCGAAGTGGTCACTGTCTCTGTTCCGGAATACTATCTGACTTCTTATGACACATTTGGCACCGGAGCCTATATCCTCGATGAGGGCACCTATTACCTGACGGCTGCCGAGAATGCCCACCAGGCTGCAAACAATATCCTGACGGCCAAGGGATTCGCCGACGGCATGACCGCTGCTGGCAGTGAGGCACTGGTCTATTCCTTCGATCAGGCTTTTGACAGCGAGACCTATGCAAAAGCCTACGGCACCGGCGCGGAGGTCAAACCGCTGTTCGCCGACGCCGATGTGAACCGCTATGCAGGCAAGGGCAGCAATGAGATCGTGTACTATTCCAGAAGCAACTGGGAAGGCACCGTTACGCCCGGCACAGTCAAGCTCACCATGACCGATGAAATGGCCAAAGATGTGGTGCTGGACGATGCAGATCTTCCGGATGCCACTGGCGTGGAATTCCCTGCCATGGGGAAAAATGCCAACCTGCAGCTGGTCAATATGATGGATATCCCGTATGAAGACGCCCAGTGGGATACCTTTATGGATCAGCTGACCTATGAAGATCTGGCTTCCGTGACCCTGACAGGTCTTCGCGAGACGGTCGGTGTCACCAGCGTCGGCAAGCCTGCAACCATCGACCACAACGGCCCCTCCGGCGTGACGCAGAAGTATTCCATCGGCGCGAACGGATATGCCACGGTCAACAATGACCCCGGCAAGGAACTCAAGGGCACCTGCTATCCCTGCAACGGCATCATCGCCGCCACATTCAATGACCGTCTCGTTGAGGAAGTCGGCGAACTGATCGGTGAAGACGCCATGTGGGCAGGCTATGCCGGCCTCTACGGCACAGGCCTGAACGTCCATCGCGCTCCCTATGCCGGCCGCGTGTTTGAATACTATTCCGAGGACGGCATGCTCACCGGCCTGATCGATACCGCTGAAACCCGCGGCATCCAGAGCAAGGGCGTGTATGTCTACAACAAGCATTTCGTCATGAACGATCAGGAAAACAACCGTGCCGGCATCGGTACCTGGGTGACGGAGCAGGCGCTGCGTGAAATCTATCTGCGCGCCTTCGAACTTCCGATCGTGAATGCAGACGCCAAGTGCGTGATGACCGGTTACAACCGTCTGGGTGTTCACTGGTGCGGCGCTTACCATGCCCTCCTGACGGACTGGCTGCGCGGCGAAGCGGGCATGACGGGCTTTGCTGTCAGTGATATGTATGACTCTTCCTACATGGTGCCCGTTCACGAGATTGTGGCCGGCAATGATATCCCGGACGGCGAGCTGGATCTGACCAGCCTGAATGCATACGGCCCCAAGGGCAGCACGCCCAATGCCGCTGTTGCCCAGGCCATGCGGGAATCCACCAAGCGCGTGATGTACACTGTTCTTCACTCCCGCGGCATGGACGGCATCAGCGAATATACCAAGGTCGTCACGATCACTCCCTGGTGGCAGATGGCCCTGAACATTGCACAGTGGACACTGCTGGCTCTGAGCGTTTTTGCTCTGGCTCTGCTGCTGCTCGATATCTACAGCCCGAAAAAAGCAAAGAAAGCCAAAAAAGCATAACCTGAAACCTGATCTTTCCGACCGGTGGGCATGAATATGCCTGCCGGTCTTTTCATAATATTGATCAATTCTTTTCTTGGAACAGAGTGTGTGATATAATCATCGGAGAAAACAAGTCTGGCCGGAGGAATTGTCATGCTTTTGATTGCTGTTGTAGATGACGACCCGAAGGATGCTGCGCTTCTGAAAGAACAGGTGGAGAATTACTGTAAACTTTCTGATCATGCTGCCATGATCAATGTGTTTCATGACGGACTGGATCTGATTCGCAGCACCGAAAACCACGATATTGTTTTTCTGGACATCCAGATGGGCAAGCTGGACGGTCTGGAGACTGCCCGTTTCATTCGAAAAATCAACAAGGATACGATCCTGATTTTTGTGACCAATATGGCCCAGTTTGCCATCAAGGGCTATGAAGTGGATGCACTTGATTTTATTCTGAAGCCCCCGTCCATGGCTTCCATTACGTATGTGATGGACAAGGCCATGAAACGGCTCGACGGCGGCATGAGCAAGGCTCAGTTCTCCCTCAAAACGTCGGAGGGCACCATCAGCCTGACAGCCAATGAGATTGCCTATGTGGAGGTCTTCGATCACAATCTTGTCTATCACACCACCCGTGGGGAGTACACGGTGCGGGGCCGGCTCGGGGATGTCATTGAGAAATTGAACCCGGATCACTTTGTCATGTGCAACCGGAGTTTTATCGTGAACCTGCGGCATGTATCGAATGTGCAGTCGGATTATCTGATGATCGGCAACATGCGCATTTCCATTTCCAAATCGCATCGCAAGGAACTGATGAAGCGTTTTTCCAGTTTTCTGGGGGATAGTTTATGATATCCAATCAGCTGTGGGTTTGGGCCGTCGATCACAGGATTTCGGCGGCCATTGTATTATTTGTTCTGATGCTTGTGCTCAACACCGGAAAGAGGCGCAGCCGGTTTTTTCTGCGCGCCGGTGTCTCCATGGTCGTGATGTGTCTGTGCAGCTGGCTGCTTCGAACCCTGTCGGATGAATGGATTCGCAATGTCTATCTGCAGGCAATGTGCTACAGTGTGCAGATCATGGTGCTGCATCTTTTGTTTGTGGGCTGCAGCTTTTTCTGCTACAGGGCCAATCAGGCCGAGGCATGGTATAACGGCCTGCTGGGATTGACGATCCTGAAGATTGTATGGAATGTGTTCAAGACAGGTTCCAGTCTGATGATGATCAATGGGCTGGATGCTCCATGGGGACAGTACAGTGTTGCCGGTTCCCTGATGTCCTATGTGGTGTATCTCAGTGTCGGCCTGGTGCTTTCTTTCCTGTATAAAAAAATGGTCAGGGAACCCCCGTATCATGCGCCGGTTCGTCTGATGATAGTGCTCACGGCCGTGTTTGTGCCGCTGCAGATGGTGCTGGAATTCTGCGGGCATGTGTTTACAGCGGATAAAAACGCGCTCTTCCTCTATTATTTGTGCGCGTTTCTGTATACGGTGCTGAACTATGCAGCCCTCCTGATGATTTCAGAACTCGACAGCTTCCGCCATGAAAACCGCACCATGCACGATTTCATCAGCAACAAGATGCGGTATTATGAGATGAGTCATGAAGGCATTGTTTCCCTTCAGACCAAGTGCCATGACCTGAAACATCAGATCCGCGCGATCCGTTCCGAAGCCGGCAAGGCCAGGTTTGATGAGTACCTCAACGAACTGGAGGATTCCATCAATGAATACTCCACCGTGATTGAATGCGGCAATCAGACCGTGGACATTGTGCTCACCGAAAAAAACATCCTGTGCTATTCCAATCATGTGAAATTTTCCTATATGATTGACGGCAGCCTGTTCAATTTCCTGACGGAACGTGAGATCTATTCGCTCTTTGGCAATGCGCTGGACAACGCATTGGAAGCTGTGACCAAGATTGAGAATCCGGAAGGCCGCATGATATCCCTGAGAAGCAACAGCAGGGGAGGCATGATTGTGCTGCAGGTTGAAAATACGTTCGCGGGTGATGTGAGCCTGACGGATGACGCCCTGCCGCATACCACCAAAACCGGATCAGGCCATGGCTTTGGTCTTCGCTCCATCCAGCGGATCGCGGAAAAGCACGGAGGAACCATGACGCTGCGGACCGAGGAAGGCGTGTTCCGTCTGACCGTGGTTATGCAGCCACAGGATGCCTGAGTCTGTTTTTGACTCTGCGTGAACGAAAATTCCGTTCACGCTCTTTTTTTGTCGTGAATGGACAAAGATGTGGTTTACGGTTCACAGAGGTACATTCAAGCCAAATGCCTTTTTTATCAATGGGAAACATGCTATGATGCCATCAAGTCGATGAGGACTGCCCGCGCAGTCCGGAGTTGAGAAGACCAAAACAAAGGAGAATGGAAAATGAAGAGATTCATCAGCCTGCTTGCCGCTCTGGCGCTCGTACTGGGCATGGTTCCCGCTTCTTTCGCCGAGGACAGCTACATTCCCGCTCCCTATGATCCCAATGCAGTGGATCCGACCGTGACCTATATGGAACCCGCTTTCTATCAGAATGAAAACGGCCCGAGCATCGGTGTGACCACCGTGGGCGTTCTCGTTCAGGATGGACTGTATTTCAAGGATCTGAACAACAATAAGGCACTGGATCCTGCCGAAGACTGGCGTCTGGATGCCAAGACCCGTGCCACCGATCTGGTTGCCGGACTGTCTCTGGAAGATCAGGCCGGTTTCCTCTTCAACGCTCTGGCCATCACCCCCAATGCCCCGAAACTGGACATGGTCAAGAATGAAGACGGCACCATCAATCCTGCCGCTGTTGTGACCATCGTTGCCGAGGGTGAAGAATCCAAGAACGCTTACTCCAACAGCTTCGCCGGACTGGACTCTGTGGTCATCAACACACAGAAGGTTCGCGCCGGTGTCTATCGCGGCGGCCTGAACTTTGACGCTTCCACCGTTGCGCTGTACAACAACGTGGTCACTGAAATGGCCGAAGCCGATGCCGCCCTGCGCGGTGTGCCCGCCATCCCCATGACTATCCTTTCCAACCCCATCTCTGCTGGCTTCCCGGATGCTCCCGGTCTGGCTGCTGCCGCCATGGGCGATGGCAACTATGATGCGATCCGCGAGTATGCCGAAGTGGACCGTCAGATGTGGGTGGCTCAGGGCATCAACGCCATGTATGGTCCTCAGGTGGACCTGGTGACCGATCCCCGCTGGCCCCGCAACTTTGAAACCTTCACCGAGCGCCCTGAAGTTGCCGCCGGCATCATCACCGCTCTGGTTGACGGCTATCACATGGGCACCGACGGCCTGAAGCCCGGTGCTGTGGCTCTCTCTGTCAAGCACTTCCCCGGCGACGGTGCTGCCGAGAACGGTTTTGAATCCCATACCGCTCAGGGCCAGTGGCGTCTGTATCCCACCGCCGGTTCCCTTGAAAAGTATCAGCTGGTTGCTTTCCAGGCTGCTGTGGACGCCAAGTGCGGTTCCATCATGCCCTGCTACTCCCGCGATGCTGCTGACAGCCGTTCTGTCGTGCAGACTTACCGCGGCCATGAAGTCCAGGTCAATCAGCTGGGCTCCGCCTACAACAAGGAAATCATCACCACCCTCCTTCGCGAAGTTATGGGCTTTGACGGCTATGTCAACACCGACTCCGGCATTGTCACCGGACAGACCTTCGGTGTCGAAGACAAGACCATGACCGAACGTTATGCCATGCTGATTGCCGCCGGCAGCGATGCCATCGGTTCCGGCCTGCGCACCGACATGGTGATCGAAGCTGTCCAGACCGGCATCCTCGCCAAGGAAGACCTCGACCGCGCCAACATCAACCGCGCTGTTTCCATCTTCCAGCAGGGCCGTTTCGACAACCCCTATCTCGATTATCTCAAGGCTGACGAAGTCCGCAACACCAACCTCCAGACGGCTGCAGAACAGGCTTATGCCCTGCATCAGAAGGCTGTTGTTCTCATGAAGAACCATGAGAAGGCTCTGCCTCTCGCTGCCAATGCTGGCACCAAGGTCTTTATCGGCTCCTACACCGGAAATGGTGAAGACGAAGATACCCTGACTGCTCTGACCGAACTCTTCACTGCCCAGGGCTTCGAAGTTGTCGACAAGGCCAAGGATGCTGAAGTTGCCTACTTCTATGTCCAGCCCAAGGCCACCAACTCCACCAACGGTTCCGCTTCCGAGGCTGTGCTCAGCCTGGTCGAAGACTACGAAGTGGACGAGCGCGAAATGTCCGGCGGCGGACAGGGCTTTGGCCAGGGTGTTGTCGCTTCCCAGAAGAAGACCGGCGAAAAGATCGAAGTCACCACAGTGGCTGACATGAAGAAACTCGTCAAGGCAGCCGAGACCGTCCATGAGAATGGCGGCAAGGTGGTTGCGACCGTCGTGTGCACTTCTCCCTGGATTCTGACGAACCTTGAACCCTACTGCGATGCGCTGCTTGCCCAGTACACCACTTCCGGTGCTTCTGTGAACAACGCCCGCAAGGCTCAGCTGGATGTCATCACCGGTGCCTTCAATCCCACCGGCAAGCTGGCTGTGACCATGGTTTCCTCTGAGGACGTGATCGCCCTGACCTACACCGAGAATGAGGACGGCACCTACCTCGAGACCTGCGCTGCTCCGAACGACGTGCCCGGCTATGACAAGGATCAGTACATCGATCCCGCCATCCTGGCCAATGTTCCCGGCAACAGCTATGCCTACTGCGATGCTGACGGCAACTACTACTGGTCCGGATTCGGCCTGAGCTACTGAGCATCCATCAAAACCCCTGTAAAATGATATTCGGGGCGGCATCCGTGCGGGTGCCGCCCTTTTCACATGCCTTCAGGCAGGGATCAGGCTTTCTGTCTCTCTTTCCTTTTTGCGCTTTTTGAAGTACACTGTCAGAACGCGTCTCTGGCAAATGTGCCGGAAGAACGATTTCGAATACCAGCCCGGCAGAACAGCTGCCGGAATGCATACTGCCCCCCTGAAGGGATGCAGGGAGAGGGGAAATCATGGGTTTAAGCCAAAAGCTTCTGGCCGTGAAAGACCACGAAGGAAAACCAATTGACGAAGCTCAGGCGAAGAAACTGTTTCAGCGTACGCTGGCCATTGGATGGCCGTCCACGGTGGAGGGTGCCCTGCTGAGCATCATCGGTTCTGTGGACACCATGATGGTGGGCACACTGGGCGCTGCGTCCATCGCAGCGGTCGGCCTGACCGGCCAGCCGCGCATGATCCTGCTGATTGTCGCCCAGGCACTGTGCATTGGAACCACAGCCCTGTGCGCCAGGCGCAAAGGGGCAGGGGATGATAAAGGGGCCAATGCATGCCTGAACCAGTCGATGGCCCTGATCAGCGGGATCGGCATCCTGATGACCCTGATCGGATACTTCGGTGCAGAATGGCTGATGAAGCTGGGCGGGGCGAATGAGGACACGCTGGAGCTGAGCACGGCCTATTTCCAGATTATTTCCCTAGCCTTCCTGCCACAGTGCTGGCAGCTGTGCATCTGCGCAGCCATGCGCGCGATCGGAAAGACCCGCGTGACCATGGTCACCAATATCACGGCCAACCTGATCAATGTCTGTCTGAACTACGTCCTGATCAACGGAAAACTGGGGTTCCCGGCCATGGGCGTGCGCGGGGCGGCGCTGGCCACAGCCTGCGGTACGATTGCTTCCAGCATGATCTGTCTGTTTGTTGTGACATGCAGAGGCGGGTACTTCCGCCTGCAGCTTCCGCGCTTTGACGGGACGACGCTCAGCGGTCTGGTCAAAGTCGGTTCGAGTTCCATGGTGGAAGCCGGTTGTCTGCGTATTGGCTTCCTGATTCTGGCCCGCCTCATTGCCGGCATCGGCACCAAGGCGTTTGCAGCCTATCAGATTGTCGGACAGGTCACGAGCCTTTCCTTCACCCTGGGCGACGGCATCAGCACGGCGACAACCTCCCTGGTCGGGCAGAGTCTCGGGGCGAAAAGAAAAGACCTGGCCATGGGGTATGCCCAGGCGGGCAGACGCATCGGGACCATGGCGGCCATTCTTCTGATGCTGGTGATTTCCCTGGCCAGCCGCCAGATCGCCATGCTCTTTACCAATGAAGAGGATATCATCCGGGACGTCACCATGTCCTTTATTGTCGTGATCATTGCCATGATTCCCCAGAACGGGCGTGTGGTGCAGTCCGGTGCCCTTCGCGGAGCCGGTGACGTGCGTTTTGTCGCCGCCTGTGCCCTGATCAGCGTGACGGTGCTGCGGCCGATCCTGACCTGGCTGTTCTGCTACCCGCTGGCCAATATCTGGCCCGGATTCCCGATGGCTGTGGTATCACCGTGGATTGCCTTTATGATTGATGCCGTGGTCCGCGACCGTCTCATGGCCCAGCGGATCCGCCGCGGACACTGGATGGATATTGTTCTGAACTGAAAGCGTGTCCATGGCTCCAGTCAATTACCCACGACTGAAGTCGCGGGCTTGTGAAAACGAGTCCGGAGTTGACTAGCCAAAGATCTGCGGGATCTACGTTGAGAGAGTCATAACACCCATGGACATATCACCTAATCTGCGGCTCTGTTGATCGTCATTAAACGTTCTGCTGGGTAGGAACAGTGTGGCGGTCGTGACAAGCTCTTTCAACATTGGCGAAGGTGACACAACGGTTTCATACGCACCGGCTTAGAGCATAAAGCGTATGAGATAACGAAAGGACGTGTCGTAATGGTATATGTAAAGAGCATCACCGGGCAGCCGCTTATGCCAACAAAACGGCACGGCTTCGTCCGGAGACTGCTGAAGACGCACAGGGCGAAGGTCATACAGCGCTGCCCGTTTACGATACAGCTGCTTTACGAAAGCGGAAGCGAAACACAGCCGGTTGTGCTGGGCGTGGATGCGGGAAGTAAGCATGTTGGGTTCTCTGCATGTACAGAGCGGGAAGAACTGTATACCGAAGAAATGCAGCCCCGTAACGATGTGGTCAGCCTGCTTTCAGACAGAAGGCAGTACCGCTGTTCGAGAAGGAACCGCAAGACCCGGTACAGAAAGGCAAGGTTCGACAATCGAGTCCATGGAAAGCATAAGGGCTGGCTCGCGCCTTCGGTGGAAGTCAAAATTCAGGAGCATATCACACGCATAAGGCGAATCTGCTCCTTCCTTCCGGTATCGAAGGTGATTGTGGAAACAGCGGAGTTTGATATGCAGCGCCTGAAGGCAATGGAAGAAGGGAAACCGCTCCCTGCCGGAACGGATTACCAGCTGGGAGAAATGTATGATGAGTACAACGTTCGCCAGTATGTACTGAAAAGGGACAACTACACCTGTCAGTGCTGCGGAAAGCGTCCGACGGAAAAGAGAGGCATAAAGCTTCATGTGCATCACAAAGAGAGCCGGAGAATCGGCGGAAACGCGCCGAATAATCTGATTACACTGTGCAAAGCGTGCCACAAAGCGCTTCACGAAGGGAAGATTACGCTTCCTGACGGAAAGCGCAGAGGCAGACCAAACCGCGACGCGGCGTTCATGGGAATCATGCGGAAAACCCTGATCGGAAGGCTTCGCAAAGCACT
>DEFL01000081.1:0-356 GCA_002350845.1 Christensenella sp. UBA2853
GTCTTGCCGACGAACTGGCTGGTGAAGGCTTCCTCAGCGCAGCGCTGGCCGAGACCAGGGGTCTGTGTGGAGGCATCGACAGTCAGGGAACCAACGGTTCCGTCAGCGGCCTTGGTGAGGGAAACGGTGACGTCGAGATTGTCGTAACCGGGCTTGGTGGCAGTCAGGGTTTCAGCAGCTTCGGCAGAGAGCTCTTCAGCGGCAGGCTCAGCAGCGGGTTCTTCAGCAGCAGGAGCACCGGCCATGAGTTCGTTCACAGCATCAACAACAGCGGTGCTGGTGAGAGTCGCGGAAGCAACGGCATCCACGTTTTCGCCGAGAACGAAGGGAGCGGTCTTGCCGACGAACTGGCTGGT
>DEFL01000081.1:407-705 GCA_002350845.1 Christensenella sp. UBA2853
CCAGGGGTCTGTGTGGAGGCATCCACGGTCAGGGAAGCAACGGTTCCGTCAGCAGCCTTGGTGAGGGAAACAGTGACGTCGAGATTGTCATAGCCAGGCTTGGTAGCAGTCAGGGTTTCTGCAGCTTCTGCAGCGGGCTCTTCAGCGGCAGGCTCAGCAGCGGGTTCTTCAGCCGCAGGAGCACCGGCCATGAGCTCGTTCACAGCATCAACAACAGCGGTACTGGTGAGGGTGGCGGAAGCAACGGCATCCACATTCTCGCCGAGAACAAAGGGAGCAGTCTTGCCGACGAACTGGC
>DEFL01000081.1:735-136077 GCA_002350845.1 Christensenella sp. UBA2853
TCAGCGCAGCGCTGGCCGAGACCAGGGGTCTGTGTGGAGGCATCGACGGTCAGGGAAGCAACGGTTCCGTCAGCGGCCTTGGTGAGAGAAACGGTGACGTCGAGATTGTCGTAACCGGGCTTGGTAGCGGTCAGGGCTTCAACAGCTTCAGCGGCAGGCTCAGCAGCGGGTTCTTCAGCTGCAGGAGCACCGGCCATGAGCTCATTCACAGCATCAACAACAGCAGTGCTGGTGAGGGTGGCGGAAGCAACAGCATCCACATTCTCGCCGAGAACGAAGGGAGCAGTCTTGCCGACAAACTGGCTGGTGAAGGCTTCTTCAGCGCAGCGCTGGCCGAGACCAGGGGTCTGTGTGGAGGCATCCACGGTCAGGGAACCGACGGTTCCGTCAGCAGCCTTGGTGAGGGAAACGGTGACGTCGAGATTGTCGTAACCGGGCTTGGTGGCGGTCAGGGTTTCTGCAGCTTCTGCAGCGGGCTCTTCAGCGGCAGGAGCACCGGCCATGAGTTCGTTGACAGCATCAACAACAGCAGTGCTGGTGAGGGTGGCGGAAGCAACGGCATCCACATTCTCGCCGAGAACGAAGGGAGCGGTCTTGCCGACAAACTGGCTGGTGAAGGCTTCCTCAGCGCAGCGCTGGCCGAGACCGGGAGTCTGTGTGGAGGCATCCACGATCAGGGAACCGACGGTTCCATCAGCAGCCTTGGTGAGGGAAACAGTGACGTCGAGATTGTCATAACCGGGCTTGGTGGCGGTCAGGACATCCGCAGCTTCTGCGGCAGGCTCAGCAGCGGGTTCTTCCACAGCGGGAGCAGGCGTTGCGATGGATGCATTGACGAGCTGCCCGTTCTCATACTGGAATTCGCCTACGAGCGTTCCGGAATAATTGCTGTCCGCGCTGACAACGGCAAGACCGTTGGACTGGAGGCCGACAGAACCTTCTGTAATGCTGGAGAGTTCATCGACTGTCAGGGCGCCTTCTGCTTCAACAGGCACAGCACTGTTGATGGCATTGACAACGGCAGTGGTGGTGATGGTGGCACCGGACACGGCCGAGATGTCTTCGAGGGCAACAGGAATGGACTTGCCGGCAAACTGATCGGTGAAGGAGCTTTCCTCAGCCATCTTGCCGAGACCTTCTGTCTCGTCGGGAGCCTTGACGGAAAGGGATTCGATCTGCAGGCTGTCATCCAGCTTGACTTTTACGGAGACAGGACCGCCGAAGCCCTGAGCGGAGCCTTCGAGCGTAGCACCGGGCAGGATTTCTGCTGCGGCAGGAGCTGCACTGTTGATGGCTTCGACGACGGCCGTCGTGGTGATGGTGGCACCGGACACGGCGGAGATGTCTTCAAGGGCAACAGGAATGGACTTGCCGGCAAACTGATCGGTGAAGGCGCTCTCCTGTGCGAGCTTGCCGAGACCTTCCGTCTCATCCGGCGCGTCGACTGCGAGTGAGCCGATGTTGGTGTTGTCATCGAGCGTGACGGTGACCGTCACTTTTCCGCCGAAGCCCTGTGCTTCGCCCTTGAGAGTGGCACCGGGGGTCAGGGCAGAGGCATCGACCGGAGCAGCGGCGGCAGCTTCACGCTTGCCGAAAACCACTTCGCCGCCGGCTTTGCCCAGAACAGCGTCAGCCATGGCGCCAAAAGCACCGTTGGCATCGCCGAGAATGGCTTTGGAAGTAAAGGTTGCACCGGAGATCGCTTCAAAGGAGCCGCCTTCTGCAGCATTCAGACCGGTGAACTGTTCGGCAAATTCGGGATTCAGTGCCTTGGCACCGATACCGGTGGTTTCCTGGAAGTCTGTGTCGCCGACTTTGGTGGCAACCACGGAACCGGCAGGATCCATACCGAAGGTCACAGCGACGGGACCGGCATAACCCTGCTGGCTGGCAGTGACGCAGTAGCCGATGATGTTGCCGTTTTCATCCTTGGCAGCATAAATGCTGGAAACATTGGAGTAGGCGGATGAACTAAAGCTGACTTCCTCATAGGAAGCGGCAGGCATGACGGCACTGAAGGTTTCCTGAAGTGCAGCCATTTTGTGCTCTGCAATCGGGCCGGCGGTGATCGCATTGGTCAGAGCCAGGATCAGAGCGGCGATCAGGGAGATCAGGCCCAGGATCAGATAAGGCGGCCAGCTTTTTTTGGTCACATTGTTCTCCATCGATGATACCCTCCACAGTAAATAAAAATAGGAAAACCATTGGAATCAGAGGAAAGAGTTATTTCAGCCGCATGAGGCTGTACAGATCCTCGAAACCGTCTGTTGTCACGATTTCTCCGGACCGTGTAATCAGCAGTCCATCCATGCCCTGCTCTGCGAGGTACTGAAGGGCTTTGTCCCGGCCCATGACAATACACGCCGTCGCCATGGCATCCGCAGTCATGGAGCTTTTGGAAATGATGGTGGCCGATGCGAGATCGGAATCGGATGAGATGCCGGTTTCGGGATCGAGAATGTGGTGATACCGGACACCGTTGAGCTCAAAGTAGCGCTCATAGATGCCGCTGGTGACAACCGAGAGATCCGAGACCGATACGACAGCGATGGAATCGTTATCACCGCCCTGGGGATCACGGATGCCGACACGGAACGGAGAGGCATCCGGCTTAATGCCGACCGCGTAGACATTCCCTCCGAAATTGAGCGTTGCACCGAGCACTCTTCCGCGGATGGCCTCGGCGATCTGATCGGCAATATAGCCCTTGGCGATGCCGCCCAGGTCCACCTCCATGCCTTCGGGGAGTGTGACCGTATCGTTCTCGCCGAGGATCATCAGATCATCATTGACCAGCGGCAGGGCAGCCAGGCGTTCCTCGTCGGTCGGCATGCGGTTTGTGCCGCCCGTAAAGTCCCACAGCGCCGTCAGGGGGGCAATGGTGACGGAAAAGGCATGCCCGGAAGAATCAGAGACCTCAATGGCACGGCGCAGGATTTCCCATGTCTCATGGTCTACCTGGACAGGCTGACCGCCGGCATGATTGATGCGGTCGACATCGGAGCCCTGGATGGTCTTGCTCAGCAGCTGTTCATAACGCGCGCAGTCTGCCCAGATTTCATCCAGCAGACCTTCAGGCGCACCGTACAGCACGATCGTGACGACAGTATCAAAATAGAATCCCACGCCGCTGGTCCGTTCTGCTGCTGTGGCTGTCGGGGCAGGCGCAACGCCTTCGCTTCCTGCGGAACAGGAAGAAAAAAGCAGCATGCCGGCCAGGAGCAGTGCCAGGAGGATGCAGCATTTATTCGACAATGGATTTCACCACCAATTCCACACTGACCTGGTTGGGAAGACAGATGATAAAGGCACCATCCGGGCGATAATCCCAATTGTCCCTGGTCACTTTTCCGGAATGGACGCAGATCTGATTGTGACAGGTTGAACTGTCCATATATGCGCCGTCCTCCGTAATCACAATAACGTTTTTGTTTCCGTCTTTCTGCTCAATGGTCACCGTCTGGGGCTGAGAAAGAGGGACACGCAGCTTCTCCTCGCCGGCGACGGAAATGATGACGGTATCTTCATTCAGATCAGCCGGCTCCGAAGGCGGTAGCGAAGGGAAGAACAGCAGAGCCAGAACGCCGAGGAGCACCATGGTGCCGACGACAATCAGGCTGGTCTTCCACTTGAGAATAAACCTTTTAATATGAAGCAAACCCTTCCGTGAAAACGATTTATCTTTTGATCTGACGGTCTGTGAGAACATGCCGTGTTTCCGGGATATCAGGTTTCCTGACAGGCATGTGCGCACAGAGAAACCAAACCAGTGTCAATTATATGCGGGCGGATGGATAGTGTCAACTCAGAAAACACCGTCAAAACACCAACTCATGTCGAAACAGGGATGGAACCGGGATAAATCTGATAAAAAATGACGCTGACTGCATGACTTCTATCCTTCTATATAGACCGCATAAAGGAGAGGAAGAGCACCAGGGACAGCACAGCCGATCCGGAAGAGACGCGGAAAGAGCAGTCCTGCTTTTTTCCGCGTCTGGCAAGGGGAGGAGCCTGAAAAACAGGGAAATAAAGAAATATATGGCGCTTTTTTCAATCGCCAAAATGTTCAGGCGTGATGGTTTCTACCTTATACGATGCATTGACTTTGCGATTTGAAAGTCATATAATGAGAAGGCATCCCAGTGACTGCCGTTTTTGCATGCATAGAAAGCGCATGATTTGCGCAGAATATGTGAGTATTTGCGTCAGTTTCACAGACGGCATTTGCCGCCGAGTAACACTCACCAAGGAGGTTCCCATCATGGCCCAAATCAGGACTGTAGACGGCAATACTGCCGTAAGCCATGTCGCGTATGCATTCAGCGATGTGGCTGCTATCTATCCCATCACGCCTTCCTCGCCTATGGCTGAAGCGGCAGATGAGAGCGCTGCACACAACACACTGAACCTGTTCGGTCAGACCGTGAAGGTTCAGGAAATGCAGTCTGAAGCCGGCGCAGCCGGCGCAGTGCATGGTTCACTCGCAGCCGGTGCACTGACCACCACATTCACTGCATCCCAGGGTCTTCTGCTGATGATCCCGAACATGTACAAGATTGCCGGCGAACTGATGCCCTGCGTTTTCCATGTCAGCGCCCGTGCTCTTGCTTATCATGCTCTGTCCATCTTCGGCGATCATTCCGACGTTATGGCTTGCCGTCAGACCGGTTTTGCCATGCTCGCTTCCAGCTCTGTTCAGGAAGCTGCTGATATGGCAATCGTTGCCCATGTTGCAACCCTGAAGGCTTCTGTACCGTTCCTGCATTTCTTCGATGGTTTCCGTACCTCCCACGAAATCCAGAAGGTGTATCTCCCCGATTATGATGAACTCGGAAAGATCATGCCGTGGGATAAGGTCAAGGAGTTCCGTGACCGCGCTCTGAATCCTGAACATCCGCATCAGGCAGGCACCGCTCAGAACCCTGACATCTATTTCCAGGGCCGTGAAGCTGCCAACAACTTCTACACTGCTGTTCCCGGTATCGTGGAAGAGACCATGCGCGAAGTTGAGGCAATCACTGGACGTGCATATCATCCTTATGATTATGTTGGTGCTCCCGATGCCGAGAAAGTGATCGTCATCATGGGCTCCGGCTGTGACGTTGCTGATGAAGCCGTCACCAAGATGGTTGAAATGGGCGAAAAGGTCGGTGTCGTCAAGGTTCACCTCTATCGTCCGTTCCCCGTTGATATGTTCTCTGCTGCTGTTCCTGCAACCGTGAAGAAGATCGCTGTTCTGGACCGCACCAAGGAATCCGGCTCTCTGGGTGAGCCTCTGTACCTGGATGTCTGCGCAGCCATGGCTGAAGCTGGCCGCAAGGATATCGCCATCGTCGGCGGCCGTTATGGTCTGGGCAGCAAGGAATTCACGCCTACCCACATCAAGGCTGTCTTCGCCAACCTCGACGGCGAGATGAAGAATCACTTCACCGTCGGCATCAACGATGACCTGTCCGGCACCTCCCTGCCCCTGGGCGAGCTCTTCAACGCCGCTCCTGCAGGCGCTATCTCCTGCAAGTTCTACGGCCTCGGCTCTGACGGCACTGTCGGCGCCAACAAGAACTCTATCAAGATCATCGGCGACCACACCGACATGTATGCTCAGGCATACTTCGCATATGACTCCAAGAAGTCCGGCGGTCTGACTGTCAGCCACCTGCGCTTCGGCAAGAACCCGATCAAGAGCCCGTATCAGATTGATGCTGCGGACTTCATCGCCTGCCACAATCCCGCCTATGTCACCATGTATGACATGGTCAAGGATCTGAAGGAAGGCGGCGTGTTCCTGCTCAACTGCCCGTGGACCAAGGAAGAGCTCGAAGAGCGTCTGCCCGCCACCATGAAGCAGCTGCTCGCCAAGAAGCATGCGAAGTTCTACATCATTGATGCTATCACCCTGGCCGGCAAGGTCGGCATGGGCGGCCGCATCAACACCATCATGCAGGCAGCCTTCTTCAAGCTCGCCAACATCATTCCTTATGATCAGGCTGACGAGTACATGAAGGCCTATGCAAAGAAGACCTACGGCAAGAAGGGCGACGCCGTTGTCCAGAAGAACTGGGACGCTATCGACATCGCTATCTCCGGTCTGCAGGAAGTCACCGTTCCCGAAGCATGGGCAACCGCTACCACCGGTGCTGTTGCTGAAGAAGTCAAGGGCACGGATGAATACTTCAAGACCTTCGTGAAGCCCGTTCTCGCTCAGGAAGGCGACAGCCTGCCCGTCAGCAAGATCGATCCTCGCGGCATCGTGCCCACCGGCACCACCAAGTTCGAAAAGCGCGGCATTGCTGTCAAGGTGCCTGAATGGAATCCTGACACCTGTATCCAGTGTGGCTACTGCTCTCTGGTCTGCCCGCATGCTGCAATCCGTCCCATCTATGTGAAGGACGGCGAAGAGAAGCCCGAGTCCTTCGTCACCAAGAAGGCAACCGGCAAGGAATTCGCCGGCATGACCATGCGTATTCAGGTCAGCCCGCTCGACTGCACAGGCTGCGGCAACTGCGTTGAAGTCTGCATGGATCCCAAGAAGACTGCCCTTGTGATGCAGCCGCTCGACAGCCAGCGCAAGGAAGAAGCCAACTGGGAATATGCCATGAAGGTACCGGAAGTCACCACCATCACCAACAAGGCTACCGTGAAGAACAGCCAGGCTCTCAAGCCTCTCTTCGAATTCTCCGGCGCCTGCGCTGGCTGCGGTGAGACCCCGTACGTCAAGCTGGTGACACAGCTCTTCGGCGACCGCATGATCATTGCGAACGCCACCGGCTGCTCCTCCATCTATGGCGGTTCTGCTCCTACCTGCCCCTACACCACGAACAATGCCGGACATGGTCCTGCATGGGCAAACTCCCTGTTCGAAGACAACGCTGAATTCGGCTTCGGCATGAACCTGGCCGTGACCCAGCGCCGCGCCAAGCTCGCTGACAACGTCCGCAAGCTGATCGCTGTTGAATGGGCAACTGCTGAAATCAAGGCTGCCGGTCAGGAATGGCTCGACAACATGGATGATGCAGAAGGCTCCCGCGCTGCCGGCGCAAAGCTGGTTGCCGCTTGCAATGAAGGCATCGAACCCGGCTGCGAATGCGACGCCTGCAAGGCTGCACGCGAAGTCCTGAAGGATGCTGACCTGCTCACCAAGAAGTCTATCTGGATCTTCGGCGGTGACGGCTGGGCATATGACATCGGCTACGGCGGACTGGATCATGTGCTTGCACAGAACCAGGATGTCAACGTCCTCGTTCTCGATACCGAAGTGTACTCCAACACTGGCGGACAGGCTTCCAAGTCCACGCCTACCGGTTCTGTCGCGAAGTTCGCTGCTGCCGGCAAGCGCACCCGTAAGAAGGACCTGGGCATGATGGCTATGAGCTATGGCTATGTCTATGTTGCAACCGTTGCTATGGGCTCCAACCCTGCACAGCTGCTCAAGGCTATGACCGAAGCTGAAGCTTATCATGGACCGTCCCTGATCATCGCTTATGCTCCCTGCATTAACCACGGCATCAAGTCCATGGGTATGGCACAGGCTGAAATCCGCAAGGCTGTTGACTGCGGTTACTGGCCTCTGTATCGTTACAACCCGGCACTTGCTCAGCAGGGCAAGAACCCGATGACCATCGACAGCAAGGAACCCACTGGCAATTATCAGGAATTCCTGCAGGGCGAAGTTCGTTACACCGCTCTTGCACGTCAGTTCCCGGATGCTGCCAAGACCCTGTTCGCGCAGCAGGAAGAAGACGCCAAGGAACGTCTCGAATCCTACAAGCGGCTCGCCAAGGACGAATAATTCGGAATCCCGGCCCGGACGGTTTTACCGTCCGGGCTTTTCTCATGAAAGTCTAACGGAAAAAATCCGGAAATATGATACAATTAAGCACAATGCGTTTTTCATTCACTTGACCGCATTAGGGTAGTTTGTTATACTGACAGCAATATTTTAGTTGGAGGTTTTCATGAAAGGAAGCAGGAAAAGGATCATCAATATGGCGCTGATCCTGGGTACCCTTGCCGTTGTGCTGGTGATCGGCATCAGTGACAACAGCATCGGCGAAGCCTGGGAAGCGGTCAAAAGGATGAGTCTTGCATGGGTGATCCTTGCTGTGGTCTGCTATTGCTGCTATCTGATGATGGATGCTGTGGCGATCCATTTTTTTCTGAAGAGGCAGGGATACCGGGTTTCCTTTCTGAGGCTGTGCTTTATCTCCGTGGTCGGGCAGTATTATTCCAATATTACCCCTGGCGCATCCGGCGGACAGCCGATGCAGATCTATTATCTCTATCAGGACCGTGTGCCGACCGCGATTGCCACATCGGCCATTGCGATGCGCTTTTTCTGCTTCCAGTTCATGCTTTCATTCTTTGCAGCACTCTTCTGGATTCTCTTCGGCGGCTTTATCAATGAGCATGTCGGAGCGCAGAAATGGATTCTGATTGTTGGATTCTGCTATAACGCTGTCATGGTGACCCTCGTGACGAGCCTTGCTCTGTGCACGCCGATGATCAAGAAACTGATCGCGTTTGCGGTGAAGATTGCCGCCAAATTCCACTGGGTGAAGAAACCGCACGAGCTTTCCGAGAAAGCGAATCAGGCCGTGGAAGTCTTTCATGACAGCCTGACCTCCTACAGCAAGCGGCCGTGGGACATGCTGGTGCAGCTGATCATTGGCGGCCTGCAGCTCATTGCGCTGATGAGCGTGATTTACTGCATTTACAGGGGACTGGGACTGGTGGAGGAAAGCTATATCCACCTGGTGGCCCTGCATGTCATGGAGTTCATCTCTGCTGCGTACGCTCCGCTGCCCGGTGCATCCGGCGCATCGGAAGGCGTCTTCAGCATGTATTTCGGAAAGATTTTCCCGGACGGCTATTCCTTTGCGGCACTGCTGCTGTGGCGCTTCTTTACCTATTATATCTCCCTGATCATGGGCGTTGTGGTTGTCATGATCCAGGGCGTGAGAGAAGGCAAGACCTTCAAGGAAGTGACCCGGGAAGGCGACGAGGTGCTCGAGGCCAGCAGCAAAAAGGAAAGCTGAACAGAACCGGAGCATTGAAGCAGACCGCAGGGTCTGCTTTTTCTCTAGCAGAAGCAGTTGGGCTTGACCAATCCTGACTGTGCGTTGTATAGTCTCCATGCAATCAGAAATCAACAGTCATTCTTTGACAGGAAGGTGTCATCATGGACTTTTTGAAAACCATGTCTGCCGGCGTGTGCTATTATCCGGAACACTGGGATGAATCCCTCTGGGAAAGCGATCTGAAGCGGATGCTGGACAACGGCATTCACACTGTGCGCATCGGTGAGTTTGCCTGGTCGATTATGGAAAGGGAGGAAGGCAGCTTTGACTTTTCCTTCTTTGACCGGTTCCTCGACCTGTGTGCATCCACCGGCATGCAGGTGATTTTCGGAACCCCGACCGCCACGCCCCCGGCCTGGCTGACCTGCAGGTATCCGGAAACGCTCAACGCCAATGCGGATGGCGTGCTTTACCGCCACGGCGGCCGGCGGCATTATAATTACAACAGTCCGGTCTACCGTGAGAAGGTGGCCCTCCTGGTCGGAAAAATGGCCGAACACTGGGGCCGGCATCCGGCGATTGTCGGCTGGCAGATCGACAATGAACTGAACTGTGAAACCAATGATTTCCTCTCCGAGGCGGATGGGAAGGCATTCCGTGTGTTCCTGCAGAAAAAGTACGCTTCGCTTGATGCGCTCAACGAAGCCTGGGGAACGGTGTTCTGGAGCCAGACCTATACAGACTGGGAACAGATCGATGTGCCGCATACCAATGCCATTGCATCCCACAACCCGTCTCTGCTCCTGGATTACGTGCGCTTTGTGTCCGCAAGCGCGCTGTCTTTCTGTACCATGCAGACAGAGATTCTCCGGAAGTTCATTGAACCGCGCATGTTTGTGACGACCAATGGGATGTTCGGCCGGCTGGACAATCATGAGATGGCCAGGAACATCCTGGACGTCTATATGTATGACAGTTATCCGAACTTTGCCTACGGGATTGATCAGACCTGGGACGAGGACAGCCTGCATGACCGGCATTCCTCCCTGGACCTGACCCGGGTCCGTTCGATCTGCCCGCACTTTGGCATCATGGAGCAGCAGTCCGGCGCGAACGGATGGTATAACCGGATGGAAGCCTCCATGCCGCGTCCGGGACAGCTGGAGCTCTGGGCCATGCAGAGCGTGGCGCACGGGGCGGATTATGTCTCCTTCTTCCGCTGGCGCACGAGCCCTGTGGGGACAGAAATTTACTGGCACGGCATCCTGGACTATGACAGCCGTGACAACCGCCGGCTGCGTGAAGTCAAAGCGTTTGCAGAAGATCTGGAGAAGATTCAGGAAGTCTGCGGCGCGGATACGGATGCCCGCTTCGGCGTACTTCAGACAGTGGACAACCAGTTTGACGCTGATGTGGACCACTGGCATGGCCGGGTCCAGAAGGCCTCCGAGGAAGGCATTTTCGCAGCGGCCCAGGAAACGCACACGACATTTGATTTTGTGGACCTGCGCCAGAATACAAAGCTGGAAGAGCTTGAGCGGTATCCGGTCCTGTTTGCACCGCACTTTGTCATCCTGAAGGAAGAAGAGACAGCGCTTCTCAAAGCGTATGTCGAGCAGGGCGGCACTCTGGTGATCGGCTGCCGTACCGGGTACAAGGATGCCAGCGGCAGATGCCCGATGCAGCCCATGCCGGGACTGCTCCGAGAGATGACCGGGACGACCGTGGAGGAATACACCTTCCGCAGTCCTGCCGAGGACATGGCGGAAGCCGAATGGAATGGCAGAAAACTGCATGTGGACTGTTTCATGGAAAGCCTGCAGGCTGAGGAGGGCACAGAGGTTCTGGCCCGGTATACCACGTCCTACCTGAAGGGCGAGCCTGTTCTGACCGAGCGCACGGTTGGAAAGGGACGCGTGCTGCATTTCGGCGGCGTTTTCACCCGGCAGGCAGCACGGCGCTTCCTGAAGAACCTGGGCCTGGCCGAGCCCTATGAGGATCTGGTCAAGGCGCCGGACACAGTGGAAATCGTCGGCAGGGTCAAAGACGGACAGAAGTGGCTGTTTGTTTTGAACTATCTCCCGGAAGCGCAGGAGATCCGGCTCGGCGAAGAGCTGGTGTCCCTGCTGGACGGGGAAAAGGCGGAGGGCCGTGTCGAAATCCCGGCCTACAGCGTTGCTGTTTATCGCATCTGATCATGACGGCCTGAAATCCGGCTGGATTTCAGGCCGCTCTGTTTTTTCAGACATTTTGAAAAAGCTGAATGTGCAGTCCGGGCGAAAAGCGGCCACAAAACGGCAAACCCGGCAGCAAAGTGGAAAATTGGATTGACAGAACCCTGAGGGAATGGGAAAATGCATTAAAAACAGCAGGGAAGGAGAATGCGGACGATGGTCATTGGCATGGATGTTGGCGGTACGACGGCACGGATCCGGGTCACGGATGCGAAGGGAAGCGTGCTCTGGGAAGCAGAAGATCAGGGCGGCACACTGGCAGGCATCGGCCGGGAAGAACTGGCGGTGCGGCTGGGCAGAATCATCCGGCGGGCCCTGGAAGCTTCCGGCACCACGGCAGATGACTGCGACCGGCTCTGCATCGGGGCCTCAGGCGTGGATACCGAGGACGCGCAGGCTGTCTATGAAGAGATTCTCCTGGAGCTGGGCTTCTCCCGTGACCGCCTCATGGTGGTCAATGACGCCGAACTGCTGATTCGCATGTTCGATGCCCCTGCTGTGGTCCTCATTGCCGGGACCGGTTCGATTGCCCTGGGAAGTGACGGGAAAAGCGGCATCATTCACCGGTGCGGCGGGTGGGAACACCTGCTGAGCGATGAAGGCTCCGCGACCTGGCTGGGCATGGAACTGCTCAGGGCCTATGTGCGGCTGTGTGACAGGAGAGGATCGGACCATGTGCTGACCGGGCTTCTGGAACAGCATACCACCATCCGGAATGCGCAGGACGCCGTGGATTTCTGCCAGCAGCATATCATGGAAAAGGCCGACATTGCCGCGCTCGCGCCGCTTCTGGAAACAGGGGCGAAAGCGGGGAGTCCTGTATGCCGTACAATCCTTGAAAAGGGAGCCAATGAACTGACGGACATGGTGCGTCAGCTGGTGCCGCTGATTTCCTGCGGCGAAAGGTTTACCCTGCTTCTGTGGGGATCTGTCCTGCTGAAAAACCAGGAGATCCAGGGCATGACCGCCCGGATTGCACACAGAGACTGGAAGCATGTATCGGTCTGTGTCCCGCAGTGTACAGCGCTTGACTGCGCCGTGCTTCTGGCGCGGGGAGAAAAGCGCATGCCGGTCCGGGAGATCCGTTAGAAGAACAAGAAGAATGCAAAAGGGGCATGTTGTGAGCAGAGTGTGTATGATACAATACGCCCCGGGAGAGTGAAACATGGTAGTTGGACAATTTGTTGACACGTATCCGCCGAGTGTGGACGGTGTTGGACGAGTAACGCTCAGTTATTGTCAGACACTGACCGCCATGGGCCATGAGGCCTATTACATTGCACCGGAGTCCCCGAATGCGGAAGAACTCTACGGGGTCCCCGTGATTCTCTCAGCCAGCCTGAAGGTGCCGGGTGAACTGTTCCGCATGGGACTGCCCGGACTGGATCCTTCCTTCCGCAGGCGGGTCGCGGAAGTGCCGTTTGATATCGTGCATGCGCAGAGCCCGTTTCTCGCAGGAAGTGAAGCGCTGAAGACGGCGCGCAGGCGGGATATTCCGCTGGTGAGTACGTTCCATTCCAAGTATTACGATGACATGCTGGCCAAAACACACTCCAAAGTGCTGGCCCAGTCCGTGATTCAGCGCCTGATCCGCTTCTATGACAAGTGTGACGGCGTCTGGACCGTCAACAATGCTACGGCTGATGTGCTGCATTCCTATGGTTATCACGGGGAAATCCTGATCATGGAAAATGGCACGGACATTGAGGAACTGTCGCCGGAAGGCAAGCAGAAGATGGATGCCCGGCTCTCCCTGAAAAAGGGCGTGCCGACGCTGCTGTTTGTCGGTCAGCACAATTACAAGAAAAACCTGCACGGCGTGCTCGGTGCATGTGCAATCCTGAAAAAGCAGGGCGTACCGTTCCAGCTGGTGACAGCGGGCGATGGACCTGACTTTTCAGACATCGTCCAGGAAGCAAAGACGCTGGGGATCGGGGATCAGTGTCAGTTCCTCGGCTTTATCGGCAACCGTGCCGAACTGATGGCACTGTATTACCGGGCGGACCTTCTGGTGTTCCCGTCTCTGTATGACAATGCACCCATGGTGCTTCGCGAAGCGGCGGTCATGCGCACGCCGGGCATCGTAGTGAAGGGGTCGTGCTCCGCAGAGGGCATTATCGATGAGGACAATGGCTTTATCTGCGAGAACGAGAGTGCGGAAGCCATCGCCCGAACCATCGTCCGCGCGCTTCCGATGATTCAGGACGTGGGCGAAAGAGCACAGAAAACGATTCCGGTCAGCTGGGATTCCATTATGCGCAGGGTGGTTGCGGAGTACCAGCGTCTGATTGACGGACATGTCACCCCGCTGTTTGATTTCGATTAATAAGGATATTGCATGAAAAGAGAAGAAGTACACGGAAACCTTGAGGGAATCCGTGATACCGTGATTGATAAGCTCTCATCGCTCTATGATTACCAGGTCGATGAGACCGATTTTCTCCCGCGGGAACTGATGGCGTTCCTGTCCGCGATGAGCGGGTATCTGAGACGTGAAATCGCTGTGTACATAACAAGAGACGGCGAGATTGTGGATGTCTCTGTGGGAACGGACCGGGATGTGGAACTGCGGGATTACCGGCTGCGCCGCAATGCACAGCGCCTGAGCTTTGTGCGGTGCGTGCACACGCATCCCAACGGCGACGGCACACTCAGTGACGTGGATATCAGCGCGCTGCGGTCGTTTCGCTATGACGCCATGGTGGCGGTCGGCTGCCTGAACGGGGAGCCGACGGTTGTACAGGCCGCCTTCCTCGGAGCGAATGACCAGGTCATCCTTTCCGATCTGGTTCGCTGGAACCGGCTGCCGGAACAGAAATGGCTTGATCAGATTGCCGAATCGGACCGTCTGGTCGGATGGGAACAGAAGGAACTCGACCAGGGCCCTGAAAAGTGCGTGCTCATGGGCATTGAAAGCCGGGAGAGCCTGGAGGAACTGGCGCGCCTGGCGGAGACAGCCGGCGCGGTCGTGGTCGGAAGTTTTCTTCAGAAGAAAGACAGAGCGGACGGCGCCCTGTTTCTCGGGCGCGGCCGGGCTGAGGAGCTCGCGCGGGAATGCCAGGCGCTGGAAGCCGATATGTGCATTTTCGATGAGGAGCTGACCGGCATTCAGGTCCGCAACCTGGAAGACCTGCTGCGCGTCAAGGTGGTCGACCGGACCACACTGATCCTCGACATCTTTGCACAGCGCGCATCGACCGCAGAAGGCAAGCTTCAGGTGGAACTGGCCCAGCTGGAGTATCAGTCCACCCGCCTGATCGGCGAGGGTCTTGTCCTCTCAAGACTGGCCGGCGGCATCGGCACAAGAGGCCCCGGTGAAAGCAAGCTGGAAATGAACCGCAGACGCATCCGCAACCGCGTCACGGATCTCAAGCGCCGGCTTGAGGAAGTCGAGCGCCAGCGCGATATCCAGAGGAAAAACCGGGAGCGCAATGAAATCCCGGTGGCCGCGCTGGTCGGTTATACGAATGCCGGGAAAAGCACGCTGCTCAACCATATGACCGGTTCCGATGTCTATGTGCATGACCAGCTGTTTGCCACCCTGGATTCGGTGGCCCGGCGCGTGGAAGAACAGGACGCTCCGCCGTTCCTGCTTGTGGATACGGTTGGCTTTATCCGGAAGCTTCCGCATACACTCGTCAGTGCCTTCCATGCGACGCTGGAGGAAGCGCTGCGCGCCGATGTCCTGGTGATCGTCAATGACGGTGCTTCCCCGGACATGCTCAGGCAGCATGATACGGTCGAGCAGGTGCTCGCAGAGCTCGGCGCAACGAGTCAGCCGAGAGTGGAAGTCATCAATAAGTGTGATCTTCTGGAGGGCGCCCATCCTTTCCCCGGTGCGGTGGAAGTGTCCGCCCTGACAGGGGAAAACCTGGACGGGCTGAAAAAAGCCATCCGGAAGGCACTGGGACAGACGCAGGTGACGGTGGCTTTCTCGGTTCCCTACAGCGCCTATCACATGATGGCCCCGATCCGGGCCGCAGGGCGGATCCTGGAGGAGACACATACCGATACGGGGACGTGTCTGAAGATCTCCATGACGCCTCAGGACCGCGACCGGCTGATCAGCCAGATTGGAACGCAGTATATCGCCAGGCAGGACGGATAAGCCATTCGGCTGCCTGAAAAGCATTCTTTGATTCCATTTTCCGGAGGTGTTTCCCATGAACCTGATTATTCCCAAGGACTATAACCCGGTCCTGAATCTTCGCGATACAGAGATTGCGATCAAGCTGGTCAAGGACTTTTTTGAAACCGAGCTTTCCAAAGCCCTGAACCTGACCCGTGTTTCAGCCCCGATTATGGTCTCGCCCGAGAGCGGTCTGAACGACAACCTCAACGGTGTGGAGCGTCCGGTGGCTTTCGACGTGCTTGAAACGGGAAAAACGGTGGAAATCGTGCATTCCCTGGCCAAATGGAAACGTATGGCGCTGAAGAACTACGGCTTTTCCGTGGGCGAAGGTCTGTATACCGATATGAACGCCATCCGGCGCGATGAGGAAACAGACAACATCCATTCCATCTTTGTGGACCAGTGGGACTGGGAGCGCATTCTGGGACCGAATGAGCGCAATGAGGAAACGCTCAGGAAAATCGTGAGCGATATCTATATGACGCTGCGCAAGACCGAAGGCTATGTCTGCGCGCATTATCCGTTCATCAAGCCGGAACTCCCGGATGAGATTGCCTTTGTCTCCACACAGGAACTGGAAGACAAGTATCCCACCCTCAGCCCGAAAGAGAGAGAGTACCGTGCGGTCCGCCGCTACGGCGCGGTCTTCCTGATGGGCGTGGGCGGAAAACTGAAGAGCGGCAAGATTCATGACGGCCGTGCGCCGGACTACGATGACTGGTCTCTCAATGGCGACATCCTTCTGTACGATCCGCTGCTGGATATTTCCCTGGAAGTTTCGTCCATGGGCATCCGCGTGGATCCCGAGACGCTGATGCGCCAGCTGAAGGAGCGCGGATGCGAGGAACGCGCAGAGCTGCCCTTCCAGAAAGCGCTTCTCAATGGGGAGCTTCCCCAGACCATCGGCGGCGGCATCGGCCAGAGCCGCATGTGCGTGTATTTCCTGCGCAAGGCACATGTCGGCGAAGTCCAGGCCTCCATGTGGCCGGACGATGTGGTGGACGCATGCCATCGCGCCAATATTCAGCTCCTGTAACGAACACCATGAAAACACTGCTGTCTGTTTCAATGGACGGCAGTGTTTTTTGCGTGCAGTCGCTCTGCCTGAAGAAAAATCAGAAAAGGGACTTGACAACTATATCGGAGCACGATATAATCTGATCACGATATATCGGAAGGCGATATATCGTGAGACGAAGGAGGCGGTCATATGGCCGATGGATTTGCGCTGACTGAGGCGACATACTACATTCTTCTGTCCCTGGTCAGGCCGCGGCATGGCTACGGCATCATGCAGCTGACGGAAGAATTGTCCGGAGGAAGAGTGCACCTGGCAGCAGGCACGCTCTACGGAGCACTGAATGCCCTGTGTGCCAAAGGATGGATTCTGCTGCTGCCCGCTGAGGACGACAGCAGACGGAAAGAGTACGTCCTGACGGAAAAAGGGCGGCAGGTACTGAAGGGCGAGGTGGCCCGGCTTCGAGAACTGGCGGACAACGGAGAAAGGATTCTGCGGGAGGAGTAAAGATGGAAAACACGAAAACCATTCGAAAATGGTTCTGGGTATGGTCGTTTGAAAAGGAAGAGGAATGGCTCAATGAGATGGCCCTCAACGGCTGGGTGCTCGATAGCGTGGATTGGTGCACCTATCATTTTGTCCGGTGTGAACCCGGTGAATACTCCGTCCGGCTCGAAATGCATCCGTACGATGAGGCGTATGTTTCCTTCATGAAGGAGACCGGGGCAGAGTATATCGGCCGCATGATGATGTGGATCTATTTCCGCAAAAAAACAGAGGACGGTCCCTTTGACCTGTTCTCAGACATTGATTCCAGAATCAGTCATCTCGATAAGATCGGGAAGATGCTCACGGTGGTGGGCGGGGCCAATCTCCTCATCGGGTTTGTGAATTCCTTCAGTCCTGCCCGGCTGGGATGGGTTAATCTCCTGTGTGCGACCCTCCTCATGTATGCCCTGGGCAGGATCCACGGGAAAAAGGAAGCACTGGAAAAGGAGCGGATCCTGCATGAGTGAATGCAGGCCGCTCCTGAGAAATTGAGGATGGAATTACTGCTTCGCGGAAGGGTTCCCGGAGGACGGGGTTTCAGCAGGTTCGCTCTGTTCAGCGGCAGACTCTGAGGCGGGTGCCTCTTCCGGCCCGGCAGCTGCATCCGATGAGGAAGACGCGGCCGAAACGCCGTGCCAGCGCCTGTCGAGATAGTGGAAGATGACCTGACTGTCATGCTGAATGGTTTTCCGGAAGTCTCCCTCCCAGAGCGTGGTGAGCACCGCGGCGATCATGGGAGATCCGATCATGCCCATCAGGCCGCCGAATTTGAGGCCTGCAAACATGCTCATCAGGGAGAGCAGGGGAGAAACGCCAATGTTCCGCGACAGCAGGCGGGGCTCTGTGACGCGGCGGATGAACAGCAGGCCGAAGAACAGAGCCAGGGCCAGGATGGCACCGTCCGGTTTGCCGATGAGCAGACCAATGATACCCCACGGGAGATAGATTGTCCCGTTGCCGACGATGGGGAGAAACTCGAGAATTGCGGCAGCCAGAGAAATCAGAACGCCGTACTGGTAGCCGAAAGCGGTCCAGTAGATGGAACCGACCACCAGGGAGAGGAGTGCATAGATCGCCTGGCAGCGCAGCCAGCCCATCAGGCCGATGACGGCCGAATTGGTCAGCTTGCCGCTCTGGGTATCGGGATTGCCCAGGACGCCGCGATGATAGGTTTCCAGCAGATGATCATAGTCTCTGGCGATAAAATAGATGCCGAAGAACAGAAAGTTCAGATAGAGAAGGGTATAGGGAATGCTGGTGGCCCAGTTGACCGTGACATTCAGGGCATTGCCGGCCCAGACGGTGACCTGCGTGGTGAGATAGTTGACGACATTATCAAAGATCGCCCACAGATTGCCGGTCTCTCCGGATGTCCTTTTGGCAAAGCGCGCCAGAATGGGGCTGAGCGCGGAGCGGACAGCGGCGGAGGCCTGGGCGATGACATCATCTGAGTGGGTCAGAAGATAACTGATCTGGTTGATGCCGAAGGACAGAAACCAGGTCACGCTCAGGAGCACGATGAGCACCAGAAGAACCAGCGGAATGATGACCGCGGCGTTGTGCCTGATGCGGCATTTCTTTTCAAGAAAGCGCGATACCGGCTGAACAATGGCCGCAAAGGGAATGGCCAGAAGAAACGGGGAGAGATAGCGCCAGATGGCCGGCAGCAGGTAATAGAGCAGGGTGGAGACAATGATCAGAATCAGGCTGTGCGCGATCAGCCGCTCCGTGGAGATGCGAACCTCGGACATATCCTACCTCCTGAAAACAGCGGAGAAGAACGTCAGGCATTCTGGACAGCCGCCTGCTGGCGGATCCAGCGGACAGGGTCGAGATCAACCGGGACATCCTCCTTGCGGAAAATGCCGAACTTGATCGGGATCCCCTTCATGCTGTATTTCTTCTCGTGCTCAGTGATATAGTTGGGTGAAAAACCGGAGGCATGCAGGTCGTAGGTCAGATACGTCTGACTGAACCCGCAGGCTTTGAAATAGATCAGGGAATCACTGAAAAGGGCATCATCGTCCGTCTTGAACCAGATTTCTCCGCCCGGGACAAGAAACTCGCGGTACTGCAGCAGCTGACGCGGATGGGTCAGGCGGCGCTTCTCATGGCGGAGCTTGGGCCAGGGATTGCAGAAAGAAATCCAGATGCGCCGGACCGGGTCTTCGGGTCCGATAAAGCGCCGGATGTATTCAATATCACACTTCATCAGATGCACATTGTCAACCGGTTCCCCGTCAAAGGCCGTCTCAATGTTCCGCCTGGCGTCACCGAGAATATCTGAGGAGATATCCACGGCCAAATAATTGACATCCTGGTTTTCGTGCACCATCTGTGCCGTGGAGACGCCTTTCCCGCAGCCCAGCTCCACTTCAAGGGGCTGATCGTGGGAAAAAGCCTGGCGCCAGTTGTTGCGGCGGTGCTCGGGAAAATCATCGTAGTAGGGGCATGCCGCCAGCTCCGGCCGGGCCCATTTCTTGGTGCGCATGTGCATTGAAACCGTTCCTCCATCAAGCGGGAATGCAAAAATCATACGGCTTTTGAGAGGGGTTGTCAATCAAAGCTTCCGTCTATATGCCGGTTCACCTGGTTTGTATATCAGCAGTTGAATGACAAATCCGGAAAACTGAAGTAAGATGATGCAGAACCGGAGCGCACATGCAGGAGGATACGGAGAGATGGAGAGAAGACAGTGGGAGACACTGGGGGCGGACCGGGAGAGACGCAGGCCCAGCCAGGATTTCACGCTGACTGTACGTGTCCTGGACAGACTGGTGGAAGAATGCCTGGAGCTGTTTCCCTCCTCGCTTCGCTGCCTGTTTGGAAGAGAGGAACAGGTTTGCCTGAACGTGGGCTGTCAGGAAAAGAAAAAACTGCTGTCCCAAGTCTTTGAACCGTATTCAGTCAGGTCATCAGAGTATATGATTACAGCCTCCTGGGCTGCGCGCGAAGCACAGGCGCAGCAGGAAACATGCCTGTATCAGATGATGTGCGAGGAGACGCCCACCGGTCAGATCCTGTTTCGCATCTATGAATTTCTGAAGCGTGCAGACTGTCCTCTCCGGATGCTGGGCGGAGCGGTCGTGTATGCGAGGTGCAGCGAGGAAAGCCCGGATGTGATCCGGTACCGCTATCGGCTGCATGACCGGAAAGGGTCCTACACGTTGCCGGCCATGCGGCTGTGTACGGACACGAAGGAAGAACTGCAAAGAAAAGGTCTGGCTTTTTTCCTGCCGTTCCGCTATTTTCAGAAGCCGGATCAGGCGTGGGAGAAGGACAAAGAACTGGAGGAAATCAGCGCACGGATGAGCGGCATATTCCGCTCGGAAGAAGCGGGAAAACGATATCTGGACATCTGCAGGGAAGTGCTCTGCGGCGTCTGAAAGGCTGCCGTGGACTGAAGAGTCCTGACTGTTCCGAAGAAGATCGGAGGGTCAGGGCTTTTTTGTGTGCCCGGAAGCGCAGGCCGGTCAGCTTGACAGTGGAAAAAGAGATGTTATAATATGGTAGGTCAAAGAAAGTCAGTAGACCAGGAAATGAGGGAGAAGCATGCGGCTCAGTGATACCATTGAGAGCTTTATCAAAACGATGCTGACACAGGAAGAACCGGAAGTGGAGCTCAAACGCAATGAGCTGGCAGAGTATTTCGGATGTGCCCCCAGTCAGATCAACTATGTGCTGGCGACCAGATTTACCATAGATGATGGATATGTCATTGAATCACGGCGCGGAGGCGGCGGGTATATCCGCATCGTCCGCGTCATTCAGTCGGGAAGCAAATTCCGTTACCTGATCGGGGAGCGGATTGGTGAAACCATCGGTGAAGTGGAAGCGGGCAAACTGATCGGACAGCTTGAGGCGGAGAACCTGATCACATCCTGCGAGGCGGATATCATGCGTTCCGCCATTTCAAGCCAGGCGCTGTCGGTCCCGATCCCGGACTCCATGAAGGATGCGCTGCGCGCCAGGGTGCTCAAGGCGATGCTGACTTCGATCGCAAGGAAGAACAGAGAAGGACAGGCTTCTGCAAAGAAGGCGCCCTGTATCCCATCCCAGAATGGCGTCTCATGAGCGGAAACAGGAAGGATAGACTATGCTTTGTGATGAATGCAACGAGCGTGAAGCGACATGTATGGTCACTATCGTCGCAGACGGTGAACAGATTAAGCGCCACTTATGCCCTCAGTGTCTGAGCAAAATCCATGGGGCTCTCGGGCAGACACTGCCCGGTGCCATCGGGATCGGCGTGGCGGGACTGCAGGTGACCAACCTGCTGTCCTCGATTCTCTCCGCCATTACCAGTGTGGGAGAAGAAAACAAAAAAGAAGAAGGCCCGGATAAAATCTGTCCGAGATGCCGGACAACCCTCCATGCCTTTCAGAAGAGCGGTCATCTGGGATGCCCAGAATGCTATCAGGTGTTCCGTGAAGAGCTTCAGCCGATGCTGCTGCAGATTCATGGACGCGTACAGCATGCCGGACGGCAACCGCTGAGCAGTGAAGAAGACCAGAAGGCCCGCTCTATGCGCGAGGAACTCGCCCGGCAGATGGAGGAAGCGGTGCGCACAGAAGACTTTGAGACGGCCGCAAAGATCCGCGATCAGCTGCGGGCCATGGCAGGGGAGGCGGCAGAGTGAACAATCTCACAGTGATTTCCTCCCGTGTGCGTCTTGCAAGAAACTATATGGATTTTCCCTTTAATCTCTCATCCTCCCCGGAAAGCGCACAGGCGCTGATCACAAGAACGGTATCCGCCGTCGATGCGGCGGGCATCCGGGATGAATTCAATCTCATCCGGCTCAGCGATCTGACAGAAAACCAGAAGAAACTCCTGGAAGAGGAACGGTATATCAGCGAAGATCTGCTGAAAACGCCGGACACCGCGGCCGTGATGCTCAATGAACGCGAGCATCTGTCCATCATGATGAATGAAGAGGATCACCTCCGCATTCAGGCAGTGCGCGCCGGAGAAGAAATCCAGGAAGCGGCGGACAGTGTATTCCGGGTGGATGATGCGTTTTCACGGGAAGTCTCGTTTGCCTTTGACAGGGAACTCGGTTATCTGACTGCCTGTCCGACCAATACTGGGACCGGCATGCGCGCATCCCTGCAGATGCATCTGCCGATGCTCACGCACTTCAAGCAGATGGGTGCGGTCAGCCAGATTGTGGCCAAAGTCGGATTGAACATCCGCGGGTTTTACGGAGAAGGCTCTGAAGCCCTGGGCTGCATTTACCAGGTCAGCAACCAGGCGACGCTCGGGAGAACAGAGGAAGAAATCCTGAAAACTGTTCTGGCCGTTGGAAAACAGCTGGCGGAAAAAGAAGAAGGACTCCGGGAACGCGCCATGGCGGAGGACCGGATCGGACTGGAAGACCGTGTGTTCCGCGCGCAGGGTCTGCTGATGAATGCCCGAAAAATGGATCTCAAGGAGTTTTACGGCCTCTGGTCCTCGCTGCGCGTGGGCATGCTGACGGGCATGGTTCCCGAGCAGTTTGAAATCATGAATCTGCTGCTCGAACAGGTGCAGAATGCGCACCTGATGGCCTATACGGAAAAGCATCTGGAAGAAGCTGATCTGAATGTGGTCAGAAGCAGGCGGATCCGTGAACTGCTTGGCGCAGAAGAGTAAACGCGGGGCAGTACGGAGACGGAAATACAGGAGGTACTATGCCAATTTTTGGACGCTTTACCGAAAGAACGCAGCGGGTACTGAACGCGGCGGGCCGCGAAGCTGCTGAAGTCGGTACAAAATATATCGGCCCGGAGCACCTGCTCCTGGGCCTGCTTTCTGAAGATGACCGGCTGCCGCCGGAAATTGAGCAGCATATCACGTATGACCAGGCAAAGGATATGCTTTCCGAGATGCACCTCGAAGGCCCGGAACTGACAGAACGCCCGATGCATATGGAAATGGCGCCGAGAACCAAGAAAATCATTGAGACGGCGGTGATTGATTCCAACCGCATGGGGCAGGGCTATGTGACCCCCGAGCACCTGTGGCTGAGCATGCTCAAGGCCGATGACGGCATGGCTGCCAATCTTCTGCACCGCTGCAATGTGGATTTCAGAAAAGCCGTGAATGAGACGGTGCAGATGATCCAGGAAAACACGGACGGGAACAGCCTGACGCCTTCCGCCGGAGAAAGCAGGAATGAGGAAAGTGAAGGCGGCGCGCAGAAAGCAACGCCGACCCTGGCACGCTACAGCCGGAATCTGACGGAACTCGCCGAAAAAGGAGAGCTCGATCCGGTCATCGGGCGGGATAATGAGATTCAGCGGATTATGCAGATTCTCATCCGCCGCACCAAGAACAATCCTGTCCTCATCGGTGAACCCGGTGTCGGCAAGAGCGCCGTGGTGGAAGGCCTTGCCGAACGGATTGTGCAGGGCAATGTGCCGGAAATGCTCATCGGCAAGAAACTGCTCTCCCTGGACCTGGCCAGCATGGTGGCCGGAAGCAAGTACAGGGGTGAGTTTGAGGAGCGCATCAAGAAATGCCTGGATGAAATGCGGCGCTCCAAGGACATCATTCTGTTCATTGATGAAATGCATACCATTATCGGTGCCGGTGCGGCCGAGGGCAGCCTGGATGCCGCCAATATTCTCAAGCCCGCCCTGGCGAGGGGAGAAATCCAGTGCATCGGCGCGACCACGCTGGATGAATACCGCAAGCACATTGAGAAGGATGCCGCGCTGGAGCGCAGATTCCAGTCGGTGATGGTGGGAGAACCGAGCCAGGAGGAGGCCGTTGAGATTCTCAAGGGTCTGCGGGATCGGTATGAAGCGCATCACAAGCTGCATATCACAGACGATGCACTGCAGGCTGCGGTGCACCTGTCGGAACGCTATATTTCCGACCGCTGTCTCCCGGATAAGGCCATTGACCTGATGGATGAAGCCTGCAGCCGTGTGCGCATTGAGTCGTATACCGCTCCGCCGGATGTCAAGGAGCAGGAGCAGCAGCTCTCAGCCCTGATCATTGAAAAGAAGGATGCGATTGCGCATCAGGATTTCGAAAAGGCGGCCAGCCTGCGGGATCAGGAGCGGCAGCTGAGGGCAGACATTGAGAAAAAACGCACGGAGTGGAATCAGGAACAGGCGAAGGCCAGAGATGTGGTCACCGAAGAGGATATTGCCCAGATCGTGGCGAGCTGGACCGGGATTCCTGCCCAGCGCATGACGCAGACGGAAGCGGAAAAGCTGATGCATCTGGAAGATACGCTGCATGCGCGTCTGATCGGACAGGAGGAAGCCGTCAATGCTGTGGCCCGCGCCATCCGGCGTGCCAGAGCGGGACTCAAGGATCCCAAGCGCCCGATCGGTTCATTCCTCTTCCTGGGTCCCACGGGCGTCGGCAAAACCGAGCTCTGCCGGGCACTGGGTGAAGCCATGTTCGGCGATGAAAATGCGGTCATCCGCATTGACATGAGCGAGTATATGGAGAAGTTCACCACCTCGCGCCTGGTCGGTGCAGCCCCGGGCTATGTCGGATATGAAGAGGGCGGCCAGCTGACGGAGGCCGTGAGAAGGAAACCGTATGCGGTGGTGCTCCTCGACGAGATTGAGAAGGCCCACCCGGATGTCTTCAATATGCTGCTGCAGATTCTTGAAGACGGACGCCTGACGGACAATACCGGCAGAACCATCTCCTTCAAGAATACGATCATTGTCATGACCAGCAATGCTGGAGCCCACCAGATCAGCGAAACCCGTTCCCTGGGCTTTGGCAGCAAGCCCATGGCTGACCTTCGGAATTATGAAATGATGAAGGATGCCGTCATGAAGGAAGTCAAGGAAGTCTTCAGGCCGGAGTTTATCAACCGACTCGATGAACTGATTGTCTTCCATTCGCTTTCCGAGGACAATATCCGCGATATCGCCGGGCTCATGCTCCGGCAGGTCGCAGGACTGCTCCGGGAACGGAATGTCACCCTCTCGTGGGATGAGGAGGTCGTCCGGTATCTTGCCAGGACCGGCTATGATCCCAAGTTCGGTGCCCGTCCGCTGCGCAGACTGATTCAGCGCACGGTGGAGGACACCATCAGCGAGGAAATGCTGGCCGGCAATATCCGCCTTGGCGAGAACCTGAGACTGTATATGGATGATCAGGATCAGGTCAGGGTGGCCAAGCAGGTGATGAACCTGCCCGGAGAAACAGCTGAATAAAAAAAACAAGGACAGCGGTCAGCTACTGCTGTCCTTTTTGGTATGGAAGCACACAGAAACGCACTGACATCTCAAAAAACACTGACTTGATCGATTGCGTAAGTGTTGCAAGTTTATTCTGATTGTAATATACTGAGCCGTACGAGTTGTTACAGGCTCGCTCAAAAAACAATGGTGAAGGAGAACTATCATGAAAAAACTGGTTGCTCTGCTCCTGGCTCTTGTCATGATGCTTGGTGTTTGCTCTGCCATGGCAGACAATATCAAGATGGACAAACTGACGCTGGAATTTGTTCCTTCCAAGGATGCTGACGTGATCATCACCGGCACCAAGAACCTGCCCGAGCTGCTCAAGGCTGAAATGGCCAAACAGGGCTATGACATCGGCGAGATTGAAATCACTGTTGGTACCAACTACAACGCTACTGGCGAAGCCATGGGCGCTGGTTCCATCGATGTGGGCTGGCTGCCTCCGAGCACCTATGTTCTTTACAGCGATGAAGTGGACGTCATTCTGACCTCCACCCGCGCGGGCCTGTCCAATGACAGCGAGAATCCTGCTGACTGGAACGGCGACGCCAACAAGACCGTCGGCGACTCCAGCAATCAGGTTGGTTTCTACCGCGCTCTGATCTATGCCACTCCCTCTCCCTACGGCAAGGAACTGGCTGCGAAAGTCAATGCCGGCGAAAAGCTGACCTGGGAAGACCTGAACAAGGCCAACTGGGCTGTCGGCAACAACTCCTCTTCTGCCGGATACATCTATCCGACCCTCTGGCTCATGGAAAACTATGATGGCAAAAAGCTGGCTGACCTCGACAACGTGGCCACGGGCATCCAGTACGGCGACCAGTTCGCTCAGGCTGCTGCCGAAGCTGTTGACATCATCGTCTGCTATGCCGACGGCCGCCGCGACTATGAAGCCGCTTGGCAGCTGCCCATCGGTGAATCCGATCCGACCGGCAAGGCGGGCATGGGCCGTAAGGATACCATCTGGAACGAACTGAACGTCATCGGCGTGACCCCCGGCATTTACAACGATACCGTTGCAATCACCAAGGCCAAGCCCGAGATCTACAATGATCAGTTCAAGACCGCTATGCAGAATGCTCTGATTAACATCATCAACACCGAAGAAGGCAAAGCCATCTTCTCCGTGTACAGCCATGAAGGCTACACGGTGGCTGTTGACAGTGATTATGATGGCACTCGCGCCGCACAGCAGGCTGTGAAGTAAGCGGAATAAGACCGGGCTGCCGTAGGAATACGACAGCCCGGTTTTTTATAAAACAAAGGATACCAAAGTGACAGGCGGCATGGCCGCAGAAGGGGATTGCCTTGATAGAGTTCAAGCATGTGAGTAAGACGTATCCCAATGGGACAAAAGGCCTGAAAGATGTCAACCTGACTATTGATCAGGGCGAGTTTGTGGCCATTATCGGCTTGTCAGGCGCCGGCAAGAGCACACTGATCCGAACCATCAACCGCATGATTGATATCACGGAGGGCCAGCTGCTGGTGGACGGCACGGACGTCATGACCCTCAAGGGAAAGAGCATGCGCAGATTCCGCAGAAAGATCGGCATGATTTTCCAGTCGTTCAACCTGGTTTCCCGCTCCACAGCCATCAAGAATGTGCTGACCAGCATGGTGCCGGATATGCCCTGGTGGAAGGTCATGCTGGGCATTTTCTCCAAGGAACAGAAAATGCATGCCCTGGAAGCACTCGATAAGGTGGGTATTCTGGACAAGGCCTATACCCGCTGCGATCAGCTCTCCGGCGGACAGCAGCAGAGAGTTGCGCTGGCAAGAACGCTCAACCAGACGCCGACCATTATTCTGGCCGACGAGCCTGTTGCAGCGCTTGACCCTGTGACCGCACATCAGGTCATGGCTGACTTCCGGCGCATCAATGAGGAAATGAACATTTCCATTCTGATCAACATTCACCATGTTGACCTGGCACTGAAATATGCAACGCGCGTCATCGGCATTCGGGCCGGCGAGGTCGTCTATGATGGTCCCTGCAGCAATGTGACGCAGGCTGTGCTTGATTCGATTTACAACGGTGCTGCCATTCCCACGGCCGGTGAGTGAGGTGTGCGCATGAAAAAGAAAAATGCCACAGGCTACCGGGTGCCGCTGTTTGACCGCATCTTCAAGCCCCGGGTGCTTGTTCTTGCCAACGGGCATTCCGTGGCGCAGCCCCGTTCCCGGATGCCGCTGATTATTGGCACAGTGATTGCGCTGGTGTATCTGAGCATTAAGCTGACCGGCTTTGACCTCGGCATTATCGCAAGGCGCGGCCATCAGTTCTTTGTGATTCTCAGTCAGATCTTTTCCCCGGATGTCTTCAACATCTCCGCGGAAACCTATGAGAAGTTCGGCATGGATCCCGCTGCCCTTTCTCTTCTGAGCATTTTTGACGGAAGATGGTGGGAAGCGCTCTGGTATACCATGCAGAACTCGTTTGCACCCACGGTCTTCGGCCCGCTGCTGGATACCGTGCGCATGTCTGTGCTCGGTTCCTTCATTGGTGCGACGATTGCACTCCCGATTGCGGTCGCGTGCTCGACCAACATTAACCGCAACCGCGCTTCGGTGACCATTCTCCGACTGCTGCTCAACATCATCCGTACGCTCCCGACCCTGGTCATCGCCAAGATTTTTGCCCTGATCTTCGGTCTGGGCACCTATGCAGGCACCATGGCCATTCTGGTTTTCACCATCGGCGTCATTGCCAAGATGATGTATGAATCGATTGAAACCATTGACATGGGTGCTTTTGAAGCCATGGAATCCTTTGGTGCGAACAAGTTCCAGGCGTTCTGGTCTGCCTGCATGAAGCAGATCCTGCCGACCTACCTGAGCTACTGCCTGTACGCACTGGAAATGAATATCCGTGCCGCATCCATTCTGGGTTATGTCGGTGCCGGCGGTCTGGGCATCCTGATTGATGAGAGAATCGGCTGGCGCGATTATAACGGACTGGGTACTGTGCTGATCATGCTCTTTATCCTTGTTGTGACCATTGAGCATCTGAGTCAGTACCTGCGCAAGAAACTGAGCTGAGGAGGACGGAAACATGAGTGAAAAGCAAATCAAGGCCCCCCGTCCTCTGTCGATTGAGGAAACCTATGCCCAGCGTCCGAGAAGATGGTGGGTCTATACACTGATCGTGCTGGTGGTGGCACTGATTCTGTTCTGGTCCGCAAGCGGTGTCCAGTACAAAGGCATTGCCAACAAGGGTTCCGAGGTGGCACAGGGTATTGTGAGAGGTCTGGCCAGCCCCAACTGGGACCTGCTCCTGGGCAGGATTACGGAAAACACGACCACGACCAAGATTCTGGGCATCACCGTTTCCACTGAGGGCGTTCCATATCTGCTCTTCCAGACCATCGCCATTGCGTTCCTGGGCACCATTATCGGCGGCCTCCTGGCGGTTCCGATCAGTTTTCTGGCCTGCGACCGCGTGGTCCCGAAATGGGTGGCAAAGATCTTCCAGCTGCTGATCCTTCTGATCCGCACCATTCCCAGCCTGGTCTGGGCACTGGTCTGGATCCGTGTGACGGGCCCGAACGCATTCTGCGGCGTGGTGACCCAGAGCGTGTGCTCGATCGGCATGATCAGCAAGATGTATATCACAGCCATTGAAGACCTGGATGTCCGGATCCTGGAATCCCTGGATGCTTCAGGCTGCAACGGGTTCCAGAAAATCCGCTGCGGCATTCTCCCGCAGATCATTCCGAACTTCATCTCCACGGTGATCTATCGGTTTGACATCAACATGAAAGATGCGACCACCCTGGGCATTGTCGGAGCAGGCGGCATTGGTGCACCGCTGATTCAGTGCATTACCTCCAGCCGCTGGAGCATGGTCGGTTCCTACCTGTTTGGCCTGATTATTCTCATGATGCTCATCGAATGGGTGTCCACCAAAATCCGCAATCGACTGACTAGAGGCTGATATGTCCAGACTGACAATCTATTTTACTTCGGACACACACGGGTATCTGTACAATACAAACTTTGCCGACACCAGGCCCAGACCCCTGGGCCTGCTCGGCATGCAGTTCCCCAAAGACGGGGATACACTGATTATTGACGGCGGCGACACCATCCAGGGGTCGCCGCTGACCTACTTCCTGCACGAAAAGCACCGCAGGCAGATCATGGCGGATGTCATGAATGCCAGGGGCTATGATGTTGTCACGCTGGGCAACCATGATTTCAATTATGGACCTGCCTGGATGGGTGAGTATCTTCACGGACTGCACGCGAGCTGTCTGTGCGCGAACGTGGAAGACCTGACAGGAACGCTTCCGATCCGGAAATGGGAAGTCCGGACCATGGCCAGCGGTCTGAAAGTCGGCCTGTTCGGCATTACGACCCACTGGATCAATGTGTGGGAAAAGAAGGAAAACCTGCAGACCTTCCGCATTACGCCCCCGGTGCCTGCTGCGCGTGAAGCCGTCCGAGCGCTTCAGGCGGCAGGCTGTGACAAGATCATCGGCATTTATCACGGCGGTGTGGAAAAAGACCTGGAGACCGACAGAACGCTGACCTCAACGGATGAAAACGAAGCCTGCAGGCTGTGCGAAGAGCTGCCCATTGACCTGCTTCTGACCGGACACCAGCATATTCCGTTTGCCGGGAAAAGCTGGCATGGCACCCATGTCGTGCAGACACCGTGCTATGCGAAGGCGTATGTGCGGGTCGACATGGCGGACGACGGAACGTTCTCTTCCTGCCTTCTGACGCCGCCGGAAGAGCAGACATGGACAGAAGAGGAAACAGCGGTGCGTCAGGACCTGGAAAGCTTCCTCGACAGTCCGGTCGGGCATCTATCCAAAGATCTCTGGCCGGGTGACCGCCTGCAGACCGCTCTGCACGGATCAGAAATTGCAGACTTTTTCAACCGGGTCCAGCTGTGGGCCACAGGAGCGGATGTGTCCTGCACAGCGCTTCCCAATGAATGCCGCGGTTTTTCCAGGGATGTGACGGTCAGGGATGTTGTGGCAAGCTATATTTATCCCAACACGCTCTGCGTGCTGAACATCCGCGGCAGTGACCTGCGCGCGGCCCTCGAACAGTGTGCCACCTACTTTGATGTGGATGCGGAGGGCAGAGTCCGCATTTCGGACTCCTTCCTCAAGCCCAAGGAAGAGCATTACAATTATGACTTTTTTGCGGGGATCGAGTACGCGTTTGATCTTGCAAGGCCCTGCGGCAGCCGGGTGATCCGGATGGAGCGGCAGGGGAAGCCGATCGCAGATGCGGATGAAATGACCCTGTGCATGTGCGATTACAGGGCGACCGGCGCGGGCAATTTCCCGATGTGGAAGGCCTGCACGCATGCGAAGGATGTGCTCACGGAAATCTCCGAGCTGATCCTGCAGTATTTTGCTCAGCATGAGACTGTTTCTGTTCCGGAAAGCTGCACGCTCCAGACGTTTCTGGGGACGAAGCGTCTCTGAGATCAGCCAGGCATGAAGTCCCGGGGAAACCCGGGATTTTTTGCGCTGCGGGCATCATGCAGAGGGACCGTGTATATCAGCAGTTGACTGTATTTTCTGATTCAATTCCTATAATGAAAGGGACCGGACAAAGAAAAGCCCGGCAGACGGAGGAAAAAAGGATGAATCAGGAGATCGAAGAGGCCTGCAGGGAAGCGGGCATCGGCGCTTCAGCAGGTATGGAAACAGAACGGCGAAAGCCCCTGAAACTGATGGTGAGACAGGATCTGGAGGTGCTGCTGACAGAGGAAGGACGGGGTGCTGAGGAAATCATGATGTCCCAGTCCCTGTTTGAGCATGCTGTGCTCTATCGGCGGGAGAAACGGGTACTGCCGGAGATGAGGCATGTGCGCATCCTTCACCTGCAGGCGGAGGAGGAAAAGTTATCCCTGTTTTTTCTGCCAGGACTTGCGCACTCGCTGCCTGCGCTGAAGCTGATCTGCGTGGAAGGAGAGGGACGGTATACGCTCTCCGTGGACCGGGATGCGCGGGTCAGCGGTTACTCCTTTGCAGTGTTCAGCCGGAAAGTGGAAAAGGTGACACAGTTCTATCCCCAGGCGCAGGGTGGAGAGTTTCCGCTCCTGATTCTTCCCGAAACACTCCCTGCGGATGTGTGCAGGGCCTGCCGGGTGCAGCTGATGATTCCGTTCCTTGCGCATCCGGAATGGTATGGGATGGAGGCACAGAAGATGTATGTGCGCTATCTGAGCGGGCATGCGGCGCAGTTCTTTGCGCAGGCCGCGGAAGAGGGGCACAGGGAGCTTCTTCATCAGCTGCTGGAGAGCGATCCGTCCCTGTTCGGACTGTCCCCGGAGGCACGCAGGCATCTTTCCCGGTATACAGGGCCTGAAGGGTTGGACGATCCCGCGGCACCGCCTGAGGAAACACACCAGTCCTGACCGGAACGGCATGGAAGCATCCATTTTGTTAGCACTCTCTTTAGATGAGTGCTAATTTCTTATTGCATTCCGCCGAGGGGCGTGCTACAATACTCCCTGCGGCAAAAAACGCAGGGCCGCACGGGTCTCCCGGCCATCTGCACGGGGCAGATGCCGGCGGAGATAAGAACTGGAGGTAATGTTTCCATGGCAGTCAATCAGGTCAAAGGCAATGTCTCAATCGATGCCGAAAATATCATGCCGGTTATCAAACGCTGGCTGTACTCAGATAAGGACATCTTCCTTCGTGAAGTGGTCAGCAATGCCTGCGACGCCATCACGAAGTACCGTATGCTTCACCAGGGCACGGACGAGCACATGGAGGTGCTTGTTACCGTCGACAAGGAAAAGAAAACCATCACCATTGACGATACCGGCATCGGCATGACGCAGGATGAAGTCGAGCGCTACATCAACCAGGTCGCCTTCTCCAGCGCTTCCGAGTTCATGAAGCAGTTTGCCCAGAATGAGAACAAGGACGAAAAGAACGATATCATCGGTCATTTCGGTCTGGGTTTCTATTCCGTGTTCATGGTTTCCGAAAAAGTCGAAATCGATACGCTCAGTGAAAAGGAAGGCGCGGAGCCTGTGCACTGGGTGAGCGAAGACGGCATGGGTTTTGAAATTTCTGAAGGCACCCGTGCGACGCACGGCACCACCATCACGCTGCATGTCTCCGAGGAAGAGAAGGAATTCCTGGATGTATGGCGCGTGCGTGAAGTGCTCGAGCGCTACTGCGGCTATATGGCCTATCCTGTCATGCTCTTTGATGCAAATGCCAAACCCTATGAGCATGACGAACCCATTGAAGGCGAGACCGATGAAGACGGCAAGCCCAAGATGCGCAAGGTGACGGAAGAACCCAAGCCTGAACAGATCAATGATACGAATCCTCTGTGGCTCAGAAAGCCCAGCGAGTGCAAGGATGAAGAATACAAGGAGTTCTATCACAAGGTTTTCCATGATTATGAGGACCCGCTGTTCTGGATCCATCTCAATGTGGATTATCCCTTCAACCTCAAGGGCATCCTGTACTTCCCCAAACTGAAGGAAGATTTCGGCGTGCGTGAAGGCCAGATCAAGCTCTTCTCCGGCCAGGTCTTTGTCGCGGACAACATCAAGGAAATCATTCCTGAGTTCCTGATGCTTCTGCGCGGTGTGATTGACTGCCCTGATATCCCGCTCAACGTGAGCCGTTCCTTCCTGCAGAATGACGGCTATGTCAAGAAGATCTCCGGCCACATCACCAAGAAGGTCGCAGATAAGCTGACCGGCCTGTTCAACACCGAGCGCAGCGCATATGAAGGCTACTGGGACGACATCGGACCGTTCGTCAAGTATGGCTGCATGACGGATTCCAAGTTCTATGACGCGGTCAAGGATGTTCTGCTCTTCAAGCTGACTGACGGAAAGTACAAGACCCTCAATGAATACAAGACCGACAATGAGGAGAAGGCTTCCGGCAAGCTCTATTACACCTCCGATGCAAAGCGCCAGGCTGCATCCATCAGCCTGTACACGGAGCGCGGCATCGATGTGGCCGTCCTTGATTTCAGAGAACTCGATGCGGGCTTCATGAACTTTATGGAGTATTCCGGCAACTGCGGCGTGAAGTTCGCGCGCGTGGATGCGGATGTGTCCGGCCTGACTGAGGAAGGCGAAGAGGGCAAGGATCTGGATGAAAACCAGCTGCAGGACCTCTTCCGCAAAGAACTGGGCAACGATAAGCTCCCTGTCAAGCTGGCTGCCATGGCCAACACGGACCTCATTGCCATGGTCACGGAAGATGAACAGGGCCGCCGCATGCGTGAAGCCTATCGCATGATGAACATGCCCGAGTCCTATACGCTGGTGCTCAACCGCCGCAATGCCACGGTGGCTGCGCTCGCAGGACGGGATCCTGAGGATGAAACCACCAAGCTCCTGTGCGAACAGATCTACGATCTTGCGCGCATGTCTGCAAAGCCTCTTGAAGCTGAACAGATCACGGAGTTCCTGGCAAGGTCCCAGAAGATTGTCAGCATGCTGGTCAAATGAATATACAAAAAATGAGCGGACACGGCGTCCGCTCATTTTTTGTTGTCTGAAAGGGATGCATCCACGGCGCTGATCTGCTCTGAGAGCGCCTGGGCAAACTGCCCGATCTGCACGCCGTCAATGAACCGGTGATTGACTTCCACAGACATCCCCAGCATCATGCGGCCGTTTTCTTCCGTGTATCGGCCCCAGGCGACGCGCGGAATGCTGTCATCGAGTGCGCCTGGAGCAGAAAAATCGCGCTCATTGGTCAGGCCGGTCAGGTCAATCCAGGGGAGACACGAGTAATAGATCAGGGCCTCGGTTTCTTTTGATGGGTCAATAAAGCAATCCTGCTGTGCACTGAGGCGGGACGCTTCCCTGCAGAAGGTATCGATTTCAGGCATGTGATCCATGGTCACGATGTAGAACTGATCACTGCCGGGTTTCATGTCTGTAAAGCTCGGGTCGCGCCGGTCAAGGAGAACGGGTGCCCCGTCATGCATGGCGGTACGGAAGGCGGGAATTCTGTTCAGAGCTTCCGTACAGGCCCAGATCATGGCTTTGTAGAACGAAAGATGATGCGCTTTGGTGTAGCGGTAAAGACCGGTGACATCCTGTCGGAAGGAAACGGAGTAAAACGGATTGGACATGCCGAAAAAGAATTCGTAGACAGGACGTCTTTCCCACTGCTGGTACTGGATGGATTTCATTTTCTTCAACCTCCGCGAATGCTGTGCGGGTGGAAAACAGGGAACAGCTGGCTGCACGCCGGAAAAAGCAGCAGACTCATTCTATCACAAAAAGGCGTGGACGACGCGGGAGACAAAAAGATCATCCGGGTATACAGTCTGCCATGGAAAATTTCCGGAGTTGTACATGTTTCGGGATTATGCTACAATCCCCATGTATACATATGCATGAACAGCGAAGGGAGACATAGACATGGATTTTGTGAAAGCCCTGCTTATATATATGACCGTCACCATGGGTCTCAATCTGCAGGCTGCGCCGACACCCGGCGTCAAGCCTGAGGCCACGCCCGCGATCAATGTGACTGTGGTCGGGGAAACGGAAAACCTGACGGACGAACTGACGGCTCCGATTGTGGGAAGCATTGTGGCAACCCCCGGCCCTGTCACCCCGACGCCGCTGCCGACCATTACACCCAATGCAGCCTACGGCACACTGCGCATGGGTGACCGCGGGGAAGAAGTCCGGAAACTGCAGAACCGCCTGGCCGAGCTGGGCTATCTGCAGGGCAATATTGACGGTGCATACGGATATCAGACGCGCAATGCGGTCATTCTCTTCCAGAGAAACAATTACCTCGATGCGGACGGTGCGGCCGGCAAGTCCACACTGACCCGCCTTTACGAGGATCCGGATGTCATTCCGAACCCGGCTGTGATCACGCCCACGCCTGTACCGACGGCGACGCCGGACGCGCAGGGTCTGATCCCGATCCCGGAAGAGCCGATGGCTGAATGGATTGAGGAACCCAAGGCACAGGTCATGGTCAATGGGGAAATGCAGACAACGCCGGATGCCAACGCATCCCCCCGCGTATGGAAGCGCAGGGATGAAGTGATCATTTCCCTGACTGATCTTCTCTCGGCGATGAGCGTTGAAGCGGATACATCCTGGGGCAATCAGATGATGTTTGTCTGGCAGGATTATCAGGTGGAAGCCTATCTGACTCAGGAAGCCAAGCTGGAACGCAGTGAAGATGCAGAAGGCTTTATCCAGGCCTATGATGTCGCTGTGGACGGCCGGGCTGTGAATGTGGAACAGGGACAGCTGATGTATCAGGACGGACAGTGGTTTGCCACAACCGGTTTCCTGAAGACCACGCTGAATGCAGACTGCCGCTGGGATGAAGAGGAAAAGACACTGCTGATTGTCGTGCAGGAAAAAGCACTCGCAGACGCTGTCGATTAAAATGAGAAAACGGAACGGGCCCGCATTCGGCGGGCCCGTTTTGAATGCATGAAGGGGCTGTGAAAAAAAGTCATAACCCGAAATCAAAAAAATAGCCTCGTTCTGTTGATAAACAATAGAGCGAGGCTATTTTTGGTATATTATTTTTGCTATGAAACAATACCATGCACAGTATAGGCCAATCCAGGGAAGATACCCAGTCTATATCACGGATATTTTGAATGTTTGCGATCCAGTACGGACATTCGATCAGATCATGGAGGAGATCAAAATCGAACAATACTGAAACCGAGGGCTTTTCAGGAAAGATGGTCCATGAGATGTCTGATTTCCTGCATGATTTCCCTCAGGTGCAGCACATCTGTCTCCACACAGCCGGTTTCCAGGGAATGATTTGCGCCTTCAAATTCTATGAGCGGGATGTCCTTTTCACGGCATGCCCTGCGGATGGCCTCCGAATCCGGGGCCCAGGGATCACTGGTGCCGTGAAAGGCCAGGTCAGCATGGACGCCGAAGCGAAAGGTTTCCTCCAGCGGCGTGAGAAGAATGGCATGCGCGGAAAGCTGCCGCGCGGCCAGGTAGGCACACGCGATCTGGGTGCCGATGCTCTTGGCGATCAGCAGCACCTGGTCATAGGAGGCAAAGTCAATGCCGTCGAGCGCAGCGAACGACTGGGAAGTGGCACGGGAGACAGCCAGCGCCAGGGCAGAGGGATCCTTCTTGGCGTTGGCGGGCAGGTCGGCATAGCTGAGCCGCCGCACCGCATAGCCGTGCTGTTCGGCGAGCTTTCCGGCATAGTAAAGCAGCGGTTTGTCACAGGTATAGCCAAGGCCGGGGAAGAGAATGGCGAGGCGGCGTGGGGAATGATCGGACATGACGGATCCTCCTTGCAAAGGGTGAAAACCCTGTCAGGCCCAGAGCGCACAGAGCCGGAGCAGGATTTCCACGTTTTTCACCATGGACTGCACGGGAACGTATTCAAAACGGCCGTGCGCGTTTTCGTAGCCTGCCGACAGATTGGGACACGGCAGCCCGCGGAACGAGAGGGCGGCACCGTCTGTACCGCCGCGGAAGGGTTCGCAGACCGGCGTCAGGCCGCAGTCAGAGATAGCCCTGCGGAGGTTCTCTGTCAGAGCGGGATGCAGGTCAAGGACTTCCTTCATGTTGCTGTACTGGTGCTGAATCCGGATGGAGACGCGCTCCTGCCCATACCGGGCCTGAAGGGTTTCCACACAGCTGCGCAGAAAGTCCTCACGGCGCGCAAAGGCGTCCCGGTCAAAGTCGCGGATGATCATCCGCACAGCAGCATGCTCACACTGGGCCTGGCAGGAGATGACATGGAAGAAGCCTTCCGTGCCCTCGGTATACTGCGGCTTTTCACGCGGGGGAAGCATTCCGAGCAGTTCACCGGCTATGTCGGCGGCGTTGATCATGATGCCTTTGGCGGTTCCTGTGTGAACACTTCGCCCGATGATGTCGATCTGTGCCTCAGAGGCGTAGAACGTCTCATCCTCATAATACCCGAGATGATCCCCGTCGAGGGTATAGGCAGCCTTTGCACCGAACCGCTCGAGATCCAGCTCATGGGCGAGCCCGCTGACCTCCTCGTCCGGGGTAAACGCCAGACAGAGCGGGCCGTGCGGCGCATCGGGATGGGTACAGAAGAATTCAGCCATGGTCATGATGGCAGCGATCGAGGCCTTGTCGTCGCCGCCCAGCAGCGTGGTGCCGTCGGTGAGCACAAGATCCTGACCGATATACATCCGCAGGTTGGGATAATCGGAGACCTTCATGACAATGTGCTCTTTTTCATTGAGCACAATGTCTCCGCCGCCATACTTTTCCAGAACCCATGGGCGGACATGCTCGCCGCTTGCATCCGGCGCCGTATCCATATGCGCAATCAGTCCCAGCGGGGTGCTGTTCTCTGCACCGGGGGAAGCGGGAAGCCAGGCATACAGCACACAGGTTTTCTCATCCAGATGGACATTTTCCACACCAATGGATACAAGCTCCCGTGCGAGTTCCCGCGCCAGATCAAACTGCCCGGGCGTGGTCGGCCAGGTCCCCTGGTAGGGCTGGCTCTGTGTATTGATGCGTGCATAGCGCATCAGGCGTTCGTGGACTTTGTCCGCAGAGGGAAAATCTTTCACTGTTCATTCCTCTTTTCCTGCCCTGAAAGCATACAGGCTTCTATCTATTTCTGCGTTCCACGCCGGGGTTCCTCCAAAGACGCAAAAAAACGGAATGCGCGTGCGCATTCCGCTGAATCGTGGGATCACAGGGTCATTTCGCCGTTCACATAGAGGTGATAGCTGCCAGCTTCAATGCAGGAAAGGTCTCCTTCAAAGGATGAGATGAAACTGTCCCCGGTGAGAATCCACCGGCTGTCCTGGTCCATGGTCAGAGCAACCTGTCCGCCTTCCTGGTCGGGATTGATGGCACCGGTGTAGGTGGATGCGGTGAAATGCAGGTCAAGGGAAGAAATGGAGTCGACAAGAATCGTTCCCTCCAGGGTCTGGGAGGCAGCGTTGAGCGTGCAGTTGCCGCCGTTCCGCCCGTCTTTGCCCCAGCGCCCGGCGGAGCAGATCAGGAGGGTGCCGTCATTGGACAGGGTGAGGGAAGCATCTTCAACGCTGATCACACTGTCGGTGTTGGTGACATAGAACATGCTGCCGCTTTGGCACGTCATGCTGCCACCGCGCATGGTAAAGATGCTGGTGCCCACACTGGCATCACCGGAAGCGCTCTGGTAGAGAAGCACATTGGCTTTGACGCTGTTTGCCTTTGTGGACTGATCATTGCCGCTGAGCGTACAGTTTTCCAGGGTCACGCTGTTCTTGCCTTCAATGATGACGGCACGGGAGGCCTCAGAGACACAGACGGCATTGGAAACTGTGATGTCAGCGGTCGAGTAGATGGCCGGACATCCGTTGGTGCCGGTGGAGGTGTAGGTGCCGCCGCTCAGGATCATGGTCCCGCCGCCGCGGTCTGAACGGATAGCAGCCTTGCTTTTGCTGGTGACGGTCAGGTTCTCGCCCTCCAGGGTGCCGCCCCCGGCCACCTGCACACCGCCTGCACCGCCGCCGGTGACGTTCACGGTGCAGTCTTTCATCACGACTTCTCCGCCGTCATAGGCAAAGACACCGGTTGCATTGGAAGCTGTGGCCTCAATGGTGCAGCCTTCGAGTGTCAGGGAGGCGGTATCGTAGACCCGGACGGCAGCGTTCAGTCCGCGGAAACTGGCAGCGTCTTGACTGATGCATTCCCGCCGGTCTTGGCAATGAGCGCATCGGAGACGAAAGCACTGGCGCTCCCGCCCAGGTCCAGCGCACTTTCATCGTCGCCGGAAGCCGTATAGGTTTCACCGGAGAGGGTATCACCGTCTGAAAGACTGACTGCACCGGCGCTGAGTGTGAAACACAGGGACAGTGCGAGCAGTATCTGGAAGAAACGTGTTTTCATATGGGGTCATTCCTTTCAAAATCAACGGTCCGCCCGGCACAGGGGCGATCCGGCAGGATCCTCTGCAGGGTGTCAGGAGAAACCTGCTGTACACAGGATACGCGGACAGTCTGAAAGGGGAATGGATGAAAGATGAACAGTGTCTGAAATATATGAAAAAAGGCCCCGGAGCGTGCGGAGCCGGATGGGTTGCAGGAAGACGGGAATTGCTGTATAATAATGGCAGAAAAAACAAAACAGCTGATGTCAGGGTTACGTCAGATTTCAGGGGTGAACGACAGATGATTTACTGTGTACATGAAAATATCATCATTCGGAGCATGGTGGAAGCGGACGTGGATGCGATTGCAGCCGCTGAGCGCGCTCAGGGCTGGCTTGGAAATCTTGAGGAGAAATACAGAACCCGCCTGAAGGATCAGGCGGAGGGGATCTGCCATGCTATGGTGGCAGAAATGCAGGGTGTGCCGGTCGGGTATATCAACGTCTATCCGGACAGCCGGTTGGGCGCTTTTGCCGGCAGGGGACTGCCTGAAATTGTGGACTTCGGCGTACTGGAGAGATGCCGGAGACAGGGAATCGGAAGCGCGTTGATGGATGCGGCCGAGCAGGTGGCTTCAGGGTATGCGGACCGGGTCTACCTTGGGGTCGGCATGCACAGCGGATACGGAAGCGCACAGAGAATGTATGTGAAGCGGGGATATGTGCCCGACGGGTCCGGCGTGTGGTACAAAGATAAGATCTGTGAACCCTACAGTGAATGCTGTAATGACGACGATCTTGTGCTGTATCTGTACAAAGACCTGCGCACCGGCACGGAGGAAAAGTAACGGGTCATTCTGCACATCAGGCGGAGCAATCCGCCTTTTTTTGTGGAAAAATAGGAACACGCGGCCAGCGTGTTCCTGCAGTGTCAGAATTTCAGAAGAATGCCGACAACAGCCGACAGGGCAATAAAGATGACCGGGCTCCACTTGAGCTTTTTCTGACCGATAAAGATCAGGATGCCGAGGATGATGGCCTTGATATTGAACAGGTCCATCAGATTGCCGGTCAGCTGATAGGCACTGAGATTGATCAGCGCCACCTTGGCCACATTGATGCCGGCGGCGGAGATCATGGCGATGGACGCAGCACGCAGTCCGTAGAAAGCACCGTCGACCAGTTTGTTCTGGCGGTATTTTTCCAGGAACTTGGCGATGATGAGAATAATCACGACCGATGGGAACGCAAGCGCCAGGGAGGCGAGAACGCCGCCCAGAATCCCGGACGTGGTGAATCCGGCATAGGTGGACATATTGATGCCGATTGCGCCGGGGGTGGATTCGGACACGGCGATCATGTCCGCGATATCCGCGTGGGAAAACCAGCCGGTTTTATCGGAAATCTCGTAGAGGAAGGGAAGCGTAGCCAGCCCGCCGCCCACAGAGAAGAGGCCTGTCTTGGCAAATTCAAACATCAGACGAAGCAGAACCATTACGCCTCACCGCCTTTCGCAGAGGACTGTCCTTTGCGGTTTTTGATCTCCGAGGCAATGATGCCGATGATGCCGGCACAGATGACCAGCACAGCGGCGGGAATCTTGAAAGGCAGTACACCGGAAAGCGCATTGAGCGCAAAGATGATCAGGTACAGGGCCAGCGTAAAGGGATCAATGACCGATTTCTTCCACAGACGCAGCACCGCCTGAAGGATCAGTACGCAGACACACACGCGGATGCCGGCGAAGGCGTGCTGAACGATCTCGAGTGTCGCAAAGTTCTTCAGGAAAGAAGCGATGATGAGAATAATGATGATCGGACCGGTCAGGAAACCGACGGTCGCGGCGATGGCACCCTTGACGCCGCAGCGCTTCTGTCCGATAAAGGTTGATACATTCAGCGAAATGATGCCGGGCGTGCACTGTCCGATGGAGAAGTAGTCGCGGAGATCATCCATGGTGGTCCACTGACGCTTGGTGACCAGTTCACGCTCAAGAATCGGCAGCATGGCATAGCCGCCGCCGAAGGTGACGCAGCCGATTTTCAGAAATGTCCAGTATAAATCCAGCAGTTGATTCATATCCATCCTCCTCGGGAGCTATTATAGGGAAAACCGTACCATAGGTAAAATATTGATTTTATATATTTGCCATAGTAATATTGTATGGAGGGAGGGACGTACATGGAACTGAAACAGCTGGAGTATTTCTGCAGGGTGGTGGAGGCCGGGAGCATCAGTGAGGCCGCGAGAAGGCTGAACATGTCCCAGCCGCCGCTGAGCTATCACATGAAAATGCTCGAGGAAGAACTGCATGTGACGCTGTTTCAGCGAGGCAGACGGAAGATTGAGCTGACGGATGCGGGACGTCTCCTCTATGAGCGGGCCGGTACGCTGATTCATCTGGAACGGGCTATCGGCAGGGAAGTCTCCGGGACAGGGAATGTCCGGACACTGCGCCTCGGCGTGACGCCGACGACTGTGCCGCTGGCTGTGCCGGCGCTCGCTGCCATGAACCGGATGACCAATGGACTGCATTTTGAACTGTTTGAGGGTAACACATACCAGCTGCGGGAAATGCTCAGCGGGCATCTTCTGGATGCCTCGTTTCTGCGCAGTCCTGTGAACATGGATGGGTTCAGCACCTGCCGCCTGAAGACGGAGCCGCTCGTGGCAGCAGGGGAGGTCGCTTTCTTTTCAGACAGGAAGTATACGGACCTCCAGGAACTTGCCCCCATGCCGCTGATCCTCTACCGCCGGTACGATGCATTCATTCGGCAGGCCTTCTATCATGCCGGCTTTTCCCCGGACATTCACTGCATCTGCGATGATGCGAGAACGGCCATGATGATGGTGAAGGAAGGCATGGGCATTGCCATTCTTCCACAGTCCATGGTGCCTTCCGGTGAGGAAGCCCTGTTTCGGATCATCCGGGAAAAGGAACTGGAAACCGACATCCTTCTGGTCTGGAACGGCACGCTAAGCGAGCATGCACTGGTCGGAATGCTGCTGGAGCGGCTGCGTGAGAACGGGTATGCAGAACAGGAAGCAGAAGTCACTCCAGAGCGAGGTTGAAGTACCCCTGACTGATATCACTTCCATAGATCATGCCGTAGACGGTTCCCTCGTGGACCTGTACATCAGAAAGCACCGCCTTCGTGCAGCCGGCATGCCGGCACGCGGCGAGGACAGCCCGACGCTCGAGGACAGCGGGAAACGTGGTTTCCGTGACATACAGCGTATTCTCCTGCTTCCGGTACAGAACGGCCCCCTGAAGATCGTCGAGCTCGAATGTGATGCATTCCCCGCCGTCCAGGGCATGATCGGTCAGTGCCCAGGCGATTGCATGCGTATCCCAGCGGACCGTCCCGGGTGCCTGATACCGGCTGTCCCGAAGGCGTGTATAGGCGGCGGCATCACAGGGCCGAATCCGGGGAAGCGGCGCGTTGTCCGGGCAGTCAATCTCGCGCGCCTGCCGATAAAAGACGGCGCGAAAGCCGCGTCGGGCATAATACTCCGACAGGGACGGCATGGAGGGAGAGAGGATCAGGGCAGAATGCTGCCTGTCTGCCCGGGATCTGGCTTCTTCCAGTACAAGACTTCCGATTCCCTGCCCCTCAAGGTCCCTCTGGACGGCCAGGGCGTAGAGCATATCCGCCGCCTGCTGACCGCGCGGGGTGATGAGGAAGCAGGGAAGAAGATAACACGCACCGCAGAGGCGTCCGTCCGGGGCCACAGCGGTCAGTGTCTGTTCAGGCACAAAACAGTTCGAGAAAAAGAGATCAATATAGTTTCTCCCATCGCCAAAGCGTTCTTCCCAGAGCGTTTTGAGGGAGGGAACATCACCCGGGGCTGCAGTTCTGATCTGCATGCTGTCTGCCTTTCCCGGCCGGAGCCGTTGGTTCATGGAATTCTTCGGCATGATAGTGCGGATGACTGTGGGTGTCAAGCAGACCGGGATGCAGAAAAAAAGAGGTTGACTCTCACGCTGCGTCATAGTGTATGCTTGTGACTGCAAGGGTGGAAATCAGAGAGGAGGAGAGCTGCATGCAGCGCATGACCGTCCATGAGGTCAGCAGGAAGACCGGTGTGAGTATACGCACACTGCATTATTATGATGAGATCGGCCTGCTCAGGCCCAGTGAAGTGACGGCGGCAGGATACCGCCTGTATGACGAAGAGGATCTCAAGCGGCTGCAGTCTATCCTGATCTATCGGGAACTGCAGTTCCCGCTCAGGGCGATCTGCGACATCATGAACAGTCCGGCCTTTGAACGGGAGAGAGCACTCGGTGAGCAGATCCGGCTTCTGGAAATGCGCTGTGAGCATCTCCGACATCTGATCCGGTTTGCGCGAAGTCTGCAGAACAGGGAGGAAGAGAGCATGAATTTTGAAGCATTTGACACGAAAGAAATGGACGCCTATGCAGAAGAAGTGAAAAGAAAATGGGGCGGTACGGATGCGTACAGTGCCTATGAGGAGAAGCGGCGCGGCAGATCCCCGGAGGAAGAGATGAAATATGGAGAGGGGCTGATGCATGTGCTTGCCGTCTTCGGACAGTTCAGGGACTGCCCGGAGGATGAAGGAGCGCTGGCCCAGGTGGCAGAACTGAAGGAATATATCTCAGCGCATTTCTATCCCTGCACAACGGAAATCCTGGCAGGGCTGGGAAAAATGTATGTCCAGGATGAACGGATGCGGAAGAGGATTGACGCATGCGGCGGGGAAGGCACTGCGCAGGCGGCTTCCCGTGCCATTGAAGCTTTCTGCAGAACAAAGTGATGAACCAGAACCGGCGGGCGAATGCTCACCGGTTTTTTTCATGCGTTTGTTCACACAGAATCTTCACCCAATCTTCAAAAACTCATACTTTGCTTTTCACGCAGGTGCGATAGCATGATCATGCCGGACAGAAAACCGGCAGAACTCAAGCAGAGAGGTGAATGCGAATGAAGCACCGCGTATGGCGGAATATACTGATCGATATTGTTCTGACGGGGCTGGCCCTGGTTGTCTTTGCCCTGTTCCACCATGTTCTTCCGCGTCAGCAGGAGAGTGTGGGTATTGTCATTCCCAATCCATACGGGGCGGTGACAGAGGATACGCTGACCGGGGAGACACGGGAGATGACACTCATCGCTGCCGGACCCACATCCGGCATTGTGACAGATACAGGCAAAAACCTTCTGGCCCGCGGCGGCGGAAAGCAGAACACGCGCAGGACGCAGTCCGGAAGCGGTTCTTCCTCAAAAGGCGGAAGCGCACTGACGGAGGAAACGGCAGAAATCCAGGATGAATCGGAAGACACCGTTTCGCTTTCGGAAAAGTTCGCTGAAATGTATTCCGATGAAATTGTGGAAACCGGGGAGAGCTATCAGAGCTCAGACATCTCCGTTTCCGTAACAGAGCATACAACGGATGACGGAAGCGTCACGTACTATGTGGCGGACATTTATCTGAAGGATATTACAAGCTTCCAGACGGCCATGGCCGGAAACACCTACGGTGTCGGCTACCGGGATGAGATCTCCAGCATGGCACAGAAAGCAGACGCACTGGTGGCCGTCAACGGCGACTACTACGGAAATACCAATGAAGGGGTCGTGATCCGCAACGGCGTGATCTACAGAGCCAATCCAACCAACTGTGATGTCTGCGTTCTCTATTATGACGGCACGATGAAAGTGATGCCCGGATCCTCCTTTTCGATGGAAGAGGCTATTGCAGACGGTGCCTGGCAGGCATGGACTTTTGGGCCTGCACTGCTCGACGGAAACGGCCAGGCGCTGGACACATTCTCCAGCACAAACAGAATCATTTCCGCCAATCCGAGGACAGCGATCGGGTACTATGAGCCCGGACACTACTGTCTGGTGGTCGTCGACGGCCGGGGTGACTCGGACGGCATGACGCTCCCGGAACTCTCACAGCTTTTTGAAGACATGGGCTGCAAGGCAGCCTACAACCTGGACGGCGGCAATTCTTCGATCATGGTCTGGAACGGCGAAGTGATCAATGACCCGTCAGGCGGAGGACGCGCATCAAGTGATGCCGTGATCATTGCGGAGGTAAACTGAAATGAAAAAAGCAGCGACGCTGATTTCCCATAGTGTAATGATTCTGTCTCTGATGTTTCTTGTGTTCGTGATTCTGGACCAGTTCAATCCCATGATGAATTTTGTCAATAATCAGATTTCAATCGTGCTGCTCATATGCCTGAGCGTACTGGGCATTGCACAGAGCATCCTGCAGTGGATGAACGAAGAAAGGAGTTATCGTGTATGAAAAAGCTGATCAGTCTGATTCTTGCCCTGGCCCTGTGCCTCGGCATGGCAGTGTTCCCGGCCGCAGCTGAGGAGACGCTGGATGTAACGACACTGTATAAAAACAAAGATGTGGACGATACCTGGAGCACAGATGCTGCCGTCATTACCCTTGAGGGCAGCACAGCCTCCTCGGATGCAGCGGGTGTGGAAATCAGCGGAAACACCGTGAAGATCACCCGCGAAGGCGAGTACATACTCTCCGGCAGTCTTCAGGGACAGGTGGTCATCGAAGTGGCTGAGACTGAAAAGGTGCACCTGATCCTGAATGGCGTCACCATTGAAAGCGCAGAAGGTCCTGCGATCTATGAGAAGCTTTCCGATAAACTGATTGTAACGCTGGCCGAAGGCACCGTGAATACACTGAGCGATCAGACCGCGGTTCAGGATGGGGATGACACCATCGCAGCGGCCCTGTATGCAGAGGATGATCTGTCCATCAACGGAAAAGGCACTCTCATTGTCAGCGGCAACGCCGGAAACGGCATTCATTCCAAGGCAGACCTGGTTATCGCAGACGGCACCTATGAGATCACATCAGCCAATGACGGCATCAAGGGACGCAATTCCGTCCTGGTGCTCGCAGGCAGCCTGAAGATTCAGAGCGCGGCTGACGGGATTGTCAGTACCCGTGACGACAAGGAAGGCAAAGGCTATGTCGTGATTGCCGGCGGTACACTGTCGATCACCACAGGAAGCGGCGCAGGCACGGTGAATCAGAAAACGATTGCCGGAAGACGGAATATGGGATGGGACTGGGACAGCCAGACCACCTCGGACGGTGACAGCACGTCCATCAAGGGCATCAAGGCAGCCACGGATCTCACGGTGCTCGGCGGAGAAATTGATATCAATGCAGAGGATGATGCCCTGCATGCAAACCAGATCATGGTGAGCGGCGGCAACCTTCAGATCCGTACCGGTGATGACGGTCTGCACGGGGACACCGCGATCAGCATCCAGGGCGGCACCATGAATATTGCTCAGAGTTATGAAGGCATTGAGAGCACTGCCATTACCATTTCGGGCGGCGCCACCACCGTGAACGCGTCGGATGACGGCGTGAATGCGACCAGCGGCAGCGCGGCCAGCGGATGGAATCGTGAGGCTGACGATGGAAGCATGCTGACCATCACGGGCGGAGAACTGTATGTGACGGCCGGCTACGACGGCCTGGACAGCAACGGCGGCATTGCCATCACCGGCGGTGTCGTAGGCATTGCGGCGGCGGCCGGCATGGGTGACAGCTATGTGGATGCCAACGGCACCAGCACTGCTACCGGAGGCACGTTGATTATTGCAACGACTGGAAATGCAGGCTTTTCCGGGGCGACAGTGATGGCTGTTTCCGCATCCGGCAGCGCGGGAAGCGAAATCAGCCTTCTGAAGGGTGACGGTACTGTGCTGGGCAGCTTTGTCCCGCAGAGCAGCTACAGCGTGGTCCTGGTTGCCTCGTCCGAGCTGGCATCAGGCGATGCGTGTGAAGTACGGGTTCAGAATCAGACCGTGTACTCTGGTGCGCTGACCGGCACATCCTACAGTGCAGGCGGCTTCGGCGGCCAGGGCGGCGGCTTCGGCGGCCAGGGCGGCGGCTTTGGCGGTCAGGGCGGCGGCTTTGGTGGTCAGGGCGGCGGCCGCGGTGGCCATAGCGGCGGTCGCGGTGGCTGGTAAAACGTCAGACATAGGGCGGAGAGCATTGCTTTCCGCCTGTTTTTTACTGTGATTGGATGATGGCGGTCTTGTCAAGGGCGGATGAAAGTTGTACAATACAGAAAAAATTTATAGGAGGCCCTGGCTATGTCAAAAATCAAGGAACTTCTGAATGAATTTAAAGCGTTCGCACTTCGCGGCAATGTCGTGGACATGGCCGTTGGTGTGGTCATCGGTGCTGCCTTCGGTAATGTTGTGACAGCATTGGTTGACCTGGCCATCAATCCGATCCTGAACGCACTGCCCAAGGTTGGCGAAGGCGGCGGCACCGGTTTTGTCGGCGCACTGATCTCCCTGCTCGGCGTGATTGTGAACTTCATCATCACCGCTCTGGTTCTGTTTGCCATCATCAAGGCCGTGAATGCAGCCATGAAGATCACCAAGAAGCCCGAAGCTCCCAAGGCACCGACCACCAAGAAGTGCCCGTTCTGCTGCTCTGAGATTGCGATCGAAGCGACCCGCTGCCCGCACTGCACGAGCGAGCTCAAATATGATCCTGCCAAGAAGTAATCTGAGGATTCTGTCATGCAGCAAAAAATCCAGGGAGTCGTTTCCCTGGATTTTTCATATCGATTTTTTTATTGTCCCGAACGAATCCATGCATAAGCATTGCCGTTGTTTTTGCTGTTGGCCCTGTCGATGCCGCTCAGGCGCAGCTGGGGACAGCAGCCAGGGCAGGGATCCAGGGATGCATAGGGCGATTTTTCCAGGTCGCCATAAGCAAAGGCAGTCAGCGGCCAGAACTTGCTGTTGACCTGGGGACAGTTCGGGTCAGAGTGAAACTGGCGTCCGTTGCGGGGATTGTAGTAGAGGGTGTAATCATCGGAAGCAGGGCCGAGAACACGTTCAGACTCTTCCCAGATGATGACCTTGGCACGGTTGCCCGAGCGGGGGAGATTATCCCAGAGCCACTTGATGCTCACGCCGTTTGAGGATGTCGCGCGCTGGATGCGGATACAGCCGTGAGAGGCTTTTTCGCCCAGATACTGCTCGCATTTTTCGTAGTGCCTGGTTTTACTTCCGTCTTCTTCCTCGGTAATCGTGCAGGGGACCTCATGCAGAAGGATGCCGTCATTGATGCGGATGCCCATGTCGCAGAACAGGGTGCCCGCCCAGAAGCCGCCGGTGTGGGAAATGGCATAGAACTCACCCGCCGGGGTTTCGTTAAACGGCGTATCTCGCCGCGCGAACCCGGTGGAACACAGCAGGGTGGAAATCAGGCGGCCGTCCTGAAAGACGAAAACACGCTGCTGCAGCTTATCGATGACAAGGCCGACGTGCTGGGAGACTTCCTGCGTTTTCAGCCGGCTGGTCTCGATGTAACCGGTAAAGCAGGAGGCAAAGACGCCAACCCGGCTGCCCTCAACCGAGGAGGAATATGCCTCGATCTTCGTCCATTCCGGGCCTTCCTCAAGAATGTGCACGCCCTGGCTGAGGCAGGTGACTTCACCGGTATATTCCTCGCAGTCGCTTCTGGGGTATTTCCGGATCTTGACCTGATGGCGTTCACTGCCTTCAATAACGGTCATTGGGGAGATCAGGGCCTGCCAGATTTCGTCCACATCATTGATATTGCCCATCTGCAGGTTCCATGAGCAGTGCTCATGGGAACATTCTGTGCCTGCGAGTTCGTTGGGCGTATGAAACACGATATCCTGCACGGGGTGCGGCGGCGCGGGCTCGGGCACCGTAAGCTCAATCTCCCATGCATCAGAGACGGCACCGAGGGCGTCAATCAGGCGGAAGTCCAGAAGAATCTGGCCGCTGGGCAGGGCTGTGCTCAGTGTCATGCGGTTGGATCCCGCCTGGGCTTCCATGCGTGCGGCTTCCTCGCCGCCCGGGAATGAGGCAATCAGTGTGCCGGCCGTGTTGACGTCAATATAGGCGGACCAGTATTCGTCATAGGCTGTCGGCGCATCCACCGAAAGAATCTCCGGAAGGGGACCTGTAACGGTCAGAGGCAGGGAGGCCGTGCCCGAGCCGTCGGTGAGAAACAGCAGATAACTGCCTTCAGGAACAGAGAGATCGGAGAGAACAACGGTCCCGGTTCCGTTTTCCACACGGGCGGGCAGGGTTTGAATGGCTCTGCCTTCACTGTCTGTGAGGTAGACCGTTGCGGAAGACGCATCACTCGAGAAGGAAAGCGTCAGGGGCGTTCCGGTATGGCAGACCGCATCTGTGCTGGTCCACGCAGGCTCTGCGAGCGCGGGAACGATAAAGAGCAAAATCAGAAGCACCAGAAGGCGCAGAAGATAACGCGAGGCAATCACCGCCTTTCAAGCAAGTGGGGATGGAAAACTGTCCATGAAAAGGACGTGTCCGATTACAGTATATTCAGATTCCGGAAAGATGCAAATGCAGCAACCTGCCGTCAGCTGTTCTGTAGCCTGCGCGGAAAGACGGCGGGCAGGGAGGGAATGCTCGAAACGACGAGGCGGGCGCACGCTTCCGGAGACTGATCATTGGGAATGACCAGATCGCAGACTCTCTGGTAGATTTCCATGCGGCGGTTATACATCTCCCGCACGTCCTCCATGCTCTTTCCACGGATCAGGGGCCGCTCCGGGTGCCGCTGCAGCGAGGTCCAGATCAGGGGAAAGGGCCGGTCGATGAGCAGAATCCATCCGGCGCTGCGCAGGACATCTGCGTTCCGCTCAAAGGTCAGCATGCCCCCGCCGGTGGAAATGACGCATGGCGCAAAGGCAGACACAGCGCAGGCGGCCTCGTGCTCGAGATCCCGGAACCGCTGCGGATCCGCCTGATAGAGCTCCTGAACGGTCTGGTGATGCTGCATGTTCAGGTACTCGTCTGTATCGACAAACGGGACACCCAGAATCCGGGCGGCGCGCCGGCCGATGCGGCTCTTGCCGCTGGATGGAAATCCGCACAGGATCAGGGAATGGCTCAGCTGGGACATAGGAATACCTCCAGAGGATGTGCTGCGGCTTGATTGTGGTGCATTGGGGCTCGCATGTCAAGATAAAGGCATGTGTTCTTCCGGTGTTTTTCAGACCGGAAAGCGTGTTCTTTCCCTGTTTTTGAGGAATGCGGCTATTGTGAGCGCCGCAAGGGCATGATACAATCCCGCACATATTCCAAACAACATATGATTGAAAGGGGATCAACTCCATGAAGAATCTGGCAAAAAGCATTCTGGCACTGGTCCTGATGATCAGCATGACCGCTGTTTCGTTTACCGCGCTGGCTGCGGATTATCCTTTCCCCAGTGTGACCATGATTGTGCCCTACGGCGCAGGCGGAACCACTGACCTGATTGGACGCCAGTTTGCGCTTGCGCTTGGCAAGGTGCTGAATACGACGTTTGTTGTGGAAAACCAGGGCGGTGCTTCCGGCTCCATCGGATGCCAGGCTGCACTGGACGCGGACAAGGATGGTTCCGTCGTCCTCTTCACCGCGGAAAGTCTGGGTACCCAGCGTATCATGGACATCAGCAGGATGAGCTATGCGGATTTTGATCCCATCGCGCTGGTGGCCAACGATCCCAAAGTGATTGTTGTGAACGGCGACTCCAAGTATAATACGATTGATGAGCTGCTTGCAGATATTCAGGCCAAGCCCAATACGGTGCAGATGTCCTACACCGGTCCCGGTGGATCCGGCCATGTGCAGGCGCTGATTCTCAATCAGTTTGGATACTATCCGGCCCTGACGGCCTATTCCGGCGGCAATGACTGCTACTTTGCTGTGATGAGCGATCAGGTGGTGTTCACCAATTCCAACTATTCCACTGTGGCGGCTCTGATTGAGAGCGGCGACCTGAAAATGCTTGCTGTGAGCGCGACCGAGCGCATGGAAAAATATCCTGATGTGCCGGCTCTGAGTGAAAAGCTGGAAAACAGTGAAAAGTATCTGTCCATTCCCTATACGCCCCTCAGTCTTCTGGTGGCCAAGGATGTCCCTGAAGACATCAAGACGACCCTCCGTGCCGCAGCCCAGGAAGCCATCAAGGATCCTGATTTCAACGCATGGATGGAGAAAAACAGCGTGGATAAACTCTACGAGAAGTACACGACGCCTGAAGACATCCAGGCCTTCTACAGCAACTGGGAGTCCATGGTGAGCTGGCTGATCTATGATGCCGGCGCAGCCGTCTACAGCCCTGAAGAGTTTGGCATTGCACGGGCAGAATAATCCCGGATGCATCTGGAGGGAGGGAAAGCCCCTCTCTCCGTTTTTTTCTGAGAGCAGGAGAAAGTACAGCTTGAGAAGGTGAGAAGTTTGCGCAGATTCCTGAAAACCAGGGCGGACGGCCTGGTGGTGACACTGCTGGGGATTGCGTTTCTGGCTTACAGTGTGAATCAGTTCAACGCCATGTCCCGGAAAGTGAACTGGATCATGTCGCCCTACCTCTTTCCCATGATTGTCGCCGGCATGGCCATACTCCTTGGCATCGGCATCATTGTGGAGAGCAGGGGAAAGGATGAAAAGCAGGCGAAAGCAGAATCTGAGGGCGGCAGGAGCACACTCCGCAAAACACTGGATGTTGTGCTGGTCATTGTGATGGCGGTCCTCTATGATATTGCGCTTCCCTATGCAGGGTTTATTCCTTCGACAGCGGTCTTTCTCGCAACGATGGTGTTGTTCCTGGGTGAGCGGAAGTGGTATATCTTCGTACCGGTGGCTGTGCTGACGCCGCTGATTCTGTACGCGATTTTCAGGCTTGGACTCAATGTCCGCCTGCCGTAAAGGAGGGTGAACCATGCTGGAAGGAGTGCTTGCTCTGTTTGTCGATCCACGGTTCATCCTGTATGTGCTGATTGGATCGGTGGCCGGCCTGTTTGTCGGCGCAATTCCCGGGCTTTCCGTTTCCATGGCCACAGCGCTTCTAGTGTCGATCACCTATACCTGGCAGACCAGTGACGCGCTGGCGACGATCATGGGTGTGTATGTCGTCGGCGTGTTCTCCGGGGCGATCTCAGCCATCCTGATCAATATTCCCGGTGCGCCGTCCTCTGTCGTGACCACACTCGACGGTTATCCCATGGCCCGGCGCGGAGAGGCCTGGAAGGCCCTGAAATATGCCACGGTCTACTCGTTTGTGGGCTCTGTGTTCGGCCTGGTGGTCATGGCTGCACTGGCAAAGCCCATCACGAACCTGGCACTGAAGTTTCAGCCCATGGATTACTTCCTCCTGGCTTTCTTCGGCCTGTGCACGGTCGGCGGCCTGACGTCCAAGAGCTTCAGCAAGGGTCTGTTCAGCGCCTTGATCGGCATTTTCTTCTCCCTGATCGGAATGGATTCCGTCATGGGCACGCCGCGGCTGACCTTCGGGATTCAGAATCTGAAGGCCGGCATTCCGACGGTTCCTGCCCTGGTGGGTCTCTTTGGCTTTGCCGAAGTGCTCAGCACGGTGTATCAGGGAATTCAGGATGGCAGTGTGATGGATATTCAGCAGGAAAACGTGCCGATGCGGACCATCCTGAAGGAATTCCCGAGATCGCTGTATTACTGCCTGATCGGAACCCTGGTCGGTGCGCTTCCCGGTGCCGGTGGTCCTGTGGCCTCCTTCCTGGCCTACGGCCAGGCCAAGAAGATCACGAAGCATCCGAGCCGTCCGTTCGGCGATGGCGCCTATGAGGGGCTCGTCGCCTCTGAGAGCGCCAACAACGCCTGCATCGGCGGTGCCATGATTCCCATGCTGACGCTGGCTGTCCCCGGGGATGCGGTGACCGCCATTATCCTTTCCGTATTTTATATCCATGGCCTGCAGCCGGGTCCGACTTTCCTGAAGATGGGTGCAGGGCATTTCTATGAAATCCTGGCCGGCGGACTGATCGGCTGCGTGTTCCTGCTGGTGCTGGGCCTTCTGGTTGCACCGAGGATCAGCAAAGTGATCAATATCCCCAAGCGCATCATGATGCCGATTGTCGCCGTGCTCTGCGTGATCGGTGCCTATGCCTGCAACCGTCGGATTTTCGATGTCGGATTGATGATTTTCTTCGGGGTCCTCGGTTTTGTCCTTCGCAGAAGGCAGTTCTCCACCGCGCCGGTGACACTCGGCCTGGTGCTGGGCGGCATGATGGATTCGAACTTCCGCAGGGCGGTTTCCCTGGCATCGACTTCCGAGACACCGCTGAAAACCATGTTCTGGCGTCCCATCACCATGGTGCTTCTGGTTCTGACGCTCATCACCCTCCTTGGCAATATGCCCATGATCAAACAATGGCGGAGCGGCGAAGGAAAGGTTAAGAACTGAACAGAAAAGCCTGCCGGCGGCAGGCTTTTCTGATGCTCATTTTTCAGCGAGATGACGGAACAGGTCATCCAGGAGGGCATCGCGGTTGATATGGGAAATCATGCGGCACAGCGGGCGATCCTGAGGACAGGAGTACGTATGATTGTATTCCGGGATCGGTGTGGGAACGAGGGAGGAACGCATGAAGCGGTCACCCTCATTGAGCAGCCATCCGATCGTGGTGACATCCCAGATGACACGGCTCCAGACCCTGCCCGCGGCGTAGGATTCCGCCTCCGCGACGGTATGGGCGACCAGGTAATCACACAGGTCATTCTTTCCGTCCAGCCAGTAATGCATCTCGGGGCCGGTTGTGATAAAGGCGCTGACTACACCCATACAGGGAAGGATGACAAGCGGCGCGCCGGAGGAGAAGACCACACGGGCGGCAGCAACATCCTGCTTGCAGTTGAACTCTTTGTTGTCCGGCCAGTGCAGGGCATTTCCGCCGAGCCAGACAACGACGATGCGGTCCGCGATCTCGGGATGCATGAGCAGCGCGGAGGCAACATTGGTGATGGCTCCGATGGCAACCACATACAGTGGATGGTCGCTGGAATACTCAGCGGCAAGCGAACAGAGGTGCTCCGCGGCGGGCGAGCAGACCGGGGTCAATTCATCTGGAAGATAGCGGTCAGAACCGCGGAAGGCGGGAACCTGGCATCCGGCGAGCTGCTGGATGTGCAGGATTTCCTGATAGCTTTTCTCCATGCCGTCGGCCGGGCCGGATGATTTTTCATTAAAAAACGGGGCGGCATAGAGGGCGCGGACGGTGAGCTTCCCGGAAGACCGCAGGGCGTAGGCAATGGCAAACTGGTCGTCAATTTCATTGTATGCGTCCGTGTCGAGCACGAGATCGGCAGGACCGACGGGCGGCGACATCATCCGGATGCGCTGTTCCTCGGTGAGCATAAGAACACCCCTTCCTTTGTATGATGGATTTTCGGACAGGCTCATTATACGCACAATGCGGCGGCATGGGAAGACACGGAAGAACCAGTGTGTCAGAATGAAAAATACAGAATAAGTGGAACATGTGGAACAAAAATCACGTAAAAACCAGGGCAGAGTGGTGAATAAAATGCAATAATCAGCCAATAATATGACAATAAGTGGGATTGATGAGTAATACAGGAACTGATTTCCACGATTCGCGGATCAGAAGATGTGCTATGGCAGAAGGCATACAAAAACAGGCAGGAAACCGTGTTCCTGCCTGTGAAAGGTCAGCATCAGCCCGATGCCTCAGACGTTGACGTTGCGCTCATAGATCAGGCGCAGTCCCTTGAGCGTCAGGGAACCGTCGACGTGATCAATGGCGTTGGACTCGTTGGCGATCATCTGAGCCATGCCGCCGGTTGCCACAACGGTTGCGTCCTGTCCGAGCTCCTGCTTGATTTTGTAGATGAGGTGCTGGACCAGACCGACATAACCGTAGAACATGCCGGACTGCAGGTTGGCGAGCGTGGATTTGCCGATGACGTGCTCGGGCTTGGCCAGTTCAAACCGGGGCAGTTTGGCTGTGCCGCTGCCGAGGGCTTCACTGGCCAGCTTGATGCCGGGGCAGATCGCACCGCCCAGGAAGCTGCCGCCTTCACCGACGACGCCGAACGTGGTTGCAGTGCCGAAGTCAATGGTAATGACAGGGGAGCCGTACTCCTCAAGGGCCGCCACAGCATTGGCAATACGGTCGCTGCCGAGCTCTCTGGGATTCTCGTACTTGATATTCAGTCCGGTGCGGATACCGGGAACCACCATCATGGGCTGCTTCTTGAAATAATTCTGGCACATGTGCTCAATGGTGAAGTTGATGGTCGGCACCACGCTGGAGATGATAATGCCTTCACAGCTGGTGGTGGAGTATCCTTCATGGGCGAAGAGATTGGTGATGAGCATGCCATATTCATCCGATGAATACATTTTGTTGGTGGAAATCCGCCAGTAGGCACGCATCTCCTTGCCGTCAAAGAGTGCCGTCTTGATGTTGGTGTTGCCGATATCCATCGTAAAAATCATGTTTCTTTCTCCCTCAGATCAGCTTGCTTTTTTTCAGCGCGATGCCGACAGCGGCTGTGACCACAGCGGCGACAATCATTTCAACCACAGCATTGATGCCGACGGATGCGATGATGAAAGTCAGAACACCGCGTCCGGCCATCAGATTCTGCAGATATTCCGTGCTGCCGAAAAGCAGCACCAGAAGAGACATAAAGAAGAGTGTGTTGAAGAAGGCGGCAGAGAAACCGGTGATGGTAAAGGCAAGATGATCCTTTACATTTCTGCGCTTCAGGGCACGGTAGATGAGAGCAGTAATGACGCCGACCAGAACACGGGAGACAAAACGCTGGATGAACATGAGGAAAGGACTCACGCTGACCAGGGCTGCACCCATGGCACTGTAGCCCACAATGCCGAAGCACTGCAGGAAACTGATCAGGCCGAAGACCCCGCCGATGATCGCGCCGCCGGGAATGCTCATGGCAATGGCCGCAATGGCCACCGGGATCATGTTGAACGTGATCGACAGTCCGGCCGGCTGGGGAATGTTGACCATGGCAAGCACGACCAGAAGGGCCGTGAGCATGGCAAGAAGAGTCAGGTGCTTGATTTGGGTGGTCGATGTACGCATAAAAAACCTCCGTTCGGGTTCCTGTGGATACCCTACGATCTTTAGAATGGTTCAGCCTGTCTCAGGTCCGGTGCATGCGCTGCCGGCCATGCGGTCTGAACAGGGGCATTATAGCAGAATTCCCCGGGGTGTAAAGGGCACAGGGAAAGAAAACAGAGAATGCACAGCCATTCTGCGCGATTCTGCAGCGTGCCGTATTGCGTGAAAAACGGACAGCAGCAGGAAAAACAGCCGGCCCGTCGAAGTGAGGGGAATGCAAATTCTGGAGGCGGAGGCAGCAGGATGACGGAAAAGAGGGTCATGCTTGAGAAGGCGAAAAAGCACAAGAGCAAAGGGCTGACCATGCTGGATGCAGAGGACTTTCTCTGTATTGCCAGCCGGAGATTTGTCGCATTTGATCTGGAAACCACAGGGCTGAATCCCAGAGGTGACGGGATCACAGAGATCGGTGCGGTGCGCGTGGAATACGGCCGGATCACCGGCACCTTTGAGCGCCTGGTCAATCCCGGACGTCCGATTCCGCCGGAAGTGACCGCCCTGACGCACATTTCCAATGAGATGGTGGCCGATGCCCCGGAGATTGGGGACGTGCTCCCGGATTTTCTGGCCTTTATCGGGGAAGACGCGTATGTTGCGCATAATGCGGCGTTTGATGTCAGCTTTCTGAAGGCGCAGTGCGACCGACTGGGATTGAAACTTCCGGAGTATGCAGCCGATTCGCTGGATGTTGCCCGCCGCTGCTGGCCAGGCCTTTCTTCCTACCGACTGGGCTATCTGGCTCAGATCATCGGGTTTGACATGAAGACAGCCCACCGCTCCATGGCGGATACCGAAGCGCTGGCAGCTCTGGTCAATACAGCGGTGCGCAATGAACGCGTACAGATCGGAAAGCATCCCCTGTACACGCCGGGGTGGGACCTGCCTGAAGCGCACTTCCCGCGGGAGACGGTGCAGCGCATGAGCACAGGGCAGCTGGCCGTCGCGAGGGCCGTGTATTACATGGAACAGCAGTTCGGCACGGAAATGCCCTACAACCGGGCAAAGCTCTCCGCGATCCCCTGCAAAGCAATCCGGCAGTTTCCGGGCGTGACCAATCTGTATGAGCTCACGGCAGTCATCCGGGAGAGCTGGAGCCGGGAAACAATCCACGATGCGTTCTGGGACAGTGAGTGCCCCGCGTTCCATCAGGATGATGTGACCGCAAGACTTCTGAGGGATATGTGCGGTCTTGAGACCGTGGTGGTTCAGACGCAGCAGGGAAAGCATGTATTCAATTGTCTGGGAAGCACCGCGATTGACCTGACAGGCGGGCTGGACGGCGAACCGGACCTGAAGGACGGCGCGGTGTCGTGCGACCCGTGCACGGAGGAAGCAGACTATGCGCGCTACCGCCAGCTTCAGCGCAATCTCATGGCGGTGCTGAATCCATGACCGCTGTGATGCGGTGACGGGGGATAGAATATGGAACAGATGACACTCACGCAGGCCATGCAGGAGAGACATTCCGTACGCAGCTATCTGGACACCCGCGTGCCGGAGGAGATCCGCGCGGCACTCGCCGTCTGCCGCGACAGCCTTACGAATGGCCAGGATCTGCATATCCGCCTGGTCTGGGATGATCCGGAGGGGTTCGACTCGCGCCTGGCGCATTACGGGCACTTCCGGAATGTCCGCAATTTCATGGTCCTGTCTGCACCGCGCGGAAAGGATATGGATGAGGCGGCCGGGTATTGCGGGGAAATGCTGGTCCTCCGGGCACAGCAGCTGGGGCTGAGGACCTGCTGGGCGGCTCTTACATTCAACAGAAAAGCCGTCCGGCGTCTGGTGCCGGACGGGGACGAACTGATCATCGTCATTGCCATGGGATATGGTGCGGACAACGGAACGGAGCACCGCAGTCAGGTGGAGGAAAAGCTTGCAGCACGGTCTGCGGATGACCCTGCCTGGTATCTGCAGGGAGTCCGGGCAGCCCTCTCGGCACCGACCGCGGTCAACCAGCAGAAATTCCGGATTGCGCGCTCGGGGCGGACAGTATCCATCCGGACAGCAGGACTCGGACCGTGCCTGAAGATCGACCTGGGCATTGTGAAATGCCATTTCGAAATCGGGGCAGGGAAAGAAAACTTTCAGTGGGCATAAGGAAAAGCAGCACCGGCCGGTGCTGCTTTTCCTGTTTCTGCCGCTATTGCGGACAGGGATGGATTATTCGATGGTGGTCATGAGCTCGAGGCAGCGGGAACGGTTCATCTTGTCGCAGGCTTCGATGAACTTGTCCAGCGGCACGTCGTGGAGCTGCTGCTTCTGACCGCGGATGGTGACGGAAACCGTATTGTCCGCAGCTTCCTTGTCGCCGACAACCACGATATAGGGATCCTTCATGGTCTTGTAGAACTTGATCTTTTCGTTCATGTTCTTGTCAGCATAATCGACCTCGGTGCGGATGCCGATTTCCTGAAGCTTCTCGACCACTTTCTGGGCATAGGCGTTGTGCTCGGTGCGGATCGGAACCACGCCGACCTGATAGGGGTTGAGCCAGAACGGATAGGCACCCTTGAAGTGTTCGGTGATGATGCCGATGAAGCGCTCGAAGGAACCATAGATGGCTCTGTGGAGAACCACGGGCTCCTGGAGCTGGCCGTTCATATCCTGATAGGTCAGGCCGAAGTTGTGCGGCAGCTGGAAGTCGAGCTGCACGGTGCCGCACTGCCATTCACGGCCGAGCGCATCCTTGATCTGGAGGTCGATCTTCGGGCCGTAGAAAGCGCCGTCGCCTTCATTGATCTCATAGTTGCCTTCGCCGTAATGCTTGTCAAGGATCCGCTTGAGAGCGGCTTCTGCACGGTTCCAGACTTCAATGTCGCCCATGAAGTCCTCGGGACGGGTGGAGAATTCCGCGCGGTAGGTGAGGCCGAAGGTGGAATAGATCTTGTCGGCGATGGAAATGATGCGTTCCACTTCCTCGTCGATCTGGCTCTCCATGACGAAGGTATGGTCGTCGTCCTGACGGAATTCCTGCACACGGAACAGACCGTTCATCTGACCGGACTTTTCCTTGCGGTGCAGCACGTCATACTCGCTATAGCGGATCGGCAGCTCCTTGTAGGAGTGGGATGTACGCTTGTAGGCGGTCATGGCGTTGGGGCAGTTCATGGGCTTGGCACCCATCATATCCTCAGCATTGGGCGTCCAGTCCGTGCCGGGAACAACAAACATGTTGTGCTGATAATGTGCCCAGTGTCCGGAAATGAGCCAGAGCTTCTTGGAGTTGATGACAGGAGCAGAGATCTCCTCATAGCCCTCTCTGGCCTGCAGTTCACGGGAGAAGGTCAGCAGTGCCTGATACAGCTTGGATCCGCGGGGCAGCCAGTAGGCCATGCCGGGGGCTGTTTCATTGAACATGAACAGATCCAGGGCAGTGCCGATCTTTTTGTGGTCTCTCTCCTGGGCTTCCTTCACCCACGCGAGATGGGCCTTGAGCTGGGCCTGATCCGGGAAGGCATAGACATAGATGCGCTGGAGTGTGTCGCGCTTCTCGTCGCCGCGCCAGTAGGCACTGGAGACGGACTTGACTTTGAAGGCGGTGGAGAGCAGTTCAGCGGAATTGCTCACGTGAGGTCCGCGGCAGAGGTCGACATAGTCATCGCCTGTATAGTACAGGGTGAGCAGTTCGTCTTCCGGGAGATCCTCAATCAGTTCGGTCTTGAACTTCTGATCCTTGAACAGTTCAAGGGCTTCGGCACGGCCGATTTCGACGCGGCGCCAGTCTTCCTTGCGCTTGAGGATTTCCTTCATCTTGGCTTCGATTTCCGGGAAATCTTCGGTTGTCACAGGGCGCGGCAGAACGAAGTCATAGTACAGACCGTCTGCGATCTGCGGGCCGATGGCATACTGCACGTTCTCTTTGCCGAACATCTCAATGACGGCCTTGGCCAGAATATGGGCCAGGGAATGACGGTACACCTGCAGGAATTCTTCTCTTTCCATAGCGAGAGCATCCTCCTCATGATTGTTTTTCAGGTCTTTCGGGAAAGGCATAAAAAAAAGCATTTCCCTTGCCGGGACGAATGCCTGAACATCCGCGGTTCCACCCTGCTTGCATAAAACCACTCAAATCATGCAGTAACGCGCATGGAACGCTCTTTGTCAGGAGATGGTATTTCCCTTCGGTATCCGGCCCGCGCTTGCAGCCTCAGACGCGTGCTCTCTGAACGGTCGTGGAAGTGAACATGTTCTCCGTCATCCAACGAGACAAACGTATGCTAACACTTTAAAGGAAGACTGTCAACATCAAAAACCATGGAAACAGGCACAAAGAAAGCGGGAAAAAACCTTTATATGACAGCATTGCACCTTCATGCAGATCGGGTATAATAGTCATACCGCGTACAAGTAAAGAGCACTGGAATGGACCGATGAAGAAAGGAATCAACGATATGAATCAGCAGCTTCCCGCCTATCTTCGCATGCAGACGCATGCGCATGCCCGGCCGGATCAGTCGATCGTGTGCGGCCAGGTCCGTGTGACCGTGATCACCCCGTGCCTGATCCGCTTTGAGGAGGGTGCATGGACAGACGATGCCACGCTCACCGTCACTGCACGTGATCTGGGCGAATGCACCGTCAGGACAGAGGTCCAGGACGACAGGACGGTGATCTGTACGGACATGCTGAAGGTGACCCTGGAAAAAGGGAAGTCCCTGAAGGACGGCGTCACCGTTGAACGTGTTTCGTATCCGGCGTTTACCTGGCACTGGGGACAGAAGGCTCTGCAGAATCTGAAGGGCACAACGTCCACGCTCGACCAGGTCAACGGGGCCTGTCCGCTCGATGACGGCCTGTGCTCGGTGGACGGCTTTTCCGTGCTGGACGACAGTGCCACCCCGCGCATGCTGGAAGACGGCTGGTTTGCGCCGCGCGAAGAGGGCACGGATGTCTATTTCTTTGGATACGGGCATGACTATACAGCCTGCATTCAGGATTATTACCGGCTGACCGGCATTCCTGAACTGCTGCCGGCCTTTGTCCTGGGCAACTGGTGGAGCCGGTATCACGCGTATACCGAGCAGGAATACCTGGACCTCATGGACCGGTTTGATGAAAAAGATGTCCCGCTGAGTGTCGGCATTGTCGATATGGACTGGCATCTGACAGAGAAAAACGGCCTGAAACCGGATCAGGACGGGTGGACCGGGTATACCTGGAATAAGAACCTGTTCCCGGATTACAAACGGTTCCTGGATGCCCTGCATGCAAGGGGACTGAAGACCGCGCTGAATCTGCACCCTGCGCAGGGCGTCCGGCCGTGGGAGAAGCAGTACGAAGCCATGTGCAGTGCCATGCACCGGGATCCGAAAGAGCAGAAAGCGGTCCACTTCAACTGCCTGAACCCTGAATTCCTCAAGGCCTATTTTGAAATCCTGCACTTCCCCTATGAGGAGGACGGCGTCAATTTCTGGTGGATGGACTGGCAGCAGGGGACCGACTACCGTCCGATCGCGGGAGAGGACTATATCGAAACCGGACTGGACAGCATCCGGCCGCTGTGGATGCTCAATCATATGCATTTTCTTGCGTCCAAACGCAACGGCGGACGCGGCCTCATCTTCTCCCGCTATGCGGGCTACGGCAGCCAGCGCTACCCGATCGGTTTTTCCGGGGACACGTATATCACCTGGGATTCCCTGGCATTTCAGCCGTACTTTACGGCCACCGCGTCCAATGTCGGGTACGGCTGGTGGAGCCATGACATCGGGGGACACATGGGCGGCATCCGTGACGACGAACTCACGGTGCGCTGGATTCAGCTCGGTGTCTTTTCACCGGTGTTCCGCCTGCATTCCACTGACAGCCCCTTCCTCGGGAGAGAGCCGTGGAAATATGATCCCCGCGCGGAAAATGTCATTTCGAATTTCATGCGCCTGCGCCACCGGCTGTTCCCGTATCTCTATACCATGAACCGGAGAAACGTGCATGACCTGCTTCCGCTCATCCGGCCGATGTACCATGTGTCGCCGGAAGTGAAGGAAGCCTATGAAGTGCCCAATGTCTACTGGTTCGGCAGCGAAATGGTGGCCGCGCCGATCACAGAGAAAGCGGACCGCAGCGGCCTTGGCAGAGCGCGTGTGTGGCTGCCTGAGGGCACCTGGGTGGATGCGATGAACGGGTATGTCTATGATGGCGGAAAAACGATGGATGTCTATCGTCCGCTGGAAGAAATGCCGGTCTTCCTGAAAGCCGGCGCCATGGTGCCCCTGCGCGCGCACCAGGCCCATGACCGGACGCTGACGGCCTCGAAGGAAATGGAACTGCTGGCAGCTGCCGGGGCAGACGGCGCGTTTGACCTGTATGAGGATGATGGTGAAAGCCTGGACTATCTCAGCGGTGCCTTTGCCGTTACACACCTGTCCATGCACTGGCAGGAGAAGGAGGCCGTGATTACCGTATCGCCTGTTGAGGGGAAGGCTGAACTGGTTCCGGAGCGCCGGTGGAAGGTCCTGCTGCGCGGCTTCAGAAAGGGCTGCAGTTTCCTTGTGAACGGACAGGAGGCAAAGGCCGTTTACCTGGCAGAAAAGAACGGCTATGTGATCGATCTTGGCATGGCAGCCCCGGACAAGGGCTGCGAGCTGACGGTCTGCTGCGCGGACGGTCTTCTCCATGATGACAGCGACTGGCGCGACCGCATCCTGGACCGTGTCTCCCGCGTGCAGGGATCGCAGGCAGAAAAGAACATCATGATGCGCTGTGCCGACCGTGCGCTGGAGCGGATGCATCAGGAAAAGAGAGTCCATCCGTCCTGGTTTGGCGGGGATATGCTCCCGTCGCTTGGCGGATATATGAAAGAGCTGATGAGTCAGCTGAAAATCGAATGATGGTCCGGCGCAGTGCCCCTGTGCCTGATCAGCAGAAATCATAAACATGTCTCCTCGGGAAGACAAACCTGAGCAGGGATAAAAAAGAAAACCGGGCCGGTCTGCATAAAAAAGCAGGCCGGCCCGGTTTCAGTCGCGGGGATGGATGACATTCAGGCTTCAGGCTGGGACAGAGACCACTGGATCAGGTCGCCCAGGATCGGCGCAAGGCGCCGGGACTTTTCGGACACTTCATATTCGACGCGGACCGGAACTTCCAGATATTCCTTTCTCACGATGAGATGATCCCGCTCGAGTTCACGGAGTGTCTGGGACAGCATGGTGTTGGAAATCCCGTGGACACTGTGCAGAAGCTCATTGTACCGGCTGGTGCCGTTGTTCATGAGGGAACAAAGGACAGGCAGCTTCCACTTTCCTCCGATGCTTTCCAGGGCCCCCTGAAGGGCACACTGCGGCGCGCACGGGCAATTGTGCTGCTGAGACATGGGAAAAGGCACCTCCACTCAGAAAAACCTTTCTTAGTAAGGATTATTTCAGTCATTGACAGAAAATCTTCTGTTCACTACAATTCTAGCAGATAAGGATTCCGTTGTAAAGGCAGAATCCGCATCAGAAAGGAAGGCATGAACATGAGCAAAGTGCTGGTTGCATATTTTTCTGTGAGCGGCGTGACCGCCAAAGTGGCCAAAGAACTGGCCGACATGGAAAAGGCCGATCTCTTTGAGATCAGACCGGAAGCAGCCTATACGAAAGAGGATCTGGACTGGACGAACAAACAGTCCCGCAGCACCCTTGAAATGAGCAATCCTGACTGCCGTCCCGCCGTCAGCGGATGCGTGGAAAACATGGCAGCCTATGATATGGTGTTTGTGGGATTCCCCATCTGGTGGGGCCGCGAACCCAGTGTCGTGGATACGTTCCTGACCGCCTATGATTTCGGCGGGAAGAAGATTGTGCCGTTCTGCACCTCCGGCGGCAGTGATATCGGAAAGACGGCAGAGCGCATTCAGAGCCTCGTTGGCGACAAGGCCTGTGTGGATGCCGGCAAGCGGCTCGGCGGTCAGGTCTCTGAAGCAGATCTGAAGATCTGGACGGAAGGTCTGTCCCTGTAAGACTCGAAACTGCCCGATGATGCATTGTGAATGAAGGAGAATAAAAAGATGGTCACGAAAGAAATGAGTATCGGCGAAGTGCTGATGATTGATCCCACAACAGCCCCGATCATGACGGAATACGGCATGCACTGCATGGGCTGCCCGTACAGCCAGATGGAAAGCCTGGAAATGGGCTGTGGTGCCCATGGCATGGATGTCAATGAACTGGTGGAAAAGCTGAACACCTACCTCGCCGAAAAGGCGAACGCATAACCTGGAAATCGGGAAGGAGAAGAAGCTTCAGAAAAAACCTGGAAAGAGGAGAAAGCCATGGCTAAGAAGATTGTTGTTGTCAATGCAGGTCCGAGAAAGGGCTGGAATACAGATACGCTGATTACGGAAGCGGCAAAGGGTGCAGAGTCCGCCGGCGCTGTGATCGAGCGGTTTGATCTGTTCCGGCTGGAAAAGTATACCGGCTGCATTTCCTGCTTTGGATGCAAAAAAGAAAAGAACAAGGGCCACTGCATCTGCAGGGACGGGCTGACACCTGTTCTCGATGCCATCCGTGAAGCGGACGGCCTGATCATCGGCTCGCCCAACTACCTCAGCGAATTCACCGCTTCCTTCCGCGCACTGTATGAACGCCTGATTTTCCAGAATCTGACCTACAACCTGGAAATGCCCTGCTGCAATCAGCATGAGGTCCCGGTTCTGCTGATCATGACAAGCAACGCGCCGGACACCGGGTATCTGTCTCTGGTGCGGAATTATCAGCAGACGCTGAACCGGTTTGTGGGACCGACGGAGACGCTGATCAGCGGGAATACGCTGCAGCTGAAGGATTACAGCAAAACGGACTGGCCCTGGACCATGTTTGATCCCCAGGCCAAACAGGAACGGCATGAGACCGTATTTCCGGAGGAATGCAAAAAGGCTTTCGAGCTTGGCGCATCCCTGGCAAAATAAGCACAGCCCGGATTACCATGTGCCGGAATTCAGAAAAGAATCAACCACAAAAGAGCATCTCAGTCCGGTTGGACCGAGATGCTCTTTTGCAGTTCACGACATGCGCAGAAACGTGCTGGCGGTTACAGGGAGAACCCGTGCCGGTCAAAGAAGTCGGCACTGTCACGAACGGCCTGGTGCACATGCTCCAGACTGCCGGGGCCTTCCGGCGTGAATTCGATTTCCACCGAGAACGGGCTTTCGTTTCCGGCCTGCCGCAGGACATCAAAGATGCCGCTGAAATTCACATAGCCTTTGCCGGGAGCAGGGAAGTCCCAGACATCCTCGGGACCGGCTTTGTCCTTGATGTGCAGATAGGCAACCTCCTGAACACATTCTTTCAGGTCCGCCACAGGATCCACGTGCCCATAGAAAATGACATTGGCAGTATCATAATTGATTTTGACGCGGTCGCTTCCCACTCTGGACACGATGTCCAGCAGCGCAGCGCCTGTGCCGTGATCCTTTCCGTGCGTTTCCAGGACCAGCGTCATATCCCGTGCCTTCAGTTCCGGGACCAGCTGCTCAATGCACCGGGCGGTTTCATCCGCGTCGGCTTTGTGCTGATCTTTGAGATGCGCTTCCCCGATGGAGGAGACAATATACCGGCAGCCGAAGAAATCGGCCAGACGGATATTATCCAGAAAATCCCGGGTCCTCTCCGGATCGGTCAGGTTGGTATGCCCGCTCATGGAAAAAGGGATCAGGCCGGCGTCGGAGAGCATATCCTGGACGCGCAGCAGACGGCGCATGGGCTGATCGGGATACACATGCTCGGTCCAGCCTTTGGTGCAGGTCAGTTCGATATAGTGAAACCCGGCGTCCGCGATGCCGGCAATGGCCTCTTCAATGGAAAACCCGTGATAGGTGTTGGAGTTGATGGCAATGATCCTTTTCATGGCTCAAACCTCATACACTGATTTTTATCGCGCGGCCTGTCAGGGAGGACTCTCTGGCCGCAAACACGGCGCGCATTGCGTTGAGGACGCTTTCACCTGATATGCAGGGTTTCTTGGGATCCAGCAGATGATCGATAAACAGGTCAATGACACCGGAGCGGGTCTGTTGATCATTGGTCTGGATCTGGTCCACATCGAAGTATTCCACGCCGCCCCCGCGCTTTTGCAGCACAAGGCTGTGGGCAGGATCCTCATAGATTCTCAGAACACCTTCTGTGCCGAAGAGGACGGTGGAATTGTCCTCTCCTGCATAATCGGTCCAGGAGGCGGTCATGGTTCCGAGAATGTTGCCCTCCAGGCGGTAGATGCAGATCGCGTTGTCATCCACGGTGATGGGGGAGCCGTCCGCGAAGGTTTTATCAAGCGTGGCCAGGCTGGCCTGGACTTCCACCACATTTCTTCCGGTCAGGAACTGAATCAGATCGGTTTTGTGGATGCCGAGATCCGCCATGGCGCCCATGACGGCCCGGGACTGATCGAAGAACCAGGTATTCGCGCCGGGATCGATGGTCCAGGTCTCAGGACCGCCGTGGCGAAAAGCCGTGGTAAAGGTGATCAGTCGGCCGATCGCCCCGTCTGCGACCAGCTCCCGGGCTTTCAGGTGCGCTGCAGCCAGGCGCTGATTCTGGGCGATCATCAGGACTTTTCCGGTCTCGCGGGCTGTCTGCACCATGCGCTCGCAGTCTTCCATGGTGGTTGCCATGGGCTTTTCACACAGCACATGCTTGCCCGCTTTCAGGGCAGCAATCGCCATGTCAGCATGAAATGCGTTGGCGGAGCAGATGCTGACAGCATCCAGGTCCGGGTCAGAGAGCATGTCCTCATAGGAAGCATAGGCCTTTGCATGATACTGTTTGGCCAGGGACTGTGTCCTGTCCGGATTGAGATCATACAGGCCCCAGACACAGACGTCCTCGCGGTCATGATATTCCGGCAGATGCCGGACCTGAGCGATCTTGCCGCAGCCGGCAACACCAATGTGAATCATCTGTATTTCCTCCTTTACGACTGCTTGTCTTTCTTTTGCAGAAGAACCGCCACAATCACGATCAGGCCCTTGAAAGCCTCCCGCAGGAACGGCGGCACACCGATCAGGTTGAGCAGGTTATTCATCACGGCAATAATCAGCATGCCCAGCACGGTGCCTACAATGGAGCCTCTGCCGCCGCTCATGCTGGTGCCGCCGACGACCACAGCGGCGATGGCGTCCATTTCATAGCCGCTGCCGGCATTGGCATAATCCATGCTGCCGATGCGCGCAACATTGATGACGGCTGCTACTGCGACGAGAAGACCGCTGAGCACATAGACCAGTGCCTTGACCCGCTCCACATTGATGCCGGAGAGGCGGGCGGCACGCTCATTGGATCCGATCGCGTAGACATGGCGGCCGAACGGTGTTTTGCGGGCGACCACGACCAGAATGGCGGCGATGATCAGCCAGTAGAAGACCGGCAGGATAATCTCACCGCCGATTTTGGTATTGGCGATGGCTGTAAACTCCCGGGGCACCTTGACGCCCACGGTCTGCATGAACTGCTGGGTGACGCTGCGGCAGATTTTCATGGTGCCCAGCGTGGCGATGAACGCGGGAACCTTGCTGCGGGCAATGAGGAAGCCGTTGATATATCCGATCAGGCAGCCCATGAGGAGCGCGGCCAGAATCCCGAGAATAAACGCGGGAATGCCGGTGATGCCGATGGCGGTGAGCAGGCCGTTCGCATTGCCGTTGATGAGCACCATCATGACCGCGCCGACCGCGACCAGGGTAGAGCCGACCGCCAGATCAATGCCGCCTGAGATGATGACAAAGGCCATGCCCAGGGCCACAATGCCCACAGAGGCGTTATTGCGGAGAATATTGATCCAGTTCCTGCCCCAGCCGGAGAACCAGTCTGCGAAACTCGGATAATCAAAACCAAGGGCAAACGTCTGGATGATCACCATCACGAGGAGCACAGCGGCGGTGGAATAGACAGGGTTTTCCTGCCAGCGCTGAGCAAGCCATCTGAAAAAGCCGCCTGAGCTGGAAGATGCGGGCGTGCCGCCGTGCGCACCGGAGCTGCTGTGAATCGTTTTGTTCGACATGGTTTTTCCTCCCTCATCAGCCGCCTGTGGCCAGACGCATGATATTCGCTTCCGTCATCGTCTCGCCGGCGATTTCGGCACGCACATCCCCGTGATACATGACCAGTGCCCGGCTGCATACGCGGATGATCTCCTGCGCTTCATTGGACAGCACGACAACCGCCACGCCGCTTCGGGCCAGCTGCAGGATGATATCATAGATTTCTTCTTTTGCTCCGACATCCACGCCCTGGGTAGGGTTATCGAGGATCAGAAGCCGGGGATGAGTCATCAGCCATTTCGCGAGGACCACCTTCTGCTGATTGCCGCCCGACAGACTGCCGATGGCATCGCGGGGACTCCCCATTTTGATCTGCAGATGGTTTCGCTGCTCCTCAAACTGCTCCAGCTGCTCTCGCCGGCGAATCAGTCCCATGCGGGTCAGGCGGGGCAGCGTGACGATGGTGCCGTTATCCAGGATATCCATATCCTTGATGATGGCATTCTCCTTGCGGTTCCTCGGCATGTAGGCCACACCCATCTTCAGTGCCTGGCGGGTGGACTTGATTCTGACGGGGCTGCCTTTGATCAGAATCTGCCCCTGATATTTTCCCATGTCCCCGAATACCGTGCGGAAGACTTCACTGCGTCCGTCGCCCAGCAGTCCCGTCACGCCGAGAACTTCACCGGCGCGCACCTGCAGACTGACATTGCGGTAATACGGTTCCAGCGTCAGGTTATGAAGACGCAGCACTTCTTCTCCCAGATCGGCATTCTGCTCAAGGGACTCCGTCCGCACATCGTGTCCCACCATATCCCTGGAAATGAGGGGAATGCTGGTATCCCGTACCAGGCCGCTGGAAACCAGCACGCCGTCGCGTAGCACAGCGTAGGTATCGCAGATCTCCATGACTTCCCGCAGCTTGTGGGAAATGAAGACCACGCCGACCTGCTGCTTTTTGAGGGTGCGCAGCATGTCAAACACACGCTCGATCTCAGGGTCCGTGAGGGAGGTGGTGGGCTCATCCATGATGAGAATGGAGGCCTTCATCATCAGCGCGCGCGATATTTCCACAATCTGCTTGTAGCTTGCATCCAGAAGGGATACTTTGGAGAGCGGATCGATCCCGATATCCAGCTTCCTGAACAGGTCTTCGGTCTGCCTCCGTTCTTCCTGGTCATTGATGAATCCGGCAGGCGTCCTGATTTCGCGGCCGATGAACATGTTTTCATAGACGCGCAGGTCATTGATCAGGTTCAGTTCCTGATGGATAAACGCAATGCCTGCATGCAGGGACTGGGCAGGGGAGTGGAAAGAAACCCGCTTTCCATCCAGCTCAATGGTCCCCTCATCCGGCTGGAGCACGCCGCCGAGAATGTTCATCAGGGTGGATTTTCCTGCGCCGTTTTCGCCGAGCAGGGCACAGATTTCCCCGCCTTCCACGGAAAAATCCACCTGACGGAGCACGTTGTTGGCCCCAAAGGATTTGACAATCCCGTTCATGGATACTTTCATGGATTCACATCCTTAACCATCTGTCCCGATTCAAGCAAAGGCCGTGGGGTGAGCCACGGCCTCTGCGGAGAAAGGACAAAGTGCATCAATAGATTGTGTTGCTGGGATCAAGATAATCTTCCACATTGGAGGCATCCACAATCTGAGAGGGGATCACGGTCACTGCCTGAACTTCTTCTCCGGCGAGCTTGGCCAGAGCCACGTCAAAGCAGTCACGGATCATCAGCGGGCTGTAGAGGGAAGAGCTGACAGCGATATCCTTGTTTTCGGCGATCAGCTGGAAGTATTCCTGGCATCCGCCGCCGCCCGTGATGGCCTTGATGTCGGTCCGTCCGGCATCGGCAATGGCCTGCAGCACACCGATGGAGGTCTCGTCATCGAGGCTGTACACGGCGTCAATCTGGGGATTGGCAGCAAGAATGTCGGCAAAGTCCTTCAGGCCGTCTTCACGGGTGAACTTGGTGGCATATTCGATCACATGAAGTTCAGGCGCGATTTCAGCAATGGTCTTGTTGAAGCCGGCCATGCGCAGTTCGGACACGGAGCCGCTGGTGGGCACCGGCAGGGCGACAACTGTTGCGGTGGGGCCGACCTTGTCCACGATGAACTTGGCACCGGCAACACCCATGGATTCATTATCACCGGTGACCTTCAGGATGCCTTCGGCGTCAATGTCCATATCAAATGCAACGACGACCTTCCCCTGATCAATGGCGTTCTGAACGGGGATTTCCATGCCTGTCCACTGCGGGGCAATGACCAGGACCTGAGCGCCCCACTGGATGGCTTCATCGATCTGTGCGGTCATTTCTTCAGCATTGCTGGAGGTGGTGAGGCGGTATTCAATTTTGCCTTCAGCGGTCAGCTGCTTGGCATAGGCTTCTGCCTGATAGGTAATGCCGCTGACCCAGCCGTGCGTCATGACGGGAACCAGCACGCCGACCTTCACAGGGGCCGCACTTTCAGCGAAAGCGGCTGTGACGGACAGGCAGAGCATAAAAGCAAGAACCAGAGAAAGAACCTTTTTCATTTCGATTTCCTCCCTTATACTTGACATGATTTTCTAAAAAGGCACAGTCCTTTTTCCCTGAATGAAAACAGGGCCGCTGCCTTTTTATGTTCAAAGGAAAACGATGGAGACCTTCGTGTGCCTCCGGAAGGGGCGGAAGGGAAAAACCATATGGATTCAGTACGATCTGAATATCTTGTTTCTTTCTGCTTCTGTTTCTCGCTTATGATTATATGAAATGGAACCGAGTTGTCAACTGTGCTTTCACCCATCCCGGGACCGTCTGATTTCGATTTCGCGGCTTGCCCTTTGAAATGCAATGTAATATAATGCGGATACAGTCTTTGCACCGATGAAAACAACATGACTCCCGGCTTTGGTCCCATACAGAATGAGAAAGGGCGTGTTTTACATGATTCTCGGCTTCATTACATCCATCCTGGACGGGTGGAATTTTGATGAGATGATGGATGTTGCATCCCAGATGGGATTCCGCTGCGTTGAAGTGGCCTGCTGGCCCGCAGGAAAGGCGGAAAGGCGTTATGCCGGGGTCAGCCATATTGATGTGGGTGATCTGACCGACGAAAAGGCACAGCATATTCTGGACACCTGCAAAGAGAAAAACGTGGCGATCTCGTCCCTGGCCTATTATCCCAACCCGATGGATGCGGATGCGGAGCGGCGGAATGCGGCCATTGCGCATCTGCGCCGGGTGATCGCGGCCAGCCATAAGCTGGGCGTGAACATGGTCACGACCTTTATCGGACGGGATCAGCACAAAACGGTGGAAGAGAACATGAAGCTGCTCCGGGAAATCTGGCCGCCGATTCTTGAAGAGGCCGGTGCGCTCGGCGTGCGGATTGCCATTGAAAACTGCCCGATGCTCTTTGGTGCGGATCAGTGGCCCGGCGGTCAGAACCTGATGACCACCCCGGACATCTGGCGCAGGGTGTTTGATATCCTGCCCTACGACAACTTTGGACTGAATTTTGATCCTTCCCATTTTGTATGGCAGATGATGGATTATATCCAGCCGATCTATGATTTTAAGGATAAGCTGTTCCATATCCATTTCAAGGATATCAAGCTGTTCCCCGACAAACTGGCAAAGGTCGGCACCATGGCCTATCCGCTGGATTATATGAGTCCGAAACTGCCCGGTCTGGGCGATGTGGACTGGGGCCGCTATGTGTCTGCGCTGACAGACATCGGCTATGAAGGGTATGCCTGCATCGAAGTGGAAGACAGGGCCTTTGAAAGCAGCCGTGAACGGATTCTGGATTCCCTGCGTCTGTCCAAGCGGTACCTGGACCAGTTTGTCATCTGAAATCACATCCTGCAGGGAGGGACAGGCCCTGCGTGAGAGCACAGGCTGCCGGATTTCCGGGGCCTGTTTTTGCTGTGCAGATTCTGCTCCCTGTATGCCGTGATGTTTCTTGCCGGAGACATGCCGGATGCAGTCTGAAATGGGGATAATCATATATCATAAATTCGGGAATATGCATTGACATTTCATGATGAAGGAATTAGAATGTATCCGATATCACTGGATAGTTGAATAGTTGGGGCGTCAGGAACAGCAGTTTTGCATGTGTGAGCGCTTTTGTTTTGAGTACAACGAAAAGAAGCCGGCTGCGTGCACTCTGCGTTGATCAGGAAAATCGAATCGTACAGGGCGGAAGTTCCTGAACCTCAGTATGCAGCCTGATCAGATGACAGGCATACGGATGAGAAATAGGGGATGATATGGATATGAGTAGCCCGACCAGAAGTCCTTCCGTGAAGAGAAAAGGGTTTATGTACTGGATCCGACAGCGGCGTATCAATAAAAACTGGCAGTTTTATGCGATGCTTCTTCTTCCGCTTGTCTGGTATTTTGTCTTCTGTTATATGCCTATGCCGGGCGTGGTTCTGGCGTTCAAGAAATACAGCGCCATGAAGGGCGTATACGGAAGTCCCTTCGCCAATCCCTGGTACAAGTGGTTTCTGAAGTATTATCAGTCTCCGTACTTTTCCAGAACGATCGGCAATACATTCTACCTGAGCTTTTTGTCCCTGCTCCTGGGGTTCCCGCTGCCCATTCTGCTGGCCCTTCTGCTCAATGAAGTGCGGAACCGGGCCTTCCAGAAAACAGTGCAGAATATCACCTACATCCCTCACTTCCTTTCCACCGTGGTTCTGGTGGGCATGATGACCTGCTTTACCAACCGCGACTTCGGCATTGTCAACAAGGCCATTGAATGGGCGGGGGGGACGCCGGAAAACTGGATGCAGGTGCCGGCCGTCTTCCGGGGACTGTATGTGGGCTCCGGTGTGTGGCAGAACATGGGCTGGGATTCGATCATTTATATCGCAGCCCTGGCCGGCGTGGATCCGCAGCTTCATGAGAGCGCGTACATTGACGGCGCGAACCGCTATCAGTGCATGTGGTACATCAATCTTCCGTCCATTATGCCGACGGTTGTGATTATGCTGATTCTGAACTCCGGACACATTCTCTCCGTTGGTTTTGAAAAAGTGTACCTCATGCAGAATGACCTGAACATGGCGGTTTCCGACGTTATCTCCACGTATGTGTACCGTATATCCCTGCTTTCGTCCAATCAGTTCGAGCTGTCCACGGCCATCGGCCTGTTCAACTCTGTGGTCAACTGCGCGATGCTGGTCGTTGTCAACAGCATTTCCCGCAAGATCAGCGACGTGCAGCTGTGGTAAAGGAGGGAGATTGAGATGACAACCAATTCCAAGAATCTTCCGACTGCCAAGAAGTCATTTCGTTCCCGCCAGTCCAAAGGAGATATCGCGTTTGAAATCATCGTGGTCATTCTCCTTGCCATGCTGACACTGACCATCATTTATCCCCTGTATTTTGTGGTGATCGCTTCCTTCTCGGATGCGAAGGCGGTTGTCGGCGGACAGGTGATTGTGCTTCCTGTCAGTGTGACGCTGGAGAATTACAAGGAGTGCTTCAAGAACGGCGACCTGATGCAGGGCTACGGCAACTCCTTCCAGCTGCTGATTTACGGCACGGCGATTTACCTGTTCCTGACCATCCTGTGTGCCTATCCGCTCTCGAGGAAGGATCTGTGGGGCCGCAACGGCATCATGGTGTACTGCACCATCCCGATGTTCTTTGGCGGCGGCCTGATTCCGACCTACCTGCTCGTGACCAAAACCCTGGGACTGAGCAACAGCTGGTGGGCGGTGATTCTTGTCGGCGGCGTGTCCACCTACAATATGATCATCATGCGGACATTCTTTATGTCCTCGATCCCGTTCGAACTCCAGGAGGCAGCGGAAATTGACGGATGCTCCCCGCTGCGGACGCTGATTTCCATCATTCTGCCCCTGTCCATTCCCGTCATCTGCGTCATCGGCCTTTACTATGGCGTGGGCATCTGGAACAGCTACTTTACCGCACTGATCTATCTGAGCGATAAGAACAAGTGGCCGCTGCAGCTGTTCCTGAGGCAGATCCTGGTCAATGCAGACCTCTCCGTGGTGGACGGCGGCGATGCCTCTGACATGGCACGCCGCGCCATGAGAGCGGAAACGATCAAGTATGCCATCTGTGTGCTGGCTTCCATCCCGATGCTGGTCATCTACCCCTTTATCCAGAGATATTTCGTCAAGGGTGTCATGATCGGCTCGGTGAAGGGATAACAATCGTTCATATGCCCGGATGGGCTAAAATAAAAAAGGAGGTTTCCCTATGAAAAAGTCTCTCGTTGCCCTGCTGTTGGCTCTTGTGATGCTGACGAGCTGTGTTTCTGCGTTTGCTGTAGAGGGCCCGGCCATGGATAAGTCCCTCTATCCGCTGACCGACGAGAAGATCACCATCACGGCCATGCATGCATATACCGACGTGATGCCTTCTGACTGGTCGACCGTCTGGTTCTGGAAGCAGCTGGAAGAACTGACCAATGTGCACATTGAGTTCATTCCTGTTCCGTCTTCTGACCGTGCGACCACATTGAACCTGCGCCTGGCTTCCGGCGATCTGCCGGACGTGCTCCTCAAGATGGCCGTCAACTCCACGCAGTGCTCTCAGTACGGCGGTGAAGGCATGCTGATCGACCTGAATCAGTATGCGGACATCATGCCGAACTTCCAGTACTGGCTGGATGCCTATCCCACCGCCCGCAATGCTGTGACCCAGGCTGACGGCTGCATCTATGGCTGCCCCTACATCCTGACCGGCTATGCGATTCGTATGGGTTCCCGTTTCTTCTACAACAGCCAGGTCCTCGAACATGCCGGCCTGACCACCCCTCCGAACACCCTCGACGGCTTCTATGAGTACCTCAAGGCCATCCAGGGCTGGGATTACAACGAAGACGGCAAGGATGACACCATCCCGCTGGCTATGTCCGAATGGGAAGACCTCGAGTACATCCTGACCGGTTCCTTCGGCGTCATGAACCGCGGCTCCTCCAACTACTGGGCTGACCAGAATGCTGACGGCACTGCCCGTTTCTGGCACACTGCTGAGGGCTACAAAGAGCTCATGCGGTATTATCACAAGCTCTATGACGAGAAGCTCGTTGACCCCGACATCTTCACCGCATCGTTCGCTGATGAAATCGTCAAGGCCCAGAACGGCCGTGCCCTGACCTACATCTTCGTGAACAACAGCCCTGTGTCCGGCTCCAAGTATGAGCAGTACACCGTGCCGATGACTGAACCGCTGGAGGGCTACAATGGCGAGAAAGCATGGAATTCATACTCCATGCCCGCTTCCACTTCTGCAAACTTCTGCATCACCTACAAGTGCCCTGAAGAGTATCGTCCGATCATGGCCAAGTGGATCGACTACTTCTACTCTGTGGAAGGCATCATTGCCTACTTCATGGGTGAAGAGAACGTGACCTACACGCATGATCCTGAGACCGATACCTATGCGCTGACCGACATGATCCTCAACGATCCTGAAGGCCGCAACTTCGAAGCTGTACAGTCTGCATGGTGCACCTGGGCCGGCGGCATGAACCCGTCCTGCGCTACCAACGAACTGTTCAAGGGTGGCGAGACCTGGCCGGTATCTCTTGAATCCGCAGCCGGCCTGATCAACTACACACCCGACAAGCAGGAGGGCGGCACAGTGTGGGCACCTTTCCTGTTCAGCTCTGATGTGGCCAGCGAAGTATCCGCTATGACCGCAGACTTTGACACCTACCTGGGTGAATGGGCAGCCAAGTTCATCACCGGTGAAAAAGATGTGGACAAGGATTGGGAAGAATACGTGAACGGCTTCAACGCACTGGGCGTTGATGATTATCTCCAGCTGATCAACGAAAAGATCACTGAGCGCGGCCTGTAATTCTGAAACAATCAAATAAGGGGGACAGCCTTCGGGCTGTCCCCTTTCCTTATGGGATCACGGGTCGGAAGACAAATGAATGACAAACAGAGAGTTGACCGGACGCGCCATGCCGCTCAGACTGGCCGGCGATGTGGAGGGCAAGCTGTACTCGTAGAGATGGCCCTGAGAGGCGATGGCCAGAAGGGAGGAGCCGCCGCCGTCGACATTCATCAGCTCCGTGACATCAGGCACAATGCGGCGGGCAAGCGCACACATTTCCCGATAGTCTGCGCCGAGAGAGACCGAAGAGCGGCCGGAGAATACCAGGGCGAACAGCTGGCCTTTGCTGTTGAGACCGATGGCTGTGCGGGGATGACGGACCATGGATGCGATGTCACTCTCCTGCGTCTGCGCAGAGAGCGGGGACAGCCAGCCTTCCTGCGCAAGATGCGAAGAGGCTGTGTCTTCATCGGAAAAGCAGCAGATGCCTTCGTGGATCAGGGTCAGTCCGCCGCCGTACGCCCAGCGGACGCGGTCCCACTGCGACTGCGAAAAGCCCTCCGGGGGATCCAGACAGACGGAGACAGACGGGGCGTCTGCGAAGACATAATAGCCGTCGGGGGCCGGGTGGAAACCGCAGCGTTCAAGGAAGGGAAGGCCGGTCTCACGGCTCAGGGAAAGAACAACGCCGAAGCAGGGAAGCAGCACATCCCCGTCACGCGCACACACCAGGGAGCCCTGAAGGAGGACCAGGTTAATGCGGCCTGCACCGACCGGGAGCGTGTAGGTGAACTTCGACTGACCGGCATCGGGACAGCTGGCATAGGGCGTGAACACGGCTGTATCCTGGGGAAGCGCCGGATCCACATCTTCCGCTTCCCAGCGCAGCGTGTGTCCGTTGACAGTGCATGACCCGCCGCCCAGACGGAAGTGGAAGAAGGAGAAGGAACCGTCGTCCATCAGGGCCATGCAGGCCTTCCGGTACAGGGGGAAGGTTTCTGTACGCTGCTGCCCGTCACGGCAGAGCAGATAGTCCAGATGACCGCCCTGAATCTTCGTCTGTTCCATGGGACGGCTTTCCCGCAGCTGGTTATACAGGGAGGCCAGGCGGGATGTTAGGAAAAACAGGTAATTGAGCACAAGATGTGTTCCGGTCTGTGCATGCTCCCGGACATAGAGGCGGGGAGAGACAGGCTGCGCATCCGAGATGATGACCTGGGCATCGACATGCTTCTCAATGAGCGCACCGTGCACCAGAATGCCTTCGGCTGCGCCTTGTGCGTCCCACGGGACCGGCCCGGGCTCATATGAATCCGCCCTGAACCACCCGCCGAGGCGCCGGATGCCGGGAATATCGTCGAGCACGCTGCCGAGCAGCTGATCCCGCTTTGAGAAGTAATCCGCAGACCAGCTGCCCCGGGGCTCTGTCTTCGGCCAGACAGTCCCGAGAGGGAAACGGCTGCCGTCCTCGTCATAGACCGAGAAGAATGTTTCCGGGAAGGCACGGTAGAGTTCCTCAGGGGACATCCGGTAGCAGGCATCGCCGAAGCGGCGGGAAAGTCCCGCATACTGACGGAAGGAAGCGAGGGTGCGGCGGCAGATCGGGACCATGGGCAGGATATCAAAATGCGGAGGGATGTAGAGATCACAGCGCCCGCTCTGAATCAGAAGACCTGTCAGCGCCATCCCGCACAGGCTTTCCGGCGCGCACCGCACGAAGGCAGGCACGCTCAGATTCCGGCAGTCGGTCAGTCCGCGTTCACCGTAATACAGGATGCATGTCTTTTCTGCCTCCGGACAGTCCCCCTGGATCTGATCCAGCGGCCCTTCACAGTACAGGAGACGCACTTCATCTTCGGAGAGCAGAAGACGCAGAGCATCAGGTGAGGGGAAAATCCCGCTGTCCGTGGAAGACACAACAGCATAGGCCTGCATGCCCAGGGAATTCACCCGGCTGAGATCCTGCTGCATCAGCGGGAAAAAGCGGGGATCCTGCAGGCACAGCACGGCGCCTGTCCGCCCGGACAGCATGTCATCCAGGCGCGCGGACTGATCGAGGTCCGTCTGCACGGGAAGATCGCCGCCCTGACGTGCGTCAGCGACAAACAGACGGTCCACTTCGCTTCCGAAAACCTGCCTGCGAAGACGCGGGAGTACGCCTGTGATCTGCTCAAAGAAGGCATCGTCCACAGCGGCAGCGCGCACTGCATCGGTGAGCTGCCGGGTATATTCCCGGAGAAGATCCGGATCCAGCCGGGCTTTGCGGCGCTCAGCCCAGCGGTCCTTCACCAGGGCAAACTGCGGGGAAATCAGCGCATCCAGGTCTGCAAAGGAAACCACGCCGTAGAGAATGTCGCCGGCAAAGTGCCGGCGGGTATAACTGCCATATTGGTACCGGGAATCGGTCAGCATGCGATATCGCCTCCGAATGCACTGCATCACAGGAAAAGGCATGGGGAAAAGAGAGCCTGATCTCCTGTGGGCAGGGACAGACACGCCTCCTGCCGGACGACAGACGCTTGCTGGGTTCTCCGCGTCTGCGCGGAAAGGAGGGGTGCAGAATGGTTCTGTATTCCTCCTCAGTTTAGCGAAATGCCGGCCTGCCGTCAACCGGAGAAAGCGAGGACAGCAGCGTGTTTTCGAAGGACAGATTTCGTGAAATCATGCTGACTTCAGCGTGTGGATTGATGGACTTTCAGGCATGGATGGGGTATAATATGCACAACATCGAACAATTGAGTGACAGCTGCAGCTTTGATTTCAGACGGGATGAAAAGGGGCCTGAGACAGATGGAGAAAACGGATGTCATCGTGGTGCTGGGGCATCGGCTTCTGCCGGATGATACCCCGTCGGACGATCTGAAACGCCGTATTGACAAAGCAGTGGAGGTATGGCGGGAAACCGGCGCACCCATGATCATGCCCTGCGGCGGACTGACGCGTGACCGTCACCGCACGGAAGCCGAAGTGATGAAGGAGATGCTCATCGAGCGCGGTGTTCCCGGGGAGATCATCTGTCTGGAGGACAAATCCCGCATCACCCTGGAAAACATGGTGAATGCCTGTGATCTTGTGGGCACACAGAAACGGGTTGCCATTGTCAGCAGCGACTATCATATGGACATGGCCATGAAGGACGCGGAGGCGGTGGGACTGAACGCGTACGGCGTGGGAGCGGAAACACCGGACGCCGCCTACCGTGAACAGAACCGGACCATGCTCAACGGGTTTGAGGAGAAACTGGATACACTCCGCAGGCAGGGGCTTTCCAACCGCGAGATCATCCGCATCTGCATGGAAAACATGGGGGCAGTGCTCCGCGGAGGGAAGAAGGAAGCGGAAGGGTTCACCGTTGGAGAGATGCTGCGCATGCAGAAAACGCTGCGGGACAAATACACGCAGTGGGAGCGGTACGCACCCTCAGCCGGAGCGAATCATCTCCTGTGGATGATCGGGGAAGTCGGCGAAGTCATTGACATTATCAAGAAATGCGGAGCGGAAGAGGCATGCAGGGACAAAGATCTTCGCGCTCAGCTCGTCGAAGAAATGGCGGACGTCCTGATGTATTATCATGATGTGCTCTGGTGCTTCGGCATTACGGAGGAAGAACTCCGGGAATCCTACATTGCCAAGTTTGAGAAGAACCTGCATCGATGGTGATGCGGCGAATCCATATAAAAGGAGGATCATCCATGAACGTAGGCATCATTATTCCACATCGCGGCGGGGAGGAACTCCGCACAAACTTTGCCAATGCAGCGGCTCAGGGATTCCATCATGCGCAGCTGGTGAGCTGGGATCCCCGGTACTGGACCGAGGAAAATGCCCGGGAAGTCAGCGAGCTGACGAAGGAATTTGATATCGAGATCACGGCTTTCTGGTGCGGCTGGGTCGGCCCGAAATGCTGGAATTTTACCGAAGGTCCGGAGACCCTGGGCCTCGTTCCGGTCGCATTCCGGGCAGAACGCATTCAGAATATCCTGGACGGCGCTGCGTATGCAAAGCGTCTGGGAATTTCGGATATTGTCACCCACATGGGCTTTATCCCGGAGAACATGACAGATCCTGCATGGCCGGGCGTGGTGACTACCGTGAAATATCTGGCAATGTGCCTCAAGCGTTCGGGACAGAACCTGCTCTTTGAAACGGGCCAGGAGACACCGGTTGTCCTGCTGAGACTGTTTGAAACAGTCAATACCGGCAACCTGTTCATCAATCTGGATCCCGCGAACCTGATTCTCTACGGCAAGGGCAATCCGGTGGATGCACTGGATGTGTTCGGCAAATATGTGCGCGGCGTGCATGCCAAGGACGGCCTCTATCCCACCAACGGCTATGAACTGGGTGAGGAAGTCAAGGTCGGCGAAGGCAAGGTCAATTTCCCGAAGTTCCTGCAGGGACTCAAGGCCTGCGGCTTTGACGGCAGCCTGACCATTGAGCGCGAGATTTCGGGCGAACAGCAGATTAAGGACATTCTTGAAACCAAAGACTATCTGACAGAGCTGATTGAGAAGCTGTAAGGAGGACATCATGCTGAAAGTTGGAATGGTGGGCATGGGCGGGATCAGCCGCTCTCATACGACATCCTGGGCTCAGATCCCGGAAGTCAAGGTCATGGCTGTCTGCGATATCCGGCCTGAAAAGGCGGAGGAAGCGGCAAAGGTCACCGGCGGACGCGCCTATCTGGATTTTGACGAAATGCTCGAAAAGGAAGAACTGGATATCCTGGATATCTGCCTTCCCACCTATCTGCACGCGGACTTTGCCGTGAAAGCGCTCAACCGCGGCATTCATGTGCTCTCTGAGAAGCCCGTCTCCCTGAAGCGGGAAGACGTCAGAAGAATCTATGATGCAGCAAAGAAAAACGGCTGCCGTTTCATGGTCGCCCAGGTGCTGCGCTTCTGGCGTGAGTATGAAGTGCTCAAGAACGCGATTGACACCGGCTGCTATGGAAAACTGCTCAGCGGCAATATGTCCCGCCTGGGCAATACGCCCGCATGGTCCTGGGACAACTGGATGCGCGATCCGGAGCGCAGCGGTCTTGTGCCGTTTGACCTGCACATCCATGATCTGGACTTCCTGATCTATGCCCTGGGCAAGCCGAAGAAGGCCATCTGCCACCGCGCCAAGACGGACGTGCAGGACTACTTCCAGGTGGTCTATGAGTATCCGGACTATTTCATCTGCACAGAGGCTGCATGGTATGAAGGCAGCTATCCGTTCCAGGCCAGTTTCCGCTTCCAGTTTGAGAAAGCCCTGATGGAATACCGCGGAGGCACGCTGACCACGTATCTGACAAACGGAGAGAAGCAGACGCTTGAAGCAGAAAAGGACGCCAATGTCAACGGCATCAATCTGCCCGCGACCAATGGCTATTTCAATGAGATCCGCTATTTCACAGACTGCGTGCTGGCCGGAAAAGACTGCGATAAGGTCAAGCCCGAAGAACTGGAGTGCGTGCTGGATCTGATTGACATCATTGACGGAAAAGCAGAAGCATAATCAGGGACTGAAACAGCTGCCATGCCGCGGTGTGCGGCAGGAGCAGCGTACGAAAAAGACAGGGGAAGCGATTCTCCTGTCTTTTGCATTGCCGCCATGGTGTCTTCAGTCCAGGCGGCCTTCCTGAAAGCTCTTCCAGACACGTTCAAACCAGAGATCGCGGTTCGGCATAGGGCGGGCCGGCACGCGCGCGGAAGTGCCGTTTTCTGTGATCAGGACGCCTGCGGCGCCTTTCTCCTCTGTCTGCGCGTAGAGCATGGCGGAGAGCACCTCGCGCTGGGTCAGCAGGATATCGCGCAGGAGCAGACGGTATTGAAAATCCGGGGATTCCGGATGCGCAGTCTTCTGGGCCGCCAGGGAGTGTTCCACCCGCTCTCTGAGCTGCTGCATCCCGGAAGCGTCACGCTGAAAAGCCGCAATGCGGGTCATTTCCTTCTGAAACGCAGCCGCATCGCCTTCAGGCAGCATCAGAGGGGAATCCTCCAGCGGGGATTCGGAGACCCTGCGCCCGTTTCGGAAGGCGTGCTGGGCTGCCCGCAGAGAGCCTGCCTGTGTGGAATTGAGGGCTGTGCCGCCCGGACGCCTGCGGCCGAAGGTGCCGGCAGCCTCTCCACACACATACAGTCCCGGCACGCAGGTCTGCCAGTGGGCGTCGACCGCGATCCCGCCGTTGTGATGCTGGGCACATACGCGGATTTCCAGCAGCTCCCGGGAAAGATCAATCCCGTGGTCCAGATACAGCCGGACAGCGGGCCCATTGATGGCCTTGAGGCGATCCAGCGGCGTGTCCAGCAGTGCCCCGCAGTTTTCCAGATACGCCCGGGCCTCTTTGGTCAGGCGCTCCGGGGCATAGCCGCGGGGATTGTGCATATAATCCAGAAAGACCCCTCTGCCCGCATCGGTTTCCCGTTTCACCAGGACATCCACCCGGGAGGAACCGTTCAGGCGGTTTTCATCAAACGGCCACTGGTATCCTTTGAGAAAGGTATAGGCGAGGGCCGTTTCTTCGCCGAGCGCATCGACGAGAAACTCACGCTCCGTGCCGTCAGCATCCACGGAAACGTAGCGGGGCAGTGCCTGCTGATAGCTCCCGCTCAGATTCCAACGGAAGGAAACGGAGGCCAGCCCATACTGCCAGCAGTCCAGGTTCGCACCCCGGGCTCCGGCGGCAAAGGCCAATCCGCTCATGCCGTGCTGACTCTCGGGATAGACCCTGTCCTGATAGATGTGTGCAGGGCCGCCGGTGCACAGAATGAGGTTGGCGCAGCGGATGCGCATCATCTGCTTTTCCTGAGGAAGAAAGACATCCAGCGCGGCGACACCATCCGGTCCGGTCACGATGCGTGCTGCTACGGCGTGATCCAGGACAGGAACGCCGTGCGACCGGACCGAGCGCTCCAGCGCTTCTGTCATGAAGCGGCTGGTCAGAGGGCCTGCAGAGGTTGCACGTCTGCGCAGGTCATGGTCAGTCTGATACCCGACATATTCGCCGAACGCATTGGTGGGAAAGGGAACACCCAGGGCACAGAGCTTGAAAAAGCAGCGGGCGGAGGCAGCGGCTTCACACAGCGCCGTATCGCCGTTGACATCGGGATAGGCAAGGTCGTGCGCAAGCAGGCCCACACTGTCCCCTTCGTCGCCGGAGAGTGAAAGCTTATAGTAAGTTTGTTTGTCACTGCCCGTGTTTCGGGAGGTCCCGGCATTCATATCCTCGGTGAGGAGCAGAAGACTTTCTTCACCGAGTGCCTTGAGTGTATCCGCCGCGTTCAGCCCGGCACAGCCGGAGCCGACCACCACCGTGCGCACGCTCATCTCGCGCATCCCCATCCATCCTTTCCGTTACAGTCTGCGCAGCTGGAAACCGCCATCGGCATCCAGCACCTGCCCTGCCGAGTAGTCCAGAAGACCGCCTGCACAGGCCAGGACCATCCGGGCCACATCCTCAGGCTGCCCGAACCGTTTGACGGGCAGGAGACCGTCTCCGATGAGGCGGTCGTATTTTTCGTGCACCACTCGGGTCATATCGGTATCAATGATGCCGGGCCGCACTTCAAAGACAGGAATTCCCTCGGAAGCGAGCCGGTCGGCAAACAGTTTTGTGACCATGCCCACCCCGGCCTTGCTGATGCAGTATTCCCCGCGGGAAACACTGGAAGTGTAGGCACTCATGCTCCCGATATTGACGATCCGGGGCTGCCAGTCGGGAATGCCGGCCGCGCGCTCGGCGATCATTTCCCGGGCAAACAGCTGACACATGAAAAGTGTGCCCTTCAGATTGATCCCGATCACGCGGTCAAAGCTTTCCTCGGTCATTTCCAGGAGATCACGCCTGACGAGCGGTGCGACCCCGGCATTGTTGACGAGCAGATCAATGCGGTGATACCGGCTGACTATGTACTGAAGAGCGGCCTGACGGTCTTCTTCTCTGGAAATATCGCAGGGAAAATAGTCCCGGTCCGCAGGCAGATGGTCCGGTCTTTCCTGCTTTGTGCCGGAATAGATAACCTGCCAGGATTCCTCGTGCAGCAGGTCCGCGATACCCCGGCCGATGCCGCGGCTGGAACCGGTGACAAATGCAACTTTCACAGTGTATAGACCTCCCTGTCGCGTACAACACACCCGGCTGGCGTACCGTTGCGCAGAAGCACGGCACAGCCGCCGCAGGTCACACAGACACCGCCTGTCCTGATCTGTCCTTCCTGGCGGAGCTCCTGAATAAAGCCGGGATCGGCAAAAGCCATGCGGCCAAACCCGGCCATGCTGCAGTGTCCGTCTGCGATCATGCCGGCGGCAAGGTTTCCTGCATGCTGACGCAGGTAGGAAAACGCGCTGCCAAGCACCGGGAGATCCGGCAGGGCATGCTGGATTTCGCTGATGCCGCGCATCATGCGGCTGATCCCTTCCAGCGGATGCTCATCAGGCACATAGTTGCCGTGGTCATAGGGGCGGTTGACGTGAGGATTCTTATAGGGATTTCCCATGGTCACATTGATCAGGGGAATCTCAAATTCTTCTTTTAGTTCCCGGATCAGGCGGATGGGTTCGGTCAGGTCCGGCGTCAGGCTGCCGTCGGTGCGGACGCCGAATCCATACGGGTAGGCAAACCCATCATACACATTCATCCGGCTGGAGAGGAAGAACGAGGACTGATGGATGCTGCTTTTCGCGGCACGGTAGCAGTTCTTTAAAAACCGCGTGCGGTTTTCATAGCTTCCGCCATAGACACCGGGCCGTGTATAGGCCGAAAGCAGCTCACAAGCGAGGTAACGGTGGCAGCATTTGACATCCATGCCGTCAAACCCGGCCTTCTGGCAAAGCTCAGCAGTATGCGAATAGGCTTCCTCAAACCTCCGGAGATCGTCATCCGAAACTATCCGGTCCGGGGGAAGCGGTTTGTCTTCCAGCGGCGGGCAGGAATAGGCGATCAGGGGCTCGGGGAAACCATGCGGCTTGGAGTAGCGGCCCGAATGGGTTGCCTGCATCACAATCAGAGGCGCATAGCCGTTTTCCTTCAGGGAGATTTCGCGGATTTCATCCAGCAGCCGCTTGTACTGATCGACATTCTGGTCTGTCAGCCACAGCTGATGCGCGGAAGCCCTTGCTTCAGGCAGCGTGGCGACGGCTTCAAACCAGATGAGGCCCGGCCCGGCCTTGGCAAACCGATGATAGCGGCGGACGGTCAGTTCACCCGGCGCGCCGTCTTCTGTTCCATCGGTTCCTTCCATGGGCTGAAACGCAAAGCGGTTGGCAGCCTGCCTCCCGGAAAGGGGCAATGGCTCGAAAAGGGCGGAAACATCCTCTTTCAGCGGGATATAACCGTTGATTCTGTCTGATTCAAGCTGCACATCTTTCAACGTGGGATAATGAAAAATTACGTGCTTCATGCTGCTGTTTCTCCTTATCGATTTCAGTTGTACATGATACAGGAAGATCTTCATGAGGGCAACCATGAAGAGCAGCATCACCAGACTGAAAAACGGTGCTGCATAGCCGGGAATGAAAAGAAGAAAACACCGGAAGCGAACCGTGTTTTCCGCTTCCGGTGTGGGGATGAATTATTTTCCTGTGTGCTGACGACAGGAGGAAGGATTATCTTCTGCCGGGACGGGGACCTCCGCCAGGGCCGCCATGAGGCGTGCCGGGGCCTTGCCTGCTGGCGCGGGAAGGTGCAGAAGGACGCGGCCTTGCGGGCATCCGGATGGTCCGCCTGGGTTCAGGAGGCGCTGGATTGTAGAGCGGGAGCCTGAAGTTTCGGTGATAGGCCGGAGGCTCAGGCTTATATCCGATGCGGAAGATGCGCTCCAGCAGAGACGGCTTTTTGTAGCGCCGATAGCTTCTGATCCGGTTGCCGACTGTCAGGGCGCCAATCACAGCTGCGGCTCCGGCGAGCAGGTTGCCGGCTTTGTCGAAAATGGAAGAAGTCGCTTTTTCAGTCAGATCAACATACTGATCCGACTGGTTCGTGATGGAAACCTGCACGCCGTACTCGGTCAGCAGCTGTGCGACCGTACTTGCTTCGTTTGCGCTGAGCCGCTCACCCACAACAACCGGTGCCATGCTGATCAGGTTGGAAGACTCTGCATTTGTATAGCCGAAAATGTCTTCGAGAAGATCTCCGGTCTGTGTTTTACTGCATGTTCCGCAGGAGATCAGGACAAGATTGTACTGATTGGTGTCGTCGGCAGTCGAGACGGCCTTGTTGAAAAGTGAGATGGAACTCGATGCGTCCGTCAGGGCAGATCCGCAGTAGACACAGAAATTGCCTCCGCTGACTGATGCGCCACAGTTTTTACAATGCATTGAACCCCCTCCTTCTGATGCCATGAGCATAACGTCTCAAAGTGAAAACCGTGTGAATGAAAGCTGAAAATCATGGGGAGGGAGCGGGCTCCGGAAAGACGATCCATCGAAACAGCATACGGACTGCCCTCTGCCGAAGGAAACGAAGGGCACAGCACGGATACGCGATGATTGTCGGCATAGGAAAAATGGTGTATGATTTTTTCGCTGCAGTGCGGCAAATGAACATGGAAACAGAGGAGGAAGAATAATATGATCAAAATCTACGGAATGCCCACCTGCCCCTACTGCGATTATGTGGAAGAGCAGATTCGGGGACGCGAGGATGAATTTGAGTATATCAATATCGGAGAGCATATCCGGTACCTGAGTGCATTCATGCGCCTGCGGGATCAGAGTCCGGTCTTTGATCACTGCAAGGAGATCGGCGATGTGGGTGTGCCTGCCTTTGTCTTTGAGGACGGCCGCGTGTCCATTGATCCGGCCGATGCGGGACTGATTGAGTATGGCACGCCCAATGCCTGCTCAGTGGAGGACCACAAGAACGGAAGAAAGGGCTGCTGACCGGGTGGAATATATGACATTACACCGTTGGACGGCTGAACTGAAGACAGCCGGAACCGTTCTTTTGATCGGGATGCTCCTGCTGATGACGGTATCAGGCACGGCCTCTGCAGAAGGACAGCCTGACTATGCAGACACAGATAACTGGGCCTACTTCGGGATCGGAGAGGACCGCACAGCGGATGTGTTCCTGGTTCCATCAACCCGTTGAACTGGAAAACCGACAGTACCCCGGCAGGAAAAGAGGATAATCTCGGCGCATGCTTCACGACATACAGCGGAGAGATCCGGCAGGAAATACCGGGACTGTGCGGCTGTTACATCGATATGGAACGCGGAGCATTGAAGGTGACAGACATTGAGATGTCTGCCTATCCGCCCGTTGTGCCGGGACTTCCGGAAGGTGCGTACCACATCTATGACTATCAGTTCTTTTTCCGGAATCTTCAGGAGAATGTGAAACTGCGGACAGAAACGTATCTTCGCATGGAAGCTGAAACTGCAGATGCCGCCTGAAAAAACGGCACATTGTGATACAGCGGAGCGCAGGAGGGGAGTGCAGCATGGTTGGGAGCATCTCAGTTTTTCTGACAGGACTGCTGATTGCCGTTCTGGTCATCTGTGCGGTCATTTTTCTGGCCCGGCCGTCAGGTGCAAGGGCTGAAGCTTCCACCGAGCAGATGCCTGTACCCTTCGGTACAGCCTCTGCGTCTGCCCCGTATTTTGCCAGGCCGTGCAATGAACGTCTGTCATCCCTGCCGGAGTGCCTGATGAAAATGGCGAAGGGCGGCTATTCCTGGGAATATGAATACAGGACAGGCAAACCGGCCTATGCGCTGACGCTGATGGACTATGCCAATATCTATTCGTTCATTCATACGCATGATCTGAACCCGGAAAAAGTGAGGGAAGCACTGTCCGATGCGAGTCAGATGGTGCACAGAAAGGCATTCACGGATGAGGAGATCGGTCTCCTTCTGGGAGATGACCAGGAAAAGGCCATGGCGCATTTTGCCTCTCCCGGCACGATCGTGATAGGGAAGAAAGGCTATTGTGCGAAATGGATGTATGATCATACGCTGGATGCATGGAAGGCTGAAGGCATTACGCCTGAGATGGTGATGGCTGCCCAGCCTCACTACTATAACGCACTGTTTGTTAAAGAAGCCGCAGACGCGTTCAGCCGGAAGCTGTATGAGTACACAGGTGTAGTTACACCGGTTAAATGGCACCAGTGGAAAAATGGTGAAGTGAAACCGGATGGAACGGTTGAGGAGAACGCGCAGGAAGGCGGCGTCATGCTCGACGTCATGGAGTTCTGCCAGTATCCGGATTATCCGACGGGCTGCGAGAGTGTATCCCTGTATATGCTGCTGAGCTATTACGGCGTGGATGTCAGCGTTGAGCAGATCTATGACCTGCTCCCCATGGGCGCCCAGCCATATGACGATGAAAACGGTGTGCGTCACGGCGCAAATCCGGAACGTGAGTTTGTCGGCGACCCGCACAGTGAGAACTCTTATGGTGTATTCAATGATCCCATTGCCAGAGTCGCAGAGCAGCTGATGCCCGGCGCTACAAGCCGGAGAGGAGCAACGGTTGAGGATATCAGGTGCGTACTTGATACCGGCAACCCGGTGCTGGCCTGGTATGTATCTGCGCCTATGCGGGATATTATGTATCGCTGGAGCTGGCTGGATGAAAACGGAGCAATGGTGCACTGGCCCGGCGGCGAACATGCCGTTGTAGTCTGCGGCTATGACGACACCTCTATCACTTACCGTGATCCCAATGCAGGGACAACGGTTGTGATCGATTCTGATACGTTTGCGAAAAGCTTTTATGAGCTTGGCGGGCGTATCGTGTATTACAATACATCTCAGTGCTGATGAAATGACACATTGTTGTGAGGGAAAAGAAATGCGCGGCCTGCTCAGCGGATAACAGTTTCATTTCTTTTTTGTGGTACTCCAAGAGAAATGTACTCCAAGAGAAATGTTGTATTTCATGATGGAAAATCAAACAGCGGGAACAAATATTACTATATCATGCTTACTTGTTTTTTCGTCATCCTGATGAGAATGAAAATCTGTATCAAACAACATACAACAAAAAAGATGAGGGATTGAATCACCTCACCTTTTGCATGATAAAGGAAGATCAGTCGTGTTTGCCCAGCAGATAGACGCCGACATTGCCATCCTTGTCCTTTGTATAGCCATACCAGATGCCGGTTTCAGGAGTCAGGAAGGAAGTGCCTACACCCTTCTGGTTGCAGATATCTGCAAACTTGTCGCCCATGCCATCCAGCTCGGAATAAGAGAAGTGCTGCTGATGCTCAGGCAGAGCAGTTTTTGCTTTGACGGAAGCAATCCATTCACCCATATGCTGACAGTTGGGATTACGACGATCATAGTCAAAAGAAGCACCGGCAACCTGATACATGAACAGGTCGGGATTGCAGTTCTGATAGAAATAAGGACGGGTTTCAAAGCCGTAACCGTCAGCCTGCATTTCGGAGTTCCAGAGCAGAACAGTAAAGCCGTCATCTGTGGTGATCTTCATATTCATGATCTCACGCTCGTAGATCCATGCATACAGCTTATAGAAGTTGGGTGTGCCGTCCGGATTGCTGTATTTTTCTACGTCCAGAGTATCACTCTTCGGCTTCTTGCTGCAGTTGTGGTTGCTGCGAATGGTTTCCAGGGTGCAGCCATGGAGCTGGAACTTGTCATGAGCCCCGGCTTCGCTGATATAGTGAGCAGCATAGTTGATCTTTTCACGCCATACAACAGAAGGGAGTGTACCCTGCGGGCAGATGACCTGGCACTCGGGGTATTCTTCGAGGACAGAGTGGAGTTCGCCGGTGTGGTCAGCGTGGCCGTGAGTCAGCACACAGTATTCACCACCGTGCACCCACTTGCCGCCGGACAGGTCGGTGGGAGTGTACTTGTATTCATTGTGTGCGTCGTTGGGATCGTCCCAGTAGGGATCCATGATGATGGTGTTGCCGTTGGGCAGCACGAACTCATAGAAGTTGACACCGCTCCAGCGGACCTTCAGTTTCAGGTCGGGATCATCCCAATCCTTGGTTGGCAGGTTCTTGCGGTCCAGCACGCCGGAAACACCAGGTACGGTGGGTTCGAAGTTGTTCTTGATTTCGACTTTCTCGCCCTCATTGGGATCAACAGTCTCACCTTTGGCGGTATTCAGTATGGATACACTGGTGGTGGCTGCGGCCAGCATGCTGGCACCTGAAACCTTCAGAAAACTACGACGGCTCAACTCTTTCATGGTTGTACCTCCTTTTGCTGCTTTGCAGCGATTTCCTGGGTGTGATAAACTGCGGTCGGCTGATTAGACAGTCAGATAGAAGACATGCAAGGTGCAGATTTATCAGATAATGCTGCATTCATGATGGTTTTCTGTCAGTCTGTTGATCAACCTTTTTACAAACATGGATGAACACCTGTTTGATGGCCTCATTATACCTATAGCGATTCAATTCGTGAAATAAAGGTTTGTTATTGACCTGATAGCCAAAAACAATGAGCATTTTTTCCTGCATTGTGGGATAATAATCAACATACAGGTTCGTTGGTTTGACAGAATGAAATGATTCGCTTTCTTGAGCCCAGGGAGAAAAACAGCCTAATGATATCCCAAATGGAGGAGGGCTATTATGCAGCTTCGGGAATGTGAATATATCCTTGCTATTGCACGTTTTGGAAATATGGGAAAGGCGGCACAGCATCTGTATGTATCACAGCCTGCTCTGAGCAAAATGCTGGCCAAGCTGGAGGAAGAGATAGGCGCTCCGCTGTTTGAAAGGCAGAGTTCTGGAATGCTGCCGACATCTGTGGGAGAAATCTATCTGCAGCATGCCCGGCGTATGGTGGAGCTTAATGCTCAGATGGAGCGTGAACTAAAGAATGCGAGCGGAAAGAAACCTGTGTTGAGTGTCGGGATTACCATGTTACGTACAGATTTGCTTGTGCAGACTGTTTTTCCCGGCCTTCAGAGGCGTTTCCCGGGTATGGTGGCTAACTATATTCATACTCCGCAGAGCAATCTGGCTGTCGATGTCATCAATAACCGCTGCGCACTGGGTTTTGGAATCATTTCCGATAAATTGCAGTTGAATCTCAGATATGAAAAAGTTGGGGAAGAAACCTATGTGCTAGCGGTCCCTAAAAACCATCCGCTCGTCACGAAAGCAAAATGCAGCCCGGAATGGAAATATCCTTTGATTTCTCCAGAGGATCTGCGAGATGTTCCGTTTGTACTTTCACGACCGGATGCATACAGTACGCGAGAGGCAAACCGTTTTTTTGAGGCAAACGGGATCCAGCCGCCTGTGGCGCTGACTTTGACCACCACGCGTGATGTGCTTTATGCTGTGGCGTCGGGTGTAGGCGTCTCACTGGTGCCTTCGATTCCGCTGAGCGGAGTTGCAGCCCAGAATCTTACGTACCTCAGCATCGAGAATGCTCCGGAACCCTTTCCTGTAGGTATCATTTATCGTAAAGGTTACCTCCTGAACAGGCTTGAGACCGCTTTCATTGATGAACTGCTGACGGTATACAGTGAGACATGAAACGCCTCAGATGCACAGAATTCTCATAGAAATAATTGCTGTGAAGGAAAAGAAGAGCTTCCTAAGAAATCACAAGATATAGGAGGCTCCTCACCGTCTGTCAACAAAAAAGCAGAGAATGCTTTCACATCCTCTGAGACGGGGACGGAATTGAACCGTCACAAATGAACGTAAAGCCGCAATGCAATCATGATGGAAAGTGTGTCTGCATTCTTGACTAACCCGGTTACATGCGTTACTGTCGAACCAGCACCTCACGCCTTAGACGTTCTGCCTTTTAAACTACTGACCCCGAAAGCGTAGCGCATTTCTTGAACACGCTGTCAACTCTCGTCTGTCGCGATCCTGCGGCCTGCACCACCCACAGGTGCAGGCCGCAATCTGTTCGCCGAAAAAAAGACGTTGCACATTTATGCAGGATCATACTCTGAATTTGACGACAGTTTGACGACAATTCAGAGATCAAAATAGCATAAATACAATACTGCGAACATTTTGCCCTTGCAAAGAATGTCGAATATGGCCACAAAACCCACCGAAAAGATAAAAGAAAAGCCTGCTTCTGTTGCGAAGCTGGGCTTTTTATGCTGATGGCGGGACTCGAACCCGCACGCCGTGAAGCCAAGGGACGCTCGAAAACGTGAAAGCGTTGGAAAAACTGGCTTTCAGCGGATTCAATGAGTACAAAACACATGATAATGCCGTGATGGTGGGAGCCTGTGCTCTGGGCGGTTTCGTGTTTTAGGGCCGCAAAGTGCTGGAGGTCAGGATGTCTGCCACCAAAGGAAATTAGATTTCTTTTCTATATCTCCGGTATTAATGTTTATTACATATTCAGAAGTTGGTTTCCCATAAAATATGTCTATTGTTTTTTTCTCGTCATCCTGATGATATTGAAAAACTGTAACAAACAACATGCCGTTATCACAAGCCACACGAGTGGTTATTCCCAAGGATTCGTTGATGATTGCGTGGACTTCATGATCATCTTCAAAAAAGGCTTTATAATAATCAAGAGCAAAAGTATCAGGTGTGTTTTCAGAAGTATAATTTGATAATATACAGCGCACAGATACATCAATGGGGATTTCTCCAAGGATAGATAATCCCTGTTCATCTGATAACTGTGCCTGTAAAACCTCTTTGTCAATGTCGTTTGCAGCAGTGCTTGCAGATAAACATGTTATAAGAAGTATAAGGATTACTAAAAATGATGTTATTTTTTTCATTACAATCTCCATATACGTTGTGAAAATGAGATGCTTTGTTCAATCATAACATAAAATGATTCGAATTAACACAGGGCATTTCCATAACAGTTATATCTTGCAACCAGTTACGATGGGTCAATAAAGCGTGGCATGATATCTCCATAGAAAACGGTGTAGACATGAAGACATTGTCAATGTCTTTGGGGCATCATTCCGTTGCTTTCACTATGGATAAGTACGGACATGTATCTGGAACAATGAAAAGAAAAGCAACCGAGAAAATGTCGGAATACATCTCAGAGCTGCTGGAATGAATTGTGGTCAAACAGTGGTCAGACATAAAAAAGCCCTTTGTATCCATTGGAATACAAGGGCTTTTTATGCTGATGGCGGGACTCGAACCCGCACGCCGTGAAGCAGGGGATTTTCTTGCTGCACTCTGTTGCCAGAGCCGTTCGTACGTTGCAGTCTGGACTATGTCTTGGCCATACCGTCTGGCTGCAGGCCGCTGGTATATAGTCTCTACACACTTCCGTCAGATGAAACTGACGGTTTGGCTCGGCGTTGCCCCTGTGGGGTGTCCGCCGAATTAGCCAGCATTCATGCCCGCGGTTTCCCTGCGGGATGCTCCGATTTTGCTTCAAAGTCCCCGGTGTCTGCCATTCCACCACATCAGCAGGACGAAGGCATTATACACGACATGAGGCAAACCGTCAAACAAGACAGATGCAACCGCGGCTTATGACTTCGCTGATTCTCCAAGCGGATTCTTGGATGGAGTTCCGGCTTTTCTCGGATAGGCTTTGGGTGTCGGTGCGTTTTTGGAGAGGCGGACAAACAGATGCTGCCAGTCCCTGCCTGGAATATCATAGGAGACGGGCTCTTCCAGATGGGCGCCGAGCAGGTGGGCGGCACGGCGTGCAGCAGTCATTTCCTCAAGGACGGAAGGGCCTTTCCAGCAGAGAGCTGAGCCGCCGACGCGGACATAGGGGAGCAGATATTCGGCCAGTACAGGAAGCGGCGCTACAGCCCGGGCGACGGCTGCATCAAATGATGCGCGAAGTTCCGGATTCCGGGCGCCGTCTTCTGCACGCGCATGCACCAGGGTGACATTCTGCAGTCCCAGCTCGGCAATCACTGCGGAAAGGAAATTCAGCCGTTTCTGCTGACTGTCCAGCAGGGTAAAACGGAGATCCGGGCAGCAGATAGCCAGCGGCATGCCGGGAAAACCGGCCCCAGTGCCCACGTCGATCACACGACCGGATACAGGCAGGAGACCGGGCTGCGTGAGGGCCATCAGGGAATCAACATAGTGCCTGTCCAGCATTTCGCTGTCTTCAGTGACGGCCGTCAGATCCATGCGTGTATTCCAGTCCAGGAGCAGGCGGTGATAGACGGCAATCTGTTCTGCCTCGCGGATGGAAACCGGAATGGAACAGGCGTTGAGACGTTCCAGAATGGTTTGTGCGTCCATGCAGATGCTCCTTTACAGTGTGACATGCAGGGTGGATTCAATCCAGTATTTGACCCAGGAAAGTGCCTCGCGGGCATGGTTTTTCAGCCAGAACCAGCCGCCGAGTGTCGGGGAACCCAGACCAACGGCATGGAATCCCTGATCCTGTGCCAGACGCAGCGAGCGCGGCAGATGATAGTCAGAGGTGACGACCAGGACTGTTTCAGCCTTTTTCCCTTCAAGGAGGGAAGCGGCGTGGAGGAGATTCTGCCGGGTATTGAAAGAGGTGTCATCCATGAGGACCGCATCCTCCGGAATGCCCTGCTCAATCAGGACACGGCGCATGACATGTGCCTCGGCATCCGGTTCATCCGAGCCCTGTGCTCCGCAGACCACAATGATGCATGGATGCTTTCTGTAGGCTTCCGCGGCTGCATCCAGGCGCCACTGCAGCTGGATGGACGGTGTGCCGTCAGGCCGGACCTGAGCACCCAGGACGATGATGGCGTCATAATTATCCTGAGGCGCTTCCACGTGGGCTTCTTTCCAGCAGACCATGCCGATCAGGCCGATGTAGATGACCACAGCGATCAGGAAAAGAGTCAGAATGATGCGTAAAAACGGATGATGCATGGTTCAGTTCCCTTCAAACGGTAAAGTATTGGCAGGCGGAGGCTCACGGCCTTCCATAAGACAGTCGAAGATTTCCATGACCTGGCTTCCCATGCGGCGGACCTCACCCAGAACAGTATGCCGGCCTTCTTCTGTAAGATACCAGGTGTCCGGCCCGATGGCGGGCACCGCGGCGGGCACCGTCAGAATCCTGCTCTCCGGATAGGCCGCCTGGTAGTAAAAGAGTGCGCGGCGGGCATGATAGGACCGGCAGCAGAGGATGGCCTGATGAACCGGCAGATGGAGACCGTCCGTCACCTTTCTGGAAAACGTGGCGTTTTCCCAGGTGAAGGTGGCTTTGTCCTCGCGGAGAATTGCGTCATCCGGAACACCCAGGGACAGCAGCAGACTGCGCATCCAGGCCCACTCTGAGTCAAACTCCGGGTCCCCGGAAAACGCATCGGCAGCCTTTGCATGGCAGCCGGAGGGAAGAATGTACGGGGCATACCCCTCGGCATACAGCTTTGCAGCGAGGCGGACATGTTCTTCATGGCTTGATCCGGGAAGAAAGATCAGATCACTTTTCTCCGGAAGATCCTGCACAAAGATAAAACGAGTGACCGCGTCAATATATGCCCGGTGCTGCAGGTAAAATTCATTCTGCATGGTGCCTCCACAGGGCCAGAGCCTTTTCAGCCATTTCTTCAGGTGCCGGATTCAGGGCCTGGATATACAGAGCGCGGATATCTTCGCGAGTCAGCGGCTGGGGATGATTGCCGAGCCGCTCAATATTCACGGAATCGGTCAGATAGTCCAGCAGCTCAGGATCCGCACAGCGGGGCGGATACAGACCGGTATCCAGGCAGAGCCCGAGGAACAGAAGCGGCGCGTCATTGAAGGACACGCCCATTCTGGAGGCCAGCATGCTGCCCGGCTTGATGAAAGCCGGATCCCGGGTCAGCCGCATCCAGAGATAGGGAAGCGTCAGTGCGCAGGCGTCCCCGTGCGGGATGCCGAGCTGTTTGGTGATCTGGTAGCTCATGGCGTGGGCTGCGGTGGTGCGGGTCATCTGAATGGCCTCTCCAGCGGCATAGCTTGCGTGAAGCATCTGTTCGGCGGCCTGTCTGTCTCCCTGCAGATAGGGGAGAAACCAGTGAAAGATCACCTGCATGGCAGGGCCTGCAATCATTTGGCTCTCTGTGGTGGCGGCTTTGGACCAGAACGATTCAATTGCCTGGCACAGCGCATCCAGCGCGCAGGAGCGTTTCATATCAGCAGGGAGCGTGGAGAGCAGGGAAGGATCCAGAATGACGCCCTGTGCCAGCAGCATGGGATGGGAAAGGGAATGCTTCTGACCATCCACATACAGGACGGCGGTCTGCGTGGCTTCGGAGCCGGAACCGGCTGTGGTCGGCACACAGATCAGGGGATAGGCATGACTGCCGGGATACTGACCGAGCAGCGCTGCGGGAAAGGACGTGGAGAGCAGCATGGCCTTGATGCCCTTGGCTGTATCCATGGCGCTGCCGCCGCCGATGGCCACCAGGCCGTCGCAGCCTTTGCGCTGAAACATGCTGACGCCGGCAGCACACTGGTCAAAATCCGGATTGGGCTCGAAATGCGAAAAGACAGGGGCACAGTCGGGAAGACGGGACGTCCAGCGGCGTGAGCAGACATAGAGCGGACGTGTCATGCCCACGGCGGAGAGCAAATCCGAAAGCGCATCCAGGGATGTGCGAATCATCTGTGACATAGGAAACACCTCGTGAGGAGTGTACAGGATGCCCGGGGGACTGTCAAGAAAATGACCTGCCGGGACGGGAAGAAACGAGTGGGAGAGATGCGTTGAATAGATGAAAGCTGCAGCACAGATCTTAGGGAAGGAAGTTATACCATGCTGAAACGAATCACTGCACTGCTGATGATCCTTGCTCTATGCGCCGGGATCGTCTCCTGCATTGCGGATGGGACCAGTATGCCGTCTGAAATCCGGGAATATTTTTCATCCGGCAGATATGCGGGAACCATACTGGAGAGCAGCGGGGAATGCGCGAACTGGTATTTTGTCCTGAGCAGCGACGCGAAGGGCCAGAATACGCTCTTTGCATTCCGAAAGGACAGAAACGGGACCTGGAAATACAGTTTTAAGACCAGTGGAGCTGTTCTGCAGGGCAGAAACAGGGTGACCATTGGTGTATCCGAAAGCGGATATCAGGACTGGGGAACCGATGAAATCATCAGCCAACCGTCTCTGCTCATCTATCAGTCCGATGAAACGGATGAATATACGGAAGCGTTTCTAGCCTTTGTCCTTCGGGACGGCGTATGGAAGTTTACGCGCTACTGGAATCTGAAGACCGGTGCGACCATCCGGGGATACGATGACAGGCTGACCTATTACAGAGGCATCGAAGATCCAGCCGTGCGCGGAAGCGCTTACGGTACCTACGAGCGGAACCTTCAGTACTTTTCCTTCAGCGCACTGCCAAAGACACTTGGTGCGGCACAGGAAAAGCTTTCGTATGCGCCGCAGATCCCTGCATACGGCACATTGAGTGCGCAGGAGATCCAGTTCACATCCGGCAGGAAATACAGTGTGTATCAGGGCCCGGGAACGCAGTACGGGCAGGCAGGGAATGGAAAAGCGGCCGTCAGCACCAACGACTGGATTCAGGTTTTTGGAGAGGAAAACGGCTGGATTCTGATCCAGTACGACATCACATCCGACCATATGCGGATCGGCTGGATTGATTCAAAGGCACTGCCGCGGAACGCTTCCGTGAAACAGCTGCATTTTGAGCCGATCTCAGCCTACACGACAGAGGCTGTGAGCATGACGGATGATCCGCTCTATTCGCGCACATCCATCGGAAGCCTCGGACCGAATGCATCCGTGATCTTGCTGGCGTCCATGGGTGACTGGGCCTATATTGAAACGACATCCGCCGCTTCTCCGATCCGGGGCTTTGTGCCTCTCCGGTCGCTGACCACCTCGGCGCATCTGACAAGAGAACAGGTTGTCAGACGGGCCCAGGAGATGACAGGACTGTATGTGGAACCAGCAGAAACATCGTATGATGCACGGACCCAGCTATGGACGGTGACCTTTCTTGTCAACGGAGAGGTTACCAATGTCATGGTGACCGATGCCGACGGAAGCCTCGATGTGCAGGATCTGCCCAACGGCTGATCTTTCGACGGACCTTCAGACCGTGTGCTGAAGGTCCTTTTTTCAGGGAACGGCGGTCAGGCGCAAAAAAAGGACTGTGACTTGCGTCACAGTCCCGGACGTTCAGTTATCTCATCAAAACTGGTTCTGCTTCATGGCTGTGAAGCACTCACGGCAGTAGACGGGACGATCTCCGCGGGGCTGGAAGGGAACCTGGGTCTCACGGCCGCAGTTGTCGCACACAACGGTGAACATCTGACGGGGTGCATTGCCGTTCTGGGCAGCGCGCTTTGCAGCACGGCACTCGGGGCAGCGGCTGGGCTTGTTCTGGAAACCCTTCTCGGCGAAGAAAGCCTGCTCGGAAGCAGAGAAAACAAATTCGCGTCCGCAGTCTCTACAAGTAAGTGTTTCGTCCTGGTACATGGTAAAAGACCTCCTGCTATAGGTAAAAAATGTTTTTTGTCGCCTATCCTCATGCCAGGCATTACTTCTATGGTTTACGGCATTTGGGTTGCGCGATACCAAGGAGGAGAGAGTCTTGCAAAGCGGGCGGCGAACGAAGTGAATTATAGCATATTGGTTACAATTTGTACAGCGAAAATACAAAAAGGTTTGAAAAGGTCCGGAATCCAGTCTTTTCCCTGATTCAGAATCAGAGATGAAGGGGGCATATATATCATGAATCAAAAGTTATAACGGCCATGGAACAGGTATGATCATATGCAAAAAAGTACAAAGAAAAAACATTTTTCGCTCTTGCAGACAAAAAAATAATGCTGTCTGTTCATGTACCAAATTGCAAAAATGATTAAAATATTCCGCGAAGCCTAATCAAATAGCAATTCAAGCTAATGCAGGAGGGTTCTTTACCTATGGATTATAAGGACCTGGGGAACCGTGTTCGTATCGCCAGAAGAAGCAAAACCTGGACGCAGGAAGAACTGGCAGAGAAGGTCGGAATCTCGGCATCCTTTTTGGGGCATATAGAACGCGGCACCCGTGTGGCCAGTCTGGAAACATTTGTATCTCTGTGTAATGAACTGTGTGTCACGCCGGAGTATCTTCTGGCGAATAACCTTCATCTTCTGGATGAATCAGTGGCAGCCGGAATGGATGAGAATGAAAAGGCGAAACTGCAGGAATTCCTGCAGCTGGCAAGAAATGCAGTGAATAACTGGAAAACATGAAAGAGCGGCGTATGACCGCTTCTTTTTTTGCAGGGAAAATCCTGAAAAGAGCGAAAGAAGGATGACAGAAAGGAGCGTGCGCGATGAAACAGACAGAAAATACGGTCATCGTCCTGCATACGGCGAATTATCGGGAAGCCGATCGGATGCTGACACTCTTCAGCCCGGTGCGCGGGAGAATGGAAGCCATTGCGCGCGGATGCAGACGCCCGAAGTCACCTCTGCTCAATGCGGCTGAGATTTTCGCTCTCGGTGACTATGAACTGTTCGAAAAAAACGGCCGATACACGGTGGTATCGGCCTCATTGATTGAAACTTTTTATCCTCTGCGGATGGACTATGAGCGGCTGACCTGCGGCACCTATCTCCTGGGACTGTGCAATGCGGTCATTCAGCCGGGAGAGAATGCGCAGAACCTGTTTATGCTTCTTCTGCATACCCTGTCGCGGCTGACCTTCACCGATCAGGAATGGAGACCGCTGCTGTGCGGCTTTCTCATCCATTTTGCTCAGGACCAGGGCGTCCGCCCCAGGCTGCATCACTGTATCCGGTGCTCCAAAAGAATACCGGAAGGGGAAAACTGCTTTTTCGACCTTCAGGAGGGCGGCGTGGTCTGCAGGAGCTGCCGCATGGAGGAGGATGTGCCGGTATCGGCAGCCCAGCGCCTGTTTCTGGAGGAGGCGCTTCAGGAGGGAAGTGCCTCCTGGGTGAATTCTCCCGAGCGCCATGCCCCGTTCGGCATGATGCGGAAGTATGTCGAGACACAGCTGGGAAGCCGGCTCAAGAGCGGGCTGATGCTTCCGGATGAGTGACCTTATTCTGCAGAGAGATACTCCTGAACGGCGCAGCCGTCTTTCTCCGAATAGGGATTGAGCGTGTACTTGGTGTCAATCTGAATGCGGGCGATGACTTCATCCGCTTCCTCGCCGGTCACGCGGACGGGCTGGAAGTTGCTCTGCGGATACGTGCCGGAGATATGAGCGGGATAGATCCGCAGCTGCTGCCCGATATATTCTCCCAGTGCGGAGAACGTCAGGTCTGCCTGAACAACTGCGGTGAGCAGGGAATCCGGCTTCTTGACACGGGAATTGCCGCCGAAACAGAAGTTTCCGAGGGAATAGCAGATGGTCCGCTGGTTGTAGATTTCCATGCCCTGCAGGACATGCGGATGGTGCATGATGACCAGATCCGCGCCGGCATCAATCGCGGCCTTGCCGAAGCGTTCCTGGAGATAATTGCGGCCCTTGCCGTATTCGGTTCCCGCATGGAAGACAAAGACAACGGCATTGACGCCGTCCGCTTTGAGCTGGGCGATTTCCTCCTTGCATTTGGGGAAGAGAGAATTGAACTTGGGAGAGACCAGACCATAGAATGCAATCCGGATGCCGTCCTTCTCAAAGATGTAGCTGTTCGAGTATCCAAAGTAAGCAATGTCTGCCTTTTCGAGCTCTTCCATGGTGGACTTGTAACCGCGGTCACCGTAATCCTGCATATGGTTATTGGAAAGATTGCAGGCCTCGACCGAGGATACTTTCAGAATATTCAGAAGCTCAGGGGCTCCGCGGAAGCGGAACTCCTTTTTCTTGTTTTCACCGGAGGCGGAGTCGGAGATGACACCTTCAAGATTGATGACGGTCAGATCATCGTTCTCAAAGAGGTCCAGGAAATTCTTGAGGAAATAGCTGTCGCCGTACTTCTTGACATGCGATTCAAAGGAGGTCGCGCGGTTTCTGTAGGCTTCTTCACTGCCGAGCGTCACATCCCCGGTAAAGGTGATGGTGATGGTTTTGTTGCCCGAATCCGGTACCACTTCCGTATCCGCACTTCCGACGACCGAGGGAAGATCGATCGACTCAAAGTCTGCAGAAAGACTGTCCGATTCGCTGCCGGGTTCGGGAATCTCAACGGCTGTCACCGTCTCGCCCAGCGCACAGGGGATCACAAAGAGACAGACCAGCAGGAAAGCCAGAAAACGCTGTTTCATATGGGTTCATCCTTTCAGAAAACGTAGACGTTTTTTGATGCCTGCAGGGAGCAGGCGGGAAAGCAGCCGTACGCCGCTGAATTTCCAGTAGACAAGGCAGAGTATACCATAAACTGCCGCGCCGAAAAAGACGAGGAGACCCAGGGCGGACCATGAATCGGAAGGAAGAAGCGGTGAGATCAGCCAGATGGTGCCGGTCATGGCAAGGCCGGCGAGAAAATACGGAAGGCAGATGATGAGATAGCGGCGGTAGGGAAGCGCTTTGTGCAGATGCAGATACTGAACAAAGGGGACAGAGAACTCTGCGAGCAGCGTCCCGATGACAGCGCCCATTGCGCCGAGCCGGGGAATGAGCATAAAGTTGGCAATGAGATTGACGACCGCTCCGGTGAGCACCGAGCGCAGCACAATGTGATCCATGCCGTGCGGCAGAATCCACTGCATGCGGATGACATTGGCAAACCCGATCATCACAAGGGAAAAGCCCAGAGGCATCATCAGGGTGCCGGAATAGGTGAAGGCGCTGCCGTAGAAAAGGGGAGCAAAGCGCTCGCCCACAGCGAGAATGCCGAACGCCATGGCGCTGACCATGCAGATGACCAGATGCATGGAGAGTTCCATGCCTTCCAGTACTTTGTCCTCCCTGTGTTCCGTGAGGAGATGGGCCGCGCGCGGCATCATGACGCTGCCGAAGGCGGAAATAAAACCGGAGAGGCAGTAAATGATTTTTTCTGCATTTTCATACAGTCCGTTCTGTGCCATGCCGGCGATGGCCCCGACCATGACCTTGTCCATCGTGCGGTAGACCGAGACGGCAATGACGGACACAAAGAGGAGTGCACAGGCGGGAAGATGCGAAAACGCTTCCTTCAGGGTGACGGGAACGACGCGGACTTTTCCGCGAAGACTCAGACAGCAGGAAAGACACCCCAGAAGCGTGGCAAGCGACCACGCAAAGCCGTAGACCCAGAGATCCTCAGGACCATGAATGAAAAGGAAAACACAGCCGGCGGCCAGGAGCTTCACGCAGGTGTTCCGGATCGCGATGGGTCTGAATTCATCCAGTCCCATAAGACACCAGTCAAGATTCAGCAGGCAGGAGACGCTCATCATGGTCAGGGAAAGGGCGATGGTTTTCTCCCTGTCTGCGACCAGGAAAAGATACAAAAGCCATACCGCAAGCGCGGCGGAGGCGACCATGCGCTGCATGCGCCAGATGGCGGAAAAGGTGCGGTTGAGCTCTTCACGGTTGTCACGGACGCGGGAAATGGCGCGCACGCCGTAGTTTTCAAGGCCGAGTGTCCCCACGAGGACAAAAATGTAGGAAATATTCCAGGCATAACTGTACAGACCGACCCCTTCCTCGCCGACAATGCGGGACAGGTACGGAGCCGTCACAAGCGGAAGCAGGATGGAAAAAACGCGGTAGGCAACATTGTACAGGGTATTTCTTCGTGCGTTCAAGAACAGACCTCCCATGCACGCCTGCTGGCAACAGCAGAAAGACGATAAACTTAATATATTCGTCTGAACACCGGGGCCTTCCTGCTTGACACGGGGGAGAAACATGCTACAATGCGTAAACGTAATTCGGAAATCAAGTTTACGCAAAGGAGCAACTTCCGTGATGACCAAGGAAAAACGGATCCCGACCCTTCAGCTGGTGCTCTGCGCGGTGTTTGCTGCGCTGACTGCCGTGTGTGCCCAGATTACCATTCCCATCGGTGCGGTGCCGATCTCGCTTTCTCTTCTGCCGCCGCTTCTGTGCGCCGCCCTGCTCAGCCCGCGCTATGCGGTTCTGTCCATGGGGGTGTATCTTCTGATGGGACTGTGCGGGCTCCCGGTGTTTTCCGGCATGAGCGGCGGCCCCGGCAAGCTGTTCGGGGTGACCGGCGGATACATTATCGGCTACATTCCCTGTGTATGGCTTGCGTCCTTTCTTATCCACCGCACCTGGAAAAACATGATCGGGAAGTGTGCGGCCATGGCCCTGGGCGTTCTGGTCTGCTATGCTTTCGGCACGGTCTGGTTTATGGTGATCCGGGGGATGGACCTGATGAGCACACTGTCCATCTGTGTTTTCCCGTTCCTGCCTTTTGATGCGGTGAAAATCATCCTTGCAGCCTTCCTCTCCGGCCGCCTGGAAAAGCCCCTGGAAAAGATCACGGAGAGCGGCCGGTAACAGGCGGACGGCTTCATCTGCAGAAGATGACTTGAAAGGCGGGGCCTAAGAGCGTATGATAGAATCAGCAACATTGCAAAGGAGGCGGAGAAGATGACCGCCGGCATCATTGTACTGGTTCTTGTGATGGTTATGGCCTGTTATTATCTGATCCGAAAGGAAGATACGCGTCTTTCGGCAAAACAGAAGGCCGGTCTGAAAGTGATACCGACTTCCCTGTGTGCCCTGCTTGCCCTGTACGGACTTGTGACGGGCGGCGGCCTCCCGGCTGTCTTCCTGTTCCTCGGCCTGTGCGTGTGCGCACTGGCAGACTGGCTTCTGGAGTTTCAGTTCTTCAAGGGGATGGCCGCCTTCGGGGCGGGACATATCCTGTACTGTATCGGCTACCTCCTGGCCGGTCCTGTCGGCATGCGGTCCCTGATTGTGTTTCTTGCGCTCTTCGGCGTGATTCTGATTCTGTATTCGCGCCTGAAGGATCATCTGGAACAGGCGCCCCTGTATCTGTGCTATGCGGCCGTGCTCTGCTGCATGGCTGCGCTGGCCTCGTCCAGGCAGAGCTTCCTGATGATTGGCGGCTTTCTGTTTGTGATCTCTGACTGCATGATTGGAATCGGTCAGGCGACAGGCAACAAAAACCGTTTGTACGGCATTCTGATCCTGGTCACTTATTATGCGGCGCAGTTTCTCATTGCGTGTTCTACTGTATTCCGCTGAAGGGGAGGGAAGCGTCTGATGAACCGACTCTATCTGATTGGGAATCTTACGGCCGATGCAGTTCTGGCTGCGACGGCTTCAGGCATGAGCGTATGCACGTTTTCTCTGGCTGTGAACCAGCCGGGCGGGAAACAGGCAGACGGGTCCGGAAACGTGACCTACTTCCGATGCTCTCTTTGGGGAGCACAGGGGGAGGAAGCTGCACGCATGCTGAAAAAGGGAAACAAAGTCTTCGTGTGCGGCGAAGTGCATGCCAGTGCCTACAGGGGCAGGGATGGCTCCACCAGGGCCAGCCTTGAAGTGCAGTGCCGGGAGTATGAACTTCTCTCGGGGAATGCGCCGACAGCATGATCTGCATCTGATTCGGCAGCCGGGAAACCGGCTGCTTTTTGTGTGGAGATGCGCGGCTTTGGAGAAGAGGATGAACGAAGAAAAAACATGTTTTTGATGCCATGCAGGCATGCAGAAGACGGGTTAAGCTTGACGCATCCGAAAGGAAAACGTATAATGTCGACCAGATTTGCCATTTCGGCTTCAGAGAGGGGGAAAGCGTATGAAAAGGACGCCAGTGTTTCTGCTGTGCGGATTGTTTCTGATGGCTTTCTTCCTTTTGGGCCGTGGACTGGTTGCGGGACCGGATACGGAGAAGGAGTACAGCGCTGAGCAGGTTCAGACGGCGCCCTTCTTTGCTGTCCAGGCCCAGACGCAGGAAACCCGGACAGCGCCTTCTGCCGAGGAACACCGCGAGACCCGAGGGGAAGCGGTGCGCCCCGAAACGGAGGCCCCGGTTGCGCCGGTGTGCAGCTGCGACCGCAACGGCATGCCGCTGACGGCCAGAACATGGCAGAAAACCGTTTATCTCGTCTGTCCTCCGGAGGGTGTTCCCGGATAGATGAAGGTCAGGCTTCATGAATCGGGAATATCAAATTAAATGGAGGAAGATTGCACATGAGCAAGAAAAAGAGCTCCAACAGAAAAACCGGCGCGATTATCGGCCTGTGCGTGCTGCTGGTGCTGACCATCGTCTTTGGCTATCTCGGCTTCAACGGCATGCCTCTTGACAGCCGCGGCCTGTACAGACTGCTCCCCTGGATGCCCACCACCAACGCTGAAAACTGGCCTGAATCCCTGGCCCTGGGCCTGGATCTGCGCGGCGGCGTGTATGTTGAGTATTCCGCCCAGCAGCCCGATGAAATCGAGGGCAGCTTTGATGCTCTGATGGACGGCACCATCGCCGTGATTCAGCAGCGTCTGACCGACAAGGGATATCCGGAAAGCACGGTGCAGAAGATCAATAACGGCACCGGCATCCGCGTGGAAATCCCGGATGTCACCGATCCGCAGGCCGTGCTCGATCTGATCGGCACACCGGCTGAACTGTCCTTCCGTGATCCGGACGGCAACGAGTTCATGACCGGCAAGCAGGTCCAGACCGCCAGCTACTTCTTCGCAGACGGCGACCATCAGGTGGCCTTCACCCTGACCAAGGACGGCGCTGCCCTGTTCGCAGACATGACCGCCAAGTCCATCGGCAAGCAGATCGCCATCTATCTCGACAATGAAATGCTCATCAACCCGACCGTCCAGTCCGCCATCCCGAACGGATCCGGCGTCATCAACGGCATGGGTTCCGAAGAGCGCGCACGCACCATTGCCGCCCAGATCCAGTCCGGTGCTCTGCCCCTGGTTCTGACCCAGCAGAAGGTGGATACCGTGTCCGCTACCCTCGGTGACGAGGCTCTGAGCACATCCATCCGCGCAGCTATGATCGGCATCCTGCTGGTCATGCTGTTCATGATCGTCCGTTACCGCATGAACGGTGTCGTTGCCTCCTGGGCACTGTGCATCTACATGCTCCTGCTGTTCTTCTTTATCGCCGTCATCCCCGGCATCCAGCTCACGCTTCCGGGTCTTGCCGGTATCGTTCTGGGTATTGGTATGGCTGTTGACGCCAACGTCATTATCTATGAACGCTTTAACGAGGAAATGCGTGCAGGCCGTCCTGCCCGTGCCGCTGTACGCGCCGGTTTCAAGAACGCCATGAGCGCTATCCTTGACTCCAATGTGACCACGCTGATTGCAGCCATCGTGCTGCTGGTGTACGGCACCGGCTCTGTGCAGGGCTTTGCCAAGACACTGCTGCTGGGCGTTGTCGTGTCCATGTTCTCCGCCGTTGTCATCACCCGTATGCTGATGACCTGGTTTGTGAAGGTGGGCCTGAATAAGCCCTCGCTGTACTGCACCATGAAGAACACGGTAGAGGAGGAGCAGAAATGACTGTCAAGAATCGTTCCAGGATCTGCCTGACTGTATCCTGCTGCATTTTTGTCCTTGCTTTGGTCCTGAGCCTCTTCGGCCTGGGCATTAACCAGGGAATTGATTTCGCCGGCGGTATGGCCATGCAGTATTCCATGGGCAAGGAAGTTGCCCAGTCCGATGTGGAAGATGTTTTCAAGGGCATGAACATTGACGCAGCTGTCACCGTACAGGGCGCCAACCGTGACGAAGTGAATATCCGCATCAAGGATATTGCCACCGAGGATGTCCAGACCATTCAGCAGCGCTTTGTGGAAGGCATCTCCGAAAAGTATCCGGATGTCACCCAGAACGGCGAAGTGAACTACGTCGGACCTGTTGCCGGCCGTACGCTTCTGTCCAATGCTTTCTGGTCTGTTGTGATCGCTGCCGCGCTCATGCTGCTGTACATTGCGATCCGCTTCGATTTCTCCAGCGGCCTTGCCGCTGTGCTGGGACTGCTGCATGACGTGCTCATGATGCTTGCCTTCATGGTTCTGCTGCGTTCCATCATTCAGATGAACTCCACCTTCATCGCCGCCATGCTGACGATCGTCGGTTACTCCATCAACAATACGATCGTGATCTTCGACCGTATCCGTGAGAACGAGAAGAAGACGCCCGGCGATGACCGCGTCACGATTGTCAACCGTTCAGTGAAAGAGTGCCTTGGCCGTACCCTGAACACGACCATCACCACCCTGATCACCATCGTTGCCCTGTACATCATGGGTGTGGCTTCCATCAAGGAATTCGCCCTCCCGATCATCGTCGGCATCCTTTCCGGTGTGTACTCTGCCAACATGATCAACGGCTATGTCTGGGCCATGCTGGATGAAAAACTGAGTGTCGGGAAAAAGTCCAAGAAAGTGAAGGCCAAGGCCTGATTCTGACGGATCCTTTTTCGGGAGGAACCCTGTTGTCCGGGTTCCTCCCGTTTTGCCTTTAAAAGAAGACTGCAGAGGTACATCATGCTTCGATTCAAACAGAGGGGAGTCCCTGTCTCCGAACCCATGGAAGGCCTGTCCCTGCCCATGACGCAGCTGCTGCGCAACCGCGGCATTGACACACCGGAAAAGGCGCAGAGTTTTCTGCATCCGTCCCTTTCCCAGCTTCATGATCCGTTTCTGATGCAGGATATGGACAAAGCGGTTGAGCTCATCCGGAAGGCTGTGCAGGACGGGACCGGCATTCAGATCTATGGGGACTATGACGCGGACGGCGTGACCTCCACATCCATTATGCTGTATATCTTTGAAAAGCTGGGGGTGCGGGCGGATTTCCGGATTCCCAGCCGCCACAGTGAAGGATACGGCCTGAATGTGCAGGCTGTGCAGGAGATTGCGCAGAACCATGGACTGCTGGTGACGGTCGACTGCGGGATTACCAATCATGAGGAGATTCGCTGCGCAAAAGAGCTGGGGATGACCGTCATTGTGACGGATCACCATCAGCTGCCGGAAAGCCCGGTGCCGGCGGATGCCATCCTGAATCCCCTGTGCGGATCCTATCCGTTCCGCCGCCTGCGCGGAGCCGGTGTGGCCCTCAAGGTGTGCCAGGCGCTGCTGGGCATGGAGGGCGTCATGGACTGCCTGGACCTGGCTGCCCTGGGAACTGTCGCGGACCTGGTGCCGCTGATTGATGAGAACCGGGTGATTGTGCACTACGGCATGGAGAAGATGGGGGAGAAGAAGCGCCCCGGACTCCGGGCAATGATTGAGCAGGCCCAGTGCACGTATCCGATCACCAGCACCCAGATCGCATTCCGGCTGGGGCCGCGCATCAATGCCGGCGGGCGGCTGGAGGATGCGGACCAGTGTGTGCATCTGCTCACAGGGAAAGATCCCGCCGAAGTGGAAGCCATCGCGGCGCATCTGGAGGAAAACAACCGCAGGCGCCAGAGCATGCAGTCGGAGATCAGCAGCAGGGCCATCGAGCAGATCCGGGAGAAAACGGATTTCTATGATGACCGCTGCATTGTGGTGATGGGGGATAACTGGAATACCGGCGTGATTGGCCTGGCGGCAGGAAAAATCTGCGAACAGTATCATTTCCCGACCATTGTGCTCAGCCATATGGATGAGAAGGCCGTGGGCAGCTGCCGGTCCGTTCCCGGGGTCAACATTCATGCCATGCTGTCGAAGTGCTCGGATCTCTTTGAACGGTTCGGCGGGCATGAACAGGCCGCCGGTCTGACGATGCGGCCGGACCTGGTGGGCGAACTGCGCAGAAGACTGAACCTGCTGATCCGCGAAAACTGTGAGGCGGAGGCGCTGATCCCCGAGGCAGAGTATGACATGCCGCTTGAACTGAGCGAGGTCAGCCTGAAACTGGTGGATGAGCTTGCCTGCATGGAGCCGACCGGCTTTGGCAATCCGCCGCCTGTGTTTCTCTGCCGCGACTGCCATGTGCAGACAGCCACGGCGGTGGGCAAAGACGGCGCACATTTAAAGCTGTCCCTGCTCCGGCGTGATACGCTGATGGAAGGCATTGCCTTTCAGATGGGCGCAAAAGCCAGTCAGCACCTGGACCGGATTGATGTGATCTTTGAGCCGCAGAAGAATGAATTCCGCGGAAAGATCAGCCCGCAGGTTCAGGTGACAGCGCTTCGCAGCGCCCAGGGAACGGCTGCGGTCCCTGCGGATACCATGATTTTTCCATCACTTTTGCAGGAATTGAAAACCCTTTCGTCGAATGAATCTACAATTCCGGAATCGGAAGAGGAGATCCAGACGATTCCGCGCACCCGTGTGGTGCGCCGGGAACGCGGCACGCTGCTCATTGGTCACAGCGCAGCGCAGGCTGCCGTACTGGCCGCGGAAATGGAGCTGGATGTGCAGATCGGGCGTGTGCCGGATCCGAGAGGATTCAACACACTGCTGCTCGCCCCGGACCTTTCCGCACTCGAGGATGTCTGGCAGCAGATTGTCCTGATCGATGGAGATGTCCTGCCGGGCGAGGCAGACCGGATCCGGAAGATGTGCCCGCTTGCGGAGATCCGCTGCCTGAAGGGCAGCGCGTTCCGGGAAGAGCTCGGGGCGCTGGAGATGAGCACGGATCTGCTCAGGGAAGTCTATAAAAAGACCGCCCTGTCGATCGGCCCGATCGATGCGCGCCAGGTCATGCAGGAGCTTGGCATCACCGCTTCGCAGCTGATGCTTGCCCTGGAGGCGTTTGCCGAGGTCGGCCTGATCCGCTTTACGCTGCATCCGCTGAAAGTGCAGCGCATGGCGGGCGTGAAAGCCTCACCGGATGACAGCCCGGTTCTCCGGTATATCAGGAAGATCATGTAAAGACTCTGCGGATGATGGAAAGAGAGGAGGAGCACCGTGTTTTCTGTTTTTGAAGAAATGCCGCTGGATCAGATGCTGGCGAGAGTCAAGAAGTACAATCCCGGCGACGGATATCTGCTGGTGGAGAAAGCATATCATTTTGCGGAAAAAGCGCATGCGGGTCAGAAACGCAAGAGCGGTGAGCCGTACTTTATTCATCCGTGTTTTGTTGCGAGCATTCTCACTGAGCTGATGATTGACCCGCCCACGATCGCGGCCGGTCTTCTGCACGATACGGTCGAAGACTGTGACGGCATTGAGCTCGAGGATATCCGGCGCGAGTTCGGCAACGAAGTGGCTGAGCTGGTGGACGGTGTCACCAAACTGAATAAGCTCGATTTTGCCAACCGTGAGGAAGCCCAGGCGGAAAGCCTCAGAAAGATGATCCTGGCCATGAGCCGCGATATCCGTGTCGTGCTCATTAAGCTCGCGGACCGCCTGCACAACATGCGCACGCTGCGCTTCCAGGCCCCGGAGAGACAGGTGGCCATCGCGCGGGAAACGCTCGATATCTACGCGCCCCTGGCCCACAGGCTGGGCGTATATGCGATCAAGACGGAACTGGAAGACCTGTCGCTTCGGTACATTGACCCGGCCGGCTATCAGATGCTGGTTCAGAAGGTCGGCATGAAGCGCCAGGAGCGTGAGAACAACATCCGCATGGTGATTGAGGAACTCTCCGCCAAGCTGGATGAAGCGCATATCCATTATGACGTGGACGGACGTCCGAAGCACTTCTATTCGATCTACAAGAAGATGGTGCTCCAGAACAAGCCCTTTGATCAGATCTATGACCTGATCGCCATCCGCGTGATTGTCGACTCCGTGCAGGACTGCTATGCGGTGCTGGGCATTGTGCATACCCTGTGGAATCAGGTGCCCGGCCGGTTTAAGGACTATATCTCCGTGCCGAAGGGCAATATGTACCAGTCGCTGCACACCACGGTGGTCGGCGGCCGGCGCATGCCGTTCCCATTTGAAGTGCAGATCCGCACCTGGGAAATGCACCGGATTGCCGAGTACGGCATTGCGGCGCACTGGCGCTACAAGGAAGGCGGAGGCGCAGCCTCTGACCTGGACAGCAAACTGTACTGGGTGCGCCAGATCCTGGACTGGCAGAGTGAGACCCGCGACTCCAAGGAGTTTGTGGATACGCTCAAGACAGACCTTTTCGCGGATGAGGTCTTCCTCTTCACACCCAAGGGCGATGTCATTTCCATGCTCAAGGGTGCGACCCCGCTCGACTTTGCCTATGCCATCCATTCCGCCGTCGGCAACAAGTGTGTCGGCGCCAAGGTCAATGGCCGTCTGGTGCCGCTCGACACAGAACTGCAGACCGGCGACCGCGTGGAAATCATGACCAGCACCAGTTCCAAGGGACCGTCCACGGACTGGCTGCGCATCTGCAAGACGGCACAGGCCAAATCCAAGATCCGTCAGTACCTGAAAAAGGAACTCCGTGAGGAGAATATCGAGATCGGACGCTCCATGGTGGAGCATGAGTGCAAGCGCAGGGGCGCTTCGCTCTCCGATCTGCTCAAACCGGAATACTATGAAGGCCTGATGCGCAAGTATGGCTTCCAGGAAATGGAAGACATCTTCGGCGCGGTGGGCTACGGCGGCATGTCCTCCAGCTATGTGGTTTCCCGTCTGATTGAGGAACAGAAATCCAGAGAGCCTCAGGTGCCCAAGGTGGAGGAAACCAAGCAGCCGGCGCCGGGCAGAATCTCCAACGGCGTCTATCTGGAAGGCAATGAAGACATGGATATTCCTGTGCGCTTTGCCAAGTGCTGTTCACCGGTGCCCGGGGATGACATTGTAGGCTACATTACCCGCGGCCACGGCGTCACGGTGCACAAGGCGGAATGCGCCAATGCACAGAGCGCCGACCAGGAGCGCCGGGTCAAGGTGGCCTGGGCGAACACGGAAACCGGTCATTTCTGCGTTTCCATCAAGATCATGGCCTATGACCGTGTGGGTCTTCTGGGCGAAGTGACAACCTTTATCGGCGGCATGGGCGTGTCCATCCGCAACTCGTCTTCCGGCGTAGACAAGAATAAGATCGCCACGATCCGCCTTGTCCTGGAAGTCAAGTCCCGCGAACAGATGGACAGTGTCATCCGTCAGCTGCAGAGGCGCAGCGAAATTATTGAAGTGTACCGCAGTACGGGGTGAGAACATGCGCTGTGTGATTCAGCGGGTGGCCGAGGCATCGGTCACATCCAATGGGGTCGAGTCAGGCAGAATCGGAAAGGGCTTTATGGTGCTCATCGGTGTGAGCACCCGGGATACGGACAAGGATGTCCGGTATATGGCCGAGAAGGTGCCCAACCTGCGTATTTTTGAGGATGAGAACGGGAAAATGAACCGCTCGCTGAGAGATGTCGGCGGCGCCATTCTTGCCGTCAGCCAGTTCACGCTCTACGGGGATGCGCGGGGCGGAAGACGGCCGAGCTTTATTGAAGCGGCGCGGCCGGAAGAGGCCAACCGGCTCTATGAGGAGCTCGTCGCACTCTGGCGTGAGAGCGGAGTTCAGGTCGAAACCGGTGTATTCAGGACCGACATGCAGGTGTCCCTGGTCAATGACGGACCCGTTACAATTCTCATGGACTCGGAGAAGAATTTCTGAACAGAATTGAGGATGACCATGCAAGATCTGATGATCCGGGTTGTTCCGGTAGGAATGATCCGCACCAACTGCTATGTGCTGTTTCTTCCCGGGCGGAGCGACTGCCTGGTGATTGATCCCGGCGCGGAGCCGGAAAAGATCCTGCAGCAGACGGATGGCAGACATGTGGCTGCCATCCTTTTTACGCACGGACATTTCGATCACTTCGGCGGCGCGGAAGGCATCATGGAGAAGTCCACGCGCGTGTATATCCATCAGGAGGATGCACCGATGCTGCTTGATGCTGTGCTCAATGCCAGCATGTATATGATCGAAGAAGGCATGATCGGCCCTGAAGCGACGCATCTCGTCCATGACGGGGACGAAATCACGGAGGCCGGGATCACCCTTCAGGTGATCCATACGCCGGGCCATACAAGGGGCAGCGTGTGCTTCCTGTGCGGGGATGTCCTGTTCACCGGGGATACCGTGATGTCCATGGGCGTGGGGCGTACCGACCTGCCCACGGGCAGTGAGGAGGACCTGAGGAACAGCCTGAACATTCTGCGGCCGTATTTCGGAAAGTACCGTCTTCTGGGAGGGCATGGCTGATGACAGATCCTGTGGCCTATCTTGAAACCATTCAGCTGGATCTGACGAATCTGACGCACCTGTTTGCGCTTCCCGAGTCCGTGTGGAGTGAGGGAAGGTTCACTTATACCATGCGCGAGGAAAACGGGGAGTTCATCTGCGTTTTCCGGGGCGACGGCAGGGAAGCGGAGATGCGCCAGAGCGTGCCGGACCATCCGGACGCGAGGCTGAGGGAACTGCACAGAAAGCGCGTCTGCAGACGACTGTGCCGTCAGACCTGCTATGCCCTGCTCAGGGATGTGACGGGCATGCATCCGCCGTGGGGCTCCATGACGGGCATTCGTCCCACACGCCTGTTTTATGAGGCGCTGGAGAACGGGCTGGATGCGGAAGATGCGGAAAAGCATCTTGTGGAGCACTTTGATATCCTGCCGGGAAAGGCACGCCTGCTCCGGGAAACGGTGGAAGTCCAGCAGCAGCTGCCGCCGCCCGCAGACTCGTGGGCGGATGTATATATCGGGATTCCGTTCTGCACCACCCGGTGCACCTACTGCTCGTTTTCATCCGGGGAGATCGGAAAAGGGGAGCGTGTGGAACCGTATCTCGAAGCACTCTTCGAAGAAATGCGCAGCGGCACGCAGATCCTCCGGGATGCAGGGAAACAGCTTCGCGCCGTGTATGTCGGCGGCGGAACCCCGACGTCACTGAACGAAGACCAGTTTCAGCGGCTGCTCGATGAGATGCTTGCCTGTTTCCCGGGAGCATCCGAGTATACTGTGGAAGCGGGACGTCCTGACACGCTGACGCCTTTCAAGCTGCGCGCGATCCGGGAGCGGAACATCCGGAGAATCTCCATCAATCCCCAGACCATGAACGATCAGACACTGAAAGTGATCGGGCGCGCACATACCGCGGAGGATGTCCGCAGGGCCTATGCCATGGCAAGGGAAGCGGGGATCGGGCACATCAATATGGACGTGATTGCCGGTCTCCCCGGCGAGCATGCGGAGGACTTTGCGCGGACGATGCAGGCAGCCCTCGAACTGAGACCGGAAAGCCTGACGGTCCATACACTCGCCATCAAGCGCACCAGCCGCCTGCAGATCGAAAAATGGCCGCTCCCCGATGGACGTGAGGCAGCTGAGATGGTGGAGATGGGGAGACGCACTGCCCAGGAGATGGGCATGAAACCCTATTACCTGTACCGCCAGAAATACATGGCGGGCAATCAGGAGAACGTCGGGTATGCACTCCCCGGGCATGCGTGCCAGTACAATGTGGACATTATGGAGGAGAACACGCACATTCTCGCGTTCGGGGCGGGCGGCATCTCCAAGCGGGTCTTTCCGGAGGAAGGCCACATTGAGCGCCAGCCCAATGTCAGCAATATTGAAATCTATATTGAGCGGCACGCCCAGATGGCGGAGAAGAAACGTGCGCTGTTTCTGGGGGAAAATGCAGCTGAAGAATGACAAAACGGCAGGGTGTCCTGCCGTTTTTGTGTTGGAGAAAATGGAAACTGCTGCGCGGCACACAGACAGCATGCTGTTCGCTGTCCGCTCCTGCTGGAAAGGATGCCTCTGAGGATATCCTTTGTGGACATTTGGGGGTTGTCTGACGGCACAGGAAAAGGGACCGGGCAGTGCCCGGTCCCCATGGAGAACGAATTACTTGCTCAGGTCGACTTCTTCAGCGGTCTGGTTGAGCAGGTGCGTGGAGTTGCCGGCAGCATAAGCAGCGGCGCGCTCGTCGATGACTTCCTGATATCCGGCATCGAGATAAGCCTGTGCGTACTCCTGATACAGAGCGTCGAACTGGTCGGCGGGGCACATGGTGAGCTTGTCACGATATTCCTTGTACAGGTTGACCAGGGTGGTCTGATATTCGGCTTCAGCTTCCATGCTCACAGAATACAGAGCGTTGGCGATGGCCCAGCCGGCATCACGGACCTTGCACTTGTCATAGTACCAGCCGATGACGTCCTGGGTGAAGTCCTGAGGCAGGTCATGAGGCAGGTTGTTGGAGATAACGTCTTCAATGGTACCGGCCTGACGTGCTTCGAGGGTGATGCACCAGTAGTCCTTATTGTTGTTGAAGCCCATGGTGTGCTCGCCCTTGTAGTCGGAAACGCTCACAGGCAGGCCGTCAACATAGTTGAAGTTGTCGCCTTCAAAGCCCCACTGGAAGGTGAAGAGGTTTTCGGGCTGGGTCAGCCATTCCATGTACATCCAGGCAGCCTTCAGCTGATCGGGGGTGGCATCCTTGGAGAAGCCAACCATCATGCCGAAGGGGTTGTCGGTGCGGTAGCCGGGTGTGGTGCCAGCTTCTGCATCAACTTTGCCGTTGACGGGAACGATGGCAAGTTCTGCATCGGGATTGGCCTCATAGAAAGCAGTCAGCCAGTCCATGGCAGCGGAAATGTATCCGCCGTACTGATAGGTTTCACCGTTGATGAAGGCGGACTTGTCGTCTTCGCCGCTGAGCAGGTAGTACTCAGGATTGGTGAGGCCTTCGTTGTACTTCATGTTCTCATACTTGAGGAGCTTGTAGTTCGGAGTCCAGCCAAGGCTCGGGATATTGTAGTCGCCGTACTTGGCCCATTCTTCCTCGTTCAGAGGCCATTCACGATATGAGTAGTTCTGGTCGGAACCGACACCGGTGATCATGACGCCGCCGCAGGGATGTTCGGCAATGCCGGCTTCCTTGATCTTGCGCATGGCATCCAGATATTCAGCCTGGGTCGCGGGCACATGATCATAACCAACCTGCTTGAGCCAGTCCATACGGACGAAGCTCTGGAAGGTGTAGCTGGTGTCATAGTACGGACGATAGGCAGCTACGAAATAGGTTTCGCCGTTGATCTGGGTGTAGGTCAGCTGGTTGTTGTCGACCATGCGCTGGTAGTAGGTCGGAGCAACAGCGGCGAAGTCGTCCATGTTGAAGGTGGTCAGATAGCCGTCGGCCGCCCACTGGGTGACTTTCGGATAGTCATATTCCATCAGGACGGTGGGCAACTGTTCGCCGGCAGCGAGCAGGGAGTACTTGGTCATCACGTCCGTGCGGGGGATAGCCACATAATTGACGGTGATGTTGTACTTGTTGCCGAAGTTCTCCTGAATCCACTGGGTCCAGGTGTTGCTTTCCACGTTCGGAACACCGGCCTGGCCGCGGTCATAAACCGGAATGGTGATGGACACGTTCTCGGCGAAGGGTTCCCACTGAGCGGCTGTTTCCGCAGATGCCGCGGGAATCAGCGCGAGCAGCATGAGGCTTGCAAGTACCAGAGCAAGGATCTTACGGGTCATACTAGAGTCCTCCTTTGTAATATATATGGTTATGCCGCCTGTGCGGCATGATCCATCGAGACAGATCAGCCCTTGACCGCGCCGATCATGACACCCTTGACAAAGTATTTCTGCAGGAAAGGATAGACGCAGATGATGGGCAGGGTGGCAAACATGATGCAGGCGGACTGCAGGACTTCGGGTGTGCTGGTGACCTCAATGGCCTCGGACAGGGTTGCTGTCTGGGCTTCTGTTGCGGAGGCAACCAGCTGATAGAGCTTGTACTGAATCATCTTGAGAGATTCAGCGGTAATGAAGTACTTGTTGTCGGCATAGGCATTCCAGCGGCCGACCGCATAGAACAGGGAGAGCGTCGCGAGAATCGGCTTGGAAAGCGGAAGCACAACCTGGAAAAGAATCTGGAAGTTGTTGGCTCCGTCCAGGAAGGCCGCTTCCTCAAGGGAATCCGGGATGCTGGACTGGAAGTAGCTCTTCATGATGAGCATGTTGTAGGCGGAATAGATCAGCGGGAGAATCAGAACCCACATGTTGTTGAGCAGATGCAGGTTTTTCAGCAGCAGGTAGTTCGGAATCAGGCCGGCGCTGAAATACATGGGGAACATCAGCAGGAAAGTAAAGAACGTGCGGCCCTTCAGGCGCTTCTTGGAGAGCGGATAGGCGGCGCAGGTGCAGGCGATCATGCCCAGCAGCGTGAAGATCAGAACCACCCATACACTGAAGGTGAAGGAACGGACGAGAGAACCATCCTGGAAAATGGATGCATATGCATCAAAGTTGATGCCCTTCGGCCAGAGCACAACCGACTTCTGCATGACGGCTGTATTGCTGGAGATGGACTTGGCTGCCAGATGAATGAAGGGAAGAATGCATGTCAGGCTCAGGACGGTGAGAATCAGCATGATGAGCAGATCGCCGATGCTGAATTTTCGAATCGCGTGAGAACCGTCGCTGATGGTATCGAATTCCTTCTGTTTTTCTTTTGCCATGATGCACACCTCCTTTACAGCAGACCGTCTTCGCCAAGAGCCTTGGAGAAGCGGTCAGAGATCAGGACCAGCATCAGACCGACCAGGGACTGGAAGAGACCCACAGCTGTGGCCATGGAGAACTTGCTGGAGGCGAGACCTTTTTCATAAATGTAGATGGCGAGCTGATACTGGAAATCCTTGACCTGGGTGTTTCCGAACACGTCCAGGCGTTCATAGTTGGAACCCATCAGTTTGCCGAGGTTCATGATCAGCAGGACCACGATGGTGGAGCGGATGCCGGGGAGGGTGATGTGCCAGATGCGCTGCATCCGGTTCGCGCCGTCAATCATGGCCGCCTCATACAGTTCACCGGAGATGCCGGTGATGGCAGCGAGATAAATGATGGTGCCCCAGCCCATGCCCTGCCATACGCCGACAAGCAGGTAGGTGGCTGCCCAGTGCCATTTTTCAGTCAGGAAGGGGATGCCTTCTGAGATCCATCCCCATTTCATCATCAGGATGTTGACAATGCCTGTGGTCGGCTTGAAGAGCTGATAGGCCACAGCACCGATGATAACCCAGGAAAGGAAATGCGGAAGATACAGAACCGTCTGCGTGACCTTCTTGAAACGCGGGAAACGCAGCTCATTGAGCATCAGCGCAAGAATAATGGGCATCGGGAAGCTGACTGCAAGGTCCAGCAGATTGAAGACGATGGAGTTCTTCAGTGCCCGGATGAAATCCTTGTCGCGGAAAACCTTGGCAAAGGTCTCCCACCCAACCCATTTGCTCCCCGCATAGCCCTTGGCGGGCTTGTAGTCCATGAAGACCATGCGCAGGCCGGGATAGGCGGCATAGTTGAAAATGATGACCAGTGCCAGTGGAATCAGAAGCAGCAGATACAGATGCCAGTCCCTCTTAAAGGACTTTCTCCATGACTGCAGCTCGTAGGAGATCCATTTGCCCATGACAATTCCTCCATTCTGCAAAAAGGGGAGACAAAAAGGTGCACAAAAACAAATGTGAACTTTTTTGGCAATAGATTGACCTGAAATCACATATAATGATACAGCTTTTTTTGGATTCTGTAAATCCTGCATCGGATTGAGTCCTGTGAAAAACTGACTCAAAACGACCATTTACGTGCACAGAATAAAAAAAAGATGTGAATGAGCAGTGAATGTTTCGAAGTTTCGCAGCAGAAGAATCTGGTACAAAAACGTCATGATGACCCAAACAGTGCTCCGGGGCCGGGAAAATTGGAGGAATGCGGTCATACTGCATGGAATCGGGGAGGACACAACCCTGTGCTTTTCATGAAAGCCGGGCATGAAGAAGGCCGCCGTGTGCTTGCATGAAACGCGGGATACTGGTACAATTGCCCTTGAAGCCGGAAAACCCCGGCACGGAAGGAGAATGAAAATTGGCTCAGAATCCTACTTTTGTGATTACCATGCAGGACGGCCGTCAGATGAAAGGCGAGCTGTATCCGGATATTGCCCCGCAGTCTGTAGGCAACTTTATTGCCCTGGCCAACAGCGGTTTTTATGACGGTGTGATCTTTCACCGGGTCATCCCCGGCTTCATGATTCAGGGCGGCGATCCCAAAGGAATCGGCATCGGCGGCCCGGGCTACAGCATCAAGGGTGAGTTTGCAGCCAATGGGTTTGCCAATCCGCTCAAGCACACCTACGGCGTGCTCTCCATGGCCCGTTCCATGATGCCCAACTCTGCCGGAAGCCAGTTCTTCATCATGACGAGCGATTCCCCGCATCTTGACGGTCAGTACGCTGCCTTCGGCAAAGTCCTGGAAGGCATGGAAGTGGCTGATTCCATCGTCAATACCCGGCGTGATATGCGGGATAAGCCGCTTGTACCCCAGGTCATGGCATCGGTCCGTGTGGAAACCTTTGGAGAAACCTATCCCTTTGAAAAACTGTAAAACGGGATCCAGCGCGCAGCCGGTACGCTCACCGCTGCGCTTTTTGGAAGAAGGATATCAGCATGGACGGAGATAAGAAAAAGATTGCAGTCAATGTAGGCGGGAAGGGGTACACCCTGGTGTCCTCGGATCCGCCTGCCTATGTGCAGCGTGTGGCGGCCTTTGCAGACCGCACACTGCGGGAAACGGCCATGGCAACGCATCAGAGCGTGCAGCAGGCGGCCATTCTCGCGGTGATTTCGCTTGCGGATGAAGTCATCAAGAGTCAGGATGAAATCAGCCGCCTGAGAAGGGAAAACCAGCAGCTCAGGGGCACAACAGAAAGCTGAGAAAGGAAGACGGGATCGTGCGAGTCATGGAGAACCTTGCCCCGGCGGGCAATTTCGCAGCGCTCGAACGTGCATGCGCAGGCGGGGCAGGTGCGGTCTACCTTGGGTTCTCTGCTTTCTCAGCGCGCGCAGGCGCGGGCAACTTCAACCGGGAGGAACTCAGGGAGGCTGTGCACTTTGCGCATCTGCATCATATGCGGGTGCATGTGACGGTCAACATCCTGATCAAGGATGAGGAAATGCCGCAGGTCGTGGAAGTCCTGCGCTACCTGAATGAACTCGGCGTGGATGCCGTGCTGGTCCAGGATCTGGGCGTTCTCTCTGTGCTCAGGTCCTGCTTTCCATCCCTTCCCGTGCATGCCTCGACACAGATGGCCCTGCACAACAGAACCGGGGCTGCCTGGTGCCGGGATATGGGCATGCAGCGGGTGGTGCTGGCCAGAGAATGCTCTCTGGCAGAGATTGAGAAATGTGCGCTTCCGGGAGACATCGAGATCGAAGTATTCGGACACGGGGCGCAATGCGTCAGCGTGAGCGGGCAGTGCCTCTTTTCGTCATGCATCGGCGGGCGCAGCGGCAACCGCGGACGATGTGCCCAGCCCTGCCGCCTGATGTACCGCTATCGCGGAAAGACCGGTGCATGGCTTTCACCGAGGGATGTGTGTACCCGCGACTACCTGGATGCGTTTGAAAAGGCGGGGGTTGCCTCGCTGAAAACAGAAGGCCGTCTGAAGCGGCCCGAATATGTGGCTGTGGTTGCAGAGAGCTACAGCAGGGGCCGCGACAGCGCAGCGTCCGGACACTTCCGCGCAGCGTCCCGGGAGGAAAAACAGGGTCTGATGCAGATTTTCCAGCGCGGCGGGTTTATGGACGGCTATGCCTTTGGCAGTGAGGATGCCGCGGTCATTGATCCCGCGCATGTGAGCCATACAGGCATCCGTCTGGGGACGGTCACGCGTGCGGACAGCCGGTTTGCGACGGTGCTGCTGGAACATGACCTGCATGACGGGGATCAGCTGGCCTTCGGTGAAACACGGGAGGGCGAGATGATCTACAGCGGACGGCCGTGTGCCGAAGGGGAACAGGCGGAAATCCGCCTGCGTCCGGGCATGCAGGTTCGCAAAGGGGATCGGGTCCGCCGTCTGGTGGATGCGCAGCAGCTCGCCCGGGCCCAGGCACTGCCGATTCCGAAGATTCCGCTGACAGGGACGCTTCGGGCGATCCCCGGCGAGGTGCTTGCGCTGAGACTGACAGACGGCATCTCTCAGGTGTCCGTGGAAGCGGGCATTGTTCAGACGGCACAGAAAAAAGAACTGACTGAGGAGGACGCGGTCCGTTCGATCGGGAAAATGGGGGATACGCCCTTTGTGCTGGAAGCCCTTGACGTGGAGACGGCGCATGCGTTTGTCCCGGCGTCAGAGCTCAACAGCATCCGCAGAACCTGTCTGGAACAAATGGAGCATGCCCGGGCGGCTGCCTTTGGCAGGCCGAAAGGGGAGGAATACCCGCCTGAAGCGGTGACACTGCCGAGCGGTGAAGAACCCTCCCTGCTCATTGTCCGGTCCGCATCCCAGCTTCGTGCGGTGCCGGAGGGCGTACGCCTGGCCTGGCATCCGGAGGATTACCGGGAGGAAGCGCTGGAAAAAGGGCTTTGCGGCATGCCGGAAGGCATCTGGCTGCAGCTTCCGGAGGTCTGTGAGGAGGACACGCTGCAGATGCTCAGAGCGTTTGCGCACCGCCATGCAGACCGGCTGGGCGGCGTGATTCTGGGCTCTGTCGGCCAGCTCGGCGCGGCCTGGGAGCTTCCGTTCGGTGCGGGGACAGGCGTTCCGGTGATGAACCGGCGCGCAGCGGCCCTGCTCTTTGGGGCCGGATGCCGCTTTGTGACGGCTTCCCTGGAACTCACCGGGGAGGAAATGAAACGCCTGGCGGAGGGATGCGGAAAGATTCTTCTGCCGGCCTACGGGAGAACGCAGCTGATGCTGCTGCATCACTGCCCGGCGCGTGTGCTGCTCGGCCTCAGGGAAGGGCATGCCGATTGCCGCATGTGCGACCTGCATTCCCCGGATGCGCTGGAAGGAACGGAACTGGTGGACATGCACGGCGCAGCCTATCCGCTCCTGCGGGAACGTCTCCGGGAAGGCTGCCTGATCCGACTGATGGAATCATCCCCTGTCAATAATGTACTCAAAGCAAAAGCGTTCGGATGTCCGGTACTCATGGAACTGACCGATGAAACGGATGCATCGTCCGTGTCGGTGCCGGGCAGGAACAGCGGACACTGGAATAAACCGGTGGAGTGAGGAACTATGATACAGACACAGATGCAGAAACGCACGCTGCGCGTGCTGGAGTTTACCAAGATCCGGGAACAGCTGGCCGATCTGGCAGTGACCGAAATGGGACGCGAGATCTGTCTTGCGCTGGAACCCGAGACCAATCTCGAAGAGGTCCGTGCTGCCCAGCAGGAGACCGAGGAATCGACGGTTGTCATTCAGTATCTCGGCTCCAGCCCCCTGTCTGCTTTCGCGGATGTGCGCTCCTCGCTCTCCCTGGCCGAGAAGGGCGCGACCCTTTCGCCCAAGGCGCTTTTGGAAGTGGCGACCATGCTCAGAGTATCCAGAAACGTCAGGGATGCCCTGGTCACGGACCGGGAAACCACGCCTGAACTGACGCGCATGGGCTCCGGTCTCTCCGACGGGCGCAGGATTGAGCTGGATATCACCGATGCCATTCTCTCCGAGGATGAGATTGCTGACCATGCTTCGTCTGCGCTGGCCGATATCCGCAGACATCTTCGCGGAGCGACGGACCGCATCAAGGACAAGCTCAATCAGATGGTCCACTCCCCGAACTTCCAGAAATACATGCAGGACCCGATCATCACCGTGCGCAACGGGCGCTATGTGATTCCGGTCCGCGCGGAGTTCCGCGCACAGGTTCCGGGCCTGGTGCATGACCAGAGCGGAAGCGGTGCCACCCTGTTCATTGAGCCCATGGCTGCTGTGGAAATGGGCAATGAGCTCAAGCAGTGGGAACTCAAGGAGCGGCAGGAGATCGAGCGGATTCTGGCTTCCCTGTCTGCCGAGATAGCACCGGTCTCTCAGACGCTCCGGGAGGATGTGGAGACACTGGCCCGGCTGGACTTTATCTTTGCCAAGGGCCTTCTCAGCCGCAGCATGCATGCCGTCTCTCCGAAGCTGAACAAGGACGGATACATCAACATTATCCGCGGACGGCATCCGCTGATTGATCCGGACAAGGTGGTGCCCAGCAGTCTCTGGCTCGGCAAGGAATTCACCGAGCTGATCATTACAGGCCCGAACACGGGCGGAAAGACGGTCACACTGAAAACGGTGGGCCTCTTTACCCTGATGGCGCAGGCCGGACTGCAGGTGCCTGCTGACCTCGGCACAGAGATGGCCGTGTTCGAGCAGGTGTTTGCGGATATCGGCGATGAGCAGTCCATCGAGCAGAGCCTGTCCACTTTCTCGGGGCATATGACGAATATTGTCACCATCATGAAAGAAGTCACGCCCAATGACCTGGTGCTCTTTGATGAACTCGGTGCCGGCACGGACCCGACAGAAGGCGCGGCCCTGGCGCAGAGCATTCTGACAAGGCTTCTGCATATCAAAGTCCGCACGATGGCGACGACCCACTATTCGGAACTGAAAGCGTTCGCGCTGTCCACCAAGGGTGTGGAGAACGCGTCGGTGGAGTTCAATGTGGAAACGCTGCGGCCGACCTACCGCCTGTCCATCGGTGTCCCGGGCAAGAGCAATGCCTTTGAGATTTCCAGGCGTCTGGGACTCCCGGAAAACCTGATCGAGGCCGCCCGGCAGACGCTGTCAAGCGACAGCATCCGCTTTGAGGATGTCATCGCCAATGCCGAGTATCACCGGCAGGTCGCCGAACGCGAGCGGCAGCTGGCGGAGGACGCAGCCAAGGAAACCGTGCGGCTGAGGGATGAAGCGGAAAAACTGCGCAGGGAAATGGAAGAAAAACGCGAAACCATGATGCGCAAGAGCCGCGAGGATGCCCGCAGGCTGATGGAAAACACACGGCGCGAATCGGAAGCCATCCTCTCCGACCTCAGGCGTCTGCGCAAGAGCGCAGGCACGGAGGCGGATGTCAACGGCGTGCGCAAGCGCCTGGACAAGGATATGGACGAACTGGCGGAAGGCCTGAAGACGAATCAGGAAGATGCCAGCCAGGCACCGAAGACAGTCAATCCGGGCGACCGGGTGAAAATCCTGACCATCAATCAGGAGGGCACGGTCCTCTCCAAGCCGGATGACAAGGGAGATGTCCAGCTGCAGGCGGGCATCATGAAGTTCAAGGCCAACCTGTCCCAGCTGCGTCTGCTCAAGAAGACGGAGGAAAAGCAGAAGACCAGTGTAATGGCCAAGACCGGCGCGATGGAAAGAACGGTCCGCATGGAATGCGACGTGCGCGGCATGACGCTCGACGAGGCCATCCTGACCGTGGACCAGTACCTTGATGCCGCCATAATGGCCGGCATGGGCGAGGTTTCGATTATTCACGGGAAAGGAACCGGCGTCCTCAGGAGCGGCATCCAGCAGGAACTGCGCCGTCATCCGCATGTCAAAAAACAGCGTCTGGGGATCTATGGTGAAGGAGAAGACGGTGTCACCATTGTGACACTGAAATAAGGTGATCGGGATGAAAGAAAAAACCAGCATTCTTCTGGCAGACGATGATCAGAGCATACGCCAGCTGGTGCAGCTGTACCTGGAAAAGGAAGGCTATGAAGTGCGCTGCGCAGGACGCGGGGATGATGCCCTGGCGAGCTTCCGGCGCTTTCCGCCGGACCTTGTGCTGCTGGATGTCATGATGCCCGGCGCAGACGGCGTCGAAGTGCTCAAGACCATCCGCCGCACAAGCCAGATTCCTGTGATCATGCTCACGGCCAAGGATGAGACCTTTGACAAGGTCCTGTGCCTTGAACTGGGCGCCGATGACTATATCACCAAGCCTTTTGACACCAAGGAACTGGTCGCACGCGTGAAGGCCGTGATCCGCCGCACGCGCGGGGGCGAGGAGGAGCCGGATGACACGCTCTCCTTCCCGGGGCTTACGATTTCCCTCAGGGAGTATGTATGCCGGTATGAGGGAGAGACTGTGGACATGCCGCCCAAAGAGCTCGAAGTCCTCTATTTTCTCGCCTCGCATCCGGGCCAGGTCTTTACCCGCGAACAGCTGCTGGAGCATGTCTGGGGGTTTGACTTTGCGGGCGATTCCTCCAGAACGGTGGATGTGCATATCAAGCGCGTGCGCGAAAAACTGCAGGGCAGTGAAGCGCACGGCTGGTCCATTCATACCGTGTGGGGCGTCGGATACAAATTTGAAGTGAGCTGAGCGATATGTTTGCCAGAATCATGGCAGTGGTCATTGCCTGCATCGTTCTGCTGACCCTGTCCTTCGGAGCGCTGTCTGCTGTCACAGTGCGCAATCAGCAGATCAATGCGCGCCTGGAGGCGCTGACCAAGGAAGCGCGGGAAATCGCGTTCCTTGCGGCCAACAATCAGGCCAGCTCCATGGCGCTGATGTTTGGGTACGATGACGACATTCAGAAATATATAGACTGGAAATCCAAAAATATCTGGGAGACCTACGGGGCGTATATTCTGGTGGTCGACCGCCTCGGCCGGGTCATGGACAACCTTTCCCTGGCCATGACCGAGGATCCGGACTTCGTTTCTTCGCTCAACGGCGACGAACTGAGGGAAGCACTGGTGCGTGTGCTCTCAGGCGAAGAAGTCTCCGTGCGCGTGCTCGTCAACGGGTCTCCGACCTTTACCATCGGCGTGCCATTTGTACGGAATGAAAAAGTGCTTGGCGCTGTCCTGATCCGCACAAAGGCACAGGCGGTGGAAGGCGGCATCTCGGAACTCCTCTGGCCGATGCTGGCCATGGTGATTCTGATCACGCTGGCCGCAGGCGTCGCGGTGTTCTTCTTTATCCGGTCGCTGATGAAGCCGCTGCAGACACTGACCGGGGCGGCCAGGGCCATCTCGGAGGGCGATTTCTCTGTGCGCGTGCAGAATCAGGGGAGCATGCCGGAAACTACGGACCTTTGCAGGGCGTTCAATACCATGGCTGAGCGCATCTCCCAGAACGAAGCGAGCCGCAGGGAGTTTGTCGCCAATGTCAGTCATGAGCTGCGCAGCCCGATCACCTCGATCTCCGGGTTTGTGCAGGGCATGCTGGATGGGACCATTCCTAAGGAAGACCATGAGCAGTATCTGCATGTGGTCGAAAATGAGACCAGGCGGCTGACACGCCTGATCTCCGACCTCCTTGCCCTCTCGCGACTCGAGCGGGAGGATGCGGCGCTGACCATGACGGATTTCGATATCTGTGAACTGTTCCGTCAGGCGGTCATCCGCCGGATTGCAGACCTTGAGAAGAAACAGATTGAGATTGTCTGTGCGTTTGATCTGGACCCGCTTTCGGTCCATGCCGACCGCGACCGGATTGAACAGGTGGTCGTCAACCTGCTCGACAATGCCGTCAAGTTTACCCCGGAGGGCGGACGGATCACACTGACCGCCCGCCGCGCAGGGAATCTCTGCACAATGGAAGTGCGGGATAACGGCATCGGCATTTCGGAAGAAGACCGCCCGCGCATTTTTGACCGGTTCTTTACCGTGGACCGGGCCCATACCTCGGGGAAGGGAACCGGTCTGGGACTGAGCATCTGTCAGAGAATCATGCAGATGCACGGCCAGTCCATCCGCCTTCTGGACACGCAGGAGGGCGCAGCGTTCGCCTTTACCCTCCAGGCAGGCGAGGACATCAGAAAGCGCAGAGAAAACAGCGGAGGAGAGATGGCGCATGCAGGATATTCAGACGCTCAGGGAACAGCTGGATCAGATTGACCGAAAGCTGATGGAGCTGCTGGCGGAGAGAATGAACACTGCCCGTCAGATCGGACGCTGGAAGATGGAAAGAGGACTTCCGGTTCTGGATGCCGCACGCGAGGAACAGGTGCTGGAAAGCCGGGCCGCGATGGTGAGCGATCCGGAAATGCAGGAGCGCGTGAAGACACTCTTCAGGGACATTATGGCCATGAGCCGTGCAGAGCAGGAAAAGATCCTGCGGGAGGAAAAGAACAATGCTTGAAAGACATGTATTCCTGATTGGCATGCCGGGCAGCGGAAAGACCAGCCTGGGGAAAAAGGTGTCAGGGAATCTTCGGGTGCCGTTTATTGACATGGATAAGCAGATCGCGGATGCGATGGGCATGACGATTCCCGAAATCTTTGAGAAGCAGGGAGAGGAGACCTTCCGCACGATAGAGAACAATATGCTCATTCACCTCACGCGCGAGGCCCCATCCATCATTTCCACCGGCGGCGGTGTTCCCATGCGCCCCGAAAATGTGCAGATCATGAAGGCGAACGGCCTGATCATTCTCATTGACCGGCCGATCGATCAGATCGTCGGGGATATCAAGCTGGAGCGGAGGCCGAACCTGGAGGGCAAGGGGGTTGCCGGGGTGAAGAAAACCTATCGCGAACGGATCGGCACCTACAGGGCCTCTGCGGACCTGACGCTGGACAATTCTCAGGGCTATGCTGCCGGCGTGGAAGCGCTCGAACGCATGATCCGGCTGCGCTTTGGCATGTATGTGATGTAATACGGGGGACAGTATGGAAGACTTACAGTTTGAACTGGTTGGCAAGATCGGATCCATGGCGCTCATCCGCCGGGAGGATCAGGATATCGACTACAACATTTTTTCCCGGCTCGGCGCTGAACTGCGCCCGGGCATGATCTGGGTGACCAGCGGCGCGACGGAAATCGGCCGTCTTGACTATATCAAGCGGACCGGGTGCGAGCTGACCGGGGATCCGGAACAGGACAAGACCGATTATGCTGCACAGGGCCAGGCCATCCTGATGCAGAATTACCGGCAGTTTATCCGTCCCGAGTACGGCGTGCGGCAGCTGCTTGTGGAGCACACGCATTTCAATGATCCCGAGAAGCGCGAGCATATCCGCCAGCTCCTGATCCGCGCGGCCCGGCAGAAGACCATCCCGATCGTCAACTACAATGACCCGGTCAGTGACGAGGAAAACCGGAAGATGGAACTGGCTGTGCGCAGGGAAAAAGGCGGGGAAGTGCACGAATGTGTGGACAATGATGAGACGGCCGCTGTGATTGCCGGGCTGGTGCATGCCAAAACGCTCGTCCTGATGACGAGCACGGAGGGCATCTACAGTGATCCGAAGGATCCGTCCACGCTGGTGCGCGATGTATCCGCCCGGAGCGTGGAGGAACTGGAAGCAAAAATCCGCGCGCTGCAGGCGAACTGCGTCGGGGCGAGCCGGGCCGGAGCCAACGGCGCCGGGGCGAAACTCGAGTATGCCCTTCAGTCCGCGCGCCGCGGCACGACCGTGATCATCGGGCATGCGCGCCATCATCTTTCGGATCTTGTGCAGGGACGGGTGCCGTGCACACGGATCGGTCTGGAGTGATCCCTATGCCGCTTGACGAAGCAGTCCGCTTTTTTGTGGGCGAAGCGCACTCCCTTGCCTGCCTGTCGGTGGCCTGCGGAAATGGTGACCGCACTTTTCGTGCCATGGGCGGCGTGATCAATGCGCAGGGGGATCCGGTGGCTGAGGACAGCATCTTTGATCTTGCCAGCATTACCAAGCTGTTTACCGGCATGCTGGTTCTCAGGCTCTGGGACAGCGGGCATCTGGACCTGGATGCACCGGTCACAGCGTATGCGCCGCAGTTTGTACATCTTTCTGACACCCGTGTGGATCAGATCCTGGGGTTTGAACGCGCCCTGAAGACCGAGCGCCGCGTGGACGGCTGTACTTCCCGTGAGGAAGGACTCCGGGAACTCTTTGCCATTCAGGCTGTCCCCAATACAGGGCGCAGGGCGTATTCCGACATGCATGCCATGGTGCTCAAGTATATTCTGGAAGGCGCGGCAGGGGAAAGCTATCTGCACATCCTGCACCGGGAAATTCTGGACCCGCTGGGCATGGAAATGACCTTCGGGTATGTGCCGGAAGCGCTTCGCGGGAAGTGCGTGTCCTGCGACAGGGAACACCGCATTGAAAAGGAGAAGTGGATTCTCCGGGCGGGGGTTCCCAGCGGCATCCCGCATGATCCCAAGGCGCGCCTCCTCAATACGGAGACCGACTGCTGCGGGCACGCAGGGCTGTTTGCCACCATCGGAGACCTGGAACGCTTCTGCCGCGGCGTGCTCGGTGGAAAGGTGCTTTCGGACCGCGCACTTCGGGCCATGGCGAAGAACAGAACGGGGCGGCAGCTCGAGGACGGCAGCTATATCCAGTATCTGGGCTGTCAGTGCTATGTCCGCCATCCCCAGCAGGTGCACTCGGAAGTGCCGGTGTATATGTCGGATCGGAGCATCGCGATTTCGGGATTCACCGGCCATCATCTGTCGATGGATCCGGAAAAGGGCATCTTTATGATTGCCCTGGGTAATCGTGTGCTTAACCGTCTCTCCGTGCTGGTCCCGGAAGAAGGAAAGACGCTGACCGATTACGGCCTGCATGCGGACGGAACCGGTCAGATCCGCTGGACGGACGGGGAGGAGATCTGGTCCTCTGTGGACTATGTGCATCTCAAGGATGAACATCTGCATGCACCGGCCGCACGGGCGATGGGACTTGAGGTATAAAAACAGAAATCAGACGCGGCGGAAGAAATCCGGTTGAAAAAGATGTGGGCACAGAGTATAATGCACGCATCGGCTGTGAAGGGCCCTGTACAGATGCCAGACCGACAGCGAGCGCATGAGAGTGGAAGATGCGCAGCCTGCATGTGTATGTCCCAGCCTGGAGCCGCGGTTAACAGCCGCCGAATGATCCCCGTGAAAGGATCCCAATGAGAGAGGATTCGATGAGAATCCTAAGCCGGGTGGTACCGCGAAGGAGCATTTGCAGCCTTCGTCCCTGCAGAGAAACGCAGCGGGCGGAGGCTTTTTATTGCCGGCCCGAGAGAAATGGAGGAAATATCCCATGGCAGACAAGAAACAGGAATTTGTCACACACATCACACCGAGAAACGAAGACTTCTCTCAGTGGTACACCGACGTGATCACCCAGACCGGTCTTTGCGACTACGCACCGGTCCGCGGCTGCATGATTTTCCGCCCCTACGGCTATGCCATCTGGGAGCGCATCCGCGAAGAGATGGACAAGCGCTTTAAGGAAACCGGGCATGAGAATGTGTATTTCCCGATGCTGATCCCGGAAAGCCTTCTGCTCAAGGAAGCCGAGCATGTGGAAGGGTTTGCGCCTGAAGTGGCCTGGGTGACCCAGGGCGGTACCGAAAAGCTGCAGGAGCGCCTGGCTGTGCGCCCGACCTCTGAAACCATCTTCTGCACCATGTTCTCCAAGTGGGTGCAGACCTGGCGTGATCTGCCCATGAAGTACAATCAGTGGTGCTCCGTCATGCGCTGGGAAAAGGCCACCCGTCCGTTCCTGCGCACCTCTGAGTTCCTCTGGCAGGAAGGCCACACCATTCACGCAACGCCTGAAGAGGCTCAGGAAGAAACCATGACCATGCTGAAAGTGTATCAGCAGGTGGCTGAGGAAGTCATGGCACTGCCTGTGTATGTCGGCCAGAAGAGCGAGAAGGAAAAGTTCGCCGGTGCCCGCGCCACCTATTCCATGGAAGCCATGATGCAGGACGGCAAGGCCCTGCAGGCCGGCACCAGCCATAACTTCGGCACCAATTTCTCCGAGGCCTACGGCATCCAGTTCCAGAACAAGGAAGGCAAGCTGGAGTATGCCTATGAGACCAGCTGGGGCGTTTCCACCCGTCTGATCGGCGCCATCATCATGACCCACGGCGATGAGCGCGGTCTGCGTCTGCCCCCGCGCATTGCCCCGATCCAGGCTGTGATTCTGCCGATCTCTGCGCATAAGCCCGGCGTCACCGAGGCCTGCGAGAAGATGGAGCAGGATCTCAAGGCTGCCGGTTTCCGCGTGAAGCTCGACGACCGCGACACCGTGTCCGCCGGCTTCAAGTTCAATGACTGGGAGCTCAAGGGTGTGCCGGTCCGCCTTGAAGTCGGTCCGCGCGACCTGGCCAACGGTGTTGTCACCGTGTTCCGCCGCGATACCTGCGAGAAGACCACCATGCCGCTCGAAGACATCGTGCACTCCCTGCAGGCGCTGCTCGACGATATCCAGAAGGGTCTCTTTGAGCAGGCCAAGGCGTACCGCGATGCGCACACCACGAAGGTCACCAATATGGATGAACTGGGCAAGGCCGTTGAAACCGGGTTTGCCAAGGCCATGTGGTGCGGAGAGAGAGCCTGCGAGGATGAGATCAAGGAGAAGTTCAACGCAAGCTCCCGCAATATGCCGTTTGATCAGGAAGGCGAAACCTTCGGCACGACCTGCGTGTGCTGCGGAAAGCCGGCAAAGAAAGTCATGTATTTCGCAAAAGCATATTAATCCATATTGGCCCCGGATTTCCGGGGCCTTTTTCTTTTTGCATGGACATGCAGTGACTCGTGCCCTCGGAAGCGAAGGCGCTTCCTGAAAAAAATGAAGACAGGGATCCCCGGCTGGAAGGCATTTTCCGGCCGGGGATCATCTGATTTTCCATGAGTTCTGCTGCTTTGCAAAAGAAAACGGGAAAGCAGCACGAAAGACTGCTTTCCCGGGAGAGAATAACCAGCGGTGAAGACCGCTTTCCATGCGTCTGAACGGCCTTTGCCCGCATGCTCTGTCATGCGCAGGGGATCAGCTGAGGAGGGCGAGCAGCTCTTCATGGGACATGGAGAGCAGGGACTCACTGCGGCCTTCCAGAATGGCGTCGGCCAGGTCCTTCTTGGCTTCCTGCATCTGGACGATGCGTTCTTCAATGGTACCCGCTGCGATCAGCTTAAAGACCGTCACCTGACGTGTCTGACCGATGCGGTGCGCACGGTCGGTGGCCTGGTTCTGTGCGGCCAGATTCCACCACGGATCATAGTGAATGACGACATCCGCGCCGACCAGGTTCAGACCGGTGCCGCCGGCTTTCAGGGAGATCAGGAAGACCGGGGTATCGCCGACATTGAAGTCATGAACCAGCTGCAGACGCTGCTCTTTGGAGGTGGCGCCGGTCAGGATGTAGTGGGGAATGCCGGCCTCGGTGAGATCCTTACTCAGCAGGTCCAGCATGGAGGTGAACTGGGAAAAGAGCAGGATACGGTGTCCGCTGTCCATGGCGCTTTCGATCAGATCCAGGCAGGCGGTCCGCTTTGCACTTTCGCCGTGATAATCCTCGAACAGGAGCGACGGATCACAGCAGATCTGCCGCAGCTTGAGCAGTTCAGGCAGAATCCCGAAGCGGGCCTGTGGCGTGTCGGCGGTTTCAATCCGGTTGCGGAGCACATAGACCTGCGCGTCATAGAGGCGCCGCTGTTCTTCGTCAAAGACCGCGGTGCGGATTTCCTCGAGTTTTTCGGGCAGCTCCCTGAGCACGTCGGATTTCAGGCGGCGCAGGATGAACGGGGCCGTCATGTGGGCGAGCAGTTCTGTGGCGGTTTCATCCTTCATCTGCGTGATCGGAAGATCATAGCGGCTGCGGAACGTTTCAGCGGAGAAGAGGAAACCGGGCATCAGGAAGTCAAAGATGGACCAGAGCTCGGAGAGACGGTTCTCAATCGGCGTGCCGGTGAGGGCGAAGCGATGGGTGCCCTTGAGAATCTTGACGGCCTTGGTGATATTGGCTTTGGTGGTCTTGATATACTGCGCTTCATCCAGAACGATGACATGGAACTGGATCGGCTGGAGAAGGGAGATGTCTCTGCGGACCACGTCATAGGAAGCGATATAGATATCAGTGGTCTGCCTGCCGTTTTTCAGGTCATCGAGGATCTGTTCACGGTAAGCCGCTGTGCCGGTGAGTGTGGTGCAGGAGAGGGTGGGAGTGAACCTCCGGATTTCCTCCCGCCAGTTATAGACCAGGGAGGCGGGGCAGATGATCAGGTAGGGATCCGTCGCCCCTTCCTCGCGCATGGCCAGCAGACAGGAAAGCATCTGCAGGGTTTTGCCAAGGCCCATATCATCGGCCAGAATGCCGCCGAAACCGGCACGGGCCAGCATGCGTAGCCAGCTGTAGCCGGCAATCTGATACGGCCGCATGACCGAGCGCAGGGAGGAAGGAACCTCAAACACGGTATTGCGGATCCGGTCAAAATCCTCCGCGAGCTGCTGGAAATGCTCATCCCGTGTGCGCACCAGCCGCTCGTGGGTGTGCATCATGGCACTGACAAACGCGGCGCGGGACTTGGGCATGGAGGCTGTCCGCTGAATGACTTCCTCAGCCGACAGGTCCAGCATTTCCGTGATGCCGATCAGTTCCTCCAGCTCCGCCCGGGCGACTTCCAGATCAATGAAATCCCCGCTGCGCAGGCGGTGAAAATGCTGCTTCCTGCGGTAGGCGGAGAGCAGGGCCAGGAGTTCCTCTTCGCTGAGATCCTCAGAGAGCAGGGAAACATGGATCAGGTCGGCATCGACACTGACATTGAGATACGGCTGCCCAATGGAACGGACATGCAGGGTGGGGAAGTCGCTGCTGGCAAGCACAGAGCCGTAGCGTTCCAGTTCAGGGAGTGCATCATGCAGAATCTGGAAAAGCGCATCGTCTGTGATTTTGCAGAAAAAGGTGCCGGTGTTCTGATCAAAAGAAGGGAAATACCGCTGAATGGTCTGGCTGACGAGGGTCTCACGGACCAGGTCGCGGATGTCCGGCGCGTTGTCTGTGTACGGGTAGCTGTATTCCTGCGCGTCATACCGGACAGTCCCGCGGCAGCGGAAGGTGTCCGTCTCATGGTCGACGGTGAGGTAAAAGCAGAACACGGCCTCCGAGGGCACAGAATCCAGAAAGCCTTCCGGCGTATAATCACGGAACGCAAAGAGCGGATTCTGCTTGAGGACCGGGACCAGCTCATGGCAGAAATACATCAGGCGGTTGTGGCCGATGACATACTGGAACAGACCGTTGGCATCGGCCGCATGCTGGAAGATGGAAAGCAGCGCTTCATCCTTTTTATCCAGACGGAGGAGATGCTTGCGGTCTCTGGAGAGCATGTAGGTGGATTCAATGCCCTGAAGGAAATACGGAAGAATGCCTTCGAGGAGCAGAACCGGCTGATCGTTCTTTTCTGTGAGTGACAGGGACAGCGGAAACAGACCTTCACAGGGACCGATCTGAAGAAAATCACGGACGTGACTGTTGGAGTCCTGCAGGACGGTCAGAATCTGTCCGCAGGTCGCATCATAAAAATGGTCCAGAACGGTATCCGCAAGAAGCGGCGTATCGGCATCATGGCGCACGGAATACGTGTCACGCCGTCCGCGGGCACGGCCGTAGTAATCATAGATGAACCGGATCAGGTCGAGGGCCGGCATGGATTCCGGTGTGAGCGTGTTCCGCTCAAAATCAATGGCTGCCGCACCGTACAGATACAGCGGTCCCTTTTCCTGCATGGCTTCTGCGATCCGGATCGGACGGAAGCATTCATAGAATGTGCCTTTTCCCTGACGGATCAGCGTGACCAGGGAAGGCTCCTGGGAGGTGGAATGAAACCGGACGGCCAGCTGAAGATCAATGGTCGGTGCCCGGTGCTCCTGCGCTGCAGGCAGGCTGGTGCCAAGGAAGGACATGAGCGTATTGGCGTTCTTGTCGGTGGCATCACCGGGCCGGAAGCGGCAGACATATTCAATCACGTGGCGGAAGGCAATCAGCTGATGACAGCAGAAATAGGGCTGCCGCTCCGTGTTTTTTTCATTATAGCTGATATGGCACCGTGTGCAGGCTGCCTTGGTCAGCCGGTCGCGTGCCAGGGTAAAGCGGATCTGATCGGCATCAATGGAGAGCTTGCAGCTCAGCGTCTGTTCACCGCTGGGGGCATAGCCCAGGGACGGGGACAGGGAAACCAGCGGCTTGGTTGCAAGCAGTGCTTTTGCCCGGGTCAGTTCCGTCTCGACGGCACGGGCATTTTCCATGATATGCCGGAGATCAAAATACAGGTGATCCGGGAGGACCAGATTGGGGAAAAACTGCGAGACAGGGACAAACGCAGTCTGCGCTTCAGGTGCAGGATGCGGGATGGAGGACAGGGCAGCAGCCTGGCGAAGGGGTGAGAGATGAGAAAGCGGAGAAGGCCTGGGCGTGACCGGAGGCCGGGTCTGCGGTGCAGGCGGAAGGACACCGGATTCGCGCTTTTCCCGCAGATTCTTTTCTTCCGCTGTCTCCCGAAAGGTAAACGACCCGCGCTCTTTTTCCCAGTGAAGCAGGAGAGCGGCCTGGTGGGCACACGGCGCTTTCAGAGACTCTGAACAGCTGCAGGCAAAATAAGCCTGACCGACGCTCAGCGCCTTTTCTGAAGCAGGCGCGGCATCGGGGGCAATAAAGAATTCTCCTGCACACTGAGTATAGGAAGCGGGAACGACGCATTTGGCGCGGAAACCGTTTTTGAATTCTGCCGTTGCACTGACATTGTCTCCACGGTTCATGGTAATGCGCACAAGCATGTTGTTGCGAAGCAGACGCTGGGCAGCAGCGAGCGTATTCAGGTCGAAAACAGCACGCCAGTTCCATGAGATGATGCGAGGTCTGTCCAAGAGATTCCCTCCCGGCACTGCTGGGCAGCAGTAGATTATCCAAGAAATGATACACGTGCGGGAGTCAAAAGGCAAGGTGGTTTTCGACTGATTTTTCCCCGGAATTGCATTTTCCGTGTGCATCTGCTGGCATGTATTGCAAAAATGGAGATCTTCCGATATCCTGATGCCGAAAGGAGAACGGAAGCGATGGATTACAGAAAACATCAGGATACATATATTGTCCGCATGGACCGGGGGGAAGAAGTGGTTGACTGTCTGAAGAGACTGTGCCGGGCATGCGGCATTTCGCTGGCCCAGGTGTCGGCCATCGGCGCAGCCGACCGGGCGGAAATCGGACTGTACAATGTGGAAAAGCAGCAGTATATCAAAACAGAGCTGGAGGGGGAGATGGAGGTCATTTCCATTCTGGGGAGTGTGACCGTGAAAGACGGGGATGTCTATCTCCATCTGCATGCATCCTTTGGGCTCAGTGACATGACCGTCCGCGGCGGTCATCTGAACAGCTGCAGGATTTCCGGCACATGCGAGATGTTTGTGCGGGAACTGCCGGGCACGGTCGGGCGAATGCATGATCAGGAGACCGGGCTGAATGTGTTTTCATTTGTGGAGGCTTGAGTCGTCAATTACCCACGACTGAA
>DEFL01000005.1:0-21749 GCA_002350845.1 Christensenella sp. UBA2853
TCTTCCATGAAGGGAGCATATCAATCCGGCAGAGGCGGGATTTCTTGTTTGTCCTGCATGAACCGCAGGGCTATGGCTGTCTGAGCACAGCCCCTGACGGGCCGTCTTACACTTCGGTGGCCTGTGCTGTATAGAGCTGATAGTACAGGCCATGCTTGGCCATCAGTTCGTCATGACTGCCCTGCTCCGCGATTCCTTTATTGCTGATATACAGGATGCGGTCGCAGTTTTTGATGGTGCTCAGGCGGTGCGCCACAATAATGCTGGTTCTTCCCCGGAGCATCTCAGCAATGCCTTCCTGGAGGAGTTTTTCCGTCTGCGTGTCAATCGAGGAGGTAGCCTCGTCAAGAATCAGAATCGACGGATCGCTGAGCAGTGTCCTAGCAAATGCAATCAGCTGTTTTTCACCCTGAGACAGGTTGCTGCCGCGCTCCTTGATTTCTGTCATATATCCCTGCGGCAGGTTCCGGATGAATGCATCCGCACGCACGCGGGTTGCCGCTTCCCGGATCTCGTCATCCGTCGCATCGAGTTTGCCGTAGCGGATATTGTCCACCAGCGTTCCGCTGAAGATGAAACTGTCCTGAAGCATAATGCCCAGCTGGGTTCTGAGGGAATGCAGCGTCACTTTGGAAATATCATGCACGGACCCGTCTTTGCCATGCAGCAGGATACGCCCGCCATTGAGATTGTAGAAACGGCAGAGTGTGTTGATAATCGTGCTCTTCCCGGCACCGGTCGGTCCAACCAGTGCGATGGATTCGCCTGCCTTGACATGGAGGTTCAGGTCTTCCAGCACATTGGTGCCCTCTTCATAAGCGAATGTGACATGCTCAAAGTCCACTTCACCGGAGAGCTCCGGCAGCTCTTCAGCATCCGGCGCATCCTCAACAATGACCGGTTCATCCATGGTCTCGAAGATGCGTTCCAGATAGGCAATGTTGTTGACAAAGGAGTTGTAGATGTTGGCGAGGTTGGTGATCGGCTGCCAGAAACGGCTGACATACTGTCCCATGGCAAGGATGATGCCGAAGGACACCATTTTGCCTCCGCCCATCCAGTACACACCGGCGATATACAGGAATGTCAGCACGATCTGTGTCAGCAGTTCGCTGCTCAGCCAGACCGTATTGCTGATATACACTGCGCGCAGCCAGGCCGTCCGGCAGGCCAGTGCCAGCTTGCGCATAATGCCGATGTTGACCTCCTGGCGGTCAAACAGCTGGCTGACACGCACACCATCGATGGATTCAGCAAGGTATGCATTATAGTTGCTGTTTTTATTACTCTGCTGCTGCCAGGCTTTTCTCTGTCTGGGCTTGATGAGAATGATGATGCCGGCAAAGATCGGGAGGCCTGCCACGATGATGGTCGCGAGCCGTGCCTCAGTGGTGAACATGAACACAACAATGAACACCAGGTTAATGATCTCCAGGATCATATTGATTATGCCGTTAGAGAGAATATCCGAAACTGAGTTCACATAGTTGATGACACGCACCAGGATCTTTCCTGCAGGACGTGAATCATAGTAGCTGAACGGCAGGCGCTGAAGGTGAGCGAAGAGATCACTGCGGATATCGAAGATGATACTCTGGCTGACATGCGCCATCATTCTTGAGCGTATGGTTGTGAACACAATGCTCAGGCAGATGACGCCGACAAAGAGGATCGCCATCCGTCCGATCATGACCGTGTCCTTGTTGGGCACTGCCTCATCCAGCACCCACTGCGTGATTTTCGGGATATAGAGTGTGGCAACACTCGACAGTGCGCTGAGCACCAGGGCCAGGATCATCTTATAGCGGTGTCTGGTGATGTATTTTCCGGCTCTCTTGAAATGTTTCCACTGAAACGGTGTTTCCAGGCGTTCATCCACGTCAAACTTATTACGCGCCATGCTTCGCCGCCTCCTCTCCCTGAAGACCGTACTGCAGCACGTATGTCTGCCAGTAGTACCCCTGCTTCCTGAGCAGTTCCTGATGTGTGCCGGCCTCCGTGATCTGTCCATCCTGGAGAACCAGGATCAGGTCTGCATCCTTCATGGAAGAGATGCGCTGTGCAATGATGAACTTTGTGCACGGGAACGGGAGATTGCGAAGTTCATTCTGAATATACTGTTCGGTCTCGCTGTCAACAGCACTCGTCGTGTCATCCATGACCAGAATGCTCGGACGCATGGCCAGAGCGCGTGCAAGCGCAATGCGCTGCTTCTGTCCGCCGCTAAGACCCACGCCTCTCTCACCGACGATCGTGTCATAGCCTTCAGAAAGATGTTCGATAAACTCATCCGCAGCGGCACGCTTGGCAAAATCCCGGACTTCATCCAGTGTCAGACTCTGATTGCCGAAGGCCACATTGCCTTCCACAGTGTCAGAGAAGAGGAAGACGTCCTGGGTTGCCGTGCCGATTCCGCCGCGCAGCTGCTGAAGCTTCCATTCCCTGACATCGCAGCCGTCCACCAGAACAGCGCCGTCAGAGACATCGTAAAACCTGGCCATCAGCTGAATGAGCGTGCTCTTGCCGCCGCCTGTCGGTCCCATGACCGCCACAGTCTGGCCGGGAAGAACATGGAAGGAAATGTTTTTGAGGACCTCCTGGGTATCATACCGGAAGGAAACATCCCTGAACTCAATCTCGCCCTTCATCTTCGGGTGGTCGACAGCGAACTGCGGATCCGAAATGTTGGGCTTGAGATAGGCCAGTTCCATCACCTTGGCAGCAGACGTGGAAAAGCGCTGGAGATCATTGATCAGGTTGCCCAGTTCACGCATCGGGTTGGACATAGCCCAGGAAAGGCCGGTAAAAATGGCCAGCTCGCCGGGCGTCAGCTCCCCGTTGATAATGAACAGACCACCCACAAACACATTCACCAGCATCATGCCGTTGGCCAGCAGTTCAATCATCGGGAAGAAGGTCAGCCATGTCTTGTTGATCTTCAGATGGCTCTGCCTGAACGCTTCATTCTTTTCCCGGAAACGGTCTTTTTCATATTCTTCGCGTGCAAACGCCTTGACGACACGGTTTCCGGCGATGTTTTCCTGTGCCGCCGTATTCATTTCCGAGAGTTTTTCGCGCATGGCAACAAACCGCGGACGAACGTGACTGGAAAACAGTTTGGTGATCATCAGGAGGATGGGCGTGATGATGATCAGCATAAGCGTCATCTTCCAGCTGACCGTCATCAGATAAACTGTTGCAAACAGAAATGTGCAGGAACTGTCGATAATTCTGTAGTCAATAAAACTCAGAAAATGGCGGCACCAGTCAAGGTCAGCCGACATGCGTGTCATCAGGTCACCGGTACGATGGCTGTCGAAGAAACGCATATCGTTGTACTGCATTTTTTCGAACAGGCGTGTCCGAAGGTTGAAGATTACGTTCTGTGAGTCTGTCTCAAGCGTCACCACCATCAGGTAGCGGAGACCTTCACGGAGCAGTTTGACGGCAAGCATCACCATAAGAATTCCCAGAAGTGGATCCGGATTCTGGGCAACAATGACGTCGTCAATCAGCCTTTGTGAAAGTGCAGGGTTTACAAGCAGCATAACACAGGTCAGCACGGAAATCATAAGCGCCATGATATGGCGTTTGTGATATTTCGCATCCATGTTGTCCCACAGCCATTTGATTTGTTCTCGCATACAACACCTGTTCTCTTTCTTTTCGCATCAAAATGTGCGGAAGCTTTTCAGCGGTCGGCAGGCGCATGTACATGCACCGTCGGACGGATGCATGTGTTCGGATACCGTATTGTGATGGCTTCCCTGACTTCTGTTTCTGACGTTCCCTGTGACAGGCACAGGTTGTGCCAGAAAAATACATTCCCGCACCACACAGCCGCCATGGCACAGACCTGTCCACGGTCGGTTTTCCTGCGGGAGCCACATCATGCCGAATCCCATTTTCGGCTGCAGTCCCTTCCTCTCTTTCTCCGCTCCGGCCACTCCTCCCATGCATGGCGTGGAAAAATGATAAAAGCCCGCGTAAAGATAAAATAGTTTTTCTTGATTTTCTACTGAATTTACGTTATATTTTCACATGATTACTGATTTTCCATCCAAAGAGGTGCAGCTATGAATTCTAGACAGACACCGGTCCATGGCACCACCATCGAGGGCATAGAAATCAACACCCGAATTCGCACAAGCGAATTTGTCATGACTGGTCATCACTGCCATAAATGGTTTGAGCTCTTTTATGTCGAAAGCGGAACCTGCCGCTTTCTGATCAATGATTCCATTCATGATATCCACCAGGGAGACTTCATTCTGATCCCGCCCTATGCTCTGCACTATACGCGCTATCTTTTCGGGACCTGCAAGCGGACCGTCATCTTTTTCCGCCAGGAGGATCTCTGTGACAGCCTTTTCCCCTTCCTTCCCGGCACTTCTTCCTTTTTTAATGAGTACAGGATTTTCCAGGTACCCGAAGCCTATCAGAGCCGAATCATCGGGTGTCTGGACCGAATGACCCAGGAAGAAAAGATTCATGATGCCCGGTCATCTGAAATGAAAAAAGCTCTTCTGCATGAGATGTTCCTTCTCTGCAGCCGGATCTGCACGTTCCTCACCGACACGCCTGAACAGATTCACACGACGGACCGACAGATTATTCTCGCCGCTCAGTATATCTGTGATCACTATATGAATCCGATCAGCACTTCAGATATTGCCGAAGCCGCCGGTTTTTCACCGAACTACCTCAGCCGGAGGTTCCGCGAAAAGACCGGCATCGGCCTGCACGAATACCTCGTGTTTATTCGCCTGCATCATGCCACGCTCGATCTGGTTTCCACCCGGGATTCCATTACAGAAATTGCACTCCGGTGCGGTTTTTCTGACAGCAACTACTTCAAGGACGCGTTCAAGAAAAAATACGGCATGACGCCCAGAGATTACAGGAAAGTCACCTGACGCCAAAAAAGATCCGCGTATCGCGGATCTTTTTTGGCATTCCTTCCTTATCGAACTGTTTTTCAGTCTGGAGACTTCCCCGGTGCTCAGTGAATCTGGGCGAGAAGTCCAAACGTGAAGTACACGAGAATCACCACAATCAGTCCCCACAGGACTGCATGATGCGCAGCCACCAGCCCGAGAATTTCTCTCAGGTAGGCATTCGGGTAATAATACCATTTGGTTCGGCTGCCCATGCCTTCACAGTCAAAATCACACCGTGACGCCCACAGAAGCGAGCGAAACACATGGTATCCTGTCGTGGAAAACGCAGTTTTCGCCCCCGGCAGTTCCCTGCTGATGATCTTTTTGGAATACTCCATGTTCTGCAGTGTATTCGTTGATTGTTCTTCCAGAAGGATTCGTTCTTTCGGAACTCCTTTTTCCATGAGGTATCTGCCCATGGAACTCGCTTCCGTGCAGATCTCGTTTTTTCCTTTCCCGCCGGAAACAACAAACACGGCATGATGCCCGGTCCGTTCATGCTGGTCCTTTTCAAACGCCAGTGCCCGGTCCAGCCGTCCCTGGAGCAGCGGAGTCGGTGTCCCGTTTCTTCGCAGCTGACAGCCAAGAATAATGATGGCATCCCGGTCGGGCGGCGGAACATGGCACGCAGCTCTGATTCCGCTGAGCACCAGGGAAAACAGCACGCATTCAAAGTACACAATCGTGTAGTCGATCACCGTCTGCGCAATCATCCACAGTACATTGGTCCTATCAGCAAAAACTGCAATCAGTCCGTGAAGAATATATGCACTGGCCCAGAGTGCGCCAAGCCCGATCCCCAGCATATTCCGCCAGGAAAAACCTTCCCGGAAGAGCAGCACCATATTGCTGATCCACAGCCAGACGGCCAGCACAATCATGACCGGGGCAGTATAGGTAACAAACCGGGTTCCCTGCGCATAAATCTGCTGAAAGAAACCCGTCAGAGACCACTCTGCGCTGCGGAAAAAAGCTGCGAAGAGAAAAATCGTCTGGAATCCCATCATCAGGGAGAGTGCATCCGCCGCCACCATGGTATAGCTGAACGCCTTTTTTCGATGTGCTTCAACAGAGGTATAGATTGAGACGAATGTGCCGGCAGCAAACATCAGCATAATGGAAAAAATGATCGCCCGGTCTCCCGGAAAGCGTCCGCGTCCCGCTGAAAGCCGAAGGTCCTCTCCCACATGCAGCTGGTATTCCCGTTTTTCCTCCCCTGCATCACCTGGATAAACAAGCGTCACAGTCACATCACCGGGACGTTTTGCGTGAAAGGTCAGTTCCCTTCTGCCCTCCCTGACCTGATATTCCGCGATGTCCTCGCGTGACAGCTCAATTCGCTCCGGAACACCGGCACTGGCAGAGGAAAAAGTATAGCTGTCCTTCTGCATGGTGGATACTCCGATGAAAATCATCAGGATCAGTGCAAGGAAGGCCAGGGCCATATACCGTTTCTTAACCCTTCTCTGCCAGTTCGCCAGTCTGCTGCTCATCACGCCGTCCCCTTCTGGTTTTTCTCGATTATATCATATTCAGCTGGTGAAAACATTGACAATTTCCGCTTTGTGCAATAGAATCCTATCGGCATCTGAGGCACAAATGTGCCGTGCAAGAAGACCTGAGTCTTCGGAACGGGAAGTTGATCATTGTCAGCGGCCAGACAAGATGGCATCTTGTCTGGCCCTGTTTATGAATCCCGAATGATATATAAGGAGGAATACCCATGGGAATCTATGAGGAACTGCAGGCACGCGGTCTCATCGCACAGGTCACAGACGAACCGGAAATCCGTGAGCTCATCAATAACGGCGGTGCGAGATTCTATATCGGCTTTGACCCCACGGCAGACTCCCTGCATGTCGGTCACTTCATGGCCCTCTGTCTGATGCGTCGTCTGCAGCTGGCCGGCAACAAGCCTGTTGTGCTTGTCGGCGGCGGTACAGGCTATATTGGCGATCCCTCCGGACGCACTGATATGCGCTCCATGATGACGCCTGAAACCATTCAGCACAACTGCGACTGCTTCAAGAAGCAGATGGAACGCTTTATCACCTTCGGAGATGATGCCGCGATCCTGGTCAATAACGCTGACTGGCTTCTGAACCTGAACTACATTGATCTTCTGCGCGACGTCGGCGCATGCTTCTCGGTCAACAATATGCTCCGCGCGGAATGCTACAAGCAGCGCATGGAACGCGGCCTGAGCTTCCTTGAATTCAACTACATGATCATGCAGAGCTATGACTTCCTCTACCTGCATGACCATTACGGCTGCAACATGCAGTTCGGCGGCGATGACCAGTGGAGCAACATGCTCGCCGGCACCGAGCTCATCCGTAAAAAGCGCGGTGAGGATGCCTTTGCCATGACCATCACGCTCCTTCTCAACTCTGAAGGCAAAAAGATGGGCAAAACGGCCAAGGGCGCTGTATGGCTTGATCCCAACAAGACCAGTCCTTTTGATTTCTATCAGTACTGGCGCAATGTGGATGATGCCGATGTCATGAAGTGCATTCGCATGCTGACCTTCCTGCCCCTGGAGACCATTGAAGAAATGGATCACTGGGATGACAGCCGCATCAACGAAAAGAAGAAGATTCTCGCCTATGAACTGACCACACTGGTCCACGGCGAAGAAGAGGCCAAGAAGGCAGAAGCAACGGCTGCCGCACTGTTCTCCGGTGCCGGTTCCGATGAAAATATGCCTTCCACCGAGCTCGCTGAAAGCGATGTGCCGGAAGAGGGCATTTCTCTGCCTGACCTCATGGTCCGCTGCGGTCTGTGCCCCTCCAAGAGCGCAGCGCGCAGACTGATCCAGCAGGGCGGCGTTTCCCTCAACGGAGAAACCGCATCCGATGAGAATGCCATGATCATCCGCAGCCAGCTCAAAGACGGCGTCAAAATCCGCAAAGGCAAGAAAGTGTATCATCGCGCTGTTCTCGCCTGATCCCCGTTTCTGTTTATCATTCCCGGAGCCTGAGGCTCCGGGATTTTTCTGTTTCGGGGCATGGAAAAACGGCATGCGGTGCATGCCGTTCGCGATTGGATTCCATTGTCTTTTGATCAGATTTCAATCAGCTCATAGGTGCGCTCACCCAGGCCATGCTCGAAGGCAGCTTCCACGGTACGGATCGCGTGTCTGGAATCCATCCGTTCCACCAGCGCAGCCTTGCCGGGATCCTTGGCATTCTTGACAGCATCATAGCAGGCCTGATCGAGTGCAACAGGGTCTGTCGATGCAAAGATGCCCAGATCGCCCATTTCCGGCTCATGCGGATGTCCATCGCAGTCGCAGTCCACAGACAGACGGTTGGCAACGGAAATATACAGCATGGAGTCAGGTCCTTTGGTGGCATGCATATAGTTGATCACAGCCTTGCACGCATCCGCCATGGACTCCAGGAAATCATCCTGCTTGGTGCCTACCTTCCAGCACTCTTCAGGATCTGTGGTCACGCCGGCAGAGTGAATCAGCGCCTTGCCGTGTGTAGATCCGATGCCGATGGAAATATTCTTCAGCGCGCCGCCGAACCCGCCCATGACATGTCCCTTGAAATGGGAAAGAATCAGCACAGAGTCATAATTCTTGAGATGTTCGCCCACAATATCCTTTTTCAGATGGAAGCCGTTTTCAATCGGAATATCGAACTCATCAAATTCATCCATGATATCCACAGGAGCGACCTTTTCAAATCCGCGCTTGTGGATTTCGTTCCAGTGGCTGCGCACATCCTGACGGCTTCCGCCATAGGCCGTGCAGCATTCCACGATCGTGCCGTTGAGTTTCTTGACGAGCTTCTCAATCAGTTCAGGACGCAGGTGATTGCTGAGCTCAGATTCACCGGTTGACATTTTGACAGCCACTTTTCCCTTCAGTGAAACACCGAGAGCCTCATACATACGAACCAGACTGTCCGGCGTGATTTCTCTGGTAAAATAAACTTTGCTCATAAACATAGGTCCCCTTTCGTCGTACTTCTGCTGCTTTGGGATGACTTCATGATAGCACGGCACCCGGAAAACTGCAATAATCCTGTAAGCGGTTTGTTCACGCTGAACGCAGCCTCCCAGACGCCTTTCACGCCATGACAAAAAGGCTTCTCCACCCCGCGAACCCCTTTTCGAAAAGGAATTCTGCCTCTCAAACCAAACTGTATACATCTGTAAACCAGATAGATTTATCATATTTGACGAAACCTGAACAAAAGGCTAGAATGACCCATACACTCCATCTTGAAGTCGTATTTGTGAAAGGGGGTACAGCTCATGCAAGCCTCTCCTCATCGCAACGCGTCAACCACAGAAAACAGACATCCCCTGCACGTCATCCAGGCTCTGCTCATTGCAGGCGTCTGCATGCTGGCCGGGGGCGGCATATGGTATCTTGCCATCACGGGCATCATCGGACGGAAAAAATGGGATTTCATGCTGTACGGCCTGAAACCAGCGATTCTCGCCGGATGCGGCGCGCTGGTGATCATTGGCACGGTTCTTGCTTTCTTTCTTCTCCCCGGTCTTAAAAACTGGTCAAGACCTGTCGCACGGGACCTCTGGAAGGACAGATACCGATATTCATTAATCATCCCCGGGCTGATCATTGTCTTTGTCTTCAGTTATATGCCCATGTACGGCATTGTTCTGGGATTCAAAGATTACAAGATCAAAAGCGGCATTGTCTTTTCCGAATGGGTCGGCATGTACAATTTCGGCCGTTTCTTCAAGAGCCCCGTAGCAGGCCAGGTGATCTGGAATACCTTTTTTATCGGTATCACCCAGCTCATCATCACCTTCCCTGTTCCGATTCTGCTGGCACTTCTCATGAATGAACTGCGCAGCACAGGCTATCGGCGCACCATTCAGACCATTATCTATCTGCCGCACTTCATCAGCTGGGTCATCATGTATTCCCTGCTGTTCTCCCTCTTTTCCATCACATCCGGTCTGGTCAACAAGCTGCTGATGTCCATGGGATATCAGGCCATCAATCTTCTCTCGGACCCCAACAAGTTTTACGGCATGCTTTACTTGACCAGTATCTGGAAGGAAGCCGGCTGGGGTACCATCATCTATATGGCCGCCATTGCCGGAGTGGACCAGGAAATGTATGAGGCCGCGTACCTTGACGGTGCCAATCGCTTCCAGCAGTGCCTGCACATTACACTTCCATCCATTGCATTTTCCATCACCACCATGCTGATTCTCAATGTCGGCTCCATCATGGGCGCCAACTTTGACCAGATCATGAACCTGCGCACAGCCGCCACGCAGACAACGGTTGCCCAGGTGATTGATACCTATGTCTATGACATGGGTGTCGGCAAGGGACAGTATGATCTTTCCACCGCCATCGGTCTTTTCCAGCAGATTGTCAACTGCATTCTTCTGTTCGTCTCCAATTTCGTGGTGAAAAAGATGTCCGGAGAAGGATTCTTCTGATTCTCCTGTTCCGATCTTCATCTTACTGCACCGAAAAGGAGGTATCGGCATGGCGAAAAACGCAGTGCATCCCGGCATGAAGATCCGGCGGAGCGTCGGAGATCATATTTTCAACATCTGCAATATTCTCTTCTTTATTCTGATTTCCATCATTATTCTGTTTCCGTTCTTTAACATTTTTGCCATTTCCCTCACCAGCAATGTGGAATATATGCGGGAGCCCTTCATCATCTGGCCCAAAGAACCGACGCTGGAATCCTATGCCTATATTTTTTCCACCTCGCTCATCCCCCGCTCCTATGTTCTGACCATCCTGATTACCATCAGTGCCACCCTGCTCTCGACCCTGGTCACATCCATGCTGGCCTATGGCCTGTGCCGGGGTGATCTGCGCGGTCAGAAATTCTTTATGATCTATCTGCTCATTACGATGTTCTTCTCAGGCGGTCTGATTCCCAACTATATGAACATTACAAAAACCCTGGGATGGAGCAATAATCTGCTGGCACTCATTGTTCCCAACTCTGTCAGTGTCTTCAACTTTATTATTGTCCGCTCCTTTTTCCGGCAGTTGCCCGCGTCGCTGGAAGAATCTGCGCGCATTGACGGCGCAAACGAGTGGACAATTCTCTTCCGCATCATCTACCCTCTTTCCATTCCGACCCTGGCCACCATCGCAATGTTTGTGGCTGTCGGCACATGGAACAGCTGGTTTGCAGCCATGCTGTACATGCGTGATGAAAAACTGTTTCCGCTCCAGCTCATTGTCCGGAACTTTGTCGTTCATGAAGCACGTCCTGCAGATATGCAGAACATGGAAGGACTGCGCGACGCTGCCGGAAACCGTATTTTCCTCAATGAGACCGGCCTGAAGATGGCCTGTGCTGTCGCAACGGTGCTCCCGATGGTCATCATTTATCCGTTTATCCAGAAGTACTTTGAAAAGGGCATGACCATTGGTGCTGTCAAGGGCTGATCCCCGTTTTCCGATTGTCAGCCAAAAGGCTTGCAATAGATTATCTCAAAGGAGGATTATTTCATGAAACTGTGGAAACTGTTCACTCTGATCATCGCACTTGTTCTGTGTGTCAGCGCAACCGCCCTGGCTTATGACGGCGAAATCCTGGACATCACAGCAGACTCTGACGATGATCCCTTCACCTGGGACCCGGCAACGGATGAAATGGCCAAGTACATTCAGGACAATTTTGGCATCAATTTCATTCAGTCCGAGACGAACTATTACAACAATGACTTCACTGTCACCCAGCTCGCTGCCAATGAAGGCAAGCTGCCAGAAGTCTTTACCGCTGACATCCTCTACTACACCCAGGAAATCACCCAGTTCATTCCCGAAGAACTGGTTGCTGAAATTCCTCAGGAACTGATCGACAAGTATCCGCTGACCAAGGAACGCCTTGAGAACGATGCTGTGTCTCAGCTTGTGTACAACATGTATGGCGGCTATTACTTCCTGCCCAAGCCTGACTCCGCCGACCCCAGCATTTATAAAGCTGAGCGCAAGGGCCTCTTCATCCGCAAGGACTGGCTGGCCAAGCTGGGTCTGGAAATGCCCCAGACCTGGGAAGAGCTTTATGAAGTCTGCCACGCCTTCACCTACAACGATCCCGACGGCAACGGCGTCAATGACACCTATGGCCTCACCGGCGACGGTCTGGGCACCCTGCGTTATTTCTTCGCATCCACCGGTGTTTCCAACCGTTACTGGAACAAAGATGCCGACGGCAACTGGTTTTTCGGCGCTCTCGACGACCGCAATATCGAAGTCCTCCAGTGGCTGCGCAAAATGTATGAAGACGGTTCCATCGACCCCGACTTTGCTGCCACCAGCTGGAAGGAAGGCCTCCAGAAGTTCTCTTCCAACACCTTCGGTGTCTGCGTGCGCAATGCTGACGCTGACTGGATCAACTCTGTCATGACCAAGTATTACGGTGCTGCAAACCCTGACTGCAATCCTTTCGATCGCATCGGCCTGATCGGTGCTCTGGGAACCAACAAGGGTGATCAGCCGCACATGGAAGCCTATATTTCCTGCATGGTCGCTGTACAGTTTGCCCCTGAAATCACCGAGGAAAAGATGGACCGCTTCCTGCAGTTCTATGAATACCTCCTTGGCGAAGGCAAGTATATGCGCATGGGCCTGAAGGATGTCGACTACACCATTGATGAAGCCGGCAACGTGAAGCTGATCCGCGACGAGAACGGCAATGCTTCTGTTCTTGCCACCAAGTATCCGTGCATTCCTGTCACCCACTGGACTTCCTGGGGCTTCGAAATGCAGGCTCTCCCGAACGTCGAGTACTATGACAAGTACAATGATGAAGTCAAGAGCCTGAATGCTGAAGTCTGCGCGATCCGCAATGTGGACCCTGTCTATCCTGAAGTTGGTCCGATGCTCATCGATGACGATGCTGTCACCGATGCAAGCGCCTTCAACATCACCTCTGAATACTGGCTGATCATCTCCGGCACAGAACCTGTCGCTGACATGTTTGCCGATATGAAGGCCCGTGCAGAAGCCTATTACGGCCCTGCCACCGAAAAGGTGACCGAGGTCGCCGCCGGTTACGGCTGGTAATCCAAGTCCAGACATGCTGAACTGAGCATGGGGCCGTTTCTTCATGATCCGTGGGGAAGCGGCCCCTTTTTTACAAAGAGGTGTGGAGCCATGAACCGTTCACAGTTTGTTTCCCTTCTTCCCGACCATTCGCTTTGCGCAGGCACGACTGCCTGGCCTCTCGATGTACAGTACGCCCCGCATATTCTGTATGCCAATGGCGAAAAGCTCCCCTTCGATCGTGCTGCGCAGATCACCACCACGCCCTTTTCCTCCGGTCTCGGGCATGGCGTGAGAACCGATTATCAGGGGTTTGAAGGCCATGGCGACCTTCATTTTGAGACAGATCTTCTGATTCACGATGTCGACGGGCATGTGGATTTCAGTCTTGTCTTTTTCTCCGATGGCAGGGGCGTGATTCAGGAAGTCGTGTTTCCTGCCCCGCTCATTGCCGGCGGAGAGCACGCCTATGCAGTGCTCAACACCATGCAGGGGCAGCTGCTCCCTGCAGACTGGCCTGAGGAAGCCTGCTCAAAGCTTCCGTTTGACGGGCAGATGTGCTCAGAAGCTGCCTATATGCCCTGGTGGGGTGAGGTGACAGACAGCGGTGCCTATCTGGCCCTGGTTCATGCCCCATGGGATACAAAGTATACGGTTTCCCATCCCGCCGGCGGTCCAAACCGAATCTATGCCCGGCATCTCCCGTCCCTTGGAAAAATGCGCTATCAGCGCACGGTTTCCTATTATTTTCTTCCCGCCGGCAACACCTATGTGGACCTGTGCCATCTGTATCGCTCGATTGCTGATGAGACCGGGAAGCCGGTTACCATCCGGGAAAAGGAAACCGAAAACCCGAATATCAGCCGCCTGATCGGAAGCTGCGTCATGCACTGTGCCGGCAAGTCGCATGTCACCCCGGACTCACGCTATTATGATCAAGCACACCCGGAGAACAACGACCGTCTTGTCCCGTTCTCACACTGGGAAGAACGTGTCCGCCGCCTCAGAGAAAAAGGCGTCCATCGGCTCTATCTCCACCAGGACGGCTGGGGACAGCCCGGGTATGACAACCAGCATCCCGACTATCTTCCTCCCTGCCGGGAAATGGGCGGCTGGGAAGGCATGAAATCACTGGCAGACACACTGGATGCCTGTGGGTATCTTTTCGGCATTCATGATCAGTACCGCGATTATTATCTCGATGCGCCGACCTATAACCCCGACAACGCCTGTCAGGGACCTGACGGCAGCATTTACGGTCATGCTATCTGGGCAGGTGGAAAGCAGAATTATCTCTGTGCTTCCCTGGCTCCGGATTATGTTAGGCGAAACTTTGAGCAGCTCTTCGAGCACGGCATTCGTCTGCAGGCCACATACCTGGATGTCTTCACCTGCAATGAGGCCGATGAATGCGCCAATCCGCGTCACCGGATGACAAGAAAGGAATGTCTGGCATACCGGGCCCGCTGTTTCCATTATCTGACTTCCCGCGGCATTATTCCCTCCTCCGAAGAAGTCAACGACTGGGCCATGGACAGCCAGGTGTTCTGCCACTGGGCGCCCTATCTGACCGGCAGTGCAATTCCTGTTCCGCTCTTCAATCTCGTCTATCATGACTGTGTTCTCATTCCATGGAAGATGGAAGCCGGTGAATGGGGCATTCCGGAAGGCACCACCGGATTCCTCCAGTGCCTGCTCAACGGCGGAATGGGGTATATGTCAGACACGCTTGAGGGTGAAGCACTCGAAGAGAATATCCACCAGGCGCACATTATTGAGAAACTCCAGGCGCATGTTGCACGGGAAAAGATGGTCAGCCACCGGTTCCTCAATCCGGAACGGACCATGCAGCAGACGTGCTTTTCAGATGGGACCTGTGTCACTGTCAATTTTCATGAGGGTACTTATGACATTGCCTACCCGGAGGAAACACCATGAGTCAGCTGAAAACAACGGTCTATACGATGCCCGCCGCGGATCTCGGAAAAGCAAATCCGTTGCCTGATCTGACCACTGTGTCGGATGCGCATGCGGCCATCGAGATTGATCATGAGACCGTCACCCCAGAGGAAGCCCGGTATATGGGCTGGGGACGCGTCCATACCATTCTCCCCTATCTGATGCAGGACGGCTACAACCGTACCCGCCGGCCACAGGACTTCAAAGCGTTTGTACTGGAAAACGAGTACCTGAGGGCCACCTTTCTTCCCACACTCGGCGGCCGGCTCTGGTCATTGTTTGACAAGGTCGAAGAAAAGGAACTGCTCCACTGCAATCCGGTCTTCCAGCCGGCAAATCTTGCACTGCGAAACGCCTGGTTTTCCGGCGGTGTGGAGTGGAACTGCGGCATTATCGGGCATACCCCTTTCACCTGCTCCGATCTGTGCGCAGAAGCCCTTTCGCTCTCTGACGGCACGCCGGTTCTGCGCATGTTTCAGTATGAGCGTGTCCGGCGTCTGGTTTACCGGGTTGAAGCCTTTCTGCCCGACGGCTCCCATGAGCTCTATGTGCGGGTCCGAATCGACAACCCGATGCAGGAGCCGACAGCGGTCTACTGGTGGTCCAATATGGCCGTCAATGAAGGGGAAGATATCCGCGTTGTCGTCCCTGCACAAAAGGCCTATCGGTACGGGTATGGCGGCAAGCTCAGCAAAGTGCCGATTCCATATATGACCGCTGAGGCTGACAAGCTTCGCGGACAGGCCGCAGAGCTTGCCAGAAAAAGCGGCGGAACGCTGGACTGGGATGTCTCCCGGAGTGTCTGCCTGCCTCAGTCCATGGATTTCTTCTTCGACCTGCCCAAGAAAGCACGTCCCTTTATTGCTGCACTCAACCGCGATGGGTACGGCATCTGCCAGACCTCCACGCCCGAGCTTCGCGGCAGAAAACTGTTTGTCTGGGGCATGGGACAGGGCGGACGTCACTGGCAGGAATTTCTCTCCAACGGGGACAGTGCCTACATTGAACTGCAGTCAGGACTGGCACGCACGCAGTTGGAACATCTCCCCATGCAGCCCGGTCAGACCATTTCCTGGCTCGAGTCCTACGGGCCGCTGAAGACAGATGGCTGTATCGTTCAGGGAGCAGACTGGTCTGAAGCCGTCCGGCACACCCTGGACCGGCTGGAGGCCTTCCGTCCGGAACAGGTGCTGGAAGACTATCATCAGAAGGTCCGACAGGAACTGGACGGACAGACCGGAACGGTTCTCCACAGAGCGGTCTGTTATGCGCTCAATGAAATGAGCATCTCCTGCGGCAACCTGGAAGGCCTTCACCTGAATCAGGATGCCATGTGCACGGATGCATTCTCCGAGCGCTTTCTTGCGTCTTCCGCTTTTCCCGCTTCCGCTCCCCTCTCTGAGCCCAAAGGCTATGTGACCGGCAGTGAATGGGAGGCCTTCCTCCGGGAAAAGATCCGGGACGGCAGCGGGGATCACTGGGAAGGACATTACCTGCTCGGTGTTCTCCTGGATGCGGACCAGAGAAGCACCGAAGCTGAAGATGAATACCGCATCTCTCTTGAAAAAGCTTCCAATCCCTGGGCGCTCCGATGCCTGGCCCTGCACGAAAAGAAGCGCGGACAGCTGCGCAAAGGCGCAGATCTGCTTCTGGAAGCCGCCCGGATGAAGCCGATTCGCCCGCTGGTTCTGGAAGCCATGCAGAGCCTGCTCGAAATCGGATCGTACGATGAGCTTCTCAGGCTGTATCAGGCGGTGCCGGAATTCCTTCGCGAGGACGGACGGATTCTGACCCTTCGCGCAGCAGCCCTTCTGCGCAGCGGAGATCTGGACGGATGTGAGCAGATTCTGCAGGGCAATATTGTCCTGACCGATATCCGGGAAGGCAATACCCTCCTGACCGATCTGTTTTTTGAACTGGCAGCCATGCGTCAGTTCGGACGTGTATCTGAAGATGCCCTTGTCTGGGCAAAACAACATGTCACTCCACCTCAGCATCTTGATTTCCGGATGCTGTGAATAACATAAAAAAAGAGGGATACACTATGGATCGACCCATTACCATCGCAGTTGCCGGATGCGGCTCCCGCGGACAGGACACCTACTCCAAAATCCTGGTCAACATGCCCGAAAAGGCAAAAATCGTCGCTGCTGCTGACATCAATCCGGAAAAGCTGGCTGGTATGCGCCGTCTGACCGGGATCGACGAAAGCGCTTGCTATGCTTCTGCAGAAGAAATGCTCGCCCAGCCGCGCCTGGCCGATGTCATGCTGATCTGCACGCCTGACCGCTGCCATTATGCCCAGGCCAAGGAAGCGCTTCTCAAGGACTACCATCTGCTGCTTGAAAAGCCCATCGCACCGGAAGCAGCGCAGTGCCGTGAACTTTCCGACCTCGCCCTTGCGCGCAACCGGAAAGTGGCCGTCTGCCATGTTCTGCGCTATACGCCTTTCTATCAGAAGATCAAGCAGCTTCTTGACTGCGGCACCATCGGCGATACCGTCAACATTCAGGCCATTGAGTCTGTCTGCTACTGGCATCAGGCACACAGCTTTGTGCGCGGCAACTGGCGCAATGCCGGTCTTTCTTCCTGCATGATCCTGCAGAAATGCTGCCATGACATGGACATTCTGCTCTGGCTTACCGGGAAACACTGCAAATATGTTTCCTCCTTCGGCTCTCTTTCTCTCTTTAAGGAAGAAAACGCACCCAAAGGCAGTGCAATGCGCTGTCTTGACTGCAGCGTCGCCGATACCTGCCCCTACAATGCCGTTCGCTTTTACCTGGATGAATTCCACAGGACCGGTGATGACTGGCCGCAGAACGTTGTCGCCTTTGAGCCGACCGAGGAGAAACTGCTCAGTGCACTGCGCGAAGGCCCGTACGGACGCTGTGTTTATCACTGCGATAACGATGTGGTGGACCATCAGGTTGTCAACCTTGAGCTCGAAGACGGTTCGACCTGCAATTTCACCATGACGGCCTTTACCGCACACGGCGGAAGGACGATCCGCATCGGCGGAACCAAAGGCGAAATCCTCGCCGATATGAAAGCCAACACGATCCGTGTAATGCGCTACGGAGAGGAAGACGAAGTGATTGATGTCCGCAAGCTGGCAGATGACTTCTCCGGGCATGCAGGCGGAGACGCAGTGATGGTCCATGAATTCATCGATCTGGTCCGCGGCGAGATCGAAATGAGTCCGACACTGACTGCCATTGACCGCTCTGTCGAAAGCCACCTGGTCGCCTTGGCCGCTGAAGAGTCCAGACTCGATCACGGCCGCCCGATCCGCATTTCCTGATTCTTCTTTTCAAATACAGCAGCACCCCGGCAACAAAAGCCGGGGTGCTGTTTTTGCTGTGTTTGTTCCGCAGGCATGCTCACTCTTCATCCCAGTCGTCCCGTACATAGGAATGCGTTCTGTGGCAGTGATCGCATACCGTATACGGCCAGTTCCAGGGGAGATGACGTCCGCATTTTCTGCACGTGCGCATGAGCAGTTTCTGTGTGGAAAGGATATGAATGATGCCCGATGAAATCAGGTCCTTCCTCAGCTGAATCTCCTCAAGAATCTTCTCAGGATTTTCCAGAAACCGTCTGGCATAGTTATAGTAGAGGTCACAGAGCGTGTAATCCTCCTCAAGCCCGTCGAGCATGGTGATGCGGCACGCATCCGGATCCCGGTATTCCGGGAGGACAGCCATGACATTGTAATGGCTGCCTGAGGCCTCCGCATGATACATGGCTTTCCATTCACTGAGCAGGACGCTGTCTGTCTCGTCAAAGGGAATGCACAGGAATTCATATAAAAGATGCTTGTCGGTGGCTTTGGTTTCCATACGCGAAGCCAGGCCGGCCATCCGCATGGTTGAGGCTTTCGAAAAATAGCCCTTGTCCTTCATGCTGATCCACCGGTTGATGGTCTCCGTAAGCGGCAGCGGCAGGCCCAGCAGCGATTCAGGGAAACGGATCACGGCATGCGTCAGGGGAAGGAATGGACGTGACAGAGCATGCGCCACGACCTGCTTGAAGCCGAAAGCATTCACATATCCCACATCATACTGCCCGTAGCGCCCGGCGCGGCCAGATATCTGCCGGATTTCAGAATCTGTCAGCGGCCGTGTGATATCTCCGTCATATTTTTCAGACTCCATGAACACCACCCGGGCGATCGGAAGATTCATGCCCATGGCTATGGCATCGGTCGATACCACGACGTCGGTTTCTCCGCGCCGGAAACGCTCTGCCTGATTTCTCCGGACATCCGGCGGCAGGGCACCGTAGATCAGGGAGACTTCGAACCCCATCTGCTTGAGCTCTGCGGCGAGGGCATGCACGCGTGCCTTGGCAAAAACAATCAGCGCATCCCCTTTCCGCACACTTTCAGGGAACTGGAATCCCGTATCCTCCACCACAAGCGGGGCCATCCGCTCGTGATGAACCACCGCGAGGGAGTCCCCGCAGTCACGGATAATCGCACAGAGCAGCTGTTCCGCTTCCGGAGATGCACAGACATGGATTTCATCTGCACACAGTCCCAGTACGGCTGCTGACCATGCACCTCCGCGGTCGCGGTCCGAAATCATCTGACATTCATCAATGACAGCCACATCATAATGCGTCTGCAGGTCCGCCATTTCAATGGTCGAAGACTGCACACGGCTCTGCGGCACCAGAATCTGTTCCTCGCCTGTAATCAGCGAACAGGGAATATCGTCCAGGTTCAGGGATTCAAACTGTTCAAAGGCCAGCAGACGAAGCGGTCCCAGATAAATGCCGCGGCGTGCCGCATGGAGCCGCTGCATGCTCTCCCAGGTTTTTCCCGAATTGGTTGGACCAATGTGGAGAATAAAGCGGCGGTGCATGCGCCGTGCCATGGGATACAGGTCTTTGAATTCCTCTGGAACAGCCTGAATCAAAGCCTCCTGCAGGCGGGTATGCCTTGCATGCTCCAGATCCATCTGTTCCTGCAGTGCCTTCACGCTGGCATTCCCGGAAAGTAGTTTTCGGATGCGCTTTCGTGAAAAGCGCGCGCAGACCGTCTGCGAAATGCTGCCCTGAATGCCCTGCACCTTTTCCCCCATCAGTGAGCCGATCGTCTGCTTTTCATCCAGACGCACAGACTGACAGGCATGCAGTACCGGGTATTCTCCGCATAGTTTTGCCGAAAGGAAGACGTTCAGAGGCCTCTGCAGTGCACGCTCGATGTCCTTCTCCCGAATGCCCTGTGCAAAAGCGGTATGCATGAGCGCATCAAGGATCTGCTCCTCTGAATCGCTTTCCTTCCACCATTCCGTGATATCGCTGGTTTCGAGATATCCGGAGACCTTCTGGTCAAGTTCCATGACGATGCGCCCGGTGTTCTTTCGAAAAAACGCTTCTGCTTTTCCGTCTTCCAGGCAGGCCCGTGCCTGCCTTGCCTTTCTCAGCGGCTGGCGCGTGCGCTGGACAGACCTGAGAAAAACCAGATCCACCGGATGTCCGGCCCGGACTTCCGCCTCAATCAGCGGTCCCAGCCGTTCAAAATCAATCTGGTAGGCTTCCGGCAGTTCCCCCGCGAGAAGGGCCTGGTAGGTTCTGTCTTTCTTCCTTGTCTGCTGCAGTGCATTCCGGAAGGATTTGCTCTGAAGATAGTCTTCCTTTTCCTCCGGCTGCATGCTCCTTGTAATCACCTGGACTTTGGCAAGGGTTCGTATGTACACATCCTGTTCCCGCTCCGAGAGAACCGCCTTTGCATAGGCCGCCTGAACGCCCGGATCAAGATTTCCCATACTGCACCCCCCGTCCGCCTGTCGGCTTTTTTCGGATCTTCCTTTTCTATTGTACCATAGTTCTCTCATTCTGAATAACTGCACCGCCCACGCCGGGGATTTCACACCGTTTCACACGCTGTCTTATCCTCCCCCGCGCATGCTCTGCAGCCTATTGTGATTTTTTTCACAAATCTCTCAAATTCCTGCAGTGCTTCCATTGACTTGATTTTTCGGCTGTGCTATACTCGCGACCGTGGGCTGTTGAACGGCCCATGGAAAGAGGTTGAATTACATGGCAAATATTGATCTGTCCAAGTACGGCATTATGGATGCCAAAGAAATCATCTATAATCCTTCCTATGATGCTCTTTTCAATGACGAAATGGACCCTTCTCTGGAAGGCTATGACAAGGGTGTTCTGACCGAACTCGGTGCCGTAAATGTCATGACCGGCATTTATACCGGCCGTTCTCCCAAAGACAAGTATATCGTTGTGGATGAAAACTCCAAGAACACCGTCTGGTGGACCACCGACGGCTACAAGAATGACAACCATCCCATGACGCAGGAAGCCTGGGCTTCTGTCCTGGCCGCTGCAAAGAAGCAGCTGAGCGGCAAAAAGCTGTATGTCGTGGATGCTTTCTGCGGTGCCAACAAGGATTCCCGCATGGCTGTCCGCTTTGTGATGGAAGTTGCATGGCAGGCTCACTTCGTCCGCAACATGTTCATCAAGCCCACTGAGGAAGAACTCAAGGTTTTCACCCCTGACTTTGTTGTGTATACCGCTTCCAAGGCCAAGTGCGAGAACTACAAGGAACTCGGACTCAACTCCGAGACCGTGGTTGCCTTCAACGTCACCAGCCGTGAGCAGGTCATCCTGAACACCTGGTACGGCGGCGAAATGAAAAAGGGCATGTTCTCCATGATGAACTACTATCTGCCTCTGCGCGGCATGGCTTCCATGCACTGCTCCGCCAACACAGATATGGAAGGCAAGAACACGGCCATCTTCTTCGGTCTCTCCGGCACCGGCAAGACCACTCTGTCCACCGACCCCAAGCGTCTGCTCATCGGCGATGA
>DEFL01000005.1:21897-22202 GCA_002350845.1 Christensenella sp. UBA2853
AACCTCGACAAGGACTCCGAGCCTGACATCTACAACGCCATCCGCCGCGACGCTCTTCTTGAGAACGTAACGGTTGACAGTGAAGGCAAGATCGACTTTGCTGACAAGTCTGTCACCGAAAACACCCGTGTTTCCTACCCGATCGAGCACATCGAGAAGATCGTCAAGAACGTCAATCCTGTTTCCGCAGGTCCTGACGCCAAGAACGTGATCTTCCTGTCTGCCGATGCTTTCGGCGTTCTGCCGCCTGTCTCCGTTCTGGATCCCGAACAGACCAAGTACTACTTCCTGTCCGGTTTCACCGC
>DEFL01000005.1:22371-53659 GCA_002350845.1 Christensenella sp. UBA2853
GGCAAGCGCATCTCCATCAAGGATACCCGCGGCATCATCGACGCCATCCTCAACGGTGACATCGAGCGCGCCGAAACCAAGAAGATCCCCTACTTCAATTTCGAAGTGCCCACTTCCCTGCCGGGCGTTGATCCTGCCATTCTCGATCCGCGCGACACCTACAAGGATGCTTCCGAATGGGATGCCAAGGCCAAGGATCTCGCCGGACGTTTCATCAAGAACTTTGTCAAGTATGAGACCAACGAAGCCGGCAAGGCTCTCGTTGCCGCCGGTCCTCAGCTGTAATTGATTTCATCACCGGATGAACGCTTGTTCATCCGGTTTTTCTTTTTTTCATTTTTTCTTCACCTGTCCGTCATACAGCCCCTGTATTCTGTATGCATCCCATTCTCTGAGGAGGATTGCATGCAAAGACAAAAAGCACCCTGGATGTGGATGATCCTGCTTTCAGCCATTGTAACGATCACCGTTTTCTCCAAATCTTCTCCGCTCTATCCGCTCAACGACTGGGTGGACGCGAACTGCTTTCTGACAACCGGAAAAGCGCTGCTTTCAGGCCAGGTTCTGTACCGGGATGTCTATGAGCAGAAAGGCCCTTTTCTCTATTTCCTGCACGCACTGGCCGCCCTTGTTTCCGATTCATCCTTTTTCGGCGTATGGCTCCTTGAAATCGCCGCATGCTTCGCCTATGCCTGGATTGGATGGCGTCTGGTGCTGCAGCGCTGTAAGCGCCCGTCGGTCCTTCTCATTCCCGGTCTTCTGTTTCTCACCTATTCCACGGTCGCCTTTTCTTCCGGTGACAGCGCAGAAGAGCTTGCCCTTCCCCTCATCGCCTATGCGTTTGCTGCGGGGATCAGTATCCAATGGAAAACAGACCTGCCTTCCAACCGCCAGGCCCTGATCCTCGGGATCACCGCCGGGCTGGTGCTGTGGATCAAATATACCCTGTGCGGATTCTATTTTGCCTGTGCCCTCTTTGTTGCAGCAGCTGCAATCCGGCAGAAGAAATGGCACAGGCTCGCTCCTCTCGCCGGGTTCTTTCTTCTGGGTATCCTTGCGGCCTCCGCTCCTGTTCTTCTCTATTTTATCGGCCACCATGCCCTTTCTGATCTGTGGACTGCCTACTTTGTCAACAATATCACGCTGTACACTCCTTCTGCCGGCGGACACGGGCGGGGCAGCGGGAGCAGCGGCATGCTGCAGGTTCTCCTGACCTTTGCGCTCCAGAACCCGGTGTTTTCAATCCTGCTTGTTCTGGGCATCCTGTATGCTGCCTTCCGCAACCGAACGGAACTCTGTTTTCTGCTCGCTTCGCTTCTGGGATGCCTGCCCTTTGTTGCGCTTGACAGCAGACCCTATCCCTATTATGCGTTTATCGTTGCCGCCTTCACCGTTTACGGCTGGGTGCCGGTTCAGGAGGTGCTCTCACGTATCGCATGCAGACACGCTTTGGCCGCCGCTGTCCTTTCCTGCGCACTCTCGGTATGCATGAGTGTGGCTGGCTTCCATGTATCCCTGAACACATACCTGCTCGGGACGCCGAAGGAAAGCATGCCGCAGTATCAGTTCGCAGAGGTCATCCGGCAGGAGGAGGATGCAACGCTGCTCAATTATGGCTTTCTTGACGGTGGTTTTTATACTGCGTCAGGTCTTACACCCGAGAGCCGTTTCTTCTGCAAGCTGAATATCGACCTGAAGGAAATGAACCGCGAACTCTCCGATTCCATCCAGGAAGGAAAGACAACATTTGTTGTCACACGGGGAAAGAAACTGCAGGGAGACACTCCCTATGAACTGGTCAGGCAGGCATCCTGGCCGTATCAGAGCAATGCCGAATCGCCCCGCTCCTTTACTTACTATCTCTATCGCATCCGGCAGCCGGAAACATAACCGACGTCCCCTCTCCGAAATGAAAAGCTGAAATTTCCTCCGGTCTGACATTGTCAAGTTTTCTCTTTTCTGCTATGATTTTTCTGTATCTCAGGTTGATGATCTTCATGACCTCTGCATTTTGATATGAAAGAAGGATGTTCTCATGATTTCCTGGAACAATCTTGATCAGGCTGAAAGCTACAAAAAGCTTCTTGCACTCAAGGACCATGTCTGTCTGCCCGAAGTAATGTCCGGTGAGAACGGTGCCAAGCGTGTTGCCCAGTATGCAGTTCCCATGGCTGCAGGTCTTTCCTACAACTATGCAGCCAAGATGGTCGATGATGAAGTCCTCTGCGCGCTCAAGGCGCTCGCTGAAGAAACGCAGCTTTCTGCCAAGTACGAAGCTCTGTACAATGGAGAAGTCATCAACACGGGTGAAAAACGTCTTGTGCTCCATCAGCTGACCCGCGGACAGCTGGGCAGTGATGTCATGGCTGACGGCGTGAACAAGCGTGAGTTCTATGTCGCACAGCAGAAAAAGGTCGCCGAGTTTGCCCGCCGCGTGCATCAGGGTGAGATCACCAATGCCAAGGGTGAATCCTTCACCACGGTTGTGCAGATCGGTATCGGCGGCAGCGATCTTGGCCCCCGCGCCATGTATCTTGCTCTCGAAAACTGGGCAAAGCAGAACGGAACCTTCCATATGGATGCACGCTTTATCAGCAACGTCGACCCCGACGATGCCGCAAGCGTTCTCAAGAGCATTGATGTCTCCCGTTCCCTGTTCGTTCTCGTTTCCAAGTCCGGCACAACCCTGGAAACCCTGACCAATGAATCCTTCGTCAAGGATGCCCTGCGCAATGCCGGCCTTGATCCCGCAAAGCATATGATTGCGGTCACCAGCGAGACCTCTCCTCTGGCTTCCAGCAGCGATTATCTCGCCGCCTTCTTCATGGACGACTACATCGGCGGACGCTACTCCTCCACTTCCTGTGTCGGCGGAGCTGTCCTCTCCCTGGCCTTCGGTCCTGAAGTCTTCGAGCGTTTCCTCAACGGGGCTGCAGAAGAGGACACACTGGCCAAGAATCCTGACCCGCTGCAGAACCCGGACATGCTCGATGCCCTGATCGGTATCTATGAGCGCAATGTACAGGGTTATCCGTCCACTGCCGTTCTGCCTTACTCTCAGGCGCTCAGCCGCTTCCCTGCGCATCTCCAGCAGCTCGACATGGAATCCAACGGCAAGTCTGTCAACCGCTTTGGCGAGAAAGTGGACTACGTCACCGGTCCCGTCATCTTCGGCGAACCCGGCACCAACGGACAGCACTCCTTCTATCAGCTGCTCCACCAGGGAACGGATATCGTGCCTCTGCAGTTTGTCGGTTTCCGCTCCAATCAGGCCGGCATGGATGTTGTCATCCAGGACAGCACCAGCCAGCAGAAGCTCTGCGCCAATGTTGCCGCTCAGATCATGGCCTTTGCCTGCGGCAAGAGCGATCCCAACCCGAACAAGAGCTTTGCCGGCGGACGTCCTTCCAGCATCATCGTCGGCGATCAGCTGACCCCCGAAGCGCTTGGCGCCCTTCTGGCCCACTTCGAAAACAAGGTAATGTTCCAGGGCTTCGTATGGAACCTCAACAGCTTCGATCAGGAAGGCGTGCAGCTGGGCAAAGTCCTGGCCAAGCGTGTACTCGCCCATGATACGGACGGTGCACTCCGCGCTTACAGCGATCTGCTCAACATCTGATTTTCTTAATCCCTCAGCCTCAGCAGGCACCGTCTGCTGGGGCTTTTTTCTGCCTTGAAAAAAGCACACAGGACCGTCTCGTCCTGTGTGCCTGAAAGGTTCTGATGGTCATCCCAGTCTCTTCTGATAATACCGCGTCGGGCGCCCCTCTTCATGGAACTCATCCTTGAAACGGAACCCGTTCTTTTCAAGGACCCGGATGCATGCCTGATGATCTGCGAAAACGAATGCACCAAACGTCTTTATGCCGTACTTTTTCCGCACTTCATTGAGAAACATCATCACAGCCTGTGTGCCGATCCCCTTCGACCAGCGGCCTTCGTTGAATATGCAGATGCCCAGCATCGCGCCGGGTGACTTTTCAGGGTCGATCCCGTAGCACCAGACATCCCCGATATATTCTCCGTCCACCAGAATGGTCCGGCCATAGCTGTCAGACTGCGCATCCTGTGTCTTTCGGTATGCATCGATCGCTTCTTCCATGGTCTGTTCCTTCAGGGGAAGATGCTCGAGAATCGAGTCTTTTCTTGACTCCACAAAAAAGATTCGGACTGATTCCTCTGTCCTCTGGGACAATGAAATATTCATATCCTCACTTACTTTCCCCGGATCACTCCGGTTATTTTTCCACTTGCCGGGCATACCCTCCATACAGGCCCGGTGCTTTCGCTCACCAGCGCACCATGCGCTCCACAAACTCACTGAAAATGGAATTGGCCCAGGCGAACCACGGGCGGGTAAATTGCTGCGGATCATCCTTGTGCACGCCTTCATGCATCAGCAGCGTGCCCGCATCCATGTTTTCAAGCATTTCCAGCAGTTGTTCCGCTTCCTCCCGGTCCTGCGTGCTCAGGCCCTGGATACACAGGGAAATCGGCCAGATATAGTCTTTGGGCGTGTGCGGGCTTCCGATTCCCTTTGCCACGGTGCCCTCATAATAATACGGATTTTCCGGGCTCAGGATCATCTTCCGGGTATTGCGGTACACTTTGTCCCCCGTATCAATGCAACCGAGATACGGAAGGCTCAGAAGGCTCGGGACATTGGCATCGTCCATGAAATGGCTGTGTCCGAGTCCATCCACCTCATATGCATACACGTCGCCGAACTTCGGATGATGCACAATCCCATACTTTGCAATTCCTTCAAGAATCTCCCCGCGCATCTGTGCACACGTCTGCGCCATCTCCTGATCCTGAAGAAGCACCTGTGCGATTTCACCGAGCAGGTCCAATGCCCGGGCCGCAAAAAAGTTGGAGGGGATCAGATAGCCGTAGCGGCATGCATCGTCACTGGGCCGGAACCCGCTCCAGGTCATGCCGGTGTAGCCCACTTCAGCTCCGCGGCCTTCCCGAACCAGGGTGTCCGAAGGCGGGCAGTCGCTCCGCTCAAAAAAGTAGGGTGACTGTTCCATGTGATGCTGCTCGGTTTTCCATACACTGAGAATGGTGTCTGCAGCCTGCCTGAACAATTCATCGCACCAGGCCGTGCTGCCTGTCTCTTTCCAGAATGTGTAGGCCAGCCGGATCGGATAGCACAGAGAGTCGATTTCATATTTCCTCTCCCAGATCCACGGCTTCTGCTCCTCGGTCCAGTTCGTCCTGTCGTCATAACCATGCCGCCCGCTCGCTTCCCGGTTGAAGGCATTCGTATACGGGTCAAGCACAATATACTGAAACTGACGTCTGAGCAGGCCTTCCACCGCCTCACGGATTTCCGGATAGGCCTGTGCGTAAGGCAGATAATGGAACACCTGTGCAGACGAGTCCCGGAGCCACATCGCCGGAATATCGCCCGTAATCAGAAACACGGTTCCGTCCGATCGCTGCAGTGTGGTATCCCAGGTACTGCGAAAGCAGTTTCTGTACATATCGGCCAGCTTCGGTTTTCCCTGCTTTTGAAGCTTTTCATAGATTTCTTCTGTGACACGGTCCATCAGTTGCATGATGCATTACTCCATTTCTGTTATCGGTCTGTAGTGATTTCAGCGGCTCATATCTGCTCCCATTTCCTGCATCCAGCGGAAATGGATGGTCTCTCCGTTCAGGGACCACGTTTCAGGACAGGTTGTTTCCATCCAGTCCAGCGGAATCAGTTCATCCTCCTGAAGGGAGGCTCTTTCATATGCGCTGCCCAGTTCTTCCGCAATGCGGCCCGAGGCCTGATCCGGACTGCAGGAGACAAACAGCGGTGTCCCGCTCTCTGAGAGGATCTGCAGCCACCGCGCATTGAGTGTCCAGTCAATTTTCCCTGTAATGCCCACGCAGTCCGCATCCGCCGCATAGAACGCCCCGTGATGAAGCATGCGGAAAGCCAGCGTGTTGACACCCATTTTTCTTGTTCTGTCCCATGCCACACCGCTTGTATCATCCCCGGTGCGGTTCATGTGGACAAGGCCTGCCGCAAGGTGGCCAATCACATTGCAGCCCAGAATCACAGTGCCCGGCGCGCAGTGGTCATGAATTGTGCGGTATATTTCCAGAACGACTTCCGCGCTTGTTTTGCTTCGGTCCCAGAAATGCCATCCGTCTTCCGCGAGAAATCCCTTTCTCTGGAATCCCCAGAATCCAAAGAGGTCACAGGTCGAAAAATCATGCTTGATCAGCTGATATCCCCACTCGCCGGTCAGCCGCTCCGTATCCCGGGCAATTCTTTCCAGCACCAGAGGATGGGAAGGATCCAGGTATGTCGGATCACGCATCAGCCTGACATCCGCATTCTCCGTCCATTCGTGATGCCCGTCAGCCAGATATCGCACCCAGATTCCCGGCCGCACATGCATCCCGCGGATCTTCCAGCACAGTGCTTTCATATCCGGGAACCGCTCGTTTCCGGCGTCCCAGGGGCCATCCGTCATATGCTTTTCCCAACCGTCATCAATGACCATATAGGGCCGGTTGGCAAGACCTTCTGTCATCTCCTTCAGGAGGCGGGCATCCCGCAGAATGTCTTCTGCGCTGCTTTTCCCGTAGGCATAATACCAGTTGTTTGCCCCGTAGACCGGTTCGGACAACCGGAGAGGGCTGGTACACAGGGATCTGTAAAATGTCTGCAGCGCTGAAAATGCGCTCACGCCTTCACAGCGTGCAAACAGCACTTCACACACAGGAAGTCTTCTGCCGTGCAGCCTGACGCCTTCCCCGCCGCAGCGGACATCTGCGCGAAGCGTGATGCCTTCCGCATCCATCTGCCACAGGCAGAAGGCTGAGGGCTGAACCGCCACGCCAAAGCACTGCGTCCCTCGGTCCGATGTGTCCTTTCGGCTGTCCGACCCATTCGAGCAGGCACACACCCACGGCATCATCCGCTCCGGCACCAGACCGCGCCACTCCATATCTCCGTATCCGCGCTCCCAGGCATCTGAATAGACCTTCACCGGTTCATGCGGCTTTTCCGTTTCAGAAAACACCCACCGCAGCGCAATCCCTTTCACGGGTGTCAGATCTGCCGTCAGAAAGATCTTCAGTCTGTCCTTTTCGAGCACCTGTTCAACGCTTACGTCCCCGGATTGCCAGTCCGGACCGGCCGCACTGCTCTGTACTGTGCTTTCCAGTTCCACCTGAAGTCTGTCGGCATATCGGATGTCCATCGGCTGCCCCTCTTTTCTTCAGACGCATCGCTGCATTGCAAAACGGCATCATCGTCCTGCCATTGCAGCAGAGTGCATTTTTCCTCTCCAATGATCCGCCTGCTCTGTTTCCTTTTTCGTTCGACATGAGCATATCAAAGAATTGTCCCTGTGACAATAGTTTTTTTCAGATGTTCTTCCCTCTTCGTTGCCTGCGTTCACTGCGTCCGGAACAGAAGAAAAGGCCATGCCGGGCGGCACAGCCTTCTGATTCATTGGGCCTTTCTTACCATGCGGCGCAGTATCCGGCAGCCCTTTTTTCCACGGCCCCTGTCAATACGCCGTCATCATGCCTGAAGATGATTTCGCCGCGGCCAAACGTTCCGGAATTCTCTGCATACTCGATCTCATGACCGCGCGCGCTGAGTTTTTCAGCGAGTGCTTTCGGATATTCCGGTTCCAGGAGAATTTTGTTCCCGCCGGTCCACTGCCATCTCGGCGCATCCAGTGCTTCCTGGGGATTGAAATGCAGGTCAATCAGATTGCTGAGCACCTGCACATGGCCCTGGGGCTGCATAAAGCCGCCCATCACGCCGAACGGGCCGACCGGTTTCCCGTCCCGGGTGAGAAAGCCCGGAATAATCGTGTGGAACGCTTTCTTGCCCGGTGCATAACAGTTGGGGGAATTCGGATCCAGCGTAAAACCACAGCCGCGGTTCTGAAGGGAAATCCCGGTCCCGGGCACCACGACGCCGGAACCAAATCCCATATAATTGCTCTGAATATAGCTGACCATGTTTCCTTCCCCGTCCGCCGTGCACAGATAAATCGTGCCGGATCCCGAGGGATTCCCGTGGGACGGAAGCTGCGCCGTGTCTGTGATTTCCCCGGCCCGTGCCTTTCCGTAGGCTTCTGCAAGAAGGTCCTCGGGGGCAACGCGCATGGCGGCCGGGTCTGAGATATACGCCTGCCCGTCTGCAAAGGCTTTTTTGAGTGCTTCAATCCTGCGGTGTATATCCCCGTCCTCACTGAATTTGTCAGACAGCTCAAAATGGCGCAGAATATTGAGCGTCATCAGGGCAATCATGCCGTCTCCGTTGGGCGGAAGCTCCCAGACATCGTAGCCGCGGTAGGAAACCGACAGCGGGGATACCCACCTGACAGCGTAGTCTTCCAGATCCGATTTGCGCAGATACCCGCCGGTTTCCCTGGAAAAGGAATCGATCTTCTCCGCGAGACTGCCGCGATAGTACGACTCACTCTGTGTGCTTCCGATTTCCCTCAGCGTCCGCGCCATGTCTTCACTCTTCCAGATTTCACCCGCCTGCGGCGCGCGTCCCTTCGGTGCGAAGCAGTCGAACCACGGCGTAAGCCAGGTTGGATTTTCCTTCTCCCTGACCCCGTCAAACACCCTGTATGAGAGTGCCCAGTCATGGCTGCACGTCACTTCCACCGGATACCCTTCCTCGGCCAGCACAGCTGCGCCTTCGAGGTTTTCAGAAAGCGTCCGGCGGCCCAGGCGTGATGTCAGCGCCTGCCATGCAGCCGGTGCGCCGGGTACCATGACCGGCATCCAGCCGCGGCGCGGCATTTCTTCGCCTGCAGCCCTGACCGTCTCATAGGACAGCGCCATGGGCGAAACACCGCTGGCATTGAGCCCGTACAGTTTCTGTTCCTTTTCGATCCATACAATGGCAAACGCATCACTGCCCAGACCATTGGATGTCGGTTCACAGACCGTCATGGCAGAAGCCGCTGCAACAGCAGCATCCACTGCGTTGCCGCCTGCCTTCATGGCATCCAGGCCCGCCTGCGCAGCAAGCGGCTGCGAGGTGCAGACCATGCCGCGGCACGCATAGACCAGTTCCCTGCGGGACGGAAACTGTCCACTGTCCCCTGTCAGATTCAGTTTCATCCTCGTATTCTCCCTCACAAACAGTTTTTCACGTTATTTTTTGAGCGGGTTTTCATCACTCGCTGATTCCTGTTCATAGTAGCGAATCTCCCCGGGTCTGTAAAGAGTCATGATACCTTCTGTTGGCACCCCCGCAGGAACAAAAGAAAAACCTTGATTCACCCAGACGGATGATATAAGATAGTCTCACTTTGAACGTAGGATGATACCACTGTGCACATATACGCCTTTCGTCTTTGCGTGGCAACGCCCCTGGATCTGCGCCAAGCGTGCGCAGCAGGTGTCCACGCACTCAACCATCTGGAGGACCTATGAAAAAGCAACTGTCAAGCGATCTGATCAGTGACCTTGTCTGCCTTTCCGGACTGACGGTCTCTCCGGATGAGCTGCTGGCCGCCTATATGGAGCGCCGCTCTTCCCGCAGGGACGGAAACTGGCACACCGGGATTCGTATTCTTGAACGTTCCTCCCTGGCATGCGCCGCACTTTCATCCAGTCAGGCAGCCTTCTCCGCAACCAATCCCCGTTTTTCGCCTGACGGCATGTTTCTGTATTTTCTGACGGATGCTCCCGGTGAATATCAGATAGCCCGCATCCGGACGCTGACCATCCTCGCCGCACTGCATGCCGGCCATCCCGTGGATTTCTCGGCATGTGAAATTCTGACCCATGTCCCGCACGGAATCACATCCTATGATCTGTGTGCCTCTCTCCTGGTCTTTGAAACGCCGCTCTGGAAGAACGAAATCCATGAAGGGCGCGGGCTTCGGGAGATGACCGCGGATGAAAGAGCAGAGTTTGAATGGCAGTGCGACTGGGGACCGCGTGATATCACAGAGCTTGACTACAGGGGCGAGGACCTCTACGGCATACGCAATGGATCCATAGCCACCCTTGGCACGCTTGACCCTGTGACACTCCGGGCCATTCTCATTCCCAACGCATTCCCGCTCTCAAAACCGGTGCTTTCCTCCGACGGCAGGAAAATCTGCTGCCATGGTCAGCCGCATACCGGCCCCTTCTTCTCTGAAGAAGAGCTTTTTGTGCTCAATTCAGACGGAAGTGAACTTCAGCAGCTCACGGAAGATCATCTCATCGGAGAGCACCCTGCCCTGTTCACAGGAGATAATCTTTCCGTCATCTATTCCGCATGGCATATTCAGAACCACGCCATGGCTCTGACGCTCAAAATGCGCACCCTCAGCAGCCAGGGGCCGGTTGATCTCCTGGACTTTTCGCATCCTCACACACCGGGCTTTGACGGCCTTCCTGTCAGGTGCACACCGTACGGAAACACCTGCAGCCGGATGCAGCTCAGGGGAAGCACGCTGTATTTTCTGTGTGCCATGAACGGAACGGAGAACCTCTATCGCATTTCCCTGCGCGCCTCCCAGGTGCCGCATGTCGTCTATTCCGGCCCCGGTTCCATCCATGAATTCGTGCCAGTCCACCGCGGATTTCTCTGCCTCTGGGGCAGTGACTCTAGCATGGCAGAGATCTGCGAACTCTCCGGGGATCGGACCATCCGTCCCCTGGCTTCCTCCAATCCAGTCCTGAAGAGTGTGGAAATGGGAGAAGTGATTCATCAGCGCGTACCCTCCCGCGACGGAAGGGCCGTCATCTTCTCCACCGTCTATCGGCCGGTTCCCTTTGAAGAAGGGAGACAATACCCTGCCGTCCTGTATCTCCACGATGGACCGCAGGCGTGCCTCACACAGGATTTCCATCAGGAGCTTCATATCCTGGCAGCGTCCGGCTATGCTGTCATTTGCTGTGATCCCAGAGGTTCCTCAGGCTATGGGCTTTCCTTTTGCAACAGAAAGACCGCCTGGTCAGACACACCCATTCATGATATCGAGGATGCCATGGATGCAGCTGTGTCCCTCGGCTTTATCGATCCGAACCGTCTGGGCATCGCCGGGGAGGGCTACGGCGGCACGCTCACCTGCAGCATCATCATGCACACCAACCGTTTTCGCGCCGCAATCGGACAGAGTGTGTTCGTGAATCAGGCGACTGCCTACGGGAATGGTGATCCCGGCATGCACAGTCCACACAAACAGTCTGAGCCTGTCATTCTCCGGGACGCGCTGATGCAGCGTTCCAGAGCGTCCATCATCCGGGATCTGGACCATATCCGCACACCGCTTCTGCTGCTCCATGGATACAGCGATGTCCACTCTTCCTTTGAGCAGAGTGAACAGTTGTTTGTCGGACTGCATGAACGGCATCCTGAGATTCCGGTCCGCCTTGTCATGTTTCCTGGAGCCGGTCACAGGTTCTCCCGTGAAGGTCTGCTCCCCCACAGAGTCTGTGCTGTCCAGGAGATGGTCCACTGGTTTGCACGCTATCTGAAGCATGAGGAGGCGACAGGATGAGACATTCCTCATTTCAGGATTTTATGACGCGCGAAAAGATCTCCTGCGGAACCTACCTGCCCGCTTCCGAATCCCTTCTGTTTGCAGACTCTGTCTTTGATCCTTCTCAGAATCAACGTATCAGCCGGGTCGTCCTGAGACATATCCCCACCTGTACGGATCGTCTGATCCTGGAAGGTACCGGTCCGATGCCGTCTCCGGACCGCTCCTGCTTTGCCTTTCTTCGTCCCGCTCCCGGCGGTCCGCAGCTGTGTATCAGCACCATGGAAGGTGAAGTCCGTGAGCTCACGCATTTCAGCGCTCCCGTCCTGGATCCCCGGTGGTCACCGGACGGGAACTGGCTGGTGTTTACATCCCCGGCCGCCGATGATGGCGCCGCAGGCCCCGCGCCGGCATACATGCCTTCCATGGGGAATAACTGGAACCATGCCCTGGATCCGGTCGCCACGGAGGATTTCGGGTATAAGTTTGACGGACTCGGTTTCAAGCGTCCCCGCGTCATGCACCTGTTTGTAGTTCCCGCGGACGGCTCCGGGGAAGCGCGTAGGATCTCCAGCGGCAGCTGTCATTTTCTGCATGCCTGCTTTGCGCCGGATAATGCACATGTGATCTGCGAAAGCAATCTGTACTGCAATAAAGAAAACTCCATTGCCATGGATGTGCTCTCCATCGATATCCATACAGGCGAAATCGTCCGGCTCACTCAGGATCTGCTGGTCGTCTCCTATCCCAATCCCGTGCGTCCAGTATGCACGCCAGACGGCCGATCTCTGATTGTCGGGGTGCTGGACATGCCGGAAACCGCTGCCCGTGAAGTCGCTTACCCGTCCTGCACGCTCTGCCGTCTGTCTCTTGAAAGCCATGAGCTCACACCGATTTCCCGACAGACAGAAGACTGCTTTGACACCGTCCAGCTTGCGTATAACGCAGAGACCGGCGCAGGCCTTGAAAAGGTTGTTGTTTCCAGTGACAAACAATCTGTGCTTTTCTGTGCCGGCTATCTCGGTGTGGGAACCGTCTATCGCGTCTCCCTTGAAGGTGCCCGCAATCGCCCGGTGCGCCTGACGGACGCCGAGTTCTGCTACAACGGTCTTGCACCGGCCGGAGACGGTTGGGTGCTCGCGGCGCGCTCCGCAACTGACACACCCGAGCAGTATGTCCTGCTTCACGAAAGCACCGGCGAAGTCCGCCTCCTTTACCAGTCCAATGCTGATGATCTTGCCGAGACAGCGCTTTCACGGGCATCTGCTTTTTCCACTCCGGTCCTGGACGGAGAAGGTACTGTTCATGGATGGTGCCTTCCGCCCCAGGAGATGCAGCAGGGCCGTCAGTATCCCTGCATTGTCTATGTGCACGGCGGACCGCATCCTTTCTACAGCAACAGTTTTGACATGGAAATGCAGGCATTTGCCGGGGAAGGCTTCGGTATCCTCTTCTGCAACCCTCGCGGATCCTCGGGGTATGGCGACCGCCACCGCCAGGTCTTCCACGCCTATGACGGCAGTGCCTACACCGACATCCTGCTGTTTGTCCGGGAAGCCGCAAAACAGTTTTCATGGATTGACGAAAAGCGCCTCGGGCTCACCGGGCGCAGTTACGGCGGGTATGTGACCAATTACGCTGCCACGCGTTCCACCCTCTTTAAGGCATATATTACCCAGCGTCCCACTGTGAACCGACTGATCTCCTACGCCTCCTCCGACATGCGCAGGAGCTCCCGGGACTATCCATCCTACGGTGAATTCATGGACCATGAGCTGGAGCACTCCGAAATCATGCGCATGGAAAAGGTGTCTGCCCCGTTCCTGATTCTCCACGGCATGGATGACCTCCGCTGTCCGGTGGAAGGCGCGCGTCAGCTGTTTGTTGCACTGCGCGACTCCCATGCTCCGGACTTTCCCGTTCGGATGATTCTCTACCCGCACACGGCCCACCAGCAGCCCCAGGAACCGCGTCAGCTGCAGCATTATTACAGTGCCATGCTGGAATGGTTCCGCACCTACCTGTAAAAGAGAAATGGACGGCAGGGCTGATTCGGAAAATGAGTTTGAAAGGAAAGTGAAAAACCCATGTTTCTCGAACGCATCTCCTATCCCGAGGTTGAAGCGTACCTGCGCAAAAGCCAGACCATCCTGCTTCCCGTTGGAAGCCTTGAAAACCATGGGAAGCATATGCCCCTGGGAACTGACACACTGATCCCGGAGCATCTGTGCAGCCTCCTGAATGCACGCTTTCCGGAACTGCTCATTGCCCCGCCGCTGCATTACGGCGCAACGGAAGACCTGCGCGGCTTTCCCGGCACCATTTCCATCGGCGTGGAAGGACTGCGCATGCTGCTGACTCTGATTGTGGATCAGCTGTTTGATTACGGCTTCCGCCGCTTCATCATTCTCAACGGACACGGCGGGAACAGCAAGTCCATCGATCTCGTCGGCCAGCATCTGTACCGGCGCGGCGCTTATCTGGCCTGCCTCAACTGGTGGCTGATTGCCGGCCAGCTGCGTCCCGAATGGAAGGGCGGGCACGGCGGCGGAGAGGAGACGGCCGCGATTCTTGCCGTCGATCCGTCCCTGGTACACCGGGAATTCATCGAGCTTCCGGAAAACATGCGCAACGATGTCTCTGACGAACTTCCATCCTACAGCTGGACCAGCGTCCTCTTTCATGGCGCTTCCGTCACAATTCCGCGTCCTGTAGCCTCCATTACCGATAACGGATGGCTCGCCCACGGCATGGGAGACGATGCGCCTTCCCGTGCAACAGAAGCCATGGGCAAGGAAATGATGGATGCAATGTGCAGTTATATCCGTGACTTTGCGCTTGCCTTCGGCCGTGCCCCGCTGCCCACGGGAGAGAACTGACACCCCTGCGTTCCCTGCATCCGATGTCCTTTTCCATGACAAATCCTCATCTCCGGGAGGCCATGATGTACGAACTTGTCCATGTCGCACCCCATACCTACTATATTCAGAGTCCCGCCAAGATCGGTCTTGTTGTACTTGACGAAAACAGTGTCTGCCTGATTGACAGCGGAAACGACAAATCCGCCGGAAGAAAAATCCGTCAGATTCTTGACGCGAATCACTGGCAGCTCAAAGCGATCTACAACACGCATTCCCATGCCGATCATATCGGAGGCAATCAGTATCTTTATGCCCAGACCGGCTGCAGCATCTATGCGCCTGGCATCGACTGCGCTTTTACGCAGCATCCGCTGCTTGAGCCCTGTTTTCTCTACGGCGGCTGTCCGCCGGAGGATTTCAGGCACAAATTTCTCATGGCGCAGGAAAGTCCGGCACAGCCGCTGACTCCCGATGTCCTGCCCTCCGGGTTTGAAATGATGCCCCTCCCCGGCCACGGCCTGGACATGGTGGGCTTCCGCACGCCGGATGATGTCGTATTTCTGGCCGACTGTCTCTCCAGCCGTGAAACACTTGACAAGTACGGGATCGGATACACCTATGATCCCGCCGCATGCCTGAGGACGCTCGAGGGCGTGCGAACCATGCAGGCCGCCCTTTTTGTTCCCTCCCATGCAGAGGCCTGCAAGGAGATTGCGCCGCTGGCGGAATACAATATGCTGAAAATCCATGAAACAGCCGACCGGATCACGGAGCTGTGCACCGAACCGGTCTGTTTTGAGCAGCTTCTTCAGAAAGTATTCACTGCCTTTGGCCTGACCATGAATTTTGAACAGTATGTGCTGATCGGCAGCACGCTTCGCTCTTATCTCACCTGGCTCAGAGAGACCGGCCGCGTGGAAGCCGCTTTTGAAGACAATCTGCTGCTCTGGAAAAAAGTGTAACCATGCCTGACGCCCGAAAGGAGAAGAACCGTATGGAGAAACGCTTTGAAAACAAGGTGGTCGTCATCACCGGCGGTGCGCACGGCATCGGCCTGGCCACCGCCCAGGCCTTCCGGCGTGAAGGCGCTGCTGTATGCATCATTGACACGCAGCCGGGCGACTGGTTTGTCGGGGATATTTCCGATCAAAAAACACTCGAACAGTTCGCTGCCGGTGTCATTTCGGCGCACGGACATGTCGATGTGCTGATCAACAACGCGCCTCCTCCCATGCGCGGGATTGAAAGCTGCTCCTATGAACAGTTTGAGAAAGCGCTGAACATCGGCGTGACTGCACCGTTCTATCTGACCAAGCTTTTTCTTCCCTGTTTTTCAAAAGGCGCTTCTGTCATCAACATTTCCTCCTCTCGGGACCGCATGAGCCAGCCCCAGACGGAGAGCTACACGGCAGCCAAGGGCGGCATCGCGGCACTGACCCATGCGCTCGCAGTCAGCCTGTCGGGAAGGGTGCGCGTCAACAGCATTTCCCCCGGCTGGATTGATACAACCGGAACCGAATATACCGGTCCGGATGCCATCCAGCAGCCGGCCGGGCGTGTCGGCAAACCGGAGGACATCGCCGAACTGATCCTGTTTCTCGCAAGCGACCAGGCCGGGTTTATTACCGGAGAAAACATCTGCGTGGACGGCGGCATGACCCGCCTGATGATCTATCACGGAGACCACGGCTGGCAGTATCAGCCGGATGGCCCGGCAAACCCACAATGAAGCCGTTAAAAATCTGAATCACATGACACTGATCCATGAAAACGGCGGAACAAAGCGCATGTCTTTGTCCCGCCGTTTTCATCTGCAGCCTACAGTTCCAGCTGATCAATCACCTGCACGCCCAGCGCGCGCAGATGTTCCTGCGCTGCGATCACTTTCCCGGTCCACGTCAGCATCTCCGGCCGGTGTGCGTCAATGCCCACAATCCCGGCATTGCCATGCCTGGCTGCCACTTCCCAGAAAGCATCGTGTGGATAACCGAGGCCGTGTGTTCTCTGTGTTTCCCTGTAATCGTTTCCCAGAAGATTATACTCCAGAGGCATATTCAGACGTCTGGCTTCCCGGCAGATGGCTTCTGCCATATCCATGCACGCGTCATCCACCTGCGGATAATCGGACCAGGATACTTCAGGATGCGCCAGATAGGTAAACAATCCGCTCTCCATCCCCTGAAGGGTCGATTCCGTATACCGTTTCAGATCATCCCGGGTCTGGCTCCGCATATAGAAATGTCCGGCCTCATCCTCCTGCGACACATGATTGCCGAGAATGAGATAATCCAGCTGGTACTTTTCCTTCATTTCTCTGAGCCAGCCGTAATACTGCGGGAACGGTTCACATTCAAGGCCGATGAAAAGTTCAATCCGGCCGCGGTACTTTTCCTTCAGCGCACGGATCGACGCGACATAATCCCCCAGTTGCTCCACATCCATGCGGATCCGGCTGACATACCCATTGGCATACGGCCACGGCGTATGGTCTGTAAATCCAAGTGCTGCATATCCCTGCTCAATGGCAGTCAGCACATACTCCTCATCCGTACCCGATGCGTGCTTGCACCTGGATGTGTGCGTATGATAGTTTCTCATCCCTGTCTTCATCGCTTTTCCTCCACCGGGCAACTTTCGTCCCGCCCTGCAGGCAGAACTTCTTTTCCGAATGTTCTTCTCTGCCCGGAACGTAACGATAGCACAATCCACCGGGAGCGTCAATTTCATTTTCCGGGAAAAAAAGGCGCTGCCTCACCTTCCGGGAGGCAGCGCCGAACCGTCTTCAGATTTGCCGGAATGCTGCTGTGCTTTGCGCACAGGCATTTCCATTACATCAGTTTACGGAACATTTCCTCGAACTGTTCGAGGGTTGCGGGACGCGGATTGCCGGGTGCGCAGGCATCAGCCGCAGCAGACTTGCACAGGAACGGCAGATCCTCTTCCTTGAGTTTATCCAGCTTGGTGGGGATGCCCACATCAATGGACAGCTGACGGACTGCGTCCACAGCCGCCTTGCGATAGGCAGCCTGATCCATGCCTTCGGTATTCACGCCCAGAGCTTCAGCAATCGCCTTGAACTTTTCGCCGGTGTACTCAGCGTTGAATTCCATGACGATAGGCAGCATCATAGCGCAGGCAACACCATGGGGCGTGTCATACACAGCACCGAGGGTGTGCGCCATGGAATGAGCGATGCCCAGGCCGACATTGGAGTAAGCCATAGCGGTCACATACTGAGCCAGAGCCATGCCTTCACGTCCGTCAGGATCGTTGGCAACAGCCTTGCGCAGGTTGGCACCGATCAGCTTGATGGCTTCCAGGTTCAGGCAGTCAGCCAGTTCCCAGGCAGCCGCAGTGGTGTAGCCTTCAATCGCATGGGTCAGAGCGTCCATACCGGTGGAAGCGGTCAGGCCCTTGGGCATGGAAGCCATCATATCGGGATCGACCACGGCGACATCCGGGATGTCGTTCGGGTCAACACACACGAACTTGCGCTTCTTCTCAACGTCGGTGATGACGTAGTTGATCGTGGATTCTGCGCCAGTGCCGCCGGTGGTCGGAACAGCAATGGTGAACACTGTGCGGTTCTTGGTCGGTGCAACACCTTCCAGGGAACGGATGTCAGCAAACTCAGGATTGTTGACAACAATGCCGATGCCCTTGCCGGTATCCATGGAGGAGCCGCCGCCGATGGTGATCATGAAGTCAGCACCGGATTCCTTGTAGGCCTTGACGCCGTTCTGCACGTTTTCAATCGTGGGGTTCGGCTTGATATCGGTATACAGCGTATAAGCCACGCCGTTTTTCTCGAGAAGATCCGTCACTTTGGCGGTCACGCCAAACTTCACAAGATCAGGGTCAGAAGCAACAAATGCCTTTTTGAAGCCTTTTGCTGCGATGATGCCCGGGATCTCATTAATGGCACCATGTCCATGATAGGAAGTACCGTTGAGAACAAAACGATTCACACCCATAGGAAAGACCTCCCATATTCTGAAATCTGGATATACTTGCAGCGCATGAATAAAACGGAACTGTTCTCCCGTTTGTATCCATTGCTTCCTGCAGTATTCGTTAAAATATTATCATATTCCGTCCTTGTTTGCAATCACTAACGGTCCGGAGCTTTCCTCCCGCGTAGAAATACAAAATCTCGCCTTTTCAGTCCTTGACACTTGCGGAGCAGACAGATACACTTTGTTCGGTTTCTCGTTTTCCTATTTACGTGGAACGAAGGGGGGAAGCAGAGAACACTCTCTGCAGTTTTTCATGATTATTCCGAATCATTTTGAAAATCTTCATGTACTCCATGAAAACACCATGCCCAACCGAGCCTACTACATTCCCGCGTCTGCTCCCATGGCGGACCCTGTCATGCACCGTGAAACATCCGACCGCTTCCAGCTGCTCTCAGGAACCTGGCAGTTCAAGCTCTACGAATCTCCGGATGCGGTGGAACCCTTCCAGACGGGAGAACTCCCCAATGGTTTCCGTCCCCTTCCGGTGCCTTCATGCTGGCAGAACCACGGCTATGACCATCACCAGTACACCAACGTCCGCTATCCTTTTCCCTGCGACCCGCCCCACGTACCGCATCTGAATCCCAGCGGTGCCTACCGCAGAACCTTTACCTATCAGGTCGAGGCTGCCGCTCCCCGCGCCTATCTGGTCTTTGAAGGCGTAGACAGCTGCTTCTATGTGTGGATCAACGGAACCTATGTCGGTTACAGCCAGGTTTCCCATTCCACCAGTGAATTTGATATCACTTCCGTCGTCCGTGAAGGCGAGAACGACATCGCTGTTCTGGTGCTCAAATGGTGTGACGGAAGCTATATGGAAGACCAGGACAAATTCCGCATGAGCGGCATTTTCCGTGATGTCTATCTTCTCAAGCGTCCTGAGGCAGGCATTGCCGATTACTTTGTCCATCCTTCCATTGACGGCCGTGTGACTGTCAATGTGACTTTCCGCGGCGCATCCGTTCCCGTCCATGCCGTCGTCACCGATGCAGAAGGCAATACCGTTGCAGAGGCAGACGGCACAGATGCTCTTGCCCTGAAGATCGATGCGCCCGTGCTCTGGAATCCGGAGCATCCCTACCTCTATACCCTGACGCTCGCCTGCAGCGGCGAAGTGATCACCGAGATGGTCGGTCTCCGTTCCATCCGTGTGCATGACGGGGTTGTGGAACTCAATGAGCGTCCCTTCCTCTTCTGCGGCGTCAACCGTCACGACAGCGATCCGGTCACCGGGTTCACCATTTCCCTTGAACAGATGCTCCGTGACCTGACCGTGATGCGGGAACACAATGTCAACGCCATCCGGACCAGTCACTATCCCAATGACCCGCGTTTTACCCAGCTCTGCGACCGTTATGGTTTCATGGTGATCGGAGAAGCGGATAATGAAAGCCACGGCATGGGACCTGCCTATCTCTCCCAGGAGCAGAAGCGCCAGGGCATCGAATCCCATAAGATCTGGAACCGCGGCATCGCCAATAATCCCGAATGGACTGAGGCAACCTGCGATCGCGTTCAGCGCTCGGTCACCCGTGACAAAAACAGGCCGTCCGTGGTCATCTGGTCCATGGGCAACGAATGCGCCTATGGCTGCACCTTCGAAGCGGCGCTCCGCTGGACCAAAGAATATGATCCCAGCCGTCTGACGCACTATGAAGCTGCGCGCTATACCGAAAATCCGGCCAGCCATTCCTACGAGGACCTGGATCTGTACAGCCGCATGTATCCCTCTCTGGAGGAAATCCGCCAGTATTATGAAGGCACGCCGGATGGCAGCCCGATCGACTATTTTGCCTACACGTCCAAGAAGCCTTACATTCTGTGTGAGTACAGCCACGCCATGGGCAACGGTCCTGGAGACATGGAAGAATACCATGAGCTCATGGAGCGCTATCCCGGTTTCTGCGGCGGCTTTATCTGGGAATGGTGTGATCATGCCATCGACGAAGGCGTGCTGGAAGACGGACGCCACCGTTATCTCTACGGCGGCGACCATGGGGAGTTCCCGCATGACGGCAACTTCTGCATGGACGGCCTTGTCTATCCGGACCGCCGCCCGCACACCGGACTCAAGGAATTTTGGGAAGTCAATCGTCCCATCCGTGCTTCGTTTGACGGAAAAGACACCTTTACATTCCGCAACTGCATGGACTTTACCGACATCAATGGTCAGATTCAGTGCGTAGCCCATCTCACAGTGAATGATCGCGAAGTCATTGAGGAGCCGGTCACACTGCCCGAGATTCCTGTCGGTCAGTCCGCTGAGATTCACTGGACCAGCCGCACCCGCCTCGTTGGAAGGTGCTATGTCCGCTTTGTCTACATCCTCAACCAGGATCTTCCGCTCCTCCGCCGCAGACATGTCCTCGGTTTTGATGAGTTTGAACTGCCCGGCGCGGAAAAGATGACCGCTGCTGTGCATTCCGCTGCTCCGGCCCCTGAGATTTCTGACGAGGGACGTTTCCTGACGATCTCCGGCCGCCGCTTCTCCTATCGCTATGATACGGCCACAGGTCTGTTTGACGCCATTACATATGCAGGACATCGTCTGCTCGATCATCCCATGGACTGGCAGGTCTGGCGTGCCCCGACAGACAATGACCGGAATATCCGCCATGAATGGGAAGCCGCTGGTTTCAACCGCATCCAGCCCTTTGCCTCTGAGACCACCAGCGCCGTTGAAGGCGGGGCCGCTGTGATCCGCACTGCAGTCACCCTTGCCTGCCCCTGCCAGATTCCGCTTCTGAAGATGGCAGTGACCTGGACGATCTATGGCGATGGAGCCCTGAATTGTTCTGTTGACGCCCAGCGCGACTTGAGAGCAGATTTCCCCATGCTCCCGCGTTTCGGCGTGCGCCTGATGCTGCCGGATTCCATGTGGAAGACAATTTATTCCGGCATGGGTCCGCAGGAATCCTATGTGGACAAACATCATGCCGCTTATCACGGAACCTTCTGTGCTGACCGGAATGACCTCCACGAGGATTATCTCAAGCCTCAGGAAAACGGAAGCCATTACGATGTTTCCACAGTCTCCGTGTCCGGTGATGGCGTATCCCTGCGCGCGGTGAGCGATGTTCCCTTCTCGTTCAATGTGTCTCCCTATACCAAGGAAGAACTCACCGAAAAGGCGCACGCATTTGAACTTGTGCCCTGCGGCAGCACAGTACTGAGCCTGGACTACAAGCAGAACGGCATCGGCTCCAACTCCTGCGGTCCTGCTCTGCTGAAGAAATACCGCTTTGACGAGCCTTCCTTCACCTTCTGCTTCACACTGATTCCGGAAACCACCTGATGCTTTGGACAGGAAACCTCAAACCTGTCATCGCTTCATAAGACAACGGCCAGCGCCTGATCCGGCGCCGGCCGTTGTTTTTATGATGGATTGTCCGGCTGAAGGCGAAGAAACAGCCACGCGCTGTAAAATTCCATGCCGATTTCATCCAGATAGAAATGCAGAATAGCCCGTGCATTGCGCGCCGCTGCAGTCAGCACCAGAACCTGTGCCTGATCTCTGACGCGCTCCTGTACAAACTGCATGATCGCCTTCCCGACTCCCTTTGAGCGCTCGGACGGAATCACATACAGTTCACTCACTTCAAACAGCTGCGTTCCCTTCGGATAGGCTGTACATCCCTTCTTCTCCGTCTCCGCATGCCCAAGAAGATAGCCGAGGATCTGTCCGCCTTCTCTTGCAAGAAACACCCTTTCTCCCTTCAGGTCATCCCAGGTGTTCCTGCGGTATCCCCAGCAGCTGTTCTCCTTCTCCCAGTCCTCTGAAAAGCGGATCAGCGTGTCCGCGAGCTCCTCGTTCCAGACAGCCTCCTCGATCATCATCTGTTTCACACTTCCTCCCTGTATCCCCTCAGCCAGGCATCCTGCGGATCCTTTCTGAACGTCTCCAGCGCGTCAGCATACTGCCTCCTGATATCCGAGAGACGTCCGTATCCGCGGATGTAGGGATCAATGCATCGCTTTTTCGCCTGGATATTCCTCCAGTGCTCTCCTTGACCCTGCACCTCTGCCCGCTCCATGCGGTTCAGGCCGCAGAACCATTTCCACTGTGCTGCCGTCTCCGCTGAAGAAGTAAGGAGGGCTGTGATGCGCTCCTCCGTCCCATGCAGTTCCTTCTCCGAAAACATCCCGCTGCGGATCGCTTTTGCCACAATCTCTGAGAGCATCTGCATCGAATACCGGTCCTCATCCGACACATACACTTTTGAGCACTTCAGGGACAGGAAGCCGAAGGTCTCCGCGCAGTCAGCATCTGAAAACACCAGTTCTTCCCTTCCGTCCTCTGTCCGGTCCACCTGAATGTCTGCGTAGATCGCCTCAATCTCCCCGAGGGATGCAAATCCATAGAAATACAGATTGCCCAGGGTATATTCCAGGCGGTCTGCGCACAGGCGCGGCGAATCGTTGTCAGCAACCGGATAGAGATGATAGTCCGACACCTGTTCTATCTTCAGTCCAAATTCGTGCAGAACATCCTGCATTTCCGGTGATTGCGCAATCATCTCCAGTGTGCCGTCCTCTGTGGCTTCCTGGGTGAGGTAATCGCCCTTCATGAAGTCGATCACATGGGCAAATACCGGTGTGGCCACATCATGCAGAAGCCCTGCCATCGCCTGCGCGGGATCCCCGGTATGCTTCCACACAATCATGCCCACCCCCAGCGAGTGCAGGAGCCGGGAATACTGTTTTCCGCCGGCAAAGCTGGGAAAGGATGTGTATTCGCATCCGCAGTTCATGCCAATGTGTCCAAGGCGCTGCATCAGGGCGGTTTCCGCCGCCCGGGTCAGAAAGTCCGGCACCTCGCATCCATGCGGTCCGGCGTAGATCTTCATCAGTGCATATTCAGGTATCATTGCTGCATGTTCCTTTATAAAAGCGGCCGGCTCTTTGTTTCAGAGAACCGGCCGTGTCGTGTTTAGTTTTCCCGGACCATCTCATACCGCATGACCACGGTGCCGTCTTCATATGCCTCGCTGGAAAGCAGTTTGGCCGTTTTCATCTGTGTGCAGGCAAACAACGGTTTGTCTTTCGGCCCGGCAAGGACAGGAGCCTGCACCAGGCAGATTTCATCCACGAGATCTTCTCTGAGAAAAGAAGCATTCAGTTCGCTTCCGCCTTCCAGCAGGAGCAGGGAAATGCCGAACCGATCCTTGAGCTTGTCGAGTGCTTCGGATACCGTATCCGCAATCAGATAGGAAACGCCCAGTTCTCTGAGATAGGCAAGGCAGGGCTTGGGGGCATCGCCTGTGACCACTTCGATCACATGCGCACCGTTATAGCCCGGATCATCATCCTGAATGGTGTTGGATTTCCAGCCGATTCTTCCCTTGTGATCAAATGAGACCGCATAATAATCCGCATGCTTGTCCGCGATAAAGTCTCCCGGCGGCACCACGGCGTCAACATAAGGAGCCAGGTCCGGATACTGATCATCCATGAAGCTCTGCTCCATCGTCAGCCGGCCGCACGCAAAGGCATCCGCATGAAACGCCGTATGCAAATCATTGTAATGCCCTTCTGCAGCCTGTGCCTGCGGGGACTGCAGGAACGAGCCCGTCACTTTGCCGTCAAGCGATGTCAGCATATGACAGATAATTCTGGGCCGATTCATAATATCTCTCCTCATGCTAAGAAATTCGCAGACTTCCTGCCGGCTGCCTGCCTCAGAACCAGTCATGCTTTTTAAAGTACCAGACGCTCAGGAGCGCCACTACAATGGAAACAATAATAATCAGCGGATATCCCCAGGGCACCTGAATCAGAGGCATGTTGGTAAAGTTCATGCCATACCATCCTGCAATCAGTGTCAGTGGGAGGAAGATCGTGCTGACCGCGGTCAGCACACCCATCAGATGATTCTGTTTGTCCTGCTGCTGTGACTGATACAGTTCCCTGACCTGAACGGTGTGTTCCCGCACACCGGCGGCAACATCCTCCAGGCGCATGATGCGCTTGGTAAACAATTCAAAATAGCGGATGCGGCCTTTTTTGAAGAAGCCGTTTTCATTTTCAACCAGTTCCTGACCAAGATCGGTCAGCTGCTCATAGTGCACGCGCAGTGTCTTTAAATCATTGCGCATGTCAATGATCTGCTCCATCTTTCCATCGAGATCACCCGCGAGGATTTCGTCTTCCATGACGCTGAGTTTCTCCTCGCGGTCTTCAAGCAGTGTCAGGTCTGACCGAATGATGGATTCCAGAAAATCATACAGAAAACGTTCGAGTGAGGGGCTTTTCCACCGCTTGCTCTGCGCGATCTCCCGGACCAGCTGTTCCGCCTCGTTTCCCTCATCGATGAAAACAATCCCCTTCTCATCCATGGCAAAACCAAACGTCACAGGGTCATCCGTCAGCGCATCGCGCTGAGGAATAGAGAACGAACCCGTCAGAGAATCCATATTCACTTCCGCTTTTGTCATGCCCAGATCATAGCTGATTTCCATATCAATGCCCATGGTAAATTTTTCCTTGTCTGCATTCCACTCAGCGGGCGACAAAATACAGACATAGTTCTCCTGGGCTGCGAAAAGTTCTTCCAATGAAACTGGAAAAAGCTGCTCTCTGAGCAGATAGCACTGCATCTATTCCTTCCCCTCCTGCGAAACAATATTGATATTTTACCATATTCTCCAGCAAGATGGAAGAGTCCGCAAGCAGCCCTTCTCGACCGGTTCTGCTCCTGTATGATATACTATGGTGACCAGGAATTCCCTGCGCACCGGTATGTGGCACCTGATGCCCTCTTTCTGCCGATCCGACCGTGCGCTGTGTTCTTTGACTCACCCTCAATGACTCCATGGAGGAACTGATATGAGCTGGACAAAAACAGAAATCCATGATCTTCTCATCCGTCAGAAAGCATTCTTTCAGACCGGAAAAACCCTTTCCATCCCTTTCCGCATGGAAATGCTCCGAAAACTCCGCCAGGCCGTGATCGCTCATGAACAGGAATTGACCGAAGCGCTCGAAAAGGATCTGGGCAGACACCCTGCGGAAGGCTATTTCTGTGATGTGGGCACCATTGTTCTGGAAATCAATGAAATCCTCCATGGTTTGCGCTGCTGGGCACGGCCTGAGATGCATTTCAGCGGTCTGGTCTGCTTTCCCAGCCTGATCACCCGGGTGTACAAGCTTCCCTATGGCCAGACACTGATTATCAGCCCGTTCAACTTTCCCTTTCTGCTCTCTCTTGGGCCTCTGGCGGCCAGCATTTCCGGCGGCAATACAGCGATCATCAAGGCCAGTTCCAAATCCGGCCATTCCACCGCTGTTCTCAGCCGCATCATTTCCGAAACCTTTCCGGCGGAATATATTGCCGTTATAGACGGCGGCCATGACATTGCCGACCTCTGCCTTCAGGAGCGGTTTGACAAGATTTTTTATACCGGGTCTCCTTCCGTTGCCCGTCATGTTCTCCAGGAAGCCGCCAAAAACCTGACGCCTGTCGCTCTTGAGCTCGGAGGCGAGACCGGCAACTGGTGTGTCGTGCGCCGGGATGCCGACCTGCGGGATGCCGCACGCAAGATCGCTTTTTTCAAGCTCCTCAATGCAGGGCAGATCTGCATCAACATCAACCAGGTGGCCGTTGCCCGAGAAGTCGCAGAACCCTTTCTTGAGCTTTTGAAAGCTGAGTTTGCCCGTCAGATCGGGAGTGATGCCCTCGCCCATCCCGAGTACCCGCACCTCATTTCCGAGAGCGCGTACGACAAGTGTGCCCAGGAGGCTGAAGCCTACCGCGACCGGATTATCTACGGCGGACAGGGCCGGCGGGAGACCCTTCAGTACCAACCGACCGTCATTTATCCGGTCCAGGCGGATGAACCGATTGTGATGCATGAATTGTTCTGCCCGCTTCTGCCGATTGTCCCGTTCGATGATGACCGGATCGATGAACTCATGCAGCTCATCGCAGACCGTGAGCACCCGCTCGCGCTCTATATCTTTACCAGGAATAAGCGATGGGCCCATGCCGTCATGCGTTCCCAGCAGTACGGAGGCGGCTGCATCAATGAGGTCTGTCTCCATCTAATGGTCAAAGGCGTTCCCTTCAACGGAATCGGGCATTCCGGCATGGGCGCCTACCACGGCCAGTGGGGATTCCGCGAGTTTACGCATCCTTCCACCGTGCTCACCGGCTCTTCTCACTTCAATCTGCCGCTTCGTGAACATCCCTTTACCCGCACGAAAAACCGAATGATCCGCCTCTTCGAGCGGTAAACAGACACTGAGTGCGCATACAGAAAAACGGAACAGCTTTCCGGTCTCGTTTCCAGGGCCGGCATGCTGTTCCGTTTTCTTTCAGCCATTTTTTCAGTATTTGTTGTGCACTTTCTCAATGAAGCAGAGCAGGTCACTGACCTTCAGCACGCTCCCATCATCAAGCACAGCTTTTCCATTCATTCTTCCGAACACCTGGTGCTGGTCGGAGACAATCACTTTGAAATCCATTTTGGCACTCCGGTCAAGGGTCGGCGTAAACGTCATTTCGAAGCGGCCTCCTGACTCATGTATTTCCCATGGTTCCATATACTTTGGGCTTTTCATGTCATAGAGGCTCACATCGCCGGGAATGCGGATTTCCACGTCATCCAGCTTATGCGCTTTTCCGTTGCAGAAAATCACATTTTCCGTGGCCGCCTTCGTGTTGCCAAATCCGTGTCCGATGTTGAACCCAAATACGCAGCCCTCGGCATACCCGTTTCCGCTGCCCCAGTACCATGTGTTATCGTACGTCCACACACCGCGTCCCCAGTCGAGTGTGCCGAAATCTGTATCCGGGTGCAGCGTGAACGTCTCCTCCCCATAGGTGATGGTGCCGGAAGCCCGCATGCAGTTGATTTTCTGGTTGTAATAGAACGCGTGCTTCCTGTCAAAGGGAGTGGCGATCACCATGGTGTCCATGTCCGGTTCTTCCAGCTGAATATCCACTTCCAGCTTCTTTCCTTCGTGAAAATCCCGGAATGTCCCCTGAATCATCCGGCACCGTTTCTTTTTCCGGTACGCAAGGGAAAGCTTTCTGTCCCTGTAGACCACATCCCCCTCAGAGGAAGAGGGCGGCAGATGGATTTTTCCCATGGGAAAAAGATTCAGGATCGTGGATGTATGCTCTGAAGATGGTGCATCCGGAAACAGCATGGAACAGGACTGCAGCCCGACATATCCGTCGTCAGAGATGGTAAACGCGGCAGCAAAACTGCGGTCACCGTACGGTTTCCCGTCATGCATCACAAGATAATAATCCCATTCCTTGATCCGCATGCGCGGTGCCTGGATACTGTTCCTTCCGTATGTCCATACCTGTTTTCTCGCCCAGCCGGGTTCTGCAATTTCTCCCTGACTGTTCAGAAGATACTGCTCAGTTGTCACTTCATGATTTCTCATCACAAGAGACCTCCGGAACTATCGTTCTTTCTTTGCGTGTATTTTGCGCCAGATCGCCGATTGTGTCAACAGTCATGCATGCCAAAAGATTCCGGACCGAATTGACTCACCCGTTCTTTCTTTATATAATAGAGCCAGCAAATAGAAACAAAAGCATAACTGCATAACACCCCCTCTCTCTGACAAAGGAGGTCTCTTCCATGAAAAGAAGCATATTCTTGATCCTGCTGGCACTGTGCTTCCTGCTTATCTTCAGTGCCTCGGCATCTTCCGAAGAATTCGTTCTCAATTATGCCAATACCGGCATCAGTGATTATGCCGGTCCCGGCGGCGTGGTCAGCGTTCCGGGGGAAATCGGTGGGTATCCCATGTATACGCTGGCCATGGGGACATTCAAGGATGCGGATGGCGTCACCGAGCTGACCATTGCATCCCCGATCCATACCCTGGACAGCGGCACCATTGATTTTCTCCGGACACTCACCAGCGTCCAGCTGCCGGATTCACTGCAGATCATCAACAGTTTCAATTTCCGCGAATGCGACAGCCTCGAATCGGTGACCGTGCCTGCCGCTGTCCGCTTTGTCGGCAAGTCCTGCTTTGCTTTCTGTGACATGCTGCAGTCCGTCACCTTCCTCGGCGATGTCCCCTACTTTGATGGACAATGCTTTGAGAAGCTCCCCGACAGCTTTGTCTGCTATGTTCCGGATGATCTGCTGGACGCCTATCGCGAAGTCCTTCCCGAAAGCATTTCCATTCAGAGTTCCGGGAATCCTTCACAGAAAATGGATTTCATCGCCCCGGAATCTGCTTTTGATTTTGACCCTGCGACCGGAACCCTGCTGAAATACAATGAACATGCACCGGTCATTGAAATCCCGCAGACCATCGGCAGTGTGCAGGTCCAGACCATCGGTGAGGACTGCTTTGCCAATCTGGGCAGAATCAGCTATGTCATCATTCCGGACGGTGTGGAACGCATCGCAGACGGCGCGTTTGCTCAGGACTCCAGACTGGTTTATGTGTCCTGTCCGGATTCACTCACCGAGATCGGGAATCGTGCCTTCTCCGGCGCTTTCAAGGGCTCATATTTCCGCTGGAGCAATGGCCTGAAAGCCATCGGGGATGAAGCTTTTTCCTATTGCTCGTTTGGCAACAGCGGATTTGTCCTGCCCGAAGGCCTTGAGTCGATCGGAAAAGAAGCCTTCCGCTGCATTGACGCAGCGCCGGTTTCGCTGCCTTCCACACTGCAGCATCTCGGTGAGCGCGCCTTTGCCGATTCCGGCATACCCTCTGTTTACCTTGGCGCGCACAGCATGATTGACATTGCCCCGGATGCCTTTACCAACACGTTCTCCCTGAAGAGTTTCCTCGTTTCCTCTGACTGTCCGATGGACGTCTACGAAGGGTACCGGGATCTTCTCGCCTCGCACGAAGGATTGAGAGTTTCCTTCAAAGATCCTGAAGGCGCTGAGTTTATCACCGGAAAATACCAGTATACGCTTGGAGACGATCAGCTGTATTACCTGCAGAGCTATGGCGGCACACAGGAAAACCTGATGACCCACTACTTTATCAACGGCGGGGCGTCAGGTTCGGTGCCTGTGGCCGGACTCGGCGACGGCGTCTTCAAGGGAAGTCAGACGATAAAGAATTTCTGGGTCACCCGTTCCCTCACGTTCAAAAAGATCGGAAACGAAGCCTTTGCCGATTCCACACTCGAACACATTGATCTGTTCCAGACCGTGGAAGAAATCGGCGATGGCGCTTTCCGGAACTGTACGAATCTGACGGAGATCACGCTCCCCGCATCACTCCGTTCCATCGGTGAAGGTGCGTTTGACGGGTGCGACCATCTTGAGAAAGTCCATGTTCAGTGTGATGTCTCTCTGATTTCTCCTGACACATTCAGCCAATGTGCCCTTCTTCAGGAGTATCCCTACGGCGTAAGGCTGCCCGAGAATGCCTCTTCGGAAGATGTGGCCTCTCTCAGCAGTACAATGGGCGTTGCTCCTGAAAAACCGCTCCGCCGCGAGGGCGAACCCGACCCGGAACCGGACCCGATCGCCATGCCGTTTGAGGCGACGGATCCTTCCCTCTTCCGCGTGGACAGGGAAACCGGTGCGCTCATAGGTTATACCGGCAAACTGGCCGATGTGGTTGTCCCGCGCGAAATCGACGGCGTCACCGTAAAGAGCATCAGCCGCAAGGCATTCAGTTCCTGTCTGGACTATACCAATACGGGTGTGGTCACCAATGTGACGTCCTGGACCCATCTCCGTTCCGTGGTTCTTCCTGAAACAGTGACGCATATTGAAGACGGTGCCTTCAAGTACTGTCAGCAGCTTGAAACCTTTGTCTGCTATGGTCCTCTGGAGAGCACAGGCAGAAGCACTTTCTCCTGGTGCACTTCCCTGAAGGATGCCATCTTTGTCAACGGCGTTGGCGCTGTCGACCACTATGCCTTTGAGCTGACATCCTCTCTGCGCACCTTCTATACGCCGAATACGCTTTCCTCGATCGGCATGAACGCTTTCTCTCACAGCGGGATTGAGCAGCTGCGCGTTGACGCGGTCAGTCTGGGCGACGGTGCCTTCCTCAGCTGCGAGCAGCTCAGGGAACTGCACTTCACGAAAGCTGTCCAGCAGCTCGGAAACGGTGTAGCCAGTCAATGTTCTGCACTGTCCCTGCTCTGCCTTGAAAACACGGACCTTTCTTTCCTGCCTTCCGGCGGGTTCCTCATGCAGGCCGCGCCTGAACTGACAGTCCGCATTCCTGCAGCAGCCGATGCCCAAGCCGAAAAGATCGCTTCCAGAGTCCTGCTGTGGGGTTCAAAATCCACAGCCACGGTTGTCCGCGAAGACTGTACATTGGAACCGGTTCTTCCGGATATCGATGCAATCCTGGCCGAGTATAAGGCCAATCCGTATATTCAGCCCACGCCCGAACCCACGCCAGGACCTCAGCCTGTCGGCAACGCCGGTCTTCCCTATCTCGGCACCTGGAAGTCCTCCACCGTTACCCTGGGCGGTACCACTTCGAACGCAGCCGACATGGGTATGGCCCTGACGCTGATCCTCAATGAAGATGGGACCTGCCTCGCCGCGTATGACGGAAAGGTTTCCTCGGCGGGCACCACGCCCTGGAGCGTCACCAGTGAAGGTGCCGTCATCGATGGACATGTCTTTACGCTCGCAGAAGACGGGACGCTTTCTGCCAATATCGGCGGAATGATCCTGACTCTGGTCCGTCCGGACAACAGTTCCCTTCCTGTCGTTTCCTCCCCGGGAGAGGCCGGTGCGCCGTATATCGGCACCTGGCAGGTCGCTACGGTTACGATGGGCGACACCACCTACAATGCGTCCGACCTCGGGCTTTCCGTCACCATGACGATTAACCCTGACGGGACCTGCGCTTCCACCGATCCCCAAACCGGCAAGGAAACACCGGGGGTCTGGAGTCTGACCGAAGACGGCGCCATCATTGACGGACAGCCCGTTTCTCTGCAGGAAGACGGTTCTCTCCTCGCAGAAGGCGACGGCATGAGCAT
>DEFL01000005.1:53690-53980 GCA_002350845.1 Christensenella sp. UBA2853
ACACAGCCTGCTGCACCTGCAGCACCTGAAGGAGAAAACACCGCCTATGTCGGTACCTGGCAGGTCGCGACGGTCACCATGGGCGACACAACGTACAATGCGGCCGATCTCGGTCTTTCCGTTACCATGACCATCAACCCTGACGGAACCTGCTCTTCCACTGATCCCGAAACCGGCGAAGAAACGCCCGGTGTCTGGAGTCTGACGGAAAACGGTGCCATCATTGACGGACAGCCTGTTACTCTGCAGGAAGATGGTTCTCTCCTTGCAGAAGGCGACGGCATGAGCAT
>DEFL01000005.1:54001-233690 GCA_002350845.1 Christensenella sp. UBA2853
ACACAGCCTGCTGCACCTGCAGCCCCCGGCGAAGAAGCCGCTGTCTACTTCGGCACATGGAAAGCCACAGAAATCCGGATCGGTGACAACACCTATCCGGCGGCTGATTTCGGGCTGGATGTCTCCATGACGCTCAGCGAAGATGGCACCTACACGCTTGCCAGTACCAGCGAAAAACCGCAGACTGGACGCTGGACAGTCAACAATACCGGCGTATCCCTCGGCATCCTGCAGCTCACGCCTCAGGAAGACGGGACACTGTTCACCACTATCGAGGATATGGGCCTTGTCTTTACCCATGAAGCCTCTGCCACACCTGAGCCTGAACCTGCCCCCACGCAGGAACCCGAACCTGAACCCATTCCCACGCAGGAACCCGATCCAGTTCCTGCACCCGCGGAAAATGCAGGCGAGCCGTACATCGGCACCTGGCAGGTGGCAACCGTGACCATGGGTGACACCACCTATCACGCTGCGGATCTCGGCCTTTCCGTGACCATGACGATCAACCCCGACGGAACCTGTGCCTCCACTGATCCGGAAACCGGAGAAGAAACGCCCGGTGTCTGGAGTCTGACCGAGGATGGTGCCATTATCGACGGACAGCCTGTTTCTCTGCAGGAAGACGGTTCACTGCTCGCGGAAGGCGACGGCATGAGCATGACCCTCGTCCGCGCAGACGGTACGCAGCCGGATGCGCCTGCAGCCCCCGGTGAAGAAGCCGCTGTCTACTTTGGTGCATGGAAAGCCACAGAAATCCGCATCGGCGACAATACCTATCCGGCTGCTGATTTCGGACTGGATGCTTCGATAACGCTCAGCGAAGATGGCACTTATACGCTTGCCAGTGCCAGTGAAAAACCGCAGACCGGTCGCTGGACAGCCAATGATACAGGTGTATCCCTCGGTATCCTGCAGCTCACGCTTCAGGAAGACGGCACACTGTTCACCGCTCTTGAGGATATGGGCCTTGTCTTCACTCATGAAGGGGCCTCCCTCCCTGAACCGGTTCCCACCCAGGAACCCGAACCGGAACCCACCCCCACTCAGGAGCCCGAGCCTGAACCTGTTCCCTCTCAGGAACCCGAGCCGGTTCCTGCACCCGTGGAAAATGCCAGCGAACCATACATTGGCACCTGGCAGGTGGCCACCATTACGATGGGCGGCAGCACTTATCATGCTGCGGATCTCGGTCTCTCCGTCACCATGATCATCAATCCCGACGGAACCTGTGTCTCCACCGATCCTGAAACCGGCGAAGAAACGCCCGGTGTCTGGAGTCTGACCGAGGACGGAGCCATCATCGACGGACAGCCTGTTTCTCTGCAGGAAGACGGTTCACTGCTCACTGAAGGCGACGGGATGAGCATGACGCTCGTCCGCGCAGACGGTACGAAGCCTGATGCGCCGGCAGTCCCTGGCGAAGAAGCCGCCGTCTACTTTGGCACATGGAAAGCCACAGAAATCCGCATCGGTGACAACACCTATCCGGCCGCTGATTTCGGACTGGATGTCTCCATGATGCTCGCTGAAGACGGTTCCTATACCCTTTCCAGTGCCAGTGAGGCACCGCAGACCGGACGATGGACCGTGAATGAAACCGGCATATCCCTCGGCATCCTGCAGCTCACACTTCAGGAAGACGGCACGCTGTTCACTGCGCTCGAAGATATGGGCCTCGTCTTCACCCATGAAGGCGCTTCCCAGCCTGTGCCCGAACCCGTGCCTACACAGGAGCCTGAACCGGAACCTGTTCCCACTCAGGAGCCTGAACCGGAACCCATGCCCACCAGGGAACCCAGACCGACCGGCATTCCGATTGGTTCACCTTTGGATTATGTCGGCACATGGCGGGCCGTTACAGTTCAGCTTGGCGACCAGTCTTATTCCGCTGAGAGCTTCGGGTATGAGTGCACCCTGATTCTCCGTGAAGACGGAACATATGAACTGACCTATCCCGACAGTGAGCCCCTGTCCGGCAGCTGGACACTGGATGCAGACGGCATTCATGCATCTGACTATGATTTCATTCCCCAGGAAGACCAGACCCTGTGTGCTTCACAGCCCGGAACATCCATCTATTTCGCGCTTCAGGAGCCGGAACCGGAGCCCACGGTGGATCTCAGCGCATTTGCCGGTGAATGGACAGCTGTCTATGTCTCTTCCGGCATCTTCAAAGGCAACCCCAGAGAACTCTGGCATCTGGAAATCACCCTCACTCTGCGCCAGGACGGAACCGGAGAGCTGGACTACGCAGGTTCCGATGGCGGCAGACAGTGGTGGTGGGATCCGGAGACCGAATGTGCTTATTACGGGGACGCTGCAGAAGCTTCCCCCATCCAGATTGATGAAAACGGTTTCCTCCATTATGGTTCCGAAACAACCGGCATCATGATTTTCAGCAAAGACCCCGATGCGGTGTGGAATCCGGGCGGAACAGTCATCACCATGACCACGCAGCCTTCCCAAACCCCTGAACCGGCTGTACCGTCCGGCAGCAGCAAGTATCTGGAGAAAAAATATATTGCTGTTTCTGCCAATGTCGGCGGCTTCGTGATGGATGCCTCAAGGCTTGGCGGCGAATACTCCGTCACCTTCCATGCAGACGGCACGGCGACCTTTGTCATGACCGGTCAGGAAGCCCCGGGACTGAAATGGACCATGTCGGGCGATGATTTCGTCATTGATTACTTTGGTGCCGGTGAAATGAGATTCACTCCGGATGCGGATGGACTCAAACTGAATTTCTTCGATTCCATGATCATCACCATGGTACCTGAGTCTTAAATGAGCTGCAGACAATACGGAGCCCCGGGAATATCTTTCCCGGGGCCCCATTTCTTTATGCCTGATGAACAAGCCGGTCCAGGATGAACTGCCATTCATCCTCCACAAATTCGTGTCCTCCGTGCGTCAGATGATACACCGGCTCCATGCCGTACAGCGCAAAGACATGCTCCGCGCCGTGCACCGACTTTTCTTCTGCCTGTGCATCACAGTAAGGATCCCGATCCCGGCTCAGCACCAGCAGCTTCGCCGGTGCCACAAGGGAAAGCAGGCATTCCTGATCCACCGGCAGCTCTTCCACCCGTTCAGCATAGGATGACAGCTGATCGGAAAACCACCACGGAAAATGCCTTGTGATTTCCCGCACGTTTTCCATACCCTTCGGGATGGACCGGAAGCAGGATGCACCGCAGCATCCGGAGTGTACAGCACTGCAGCTGTCAAACACAGGATACGCTGCGGCAGCCCACAGGGCCGCCTTCCCGCCGCGTGAATGTCCCACCAGATGAACAGCCTGTACTCGCGCGTCACGCTTCAATGCGCGCGCAGCCTCTGCCAGAGCCTAGGCCCATACTGCCAGCGCGCCGCATCGTGTCTCGTCAAAATCATTTCGTCCCCGCCAGGATGCATACACCCCGCCCTGCCGGCACGAAGGAATGTCCGGCGCAGCGGAATGCACCTCAATCCAGGCAAGTGCCGCACCATTGGCATGGATCAGCGCTTTGGGAAGCATGGCAGAGGGCTGTCTGTATAAAAGCGGAATCAGCATCACAGGAACCGCCTGACCGCCTTCAGGAAATGAAACAAACAGGTCAAGAGAAACATCTTCTCCTGTCAGCTCCCAGATTTCTTCCCCGTTTATTCCCTGCCGGACGGTTCCTTTCCGGAGATGATAGTGCTCCGGAACACACCCGTAGACCTGTTCTGCATACACTCTGCGGACAGAAGCTGCCGCCTCCTCCCATGCATTGACAGAAGTACAGTTCAGGATCTCCTCCCGCAGTGCCTCATACGTTCCCATGCTCAGTCCTCTTTTCTGTTCTTTTCGTTGACTGACCAAGATCATACACGTGCCGGGAATGAAATGCAAGGCGTCCGGGCCCGCTTTCCCGCACAATCAAGTTGACATGGCAAAGAAAAGCAGTATAATAATACATGTCGTTTCTCTTTCCAATAATTTCAACAATTTTCCATATTTTTAAATGATACAAGTTGGATACAACCTGTATCGACCATGCATGAAAGAAGAGGTTCATATGCGTATCTGTGTGTTTGACACTGCCCAGCAGGCCTGCAAGGCTGCAGCCGCCATGATTGCGTCTCAGGTCATCCGGAAACCCAACAGTGTACTCGGACTGGCAACCGGTTCCTCCCCCATTCCCGCCTATCAGGAACTCATCCGCCTCTACAGAGAAGGAATTCTCGACTTCTCCGAAACGATCACATACAACCTCGATGAATATGTCGGTCTGACTGAGCAGCATCCGTGTTCTTATCACTTTTTTATGCAGGATCAGCTGTTTGATCACATCAACATCCGCAAAGAAAACACCCATGTGCCGGACGGCCATTCCGAGCATCTGGATGAAACTGCCCGTGCCTATGATGAAGCCATCTGCGCAGCCGGCGGTATTGATATGCAGCTCCTGGGCATCGGTCGGAACGGCCATATCGGTTTTAACGAACCCGGCAGCCAGTTTATCTACGGATGTCATGTCGTCAATCTTTCCCAGAGCACCATTGAGGCCAATACGCGTTTCTTTGATTCTGAAAAGGATGTGCCGCGTCAGGCCATCTCCCTGGGCATCGGCTCCATTATGCAGGCAAAAACTGTTCTGCTCATTGCAACCGGCAAGGACAAGGCACAGGCTGTTCATGACAGCATTCTGGGAGATGTCACGCCGCAGGTGCAGGCTTCCATTCTCCGGACCCATCCCGAGGCCATTTTCTTCCTTGACCGTGATGCAGCCGCACTCCTGTAAGCACGTTTCCTTTGATTCTCTGAAGCGGACAGACGCGTTCTGTCCGTTTTTTCCGTGTTTCCATATGTGATATTTACTATGAAAATTCACGAATTCACTTTCTTGGTTATATAAAACGTGGTATAGTATTCGGAGAATTGACTGAATCAGACCCATCCGGAAAGGTCTTGAACCCTGTATGAAGCCATATCTGCGTCAGGAACGGATCTGGAAAACGCTGTGTTTTCTCTTCCATCCGCTTCTCAAGCGAAAAATGCATGTTGAGGCTGAGCCACTCCCCGATATCTCCCCGGTATTCCTCATCTGCAACCATGTCACCAACCTGGATCCGCTGCTGCTCAGCCTGTCTTCACCCCGAAGACTGCTGATCTACGTGGCCAGTGAAAACATTCTTCGCAACAGTCCGCTTCTGCGCCGTCTTCTCTACTGGGCGCTTTCGCCGATCTCCCGCCGCAAAGGTGCAAGTGCTGTGGATACATGTCGAAAAATCGTCAGAACCCTCCGCAGCGGAAAAAGCGTCTGTCTCTTCGCGGAAGGTGAAACGACCTGGAACGGAAAGACCGGGCCCGTCAAGCCCGGGACAGATGTGCTGGTTCGCGCATCCGGTGCTCCCCTGGTCACCTACTGCTTCGAGGGCGGCTACTGTACTTCTCCCCGCTGGGGCCGTGGACTGCGCCGCGGAAAGATGAGAGGACATGTCACCGGCATCTATTCCGCGGATCAGATTCGGGCCATGTCGGATGAAACACTGCGTTCTGTCATTGACAGCGGCATCCGGGAAGATGCCTTCCTGCGTCAGCATCAGGAGCATGTGGCCTACCATGGAAAGCACATGATGGATCAGGCGGAGGTTCTCCTGTTTTTATGCCCGCAGTGCCACAGGACAGGCACACTTCGCGGAAGCAACAGACAGGTTTCCTGTCCCTGCGGTTTTTCTGTGACCTTTGACGAGTGCATGCTCCCCTCCGATCCTTCGCCGTTTCCCGATCTGTGCGCCTGGGATGAGTGGCAGACTTCCGCCTTTGCGGAAATGATTGCCGAAAACAAAGTCCGGGAAATCCATGATGATCAGGAGAAACTGCTTCTCTTTGAGATACAGCCTGACAACACCATGCACCTGGCTTCTCAGGGCGGCATCTCCATGAACCGTCACGAGATGGTCATCGGATCGATGCATTTTTCGCTCTCTGAGGTCACGGACATTGCCCTTCTGCAGAACCGCAAAGCCGCTTTCAGCTGCCAGGACCGTTACTATGAACTCCAGTCCCCCAGCCCGCTCTGCCTGAGAAAGTACCGTCTCCTCTGGCAGTGTGTGACACACCCTGCTGATCAAACTTGAAAAGAGGTTCATTATGGACTATTCTGCCGCCAATTCAGGAATGTGGTCTCTGATCATTACCCTGGGACTCCTGGCCCTTGCGCTCGGTATCTCCCTGATTCTCCGTGCTAAGATTCCCGCCATCCGCCGCATGATGATGCCGACCGCTGTGCTCGCCGGCTTTATCCTCCTGTTTTTCAAGGAAGTCCATCTGATCGAACTGAATACTGATATTCTGGAAATGCTGGTCTATCATACGATCGCCATGGGATTTATTGCCATGTCCCTGCGCAAGGCACTGCGCCCCAAAGGGGATGACGGAAAACGCACAGGGCAGCTGACCGGTCTGAAATCCGGTGCGATCATCGTCGGCACCTATCTCGTCCAGGCCTTCGTCGGTCTGGTGATCTCCATGACGCTGGCCTCTTTCATGCCCCGCGTCTTCCAGGCTTCCGGCCTTCTGCTCCCCATGGGCTTCGGGCAGGGACCCGGACAGGCCAACAACATCGGATCCACCTATGAAAGCATGGGGTTTGTGGGCGGCCGCAGCTATGGCCTGGCCATCGCAGCCGCAGGCTACCTCTGTGCCTGCACCGTCGGTGTTCTGATTCTCCATCGCTGGTCGCGCAATCCGCTGCCTTCCACCTACAGGAAATCGGAATACCTCCCGGCCGAGAGCGGCGTGAGCATGTTTCAGTCTCCCGATGAAATTCCCGTCTCGGATTCCATTGACCGTTTCTCGGTCCAGTTCATCCTGGTCCTTGGCGTTTATCTCCTCACCTACCTGGTCACCTTCGGCCTGACCTCACTGATCACAGCCATCTCCCCCGGGCTTGGCAATACCGTGAATACCCTTCTCTGGGGCTTTAACTTCATTATTGGTTCCGCCCTTGCGATGCTTGTGGGAAAAGTGCTGGACAAGCTGCATGATCTCGGCGTTTCAAAACGCCAGTACAGGAACAATTATCTTCTCAATCGGCTTTCCGGACTCTTCTTTGACCTCATGATCACCGCAGGCATTGCCTCGATTTCCATTCAGGATATTTCCGGTCTCTGGATTCCTTTCATCCTCTCTGTCGTGCTCGGTGCGGTGTGCACATGGGTTTTCCTGAAATGGGCCAGCCGCCACGCCTACCCGGATTACCAGCGTGAAGGTCTCATTTCCATGTATGGCATGCTGACAGGCACCATCGGGTCCGGCATCCTCCTGCTGCGTGAAATCGATCCCGGTCTGGATACACCGGCTGCAAACAACCTGATCATCGGGTCCTCCTACGGGATTGTCCTGGGCGCCCCCATGCTGATCTTTGTCTCCCTGGCTGCCCGTTCCACGGTAATGTGCCTGATCACATTTGCCATGATTATCGTCTACTGGTGTGCTCTGTCTCTGATTATCCGCAGGCCTGAAGGCGGCAAAAAACGACACAGGAAATAATGAAGGGGTCTGGATGCGTTCCAGACCTCTTTTCCGTGTATCGTTCTTTCCGATTTTTAACCCCTTTCCCGCGTTGACTTTTATATCCTGCAAGAGTAAACTTCTGTTGCTCTGACTGTATATGGTCAGCTTTTCTGCCCTTCAGGCATTGGTCCACTTCCATGTCTCTGCGGCAGAGCTTTTTGCTTTTATCCTTCCATGCTGATGGAATCTCAATACGCAAGCCCGCGCAAAGGGGAGGTCATCATGTTTTTTGTTTTCGCCGCCTTATTCCTTGTCTTTTGCGGAAAGGTCACACTGGAAACCCTGCTGTTCGCCATCGGCATAGCAGCTTTCCTTTTCTGGTTCTGCTGCCGTCATCTGGGATACAGCCTTGAGAAGGAACGCCGTCTGTTCCTGCTCGCCCCCGGTCTCGGGGCGTATGTCTGTTTCCTTCTCAAGGAGATTTTCCTCGCCAACTGGCAGGTCCTTCATCTGATCTACTCCGAAAAGGTCGAGGTCGAGCCCTGCATCGTTACATTCACAACGGACCTTCGTTCCTCATGGTTCAGGACGGCGCTGGCTGATTCCATCACGCTCACGCCGGGCACCATCTCCGTGAATCTTGAAGGCGACAGGCTGACCGTCCACTGTCTGGACGCATCCCTCTCGGAGGGCCTGAAAAACAGTGAATTTGAAAAACGCCTGAAACTGTTGGAGGAAAAAGCATGATTGAGAACGCTTACCGCCTGTTGTATACAGGTGTTTCCATCATTCTGGGCATTCTGATCCTTCTGTGCCTGATCCGGGCCGTCAAAGGTCCGCGGCCGGCCGACCGGATTGTCTGCATCAATATGATTTCCACCCAGGTCATTGTCCTGATCGCTGTCCTTTCCCTGATGCTCCATGAGGGCTATCTCGCCGATGTCTCCCTGATTTATGCCATGGTTTCCTTCCTGGCGGTGGTGGTCATCTGCAGAATCTACGTCGGCACATATACGCAGCATCACACGGGCGACATGAGCTCACTTTCAGATCACAAAGCCGTAAAGGAGGAAGAACCGCATGCTTGACTGGATCCGTTTCCTGCTCACTTCCATCTTTCTCCTTGGCGCGCTGGCAATCTTTGTCAGCCAGTTCATCGGCGTGCACCGATTCACCTATGTGCTCAACAGAATGCATGCCGCTGCCATGGGCGACACACTCGGACTGCTGCTGGGCATTATCGGTGTCTGCATCAGTGCTTCCCAGCTGGATACCGTCATCAAGTTCATTCTGGTGATCCTCTTTATGTGGTTTGCAAGCCCTGTATCCAGCCATCTGATTTCCCGGCTGGAGTGGATCACCAACCCTGATATTGCGAAAGAAGCGGAGGTCAAAGAGCTGTGACATTCCTTACCTGGCTGTTACTGGGATTTCTGATCGTCTGCGCATTGTCGGTCGCACTGACGAAAAACCTGCTGGCCTCGGTCATCATTCTGATGTCCTATTCCCTGATCATGAGCGTCATCTGGATTCTGCTTCAGAGTCCCGATCTGGCCATCACAGAGGCTGCCGTCGGCGCCGGCATTACCAGTGTCCTGTTTTTTGTGACACTCAAACGAATCCATGCCATCGATGAAGATAGGAAGGATCAAGATGAGCAGAAAAGCTGAAAACTGGGATACCTCATGGCAGAAACGCGCCGCTGACTGGCTTCGCGACGGTACAGATGCGCTGGACCGGGCCATGATATCCGAAATGACTGAAGCCCCGGCTGTCGCGCCGGAAGATGTTCCTGGCGCAGCGGACGTCTTTGAGAAAAAAGTGCAAGAGGATCATGAGAAAGAAAACGCGATCTATCAGACGCTCCATGAACGCACCATGACCCGTGGCCTGCATCATGCCCGGATTCTGTACCGCGTTCTCTCGATCCTGGTCTGCGTTGGCATCATTCTGAGTCTTCTTCATGCCGTCATGGAAATGCCTGTATTCGGATCTCCGGACTCTCCGGTCGTGAACGACGTCTCCAGACGGTACATTGAAGATGGCCTGAAGGAAACCGGAGCTGTCAATATTGTCGCCGGCATGATTCTGGATTACCGCGCCTTTGATACGCTCGGCGAATCGACTGTGCTGTTTATCGCAAGCTGCGCAGTCATGATTCTCCTCAGGCGGGACCGGAACCGGAGCGGAGAGCTGGAAAAGGGATCGCTTCCCGAGGACCGGGACATCATCTATGAACCGCACTTCGATCCGATTCTCCAGAAGAGTGCAGCTTTCCTGACACCGGTCATCCTGCTCTTCGGCGTGTATGTTGTGCTCAACGGTCACATCTCACCCGGCGGCGGATTCTCCGGCGGTGCCATTCTCGGTGCTGCCCTGATGCTGTTCCGCAATGCCTACGGCGTCAAAAATACCCGGCGCTTTTTTACCAGCCGGACGTTTACAACCGTGGTCTTTCTTGCGCTGCTGTTTTATGCTGGCGCCAAGTCCTATGTCTTCTACACCGGCGGAAACGGACTGGAGAGCGGGATTCCTCTGGGCACACCGGGTGCCATCCTCTCCTCCGGCCTGATTCTTCCTCTGGATGTCTGTGTCGGAGCCATTGTTTCCTGCACCATGTATACCTTTTTCGCGCTGTTCAGAAGGGGGGAAGTCTGAGATGTCCGCATCGCTTGCAGATCATATCTATGAGGTCGCTTCCGTCATTCTTTTCGGCATCGGGTTTACCACCCTGCTTCTGGACCGCAATCTGATCAAGAAAATCATCGGCATGAATATCATGGACACGTCGGTCTATCTGTTTCTTGCCTCCATGGGATACATTACCGGGCGCACCGCCCCCATCGGGGATGGAACACCGCCAAGCGCAGAGAACATCATCAATCCGGTGCCCGCAGGCCTTGTTCTGACCGGCATTGTTGTCTCGGTCTCCGTCACCGCGCTGATGCTGGCCCTGACGATCCGCCTGTACCGCAGGTACGGCACACTGGACATTGATCAGATTGTCACCCTGGCACGAAAGGGGGATGAGCCCTGATGGCATTGCTCCGCAATGTTCCCTTCGCTTCCATCCTTGCCTGCATGGTCATTTCCGTCATCTCCATGGTCTTCCGGGGACGGGTTGCAAAAGTACTCAGCTATCTGCTCTCCACGGTTCTCCTTGCAGCCTCGATCGCCCTGTCCTGGTATTTTCTTCAGGGCAATGATGCCTTCGTGTTCACCATGGGCCACTTCGGAGACCCCTGGGGCAATGAACTGAGGGCCGGGCTTCTGGAAAGTGTCATGGCCTCCGCCATGTGCCTGATTGTGCTCGCTGCTCTGGCCGGCGGTTCCTACATGATCCGCTCGGAGATTCCGGACGGCAAGAAAAATCTCTTTTATATCATGGCTGACCTCATGCTGGCCGCTGTGATGGCCCTGATCTATACCAATGACCTGTTTACATCCTATGTGTTCATCGAGATTGCCACCATCTCCGCCGGCGGTCTGACCATGAGCCGGCAGAACGGCCGTGCACTGGCCTCCTCGGCGAGATACATGATCATGAATCTCGTCGGCTCCGGTCTTTGCCTGATGGGCATCACCATTCTCTACGGGACGACCGGTCATCTGCTCATGGGCAGTCTGCAGAGCGCTGTGCATTCACTCTTTGAGAACGGCAGCTATCACCTTCCGCTGATGGCGTCGCTGATTCTTCTCACGGTCGGCCTCTCCATCAAGTCCGGTCTGTTCCCCTTCCATGAGTGGCTGCCTGACACCTACAGCTACGGCGTGACCGCCGGAAGCGCGCTGCTCTCCTCGGTCATCTCCAAAGGCTATATCTTCCTGCTCATCAAGCTCTACACCCGTGTCTTCGGATTGGATCTTGTGCGCGACTCCCATATCTGCATCCTGCTGTTTGCCTTCGGCACAATGGGCCTGATCATTGGCTCGCTGCGTGCCACCCAGGCCACCGATATCCGCAGAATGGTTTCCTATTCTTCCATCGCGCAGATCGGCTATATCTATATTGCCCTTGGCCTTGGAACACAGGAAGGCGTCATCGCTGCGGTCTTCCATATGCTGGTTCATGCATTCGGCAAGTCCATGCTCTTCCTGTCCTCCGGTGCGCTGATCCAGGCATCAGGCGGGGCCAGTGATTTCATCTCTCTTCGCGGCTCTGCCCGGCGTGATATTCCGGCAGGCGTTGCTTTCACGGTCGGCGCCATGAGCCTGACCGGCGTGCCCCTCCTGGGCGGGTTTGTGTCCAAGATCTATATTGCTCAGGCCGCCATTGCGCGCGGCGGGCTCTATGCTGTCATTGTCCTGCTGGGACTGGCTGCCTCGACCTTCCTCAATACCCTGTATTTTCTCCGCACCGTCATCACCATTTACCGCTCCGACACGGATGCTGAAGCTGCAGCCCACGCAGGTCTGGTGAACAGTCTGTTTCTGTGTGCGATGGTCATTCTGAATTTTGCACTCGGTATTGCTTCCCGTCCGCTGTACAATGCCCTGCTCTCCGGGCTGAATATGTTTATCTGATGAATGGAGGATACACCATGACAATCCTGATGATGGTTCTGACCATCCTGCTCCCTGCAGCAGGTGCACTGGCCCTCAAACTGATTCCGGGCCTGAACGCTGACAGAAAACGCCTGTATCTGGTGACAGGCTGTGCACTGCTTGCGGACTGTGTCCTTGCCGCGATCACAGCCCTGTGCGGCGATGCCGAGTGGACATTCCTGCGTCTGGCGGACAGCCTCCCTCTGATGCTCAAGAGCGATATGCTCTCCCGCTTTTTCTGCGTGTTCTTCACCGTCATGTGGACGGTCCCTGTGCTCTATTCCTACCGGTACATGGAGCATGAAGGCCATGACAGACGCTACAACATGTTCTATCTGCTCACGCTCGCTGCGCTCAATGCGCTTGCTTTTTCCGGCACAGCTGTCACCATGTATCTGAATTTTGAAATGATGACGCTGCTCTCCGTTGCACTGGTCCTCCATGAGATGACCAAGGATGCCATTGCTGCCGGCCTGAAGTACCTGATCTACTCCATTGCCGGTGCGACCATGGGCCTCCTGGGCATCTTCTATCTCGCGACGAACACAAACGGTGCCGTCTTTGTACCCGGCGGATCCCTGGACGCTTCTGCAATGACCGTGTCCCCCACCGTGATGATGGTCATTCTGCTGATCACCCTCGTCGGTTTTGGTACCAAGGCCGGCATGTTCCCCATGCATGCCTGGCTGCCCACAGCGCACCCCATTGCACCCGCACCGGCTTCCGCTGTGCTCTCGGGTGTCATCACCAAGGCTGGCGTTCTGTGCATTCTCCGCATCATCTTCTATGTCGTCGGTGCCGATTTTATCCGCGGCACCTGGCTGCAGCAGACACTGCTGACGCTTTCCCTGCTCACCGTCTTCATGGGTTCCATGATGGCCTTCCGCACGGATCTTTTCAAAAAGCGTCTGGCCTACTCCACCGTGTCACAGGTTTCCTATGTGCTGATGGGCATCTTTATGCTCCAGCCCACTGCCCTGACCGGATCTCTCCTGCATATCATCTTCCACTCCACCATCAAGACCACGCTGTTCCTTGCTGCCGGCGCCATCATTCATCAGACCGGAAAGACCAAGGTCAGTGAACTGGAGGGCATCGGCAAGCAGATGCCTGTCACGATCTGGTGCTTTACACTCGCTTCCCTCGGCCTGATCGGCATTCCTCCCACGGGCGGCTTTATCAGCAAGTGGAATCTTGCCCAGGGTGCCCTGGCTTCCGGCACCGGCATCTTCTCCTGGCTCGGCCCGGTTGTGCTGCTGATCTCTGCCCTTCTCACCGCCGGTTATCTTCTGCCGGTCACCATTCATGGATTCTTCCCCGGAAAAGACTTTGACTATGAGGGACTCCAGACCTGTGAGTGCCACCGCTTTATGCTCATCTCCATGATCCTCTGTGTCGTCTTTGTGATTCTCGGCGGCATGTTCCCCGGCGCTTTCACTGCCTTTTTCGGCCGGATTGCGTCCTCGTTGATGTAAGGCAGGGATCATCATGTTGCTTTTTCTCAATGTGCTCTTCCCGGTGATCATGGGAGCCATTCTGCCCCTGTTCCGCATGAAAAGCCGAACCCTCCGTTCCGTCTATGTCATGCTGGTCACCTGCATCACTTCCGTCCTCGCTTTCTACAATGTTTTCTCTTCCCCGTCCGACACCGCGTTCGTGTTTCTGCACCTGACCGAGAAAGCAGTCTGCATGCTGCAGCTCGATGACATGGGCAGACTGTTCACCGGACTGATTGCCTTCCTGTGGCCGATGGCTGTGCTGTACAGCCTTGAGTACATGGAGCACGAAGGAGGGGAAAACAGCTTTTTCGCCTGGTACACCATGACCTACGGCATTACACTGGGCATTGCGATGAGCGGCGACCTGATCACACTCTATGTGTTCTATGAACTGCTCACCCTGGCCACGCTCCCGCTGGTCATGCACCGTCTGATCAACGGCCGTGCCGCTGCCGGACTGAAGTATCTGTACTATTCACTGCTCGGTGCCGCTCTCGCCTTTGCCGGCATTATGCTGGTCTTCTTTTACGGCGACAGCACATCCTTCACCTACGGCGGCGTCCTGACCGGTCTTGCGGATGAACAGAAGCCGCTGCTGCGCTTTGGCTACCTGCTCGCATTTCTGGGAATGGGCGTCAAGGCGGCTGTCTTTCCCCTGCACGACTGGCTTCCGTCCGTTTCCGTCGCGCCGACACCGGTCACCGCGCTTCTGCATGCCGTGGCTGTGGTCAAAGCGGGTGCCATTGCCGTGATCCGCGTGACCTTCTATGCGTTCGGTCCTGCGCTGATTGCCGGCACCTGGGCTCAGGCGCTTCCGTTCTGCCTGGCCGCCTTCACGGTGGTCTTCGGTTCCGCCATGGCCGTCAAGGAAAAGCATTTCAAGCGCCGCCTGGCGTATTCCACAGTCAGCAATCTATCCTATATTGTCATGGGCGCGCTCCTGCTCACCCCTGAAGGACTCGATGGCGCACTGAATCACCTGATCTTCCATGCACTCATGAAGATCACCCTGTTCTGTGCCTGCGGTGCCATCATGACACAGACCGACCGGGAGTATGTCTCCGAGCTGCACGGTCTGGGACACGCCATGCCGGTGACCTTTGTCACCCTGACGGTCGCCGCGGTCTCGCTCGTGGGCATTCCGCCCTTCATTGGATTTATCAGCAAGTGGAAGCTGGCGCAGGCCGGCGTCATGGCCGGTGATTTCTACAGCATCGTTGCACCGGCTGCGCTGGTCCTGTCTGCGATTCTCACCGCCATCTATCTGTTCATCCCCGTGGCCTATGCCTGGTTCCCGGCAAAGGATATCCCGGAGTCCAAACCGGCGGGTTCTCTCGATCCCACCTGGAAAATGAAGCTCCCGCTGATCATCTGGTGTGCAGCCATTCTGGTTCTGTCCGTATATTCTTCCCCGCTCCAGTCTTTCATCTCAGAGATTGCCCGCGGTGCTATGTAAGAAAGGAGGCTTTCCTGTGCAGCTGGTTTTACCCGGTCTGATCGTTTTTCCCATGCTCTGCGCGGTGGTCTCCTACCTGATCGGACGACATTCCCGGCGCGCAAGAGACTGGTTTGCGTGCTGTGCGGAGCTCACTGTGTTTGGCGTTACGCTCTGGCTGCTGATCCGCTCCCTGATGGGCCAGGAGGCACTGCAGTTTCACCTCGACGGCTTCTGCGGCCTGGGGATGAACCTCAGAGCTGACGGTTTCCGCACGCTGTACGCGTGCGTCGCCGGCCTCATGTGGGCAGGAACCGGTCTGTTCTCTCCCCAGTATTTTGCTCACTACCGCAACCGCAACCGCTATCACTTTTTCTGTCTCCTGACTCTTGGCGCAACCCTGGGTGTCTTTCTCTCAGACGATCTTTACACCACGTTTATCTTCTTTGAGATCATGTCCTTTACCAGTTACACCTGGGTCGCGCATGAGGAGACGCCTAGCGCCATGCGTGCCGCGGAAACCTACCTTGCGGTCGCTGTCATCGGCGGCATGGTCACCCTGATGGGCCTTTTCCTGATGTATCAGGCCCTCGGCACCCTCTCCTTTGACGGCATGCTACAGGCAGCGGAAGCACTCGACTCCCGCAGGAGTCTGTACCTTCCCGGTGCACTGATCCTCTTTGGCTTTGGCGCCAAGGGCGGCATGTTCCCGGTGCATATCTGGCTGCCCAAGGCACACCCGGTTGCCCCGGCACCGGCCTCGGCTCTGCTCTCCGGCATCCTGACCAAGACCGGCATCTTCGGCATCCTGGCCGTCTCGCTCTCTGTATTCCGCCACGATGCCGTGTGGGGCCTGGTGATTCTGCTTCTCGGCTGCGTCACCATGTTCCTCGGTGCCCTGCTCGGTCTGTTCTCGATTGATCTCAAGCGCACGCTGGCATGCTCTTCCATGAGCCAGATCGGATTTATTCTCGTCGGCATTGCCTGCCAGTGCCTCCTGGGCGAGGAAAGCAGCCTTGCTGCCCAGGGTACAGTGCTGCACATGGTCAATCATTCCCTGTTTAAGCTTGTCCTCTTCATGTGCGCCGGAACCGTCTACATGCATTTGCACAAACTGGACCTCAACGACATTCGCGGATGGGGCCGCAGCAAGCCGTTCCTAAAGATCTGCTTCCTGATGGCCGGACTCGGCATTTCCGGCATTCCGCTCTGGAGCGGTTTTGTGTCGAAATCCCTGCTGCACGAGGGCATCCTGGAATATGTGGCCGAGGGTGCCGCGTTTGCTCCAATCGCCAAAGCCGTGGAAATCATCTTTGTGATTACCGGCGGCCTGACACTGAGCTATATGACCAAGCTCTTTGTGGCGGTCTTTGTCGAAAAGCATCCGACCCGGCAGCAGGAGTTTGATGAGAACCGGCACTATCTCTCCCTTCCCGGAAAGATTGCCATTGGTCTTCCTGCACTGCTCATCTTCTTTTTCGGCCTGACGCCCTCCTTCTCGATGCGTGCGCTCTCTGATCTCGCCCTCCCGTTCCTGCGCAGCCATCCCCATGCCGTGCACTATTTTTCCGGTGAAAACCTTCTCGGAGCCGTGAAATCCGTGGCCGTTGCCGCCGTCGTGTATCCCTTCATCGTCCGGAAATGGATGATGCAGCCGGATCCCGAAACAGAGACGGAGCGCTATGTGAACCGCTGGCTCAAACACTTTGATCTTGAGGACTCCGTGTACCGGCCGCTGATTCAGGGCTTCCTCGCCGCCTTCGGATGGCTCTTCTCCCTGCTCGACCGGCTGCTGGAAGGTCTGCTCCTGCCTGCGCTCATGACCCTCGGCACGCTCATCGCAGAAGGCGCTGACCGTCTCAATGACCGCTGCCTGATTCCGCTGTGCACCTTTGTCGGCACCTTCTTCGGGCGTGTGCTCGACTCCGTCACCGATCTGTCGGTGGTGGGACTCAAAAAGACCGTCATGCGCACGCGCACACCGGCTCAGCGGCCGACTGTCGGAAGTCTCTTCGCTTTCCGGCTCGGACAGCTTCTTGACCGCATCGTGGCCGTCCTCAATCACACGATCCTGCGGTTTCATCCCATCAAAACCCGGTTCGTCCCTGCTGTGGCTGCAGCAGAGGAAGACATGCTTGAAACGACCAGTTATTTTTCAAGGACCATTTCCTTCAGCCTGCTGATGTTTGCCATCGGCCTGCTGATCTTCCTGGTCCTGATCCTGAGATAAGCGCGAAAAGGGCTCCGGCACAAGCCGGAGCCTTTTGCTGTATTCTTTTCATGGCTGAAGCCCGTTTCAGTCCTGTCTGGCCGTATACTTCCTGCAGGCCTCCTGAAATCGGCTGACCATCACATCTGCCGCGTGCTGTGCAGCCTCACTCTGCGGCTGCATCATATCATAGGCGTGATAGAAGCCCGGATAGAGATCTATCTCCGCTTCCACCCCGGCCTGCTTCAGGTTTTCAATGTACCTCACCGTCTCATCACGGAACGGTTCCAGTTCCCCGACAAAGGTATAGCAGGGCGGAAGCCCGCTGTAATCCACACACCTGGCCGGTGAAGCATAGCACGGAACAGCGTTTCGGTCCCTTAGAGCGCGCAGGTACAGTTTCCATGCAGCATGATTTCTTCTGGTATTCCAGATCCTGGCGTGATTGTCTCTGGATGAGTCCGTATCAAAGCAGTCCAGCATGGGATAAAGCGGCATCTGAAACGCAATCTGCACCGTATGATGGTCCCTGGCATACATGCACAGGGCTGCTGTCAGTCCGCCGCCTGCGCTCTCGCCGCCCACCATGATCTGATCCTCCCGGATGCCGAGTTCGCCGGCTTGCTCTTTCATGTACACAAGCGCATCATGGCATTCCATCAGGGCAGCCGGGTACGGCTTTTTCCAGGACAGCGTGTAGGCCGGCGAGACGACGACGGCCCCGCACCGCAACACCAGATCGATCGCACGGGACATATACACCATTTCCGGCATGCCGGTCAGATAGCCGCCGCCATGAATCCACAGGACGCCCGGTACACGTTTCTCTGCCGGCTCTTTCCGACGGGCAATCAACAGTTTCAGGCGTTTTGAGCCGGAGGGAATCCAGCGGTACTCTGCCAGGACCCCCTCCGGTTTCTTCCAGCTGATCATCTTTTCCGCTCCTGGCCGGCCTGCCACAGGCCGGTTTTGTTTTGGATTTTACTCTGCTTCTCTCTGCAGGCGGAAGGCGACGGAGCGTTTGAGATATTCGAGGTATTCCGCATCCCTGCACATGGATTTGCCCTCCACGTCCGAGAGCTTCGCCACAGGCCGTCCGTTCACGGACTGGAGCTTGATGACAATATTGAGCGGTTCCACACACGTGTCGTTGGAGCAGAAGGTGCCAATGCCAAAGGAGACCTTGACCCGGCCGCTGAAATAGTCATACAGCGCCTGCGCACGGTCAAAATTCAGGCTGTCGCTGAACAGAAGCACCTTGGTTCGCGGATCCACCCCGTACTTTTTGTAGTGCGCAATAATCTTTTCGCCCCATGCATAGGGATCCCCGCTGTCGTGGCGGATACCGGAAAAGTTGTTGACCATGGAGCGGTTGAAATCCCTTAAAAAGAGATCGGTTGTCAGGGTATCGGAAAGCGCTGTGCCGTTGTCGCCCAGGTATTCATCATACCAGTCGCTCAGGGCATAGTGATTGGTGTAGGCCAGCGGAATGGAGTCAATGCCCTGATACATCTGAACAAATTCATGGGCATAGGTGCCGATGGGCTTGACTTTGTACTTCATCGCCAGTGCCACGTTGGACGTGCCCACACAATTCCAGGTCTCAGCACACATGCGCCGGACCATTTCATCTTCCCACTCCCGGCTCAGACGGCGGCGGCATCCGAATTCTGCAAACTGGAAAGTATACCGTCCGTCCTGGAACGCGCGGATTTTTCCATCCAGTTTTTCCCTTGCGGAGGCGAGCAGCTGATCATAGTCATATTTCATGCGGAAATAGACTTCATTGACAATTTCAAGGAGGTAGATTTCGAACTGCATGGCGGAGAACAGCGGTCCCCTGACCAGAATCCTGAGTTCGCCTTCCGGCGTCAGGGATGTCTCCACATAGTCTCTGATGGGATGCCAGAGTCTGAGGAATTCCACATAGTCATTCTTGATAAAACGGATCGATCGAAGGTAGTCCAGTTCCTCTCTGGTAAACCGAAGCGCACAGAGATGATTAATCTGCGCATTGATCTCTTCGAGCATTTCCTCTGTAAACACAATGCCTTCATTTCTGCAGCGGAAATCATATTCCCCGCTCAGATCGGTATGTTTGTGAAAAATCACCTGGTCCATGTTGAATTTATACAGATCGGTATCAAGAAGCGACTGGACAATAGGCTCAAATTTCATGGAATGTTCCTCCTGTTTCATCCCGGGCATGCGCTGCCCAGGGCATGGTTCTGTGCATCGGGTCCTATCTATGGATGCGGACGGTCCGCGCTGAAGAATCGATGGTGTTCTCCCCTCTTCTCAGATGACTTCAATCTGGCAGCTCCGCATGGTTTCCAGGGCCGCGAGATGTTTTTCCGGTGTGACGCCCGCGCAGCAGTCCGCATGCACGGAGAAGTCCGCCTCGGGAAAGTTTGCCTTGAGCAGGAGTGCGTTGGACACCACACAGATATCCGTGCACAGTCCGAGCAGTTCAATGGTCAGGGTGTCCCCCTCCTCGAGCGTTTCCCGGATCACATCCGGCAGGCGGACACTGCCGAAGGTCGGCTTTTCCAGCATCACGCACTCGCCCAGAGCGTTTCGGATCCGGTCCGCGATCTCCCAGCCATGGGTTCCGCGAATGCAGTGCAGGACCGGGAGATGTTTTCCTTCCGAGGTCTCCATATAATCCGGGGTATGGGTATCCAGGGTGGCAATAATCCGGTAACCGGCCTGTCTGCATTCATGGATTCTCTTTTCTGCAGCCTCCACCATTGCCTGCGCTTCCGGGGTGCCGAGCGATCCGTCGATAAAGTCGTTCTGCATGTCAACCACAATCAGGAATTTTCTGTCTGCCATTGTGTCTGCCTCCTGTCTTTCCATTGATACAGTGCTGCCGGTCTGCCCCGTCTTCGGATTTCTGTTTTCTCTGTCTGGGACAGGGTACCGCTTTCCTCATACTGTTTAAGCATCTGACGCCGAAAATTGCTGGGATCCAGTGCATAGCCAAGAATCGCTTCATGGATTTCCTGGACCTCACTGAGGGAAAATCCTTCGGGATCATTCAGAAATGCAAAACCGATCGGCGTATAGTTCAGTTTTCCTTGAATTCTCTGAATGCCGGTGCGGACAATGCGTTCGTGGTCAAATGCGAAATCCGCTTCCTGCATTTCCCGCCCATCCAGGTCTGTGATCCGGAGCAGCTCCCGACCTGTTTCCACATCGCAGAGCTGATAGCCCTCCGCATGTTCCCGGATCAGCGGGTCCATTTCCTTCCAGGGTACAACCACCAGGTAAGCGATGGAAATGACTCTTCCCCGTGGATCCCGATGGATGTCGGTGAACGTGTACAGCTGTTCCATGTACAGCTTCTGCGTTCCCAGCATTTCCATCAGCAGCAGCTGGGCCGATGTTTCCGCGGATTCATCCATCCCGACAAACCGCCCCGGCAGTGCCCACCTGCCTGAAAACGGTTCCTGCGGCCGTCTGGACAGGAGAAGCTTCAGTCTTGCGGCATGCTCTGTGAGAATCAGAAGATCCACTGCCACATAGATCTGTTCCTTTCCAAGCGTATCGTGCAATCCTCCCGCCTCCATTTTTGGTCAATTTGACCATAAACAGTATATCGCGGTCTTTTGATCTTGTCAACGATTAATTGTAAAAATGACCATAAATTCACAGGGTCTCCGCTCTTCCTGTTCTTCCCTCTTCCGGTTTCTGTTTCAGCCGCTGCCTGAGGTCGCATTTTTCTTTTTAGGAGACCCCTGTTTTTTTCTTGAAAGGGACCTTCCTGTTTGTTATACTTAAAGAAAAAAGTGCCATACATGATCATTCATCCCGGGGACGAAACCTTCTTCAATCTCACCTTTCACTCCATGAAGCTGCTGCCCCTTCAGTTTTTCTGAACTGCGGCCTGATTTGCCATAAAACCGAAAGACGGAGGTATCATCTGCTATGAACGATTACCGCAATCCCGGTCTGGACATCGACAAACGCGTTGAGGATCTTCTGAACAGAATGACCCTTGAGGAGATGATCCTGCAGACCGACCAGTACTTCAGCCCGGACTTTACTGAGCGCGGGCCGTATGAAACCGTCACGGCCGTCAACCTGGATCAGCTGGACAGCCTGCTCCATGGCAACAGTGTCGGCAGCATTCAGGCCCGCGGCATGACGCCGGCCCAGATCAATCAGCTGCAGCGCTACGCCATTGAAAAAACGCGTCTGGGCATTCCTTTTCTGTTCAGCGAGGAAGCCCTCCACGGGCTGTGCCATCTCGATGCCACCGCATTCCCCCAGCAGATCGGTCTGGCAGCAAGCTTTGAACCTGATCTGGGAAGAAAAATGGGCCGGGTGATCGGCACGGAGTCCCGCGCCATGGGCATTCATGAGACCTACAGCCCGGTGATGGATCTCATCCGGGATCCGCGGTATGGACGCACCGAGGAATCCTATGGCGAAGATACCTATCTCTGCGCTTCCTTTGCCCGTGAAGTGGTCAAAGGCATGCAGGGCGAACACCTTTCGGATCCGGATGCCATTGCGGCTGAGCCCAAGCATTACACCGCCTACGGCGCTCCGGTGGGCGGGTTGAACTGTGCTCCGTGCGCTATGGGAAGACATGAGATGTTTACCGACGCCATGCCGGTGTTTGAAGCGGCCTTTGCCGACGCAGGCGCAGTCGACGCGATGTGCTCCTACAGCTCCGTGGACGGCACGCCGGTATCCGCCGACCATGAGCTGCTGACGGATGTCCTGCGCGGACAGTGGGGCATGCGCGGATTTGTGCGCTCCGATCTCACGGCCGTTTCCCGCCTCTATGACTGGCATTTCCTTGCTGAAACCAAGGAAGAGGCCATGGCGCTGGGCCTTGAAGCCGGTGTGGACCTGCAGCTGTACGACTTTAAGCATGATGAGTGGCAGAATGGTCTCAGGCACCTTGTGGAAAGCGGACGCCTGGACAAAAGCGTGATCCGTCAGGCCTGCGGACGCGTGCTGAAAGTCAAGTTCCTGCTGGGGCTGTTTGAAAACCCGTACGTGGATGAAAGCCGTCAGGAACGCTTTGTCCATACAGCGGAACATCTGGAGCTCGCCCGCACGATTGCCCTGGAGAGTATGACGCTCCTCAAGAATGATCATCAGACCCTGCCGCTTCGCAAAGACCTGAAGACCATCGCAGTCCTGGGCCCCGGTGCTGCCCATGCCATGCTCGGCGACTATACCACCGGTGGCAAGGATGGCATTTCCATTCTCGAGGGCATTCGCCAAACGGTCTCCCCGGAAACCGAAGTCCTCTATGATCAGGGCTGTGAGTTCCTGGGCGATGCGGCTATCCCGTTCCCGCGGGATATGCTCCGGGACGAAGAAGGAAACCCGGGCCTCACCGGGCGCTACTACAACGGACGGGAGCCAGAAGGCACACCGGTCATCACGCGCACGGACAGCACCATCAATTTCAACTGGATTCTTTCCAAGCCGCATCATGCGCTGGATGCCTACCGCTTCAGTGTGTGCTGGACCGGCACCCTTGTCCCCTCCGAAACATTTGACGGCTTCATCGGGTTCAACACACAGGACAGCATGCGCCTGTATGTGGATGATGAACTCCTCATCGACGGCTGGGGCCCCCGGGCGGATGCCAATCGCACAGTGCCCTTCCGTTTTGTCCAGGGCGAATCCCATCGTCTGCGCATCGAGTTCACCAACGACCAGCGCGGCGCACGCGTGGTCTTCGGGTACTGCACGCACCGGGAAGATTTCACCCGTGCCGTTGGGCTGGCCTCCAGGGCCGATGTCGCCATCATCTGTGCCGGCGACAATCCGGACACCTGCGGAGAAAACCTGGACCGTGTTCACCTGGAACTGCCCGGCCATCAGGGGGCGTTTGTCCAGGCTGTCGCCGCCACCGGCACCCCGGTCATTCTCGTCCTGCAGACCGGACGGCCGGTTTCCATCACCTGGGAAGATGACCATATTCCCGCGATTCTCGAAGCCTGGTTCCCGGGCGAAATGGGCGGTCTGGCTGTTGCGCAGACGCTGTTCGGGGATCATGTGCCGTCCGGACACCTTCCCATCTCCTTCCCGCGCCATGTCGGTCAGATCCCATGCCACTACACCCGTCGTCCCGGCGGCGGAAGGCGCTATGTGGAAATGAACTGGCTTCCGCTCTATCCCTTCGGATACGGTCTGAGCTATACGACGTTTGAATACAGCGGGCTTTCTCTCTCCGCAAAAACCATTGCCCCCGGCGAATCCATCTCGGCATCGTTTGTCGTCACCAATACCGGAGACCGTGAAGGGGCGGCTGTTCCCCAGCTCTATATCCGGGACCTTGTCAGTTCCACGGTCAAGCCGCTGATGGAGCTGTGCGCCTTTACAAAGGTCCATCTCCTGCCCGGCGAGAGCAAAACCGTCACGCTGTCCATCGGCCCCAGGTCCATGCGCACGCTGGATCCCCATTTCCAGTGGCATGTGGAGCCAGGTGACTTTGAAGTCATCCTGGCCTATCACGCAGAAGATCCCATTATGAACTGCCGCTTTACGGTGGTCTGATGGCCCGCTGCACATACAATCTGTCTACGGAGGTGCACTATGTCCCATTCTATCCAGACCGTCTATGTCGTTCATCACTCACACACAGATATCGGCTATACCGACCTGCAGGAGCGCGTAATCGACACACAGGTCGACTATATCCGCACGGCTGTCCGCATGATGCGTGATCCGGCCAATGCTGATTTTCGCTGGAACTGTGAGACCCTGTTCTGTGTCGAGGAGTTTTTCAAGGCGGCTTCCGATGAGGAGAAACAGGCGTTTGCCCGGCTCGTTGCCGATGGAAAGATTGGTATTTCCGCCAATTATCTGAATTTCAATGATCTGATTGACTGTGACATCTATCGCAGCCGCCTGCACGAATGGCAGCAGTGCGTTCCCATGAAGACGGCCATGATGGCTGACATCAACGGCATCTCCATGGGCTACCGGGATGCCATGCTTGAGGAAGGCATTGAATTCCTCCATATGAATATCCACTGTCACCACGGCATGTATCCCCTGTATCAGAATCAGACAGCGTTCCGCTGGGAAAACGCGCAGGGAAAATCCATGCTGGTCTGGAACGGTGAACACTATCATCTCGGAAATGTGCTGGGCATCAAGCCCAACCACACCCCGAACTTCATGACCCAGAACCACCTGGGTGCAGCCTCGCAGCCTCCAGAGGCCGTCGATGCCCTGCACCAGAACCTGGACGGATACCTGACACTGTGCGAAAAAGAGGGCTACCCCTATGACTTTATCGTCATCTCCGTGTCAGGTGTATTCAGCGACAACGCACCGCCCGAACCCGAAATCCTGCAGACCATCCAGGCCTATAACGCACAGTACGGAAAAGACGGCACAACGCTGTGCATGGTCTCCCTTCAGGAACTGTATGCCGCGATCGCACCAAAGCTTCAGGATGTGCCTGTGCTGCGGGGGGATCTCAATGACTGGTGGGCCAACGGCGTCGGATCAACGCCCTACGCGGTCAAACATTACCGTGATGCCCAGCGCAGATTCCACCTGTGCGAGCGGCTCGATCCAAATCTGAGAGAACATTACCCGCAGCTGGTCCGGACGGCTGAGGACCATCTCATGCTCTACGCCGAGCACACCTGGGGACATTCCTCCACGATCAGCAATCCCTGCGACACGATGGTGCTCAATCTGGATATGCGCAAGACAGCCTATGCTTCCAGCGCTCATGAGGCCGCCTCACGCATGCTCACGCACATCACCAGGGAGAAAGGCGACCTGCTCCGGTATTATGCAACCAACGGAACTGTCCGCGTCTGCAATCCGTCCCGTACAGCGGGGCTGAAGGTCGTGGATTTCTACATTGAGTCTCCGCGCCTTGCCAGAGCTGAGATCCGGGATGAAGCGGGCCGTGTTCTTCCCTGTCAGGTTTCGCCCCATCCCCGCGGCCGGAAAATCACCTTCACCGACACCTTCCTCGCCGGTGAGGAAAAAGCCTATACCTACAGAGAACTCCCGCCGCTCAATGAAACCCTGAACAGCCGGAAATGCTATGTAGGCGCTGAGCGCATACGCGATATTGTCAACGACTATGATCCGGTCACCTACCGCCTGCCCGAGCACTATGAGAACACCTTCTTCTCTCTTGATTACCGCCTCCACGAAGGTGTTGTCTCCTTTGTGGACAAAACCACCGGAACGGAACTGCTCGGCAGCGGATGCGCACCGTTCTTTACACCGCTCTATGAAGTGACGCCGGTGCATACCGGGAGCGATCCGTCACCCTGCCCGCAAAATGAGCAGCGCCGGCTGATCGGCAGAAATATCCGTGGTGTCCATGCCAGTCTGTACACAGGGGATCTTCTGGAGGTGCGCTGTAAAGAGCGCGGTCCCATCTTCACGCTGCTCTGTCTGCACTATGCCCTGCCCGGCACCGTGCAGGCCGATGTGTATATCAAACTGTATGAGGATCTCCCCCGCATTGATTTCACACTCCAGCTCGGAAAAACACTCTCCTCGGATATCGAAAGTGTTTTCCTGCCGCTTTCGCTCAATTATCCGGGCCGCAGGTATGTTGTCCGAAAGGGCGGTCAGGAAGCCTTTATGCCCGGTGTTGATCAGCTGCCCGGAAGCGGCATGGAATATACCATGACCGATGACGGCATCGCCTTCCTGCATGAGGGCGGCACGGCGCTGATTTCCACCTTCGACGCACCGCTTGTCTATGCCGGAGAAATGGCGCATCACCCAATCCGTCTGTGCGAAAACAAACCAGAGGATAATCTCCGCCCGGTTTATTCCTGGATCATGAACAACACCTGGGAAACCAATTTCAAGATGGATCTGTCCGGGTTCTGCGAGTTCCAGTACAGCCTGTCACTGGACAGAAACATGACGCCGGATGAAGCCATGGATGTGCTCCATGAAGCCGGTTATTCCCCCTATGTCCTGATGATCGAACAGAACTGAACCATTTGCTTCCATATGTGCAGGGAATCATTTCACAGATTCCCTGCTTTTTTGTGCCTGATTTCCAGAGTTCTTCTTTTGTTTTCAATCATTTACATGCCATAATCCATTTCTTTTATAGTCTGTTTGTGTTATTCTGATATTATACAATTATAATATATTGAATCTTTGATATTTTCTTTTATATTTCATATATTGAATATAAATAATTGTATGCAATATCTATATATCATATTAATGCATACAATTTGACTCTGTATGCCGCATGCTCCTGATGGTGGTCGACCTGCGCTCCAGTACATCAAGTGTGCGTCTTTCCTTAGATACAGCGCGAAATCGGCTCTTTCGGCTTATTTCTGCGCTGTGTTTTTCTTTATTATGATAATCATATATTTTTGAGTAAGTCTCATTAAAATGATGGTAAAGTGTTTTATATACAGTATCTGCATTTAACAAATAGTATTGACAAATTTAGTGCATTTTGCTAGGATTTTAGAGTCGGTGGTACAAATTCGACCAAAACAGCAATCCCCACCACCAGAGAAGGATTTTTATGACAAAGCATGCCCTCATGCTGAGGGAGCTGGAGCATGAAATCGAGTGGCTGATGCGCCATACAGACCCGCAGAGCGGTGCGCCAATGCGTCCGGATCTGTATACGGATACGCGTTATACCGGTTTTTCCGCAGCCCGGATGCTCACAGCTTATGTCCATCCGCAAAGCCGTTATCATGCCTCTCCCGCACTGCTCAGTGCCATCACGGATGCGCTTAACTACATGGAGAAAAACAAACGGCCCTCCGGACTCTTTGACCTTTCCTCCTGCAATTTCGACTCCGCTCCCGATACGGCATTTACCATCAATGCCATGATGGACGCGGCTGTTCTGCTGAAGACTGCCGATGTCCCCGGTCGGGACGGACTGCTTGAAAAGCTCATCCACCTCATTGAAACCGCCTGTGAGGGCATCTGTGCAGGCGGATTTCATACGCCCAACCATCGCTGGGCCATTTCCGCCGCGCTGAAAACAGCCGCGCTGCTGACCGGAAGACAGGACTTTTCCGACCGGGCGGATATCTACCTCCGGGAAGGTCTGGATATTTCCAGGGACGGTGAGTTTGCAGAACGCTCCACCGGTACATACAACGGGGTCAATGACGATCAGATGATCCGCCTCTACCTCGCAACCGGTGACCGTCTGTATCTGGAAGCGGCCAGAAGCAATCTGGAAATGATGCTTTCCTATTTTGATCCGGATGGTTCGGTCTTCACCTTCAATTCCACCCGCCAGGATTACGGCCAGAAAGTCTGGCCGGCCGACTATTACATTCTTTATCTTCTGGTGGGATATCTAATGCATGACCCGGGATTTGCTGCCTACAGTGAATCCATGTGGGAGATGAGTGCTGCGCATGGAAGCATTCCCGGCGGTCTCGTCTGGCTCATGCGCTTCCCGGACCTGGAAACCTATGGTGAGCAGCTCCAGCCGGATCCTGCCCCGCTTGCCCGATATAGCCGGATCTTCCCCGGCTCCGGTATCGGCCGTTGGAAACGGGACCGCTTTTCCGTGACGGTCCTGGCCAACAAGCCCAACTTTCTGTATGTGCAGAACGATACCCTGAATCTCTGTGTCTCCCTCTACGGCAATGTCTGTGACAAGAGAAATTTCATAGCAGAATCCATAGAGCCCACAGACGATGGCTGCCGCCTGGCATGCCACATGGACAGCTGGTATTACCTTCCCTTCGACGGCGACGGGCCGGCCACCTCAGACTGGTGGCAGATGGACAACGCTTCCACCCGCCGCAGGCAGATCCGCGCTTCCCTTGATCTGACCGTACAGATTCATGTCGAAGAGGATGCGGTCAGGCTGTCTCTCTCCGCTGAAGGTCTGGACCGGGTCCCGCTCCGTCTCGAACTCGGTTTCACTCCCGGCACGCTGCGCGGGGAACAGTTCCTGATGGAAGCCCGGCCAGGCGGTGAAATAACAGTCTCCGGCGGAGACATTGAGGTCTCATCCCCTTCCGGACACTGCCTCACCGTGTCCCCCTGCTTTGCCTCTCACCATGTGCTCGGACGCATGGGCGGTGCCTTCCCAAAGGCTGAGGATCGGTTCACAGTCTATCTGACCTGCACATCCCCCTGTACACGGGAGATCACGATCGGGACCCGACCGCTTTTCCCCTCAACCCTTGCCTGACCCATTCTTTCCTGTTGTACCCTGCAGACGCATGTCTGTGTAGAGTAATACCCTATTTTGGACAAAAGGAGCGATGGCGCGTATGACCACAAAAAAACCATCTGAGATCCGGCCCGACCGCAAAGGCTGGTTTAAGCCCTACATTGCGGGCACATGGCAGCTGTATCTTATGATGCTCATCCCGATTATTTATATCATCTGCTTCAAGTATAAGCCGATGCTGGGTATCGTCATGGCCTTCAAGAAGTATACCCCCTTCGGCGGAAGATCCATGTGGGAAATGGAATGGGTTGGTTTTCAGTGGTTCCAGGAAGCCTTCCGTGATTCCCTGTTCTGGAAGTCACTGGGCAATACCCTGGTTCTGAACCTGGGCGACCTGGTCTTCGGTTTCCCCTTCCCGATTATTCTCGCCATCTTCCTCAATGAGCTTCGTTCGAACAAGGTGAGAAAGACCACGCAGCTCTCCCTGTACCTGCCGAACTTCCTCTCCTGGGTTATCATCTCCGGCATCACTTCCCAGATTTTCGCGGCAAGCGGTCTGGTCAACAACATCGTGACCGCCTTCGGCGGCTCCGCGGTTCCGTTCCTTTCCAACACCGTCTGGTGGCGTTTTGTGTACTGGATCATGGGTATCTGGCAGAGTGCCGGCTATTCCCTGATCATCTATCTCGCTGCCCTCATGTCCAACGATCCCTCCCTCTCCGAAGCTGCCTACATTGACGGCGCCACGAGAATGCAGCGGATCTGGCATGTGACGGTACCGCAGATTATGCCGACCATTTCCACCCTGCTGATCATGCAGGTCGGCAAGGTCGTCTCCATTTCCTTCGACCGTCCGTTCATGATGCGCAACGCTCTGGTCACCGATGCGGCCCAGGTTATCTCTACCTTCGTGTATGACAAAGGTCTCAAGGGCGGCCGCTTCGACTATGCTGCAGCTGTTGGTCTCTTCCAGTCCATCGTCGGTATCGTGCTGATCCTGATTGCCAACAATGCATCCAAGAAAATGGGACAGGAGGGAATTATCTGATGAGTAACGTTGCAGCGAAAAAAGCCATGGACAACACCTCCGGCAGCGGCGTTTACAATGCCGCCGAAAAACGGTATCAGGTTCTGTGGTCCATTTTCTTCATCATTGTCTCAATCATTGCCATCATCCCGATTCTCCGCGTCATTTCAATTTCTCTTTCCTCCAAGGATGCCATCCTGAAGGGACAGGTCTTTATCTGGCCGGTCGGGCTGAACACCGACGCCTACACCAAGGCACTGAAAACCGGCAACTTCGTGGGCACCATGGGATATTCCGTCATGCTCATGATTGCAGCTGCCGCCATCAATATGGTCATGACGATCCTGATGGCCTTCCCTCTTGCGCGCCGCAACCTGCGCCTGGGCAGCGCCATCATGACGTTCTGCGTGCTGACCATGTACCTCAACCCCGGCACTATCCCCACCTTCCTCAATGTCCGTGACTTCGGCCTGATCAATACGGTGTGGGCTCTGCTCATTCCCGGTGCCATGAGCGTATACAACATGATCATCATGCGCACAGCCTTCCGCGCCATTGATGAGTCGCTCTATGAAGCGGCCCGCATCGAAGGCTGCAGCGAATTCCGCATCATGTGGCAGATCGCAGTTCCCCTGACGGTTCCCACCATTGCCACCCTCGCTCTGTTCTATGCGGTCAGCCGCTGGAACGGCATTGAGGACCAGATCTACTACATCAATGCTTCCAGACTGTACACCGTGCAGATGACCCTCAAGCAGATGATTGAATCCATTGCCATCTCTGCCGAGGAAGGTTCCACCACCCAGATGACGCCTGAAAACGTCAAGGCAGCCAGCATTACGCTCTCCATGCTGCCTATGCTCATTGTCTACCCCTTCGTCCAGCGTTTCTTCACCCAGGGCATCATGCTCGGCGCTGTGAAGGGCTGATCTGTCGGAATTATGCCCCTTGGGGCTGATTCATAAATACATAAGGAGGCAACTTCTATGAAAAAGTTCCTGTCCGTACTGCTTATCGCGGCGCTTGCCATGACCATGTTCAGCATCCCCGCTATGGCAGAAACCACCACACTGAAGGTCATGCTGTGGGACCGCGGCGACGCTCCTGCGGGCGGCACCGTTGAAAACAGCAAGATGACAACCTACATCAATGAACAGATCGCTGATCTGGGCATTCAGGTTGAATTCGTGTCCACCCCCCGTTCCGGATCCGACGACAAGCTCGTGACCTGGATGGGCGGCAGCTCTGCTCCGGACATTATCTTCACCTATGGACAGTCCACCTTCCTGAACTTCGCTACCCAGGGCGGTCTGGTTGACCTCGCTCCCTCTATCGCGAAGCTCGGTCCCGATAACAACATCGAGAAGTATGTCGGCGATGTCATGAACATGGGCAACATCGATGGCAAGCAGTATGCTCTGCTTTCCAAGCGCGGCGCTGCCAATCCCCGTCACACCGCTTACATCCGCAAGGACTGGCTCGACGAGCTCGGACTGAAGATGCCCACCACCAAGGAAGAACTGATTGACGTCCTGTACAAGTTCAAGGAAGCCAAGCCTGACTGCATCCCGTGGGCAATGAACGGCCGTACCGACACTGAAAAGACCTATCTGAACTTTGTCGGCTCCTATGTTGATTTCGCTGATGAAAAAGATCAGTACACCTATTCCGAAGGCTACATCGTCATGCATGACGGTGCTCTCGAAGGCATCAAGACCCTGAACAAGCTGTACAATGACGGCATCATCGGTCAGGACTTCGCCACCGACACCACCGAAGACCTCTTCAAGGCTGCTGTCTCCTCCGGCAAGGTCGGCTTCGTGCTCGATGACAACACCCGTATCTTCGACTACATGGAAGCTCTCAACTGCGAGAACGGCGTACAGGTCCGCACCACGTTCGTTCCTGTCTCCTGCTTCACCAAGGCTGACGGCGAAATCCGCAATCCTTTCGAGTATGCCTACGGCATGTACATCATGGTGCCGTGGACCAGCGCCGACAAGGCTGATGCCGCCATGGTTTACCTCAACTGGCTGGCTGATCCCAAGAACGCTGAGAACGTTGCCTATGCTCCTGAGCACACTGTCGATGAAACCACCGGCGTGCCGGTTCCCTTCACCGGTGACGAGCTCTCCGCTATGGGCTACAAGACCACTCTGGACGACTTCAACATTCTGAACAAGCACTTCCTGTTCACCGAAACCCGTGAAGGTGTCATCGCCGGTTATCAGGGCAAGAACATTTTCGAAACCCATGACTGGTTCGCAAACCTCTATGATACCCTGCAGGTTGGTTTCTTCCGTTATCCCACCATGCCCATGGCTCCCGAAGCCGAAGCTCAGAAGGGCGACATCGTGAAGGCCGATATGATCACCTATGTCTATCGTCTGATCTCCTGCCCAACCGATCAGTTCGACTCTCTCGAAGCTGAGCTCCGCGCCAACCTGGTCAACGCCGGCCTCAACGAGATCCTCGAAGCCCGCGCTGCATACTATGATTCCGCGAAGTAATTCACATCCCATCAGTTTCTGATCTGTGAATGAACGGGGCTGTGAAGCGAGGACTGGAAACAGTCCGAGCCTCACAGCCCTTTTCCTGTGCGCACAGCCCGCTGTGCCTGTTTCAGGTACTCTGTATGCCCTTCCCTTCTGTCTGGCCCTGTGCGGCCGGGAAATGTGCTTCCATCAGCAGAAGGGCAATATGAAAAAAGTTCTGTCCCCCAAATCAAAAAAACAGCCTCGTTCTGTTGAAAGCAATAGAACGAAGCTGTTTTTGGTATCATGTTCCTGCCATGAAACAGCACCAGGTACAGTATAGTCCAACTCATGGAAGATACCCAGTCTATATCGCAGATCGTTTGGATTTCTGCGGTCCAGTACTGACATCAGGTCAGAGCATAAGAGAAGCAGCCGTTCAAAGCTGCTTCTCTTTTCTGCTTCTGTTCAGTTTTTCATCCGGTGCACTCTGCATTTCTTCTTTCATCCAAACAGGACACCGAAGAGCAGCCCGAGTGCAGCGGACACGGTAATAGTTTTGGGAACGGACCACTTGAGGACGATCAGCAGGACCAGCGCCACCGCGCCGATGATGAGCGCGTGCCAGGACATTCCCAGCAGCCATGTTCCTGCATAATTCGCCATGCTCTGCTGAATGACCACCGCGGCAATCATGCCGATGCACACCGGGCGGATGCCGTAGAGCGCATGGCCCATCAGTTTGCTTTCCTTGAAGCGCTCCATGAAGATGGCGGCAATCAGACAGAGGGTCAGGGACGGAAGAAGTACGCCGACACTGGCGGCCGCGGCACCCATAACGCCGCCGGTCCGCATGCCGGCAAACGTTGCACAGTTCAGTCCCAACGGTCCCGGCGTCATTTCCGCGATGGCCACAATGTCCGCCACTTCCTGTGCCGTCATCCATCCGTGAGATAGCATCTCATCGTTGATCAGAGGAATCATGGACATGCCGCCAAAGCTCGTAAAACCGATCATAACGAAGGAAAGAAACAATTCAAGATACAGCATGGCGTTCCTTTACCTCCATATATATCAGGCCTGCTACAGCGCCGATCACTACGATGAGCACATTGCTGATCCCTGTAAACAGGCACAGCGCAAGCCCGCCGATGGCAATCAGGTAACAGAATACGTCTTTCATACCCGCTTTAAACAGCTTGACCATGGCGCTGATGATGATCGGCACCACCGCAGCGCGCACACCCATCATGGCATAAGAGACATAGGCATTATCCTTGACCAGGCCATAGATAAAGGTGACAGCAATCATGATGGCGAAAGGCGGAAGCACAATTCCCAGAAGCGCAAGCAGCGCACCGGGAATGCCGGCCACATGGTGGCCGAAGAGCACACTGGCATTGCCGATCATCAAACCCGGTATGGAACGCCCGACAGAGGTGAAATCCAGCAGTTCTTCATCGGTAATCCAGCGCTTTTTCTCAACATATTCTTTCTGAATCTGCGCCACGATACTCCAGCCGCCGCCAAAGGTAAAACATCCAAACTTCAGGAAGTTGATAAATACATCCGGCAGCCGGCTTCTTTGTTTCTGGTCCATAAGCCTCCTGTGGTCACGGATTATTCCAGTTCTGATTTTCCCCGGGCTTCCTCAAGATTACAGTTATAAATCCTGACCTTTTTAAATGGATATTTGTACGATCCTTCCACCGTGCAGCGAAGAATGACTTCGCTCCCCTGCGGCACAAGTACAGGGACCTCCGGAAGCACTGTCGGCACAATCCCGTCAGGCAGCGTCTTCGTTTTTCCCTGATAAGCCGTGCGAATCCCGGCCTTGTACAGGAGGGCTTCCTTCACAGGCGGAAACGCAAGGTACACAGTGTCTGAGTTTTTCACATTCTGTCCCAGGCTGAGCGTGGTTTCCATGGCAAAGGAAATCATAGGATTATGTTTGAGATTGAGCCAGTTGAACCACTGGGTCATGATCATATCCGTGCTTCCGTCCGGGCCCGCAATGCACAGCACTGCGGGCCTGCGGGGCGGAGCCATCCCAAACGCCTGGTTTACACTGAGAACATCCATCATTTATACCTCAGTCAACCGGATGATTGTGATAGTAGTTGATCAGGCAGCCGTCAGCGATGATCTGGCGTTCATCGGGCGTCAGTTCACCGAGGGATACCTGGAACGGAGTGACCTTGCCTTCCGGGTTCACTGCGTAAGCCGTGAATTCCGGCGTACCCTCGAGCACAGCCTTGCGCAGTCCGGGGATAAAGACCCAGTCGCCCAGAGCAAAGGCGGATTCATCCTTCACCAGCAGCGGTGCCATACCCCAGTTGATGCAGTTGGAGCGATAGCGCTTGGTCGCATATTCCCTGGCCAGGTTGGCGGAAGCGCCGAGCACGCGCTGGCAGCTGGCTGCCTGTTCACGGGCAGAGCCGTCACCGGGCTTGATGGCAAAGATGGTGCTGCCGATATCCGTGTTTTCAGGATCCACTTTCACGGTCTTTGCGAGCACTTCATAGACCTTTTTCACTTCATCCGTGAGTCCCTTGCCTGCTCTGCGGTCGCGTTCAATGGCGCGGACAGCCTTGCTGCGGCCGACATACTCCGGATCCTTGCGGGAGAGTGCAAACTCGCTCAGGCGCTCAGGATTGGAGCGGTAGGAAGAGGTTTCACCGGACGGAATGAGTTCATCTGTAGTCGTCACAGGGTCAGTAATGTAGCTGCAGACCTTCACGAGCAGGTCGTCGGTCAGAGCCGGCTGTTCAGGCCAGTCCTTGATGTTCGGACCAAACTTCAGTTCATAGTTCGGGTCAGCCTTCCCGAAACCGAAGTAGACGCGCTTGTCGTACACACCCTTGTCGAAGACATAGGGATACTTGTTGTACTTCACATCCAGGTCGGTGGCAGGGGTCAGTTTGCCATGGTTGATGGCAGTGGCTGCAATGGAACGTGCATCCATCAGAGCCACAGCGCTCATCTGGCCGTCGCCGGGCTTGCTGCCTTCACGGTTCGGGAAGTTGCGGGTGGTATGACGGATGGAGAATTCATTGTTTGCAGGCGTGTCACCGGCACCGAAGCACGGACCGCAGAAGCATTCACGAATGATCGCACCGGCTTCCGCGATGTCATGCAGCGCGCCGTTCTTGAGCAGTTGCAGGTAGGCAGGCATGCTGCCGGGGTACACGCTCATGGTGAACGCACCGTTGCCCGTGCTGTGGCCGCGCAGGATATCTGCCACGGCGCAGACATTGTCGAAGGTGCCGCCGGAGCAGCCGGCAACCAGGCCCTGTTCGACCCAGATGCCGCCGTCGTGCACCTTGCTGACCAGGTCAATCTTGGCACCGACGATCTGCTTGTTTGCCTTTTCCTGGCACTCAAAGAGAATATCCTTCGGATTCTCCAGCAGTTCGCGGATGGTGATGGTGTTGCTCGGATGCATGGGCAGCGCAATGGTGGACTCGATCGTGGAAAGATCAATGTACACGCAGCCGTCATAGTAGGCCACATCGGCAGGCTGCATCTTCTTGTATGCTTCCGGACGACCATGGATTGCGAAGTATTCTTCCGTTGCCGCATCGGTCTCCCAGATGGAGGACCAGCAGGTGGTCTCAGTGGTCATAACGTCGATGCCGTTGCGGTATTCAATGGGCAACTTGCTCACGCCGGGGCCGACGAATTCCATGACCTTGTTCTTCACATAGCCGTTGGCATAGACAGCGCCGCAGATCTGCAGTGCCACGTCCTGCGGTCCAATGCCGGGACGGGGTTCGCCGTCGAGATAGATCAGGATGACGCCGGGACGGGCCACATCATAGGTGCGTCCAACCAGCTGCTTGGCCAGTTCGCCTCCGCCTTCACCCACTGAGAGTGTGCCCAGAGCGCCGTAACGGGTATGGCTGTCGCTGCCCAGAATCATTCTGCCGCAGCCTGCCATCATTTCACGGTTGAAGCTGTGAATGACCGCCATATTGGTCGGCACATACACGCCGCCGTACTTGTGGGCCGCGCTGAGGGCGAACATATGGTCGTCCTCGTTGATCGTGCCGCCCACAGCGCAAAGGCTGTTGTGGCAGTTGGTCAGAACATAGGGCATCGGGAACTCTTTCATGCCAGAAGCACGGGCCGTCTGGATAATGCCCACATAGGTAATGTCATGGCTGGTCAGGCTGTCAAAACGCATCTGCAGGTGATCCATATCACCGCTCTTGTTATGTGCCTTCAGAACGCCATAGGCAATGGTACCCTGGGCAGCTTCTGCCTGGCTGACGGGATGGCCTGCCTTAAGGGCAGCTTCATTCGCGTCGGTCACCAGATCTCTTCCGTTGAGAAGATAAACACCGGAATCATACAGTTTCAGCATACAGATTTCCTCCCTTTATTCACAGCCCTGTCAGGCCTGTTCGTGAAGCCATCGATCTGCCAGGAGCGTTGCAGCCAGCAGATCAGCACACCCTCCCGGGGACAGATTGTCCCGGATATACTGCCGGTTTAACATGTTCATGATCTCCGTGAGCGACATTTCTGACACTCCGCTTTCCAGCGCCTTAAGCCACTGTCCTGCCTGTTCGCGGGAAGACAGCGCTGCCTTCTCCCCGCCCCTGGCAATCATGTTGGTATCCCGTACTTCTGCGAGAAGATGCAGAAGTACGCACAGGCATTGATCGTTCAGCGAAAGTCCCTGTTCCCTGGCCTTCTGCAGAACCGGGATGCCGATCTTCCGCACAGACGGCAGACCGTCTGCTGCCTCGGCGCGCACCCCGTGAGCCCGATTCACGCCTGCAAGCATACCCACAGTGTCCATCCATGCCTGCAGATCTGCTTTTTCCGTCATGCCGGCGGCTCCGCACATCAGTCCAAGCGTATAGATGGCACCTTTATGTGTGTTGACATTCTGCGTCACAGTGCGCATCACACGCTCGGCTTCAATGCCCAGTGTCTGCAGATGTGTAAATGCAGTCCCGGCACTTTCTAACCGATCCCGTACACCGGACAGATAGCATTTCCGAAAATATGGTTCCAGTGCTGCCGCACTGGCATTGAATGTAAAAATATCCATGTCACGGTGGCTGCCCTGATCCATGCGGTCCACAAGCCCCGGCTTGGGTGTAACACACACTTCATCCAACAGACTCTGCACTGCCAGACGTGCGATCTGCTCGCTCTGCGCCTGTGTGCGGTGGTCACGGATGAGGTTCCATGTCACCTGCTGGATCTGTTCCACGGAATGGATTCTGCGGCTCGCGCATCCGCGGCCCGCCTGACCGCACACCAGACAGCAGCGTTCATGGTCACGGTCCAGTTTCTCTCCGTTCTCTGAAATGACATCCATGTCAAACAGTCTTCCCAGCGGATCCAGTTCCTCCAGCGACACACACAGCTTTTTGACTGCCCCGGACGGTGCATTCACGGAGAGGATTATACCATATCCTGCTGCCGTGGAAATATCCTGTTTTTCCAGCACGTCAAACCCCATGGTTTTCAGGCCTTCCAGGAGACGGACGGAGCCCACGCGGAACGCATATGCCGTTTCCTCATTGACTTTCACCGGGCCTGCGATATTCATGGTAAAGCAGACAAGCGGCCTGTGATGCCGCTTCAGCATATCCTGCTGATGCATCACCCGCTCTTCCCGGGCTCGGAGGACATCCTCCAGGGAGACTTCTGGCATAATCGATGCTCCTTTGTCAGTGATGAATGACCTGATCCGCGCGTCGGATGGCCGCTACAGCCTTCGCTCCCTCCGGTCCGGTCAGATACGCCCACGTGGATTCAGGAACCCAGTTCCTGATCTGCTCGATCTGGCCGTCATGAACAGCCTGACGCACCAGGCTCGCGCTGATTGGTTGACCGTCCACAGACCTGCGCGGAATCACACTGCATCCAATGCCCTGCCTGGGCAGTTCTTCGAGCATCACCTGATTATACAGTCCGGTGACATGGCTGAAAGGCTCCTCCCCGACAAACCGCATGCCGATCCCCATGGCTTCGGCAATTCTGGCAAACACAGTCAAATCCAGCCTTGCATGCACTGTGGAAACATCATCACTGTCTTTGAGAAAATACCCAGGAAAGGTGGCCTGGGAAATGATGTAAGGACCACTGTCATGAAGAATCAGGCCGTCCATGCCTTCCGTTCCCTTTTCCACCAGTCTTTTGCGGTCAGCTGCCGGGATCGGTCCAAAGTTTTCACTGAGGACAAACACATGCACTGCATCCGCGCGAAGGGCCGCCTGTTCGAGCAGATACCGGTGTCCCAGCGTGAACGGGTTCGCATTCATCACCACGGCAGCCGTGCGTTCCCTCGGCGTGTCGCTGCGCCTGAGTGCACGCAGGTAGTCCGAAAAGCCGGTGCGCCTGTTTTCCATAAAGACAAGTTTGTCCGGGACACGGGCAATCTCATAGAACCCCAGGTCTGAAAAGAACTTTGCACTCGACGTCTTGGTGTACAGGAACAGATGCGTGTTCCCTCTCTCGACCTGAACCTCCGAAAGATGGGAAACCACAAGATTCATTAATCCTTCGCCCTGATGTTCATGGCTCACCGCCATGCACCGGAGCGTGTTGGCAAAACAGCTGCCTGTGGCGCACAGTTCATAGTCATCGTCATACACGCCGCAGGTGTAATCCAGGTGCGCATCCCTCTTGATGCCTTCCTGTACAAGAAGGGCGTCCACCGCTGCCTGCCCGCGATGATCAGTTTCAGCAATCTGTGTCACGGTGTAGCTCACGGTGGACGCCTCCTCAGAACCTGTTCAGTTTACTCTTTGGGTTTGATCTGACGGACCACGTCCATGATGGTGCCGTCACGGGCTTCAATAATGCCCACCACGCGGTCACCGAATTCCAGAGGATCCGGTTTGCCGACGATGGAGTATGCGATGTCGCGCAGTTCCTCAATGGTCTTGAGCGGCACGCAGTCTGCCTTGCGCAGTGCTTCCAGCAGGTCCTGACGATTCGGGTTGACAGCAACGCCGTAATCGGTGACGACCACGTCCACGCTCTCACCGGGTGTCGTGACGGTGGTCACGTCTGTGCAGATCGCAGGAATGCGGCCCTGAAGCAGCGGGCAGATGACGATGGTGCACTTGGCGCCCTGTGCGGTATCCGGATGTCCGCCCTGTGCGCCGGTAATCACGCCGTCAGAACCGACCACCACGTTGCAGTTGAAGTGGACGTCCACTTCCAGGGAGGCCAGAATGACGTAGTCCAGACGGTTGACGAAAGCACCCTTGTTGAACGGGTTGGCGTAGGCACCGGCAGTGATGCGGTGATGCGCCGGGTTGATCACGTTGGACACAGCGTCCAGGTCGAAGGCCTGGGTGTCCAGCAGCAGACGAACCATGCCCATATCCAGCAGGTCGCACATCGGCTTGGTCAGACCGCCGACGCCGAAGCCCATCTTGATGCCCCTCTCCTTCATGATGCGCGTGAGGGAAATGGTCGAGGCAATGGATGCGCCGCCGACACCGGTCTGATAGGAGAAGCCATCCTTGAAGTAAGGCGTATTGACAACCACCTGCGTGCAGTATTCCGCCATCATCAGCTTGCGCTGGTCGGTGGTGGGCTTTGCAGCACCGGTCGCGATCTTCTCGGGAATACCGATGGAATCGACCACGCAGACATAGTCAACGCGGGTCATGGAGATATGTGCGGGGAAGTTCGGGAACGGCACGAGGCAGTCGGTGATGGCCACGACATACTCAGCCTGATCGCCGTCAACATAGGAATAGCTCAGAACGCCGCAGTTGGTTTTGCCGCCAATGCCGCGCAGGTTGCCGTAGTCGTCCGAGGTTGGTGCGCCAATGAAGGCAATATCCACCTTGGTTTCACCAGTCACCAGGGAGCGGACACGTCCGCCGTGGGAGCGCATGATGGCCAGGCCTTTCAGTTTGCCTGCAGAAATAGCTTCGCCGATCTTGCCGCGCACACCGGAAGCTTCAATGCGGGTAATCGTGCCGTCTTCAATCATCGGAACCAGATCATCATGAGCCTTGCCGAGGGATGTGGCGGCCAGGGTGATGTTCTTCAGTCCCATCTTATGGATTTCCTTCATGACCATACAGACGACCAGGTCGCCTTCACGGAAATGATGGTGGAAAGAGACCGTCATGCCGTTATGTGCATGGCATTTGACCAGAGCTTCATGAATGTCCTTGACCATCTTGGAATGATCATTGCTCATGACCGGGCGGATAATCGGGGCTGCACGCCGGAAAGGAACACCATCTTTATAATGGTTGCCCTGAAAGGGTTCTTTTCCTGTAAGGGCAAGGATCTCATCAGGTATTTCGCGTCCTACCGCATTTTTCATATTACAAATCCCCCTTGTATACGCCAGAAGCCTTGGCCAGTGCCAGGGTGCGCTTTGCGCCGTCATAGAAGGCGATATCAATCATTTTTCCATCTACAGTGAACACACCGATGCCCTGTGCTTTCTTGGTGTCGATTTCACGGACGACCTTTTCAGCGAAAATGATATCCTTGGGCTTGGGCGTGTAAATTTCGTGCACAATCGGAATCTGCCGCGGATTGATGATGGACTTTCCGTCAAAGCCCATGGTATGAATCGTCTCCACATCTTTGCGGAAACCTTCCATATCATTGAGGTTGGTGTACACCGTGTCAAAGCACTGTACGCCGGCTGCACGGGCAGCGATGATCATGTGCTGACGTGCACCCATCAGTTCCACGCCTGTTCCGGAAATGGAAGTCTGCAGGTCCTTCGTATAGTCGCCGCCGGACAGAGCAATACCGAACAGCAGCGGGGATGAAGTGCAGATTTCATAGGCGTTCATGACGCCGCGTGCGGATTCAAGCGCCGCCATAATCAGCGTGCGGCCTTTTTCCACATGGAATTCTTCCTCAGCAGCCTGCACAGCTGCTTCAACGCGTTTGACGTCCGCTCCGGTCTCAGTCTTCGGAATACGAATGGCATCGCATCCGCCTGCGACTGCGCAGCGGATGTCTTCCTGCCACAGATCAGTATCCAGACCATTGATGCGGACAACACGTTCCACGCCGCGATAGTCAATCTCGCGCAGCGCATGGAACAGAGAATAACGCGCAGCGTCCTTTTCTCTCTCAGCCACAGCGTCCTCAAGGTCCAGCATGATGGAGTCAGGGGAATAGATATATGGATCCTTGATCAGAGCAGGTTTCTGGCAGTTCAGAAACATCATGCTTCTGCGAAGTCTTTTCAGGTTGGGATTCATACAATCGCACCTCCCCACGGCAGCGCATCCTTGATGTCATTGCTGCGATACACAGCGCATTCTACCCGCGCCTTGAGCGTGCAGTCCAGTGCGCCTTTGTCGACGACTGTGACCTTGCCGGACTGAACATCCAGACGTTCGAGTGTCTGCATGACAGTCGCCCGAATCTGGCGCCCATACTGATTCATAACGCTCGAAGAGATTTCCAGTTCGAGTCCGTTTTCAGATGGTTCCACAGTGACCTGAGCATCACTGGATTCCAGTGTGCCCGCCATGGCACTTTTCCCAATGATCATGCGTTATCCTCCTCCTAGAACAAAAAGCTTCGCAGACTGACTTCCCTTCCCCCTGTGCACAGGCAGTCACATATGTGGCTGCCGTATCGTTATCCTCTTCAGTTCAGGATCTATCACGAAGCCATTGAGCCAGTAATCTTTATGCCTTGAACCGGGCGGCCGGAATGGAAGCGCTCAAGGCAGTCAAACCGCGCTTTCATTCACTCATGATACCGGGGTAAAGCTGAGACCTGGAATCCTGCAATGATCAGCAGAGCGAAATGCATTCTGTGTCTGATCATATCCACTATTGTGTTGAGCGAATGGGCGTCCTGTGGAAGTCCGCCGGATGCAGACTTCCACAGGACGCTTTCAGGCTTTTTTATTTCTTTGCCCGTGCCTTCTTAATCATAGGCATATAGACAGGGCTCAGGAGCAGCAGGATGCAGGCAGTCATAACCACTGCACCGATGGGGGTGCCGAACAGACCGCCGAACACCTTGGCAGCATAATCGCCAAAACCCATCTGGGTTGTGACGATATGAGCCTTCTGGAAGGCCTGGGAGAAGTACTTCTCGCACATGCCGCCCAGCACCAGACCCAGCACGATGGCCGCGCTGTTGAGGTGCATGTACTTGACCACAATGCCGAGGATACCGGCAATGACCATGACGGTCACACCCACGAAGTTGCCTTCGGAGAAAGAGCCGATGGTAGCCAGGAGCAGGATAATCGGTCCAAGGTAGTAATACGGAACAGCCAGGATCTGTGCGAAGACCTTGGCAATGCCGATAGCGACGATAACCATCACGATATTGGTGACGATCATGGTGATGAAGGTTGCGGACAGGAATTCAGGCTGCACGGTCAGCAGACGCGGACCCATCTGAACACCCTTGAGTGCAAGCGCGGAAGCCATAACAGCTGCGGCGTTGCCGCCCGGGATACCCAGGCACAGCAGGGGAACCATAGCGCCGCCGGTCGCAGCATTGTTGGCAGCTTCAGAAGCAGCAATACCGTCGATAATGCCGGTGCCGAACTTTTCAGGATACTTGGAGAGCTTGTTCTCCATGGTGTAGCACATGAAGGAAGCGATGGTCGCGCCAGCGCCGGGCAGAATGCCGACAACGCAGCCCACAACGGAGCAGCGCAGGAGCGTCCACTTGATGCTCCAGAGTTCCTTGAAGCTGGGCATTTTGGTGTTGACCTTGCCCTTATTGCCTACACCGTCTTCAGCGGACAGACGCTTTTTGGGATTGGTCTGCTTGAGCACCTCAGTGATGGCGAAGAGACCGATCAGAACCGGAATCATCTCCATGCCGCTGAGCAGGTTGTTCTGACCGAAGGTCAGACGAGCAACGCCGGCCATGGGATCCTGACCAATGCAGGCCAGCAGCAGGCCCAGCAGGCCGCTGATGATGGTGGTCAGAATATGGTCGGTATCCAGCACCACCAGGATGCTCAGGCCCAGGAACGTGATGGCGAACATGTCGCCGTTGCTGAAGGCCAGAGCCGCCTTGGACAGGGGGCTGGAGAGCAGGAACATGACCAGAGCAGAGAACAGACCGCCGATGGCAGAGGCCAGAAGAGCCACGCCAAGGGCCTTGCCTGCTTCACCGCGCTGTGCCATGGGATAACCGTCAAAGGTCGTCGGCGCAGAAGAAGGCACGCCGGGGATCTTGAACAGAATAGCGGTAATGGAACCGCCGGTGATGGAAGAGCAGTAGATGGCCGTCAGGAACACGATGGCCGGCACAGGGCCCATGGTGTACGTGAAGGTCAGACCCAGAGCCACAGCCATGGTGGCTGAAACGCCGGGCAGAGCACCGAAAATGGTGCCCAGAACGATGGCCACAATGACCATCAGGAACATGGTGCCTCCGCCCCAGACTGCGCTAAGGCCGGAAACAAACATTTCGCCCAAACTCATGACTTATTTCCTCCTTAGACCAGATTTTCAAGGAACAGGGAGAAGGAACGAAGGAAGTCCACCGTTCCGCGGGGCAGGTTGACGCCCAGCAGTCCGCTGAATGCAATATGGAGAAGAATGGCCAGCACGACAGCAATGATAGCCAGACGCCACCATTTCTTTTCACCCAGCAGCATGCCATAGCTGAACATGATCAGCGCAGCGGTCACCACGAATCCCAGGGGTTCCAGGATCAGAGAGGCCACAATAAGGATCACCATGCCCAGGAACATCTTGGACTTCAGGAAAGCCAGACTGTTCTTTCCAAAGGCAGCAAACGTGAACTCGGGATTGCCCTTGTTCTTTTTGATGATCTTGTAGATATTGATGGCAATGCAGACGAGGAGCAGAATGATGATCGCCTTGGGCCACACACTGGGGTGCAGCACGTTGGGGTTCTTCATATAGCTCTTCGGGACCTTAGCCTCCAGTACGTGCGTGAAGTACGTGAACCCCAGAAACACGAACAGGAGGATGTTGCAGAGCAGTTCAAACAAAGGATGTCAGCTCCTTTTTTCCATTTCTTGGGTTTAAATCACCGAAGCCGGAGAAGAGGGAACTCTTCCCCGGCCCGGTGAAAGCCTTCTCTGAGAGATTACTTCAGATCGTCGTAATCCTTTTCAATGGTTTCCTGCTCGAACATATAGTCGCGCAGATCCTTGTATTCGTTCCAGCAGAACTGCTGCAGTTCTTCGCCCACAGCAGGAACGGTGCGCTGGTCATAAGCGGCGTTCTTCAGGAATTCGGTCCAGGTGGGATCCGTACGGCATTCTTCGATGGCAGCAACGAGCGTGTCGATAGCGCCCTGAGGAGTGCCCTTCTTGGCAAAGATGCCGCGCCAGGGACCTGCATAGCTGTCAATGCCCAGTTCAGCGGTGCACTCGCAGTCAGGCATAATGTCGATGCGGTGTTCGCAGAACAGCAGCAGGGGGATGATGTCGCCGGATTCAATCAGACCGCTCATGTCGTCATAGCCGCCGACGCTCAGGTCAACATGGCCGCCAGCCATATCGCTGTTGGCAGCAGAACCGGAATCGTAGGTGACAGGGTTCAGAGCGAGACCCTCGGTGGCGATTTCGAAGCACATGCCGTCAACACCGGTAGCGGTGAGCATGGCAACGGAGACTTCATAGGGATGAGCAGCGGCATATTCCTTCAGATCGGTGAAGTTCTTGATGCCGTACTTTTCCATCTGAATCTTGGAGCCAGCCAGCATGTTGATGGAGTGCACCAGAATGTCTTCGCATTCGAATTCATCCTTGAAGTTGAAGTCCATGTTGTCCAGCATGTCCTGGATGTACAGGGACTGGGTGCCCAGCAGGAAGGTATAGCCGTCAGCGGGCTCTTTGTAGGCGAAGGTAGCACCGGTCACGCCGCTGCCGCCGGTCTCGTTGCGCACGTCAACGGGCACGCCGAGCTTGTTCTGAAGCAGGGTCGCCATGGGACGGATGGTGCTGTCAGCGCCGCCGCCAAGACCCCAGGGGCAAACGATGGTGATGCCGCGTTCGAACTTCCACTCTTCAGCAGAAGCCACTGCGCATACACTCAGGACCATAACCAGGGCAAGAGCCAGTGCAAGGATTTTCTTCATAGACAATTCCCCCTGAAATATATTTCTCAAGCAGCGCCTTCGCATCGACATCAACAGGCTGACTGCTCAAGTTCAAAATAAAAGATAGTCCGTTTTCTCACCTCATCCGGCAAGAGCGATGGGCATTCACACAGACCACATAAAGCAATTTGTAAAGCAGCATTTTTTTAGTATTGTCATGCTTTTACAGAATCGTCTTTATTCCGGAAGTCCAACTACATGTATAGCACGCAGATCGATTATACACGCTTTTCAGGACATTGCAATAGAATTCATGTATTTTTTCGCTCCGTTATACGCCATTTGTACTATCTTTCTCACCTGTATTCACTGGAGGCTCTGCATTCCGCGTGCTTTCTGTTTTTTATGTGAAATTGCACATTCGCTCATATTCCTCCCCGGAATCTCTCTTTGCCGAGAGCATTTCTTTCCTGATTCTTAGCACCCGTCTCTTTAGCCGGAAGGACATGGAGGGCGGAGGGAGAATATGAATACCATCTTTTTGTACATCATGATCAGGAGAGGTGGAAGCAGCACGTGATGACACGTTGTTTTGATATTGCCGTCATCGGCGGCAGTCTTGGCGGGGTTCAGGCGGCGCGTGCCGCCTGCTCTCACGGACTGAACGTCTATCTCTGTGAGCAGACCCGCTGGATCGGAGGGCAGCTGACCAGTCAGGCCGTGCCCCCGGACGAGAACCGCTGGATTGAATCCCAGGGTGCCACGCAGAGTTATCTGACCTACAGAAAAGCGGTGCGCGACGCGTACCGCGCGGATCCGGCGGCCTCCGATCTGCTCAGGTCCAAAGATGTTTTCTGCCCCGGCTGCAGCTGGGTCAGCCGCGTGGCGCATGCGCCTTCCCTCGCCCACCGTCTTCTCTCCGATTCGCTCGCCCCATATCTTGCATCCGGGCAGCTGGTCCTGGAAACGCAGGTGCAGTGCGTCGAAGCTGAAGTCAGAGGCAATCAGGTCATTTCTGTTGTCACGCAGGATACATCCGGCACGCAGACCCGGATTCAGGCGAAGTTTTTCCTCGATGCCACCGACACCGGTGAGCTCCTGCCCCTGACCGGCACGGAATACCGCATCGGGGCTGAAAGCCGTGAAGAGACCGGTGAACCCCATGCACCGGAAACAGCTGACGCACAGGATCAGCAGCCCATCACCTGGGTTGCCGCCTTGGAACTCACGGAAAAGCGCATGCCCATGGAAAAGCCGGCCTGCTACGACGATTTCATCCGGCGCACAGTGCGCGGTGAACCGCATCTTTCCTGGAATGCCTGGGGTGCCACCGGACAAAAGCGCTTTTCCTTCTATGACAATGAGCTTCCGGACTCCCCGCTCGGGCTCTGGAGCTACCGGCGCATCCAGTATCCTCCCTATTTCACAGATCACCGGCCGGAAATCTCGCTGCTCAACTGGCCGCAGAACGATTATCTCTTTGGAAATATCATTGATGACCCAAAGAGGGATTTTCACCTCGCCCAGGCCCGGGAACTCACCCTTTCCGTCGTATACTGGCTCTGGGAGCAGGGCTATCCTGTCCGCCTGAATCCAGAGGCAGTGGGGACAGCGGATGGTCTGGCCATGGCCCCGTATATCCGCGAATCCCGGCGCATCGTGGCCCGCAGGACAGTTCTTGAGCAGGAAATCACCCGCGAAGGCCATCCCGGGCTTCCGCACTTTGACGATACCATCGGCGTGGGGCACTACGCCATTGATATCCATATGACCACCCGCACCCGGACGACAATGTATGCCGAGGGAAATCCCTTTGAAATCCCGCTGCACGCCCTGATTCCTGTCCGAATGGAGAATCTGCTCCCGGCCGCCAAAAACATCGGCGTGACGCACATCACCGGAGGCTGCTTCCGCCTGCATCCGGTCGAATGGACCATCGGTGAGGCGGCGGGCCATCTCGCTGCATTCTGCTGTGAGCATCACCTGCTTCCCTCCACTGCTGCAGATCATTACCTCCATGAATTCCAGGACCTTCTCATCGCAAACGGTTTCCAGCTGCACTGGAACCTCCCCGAAAATCAATAAAAAAAGGCAAGCAAAAAGCGGGCAGCATCTGTCCGCTTTTTGCCTGCCGGTGAGGCATACCTGAATCCGGGATAAGATAATGGAGATGAGGAGAGTCGAACTCCTGTCCGAAAGCATGCCTGCAGGACCTTCTCCGAGCGCAGTCTGTGTTTTGACATTCCCTCCGCTGTCCGTCCACAGACAGACTGGCAGCTTCAGTAGCTTCATGTTACGGACATACGGCAAAGCTTAGGTATGCTCGTTCCCCGCTCTCATGACGCCGGTATCCGGGCGAGTGGGCAACCCGGGCCGACGCGCCGCCTAATTAGGCAGCGGCCAATTCGTAAGAATTGTCAGTTAATTTTTATTCCAAGTTTTATTGTGGTCCTGGTCCACAGCTCGCTTATCCTGCCTTCAAAACCCCCGTCGAAACCGTATCATCCCCATGTGGGAAAGCACTATTTCTGACGATTTCTCAGTGCCCGCTGAATCTCCCGCTGTGCATCCCGTTTGGCCATGCTGTCGCGCTTGTCGTGCTCCTGTTTGCCCTTGCACAGTCCAAGCTGCAGCTTCATCCGGCCATCCTTCAGATACACCTCAAGGGGAATGAGCGTATATCCCTGGCGTGCGATCAGCCCGTCCAGCTTACGGATTTCTGACTTGTGCATCAGAAGACGCTTGGGGCGGAGCGGATCCCGGTTGAACTGATTTCCCTGCTCGTAAGGTGAAATGTGCATGCCTTCAACCCAGATTTCCCCTCTGCGCACAGCCGCCCAGCTCTCTTTCAGGCTGACCCGGCCCTGGCGCATGGATTTGACCTCGGTGCCAAACAGCTCAATTCCACATTCGTAGCGTTCTTCGACAAAATAGTCATGGAAGGCTTTGCGATTCTGTGCAACGGTTTTGGTCCCTTTCTGATGCGGCACAAGATCACCTTCCTTTCTCTATTTTGCCGAAGCAGTATACCATGTTTTCACTTTCGTTGCAATCCATTTTTTCGTCTGCTATAATGCTTTCATCCTTTCATACCGGAGGATCTGTCTATGCATGATCTGCATGAAATGGCAGCCGCCGCAAGGGCTGCCTACCTGACCCTGGCTTCCGCCGATGCATCTGCCAGAAACCGTGCACTTCTGGCCATGGCCGATGCACTTTTGTCGGAAAAGGACATGATTTTTGCTGAAAACGCAGTGGATGTGCGGCTTGCGCAGGAAGGGCGTCTCGCTGCCCCTCTGCTTAAGCGGCTCGCCTTCGGCGAAGAAAAACTGAACAGTGTGGTTCAGGGTCTTCGGGATCTCGCCGCTCTCCCCGACCCGCTCGGGCATACCACGCTCGCCCGTGAACTCACGGAAGGTCTCAATCTCTACCGCGTCACCTGCCCGATCGGCGTCATCGGCGTGATTTTTGAAAGCCGTCCGGATGCGCTGGTTCAGATTGCCTCCCTTGCGCTCAAGTCCGGGAATGCCGTGCTGCTCAAAGGCGGGAGCGAAGCCGCCAGAACAAACCTCGCCCTGTGCAATGTGCTTCGCGCGGCAGCCGAAGCTTCCGGTCTGCCCGCCGACTTTGCCCAGCTTCTCACAAGCCGCGAGGAGGTCTCGGAAATGCTTCGGGAAGATGACCTCATCGACCTCATCATTCCCCGTGGCTCCAAGGCTTTTGTCCGGTATATCATGGACAACAGCCGCATCCCGGTGCTCGGCCATGCTGACGGCATCTGCCATGTCTATATTGATGCGTCCGCAGACCCGGAAATGGCGCTGCGTGTGGCCGTCGACAGCAAAGTGCAGAATGTGTCCGTGTGCAATGCCATGGAAACCCTGCTGATTCACCGTGCGATTGCCCCCACTGTGCTGCCCGCTCTGAATGAGGCGTTCGCCGCTGCGCATGTCTCCCTGGTCGGCGACAGCGAAACGGTCCGGATCATTCACTGTGCGCCTGCTTCAGAGGAAGACTGGCGCACCGAGTACCTTGATTACCGGCTGTCGATCCGCATTGTGGATTCCCTGGACGCTGCCATTGACCATATCAATACCTACGGGAGCCATCACACGGACTGCATTGTCACCCGTGATGATGCTGCAGCCTCCGAGTTCCTGCGCCGTGTAGACTCTGCAGGCGTTTATCGAAATGTCTCCACACGGTTTGCCGACGGGTTTGTATACGGCTTCGGTGCTGAGGTCGGGATTGCCACAGGCAAGATTCATGCCCGCGGCCCCATGGGCGTGGAAGGCCTGACCACCTATAAATACAAGCTGCTGGGAAGCGGTCAGACCATGGGCGATGTCAAAGCCGGCCGCATCTCCTATACGCACCGGGATCTGGAGGGCACATGTCCGATCTGATTCCGGTTGCCGCCTTTGATTTTGACGGCACACTCTGTCCCGGGGACTCCATTGTCCCCTTTCTCGGATTCTGCATTCAGGAGGGGCTGGCCGGAAAGGCACAGTTTTTCCGAGCAGCGAAAGGTTTTCTTCTGCAGAAAGCAGGAAAGATTTCGCCTTCGGATGCCAAGTCCCTGACCCTCTCCTTTCTCTCCGGACGTCCGGTTGCCCAGATCGCACCGTATGCCAGACGGTTTGTCCGCGACCATCTTGTGCCGCGCATCTATCCTGAAGCACAAAAACGGCTGGACAAGCTGCATGCGGAAGGCTATCATATTATGGTTGTTTCTGCCTCCACGGATGTCTACATGCGCTTTCTGCCGGAATTCCTTCCGGTAGACACCGTCCTGAGCACCGTGTGCGAAACGCAGGAAGGACAGCTGTACACCGGCCGCATTCTCTCCAACTGCCGCGACAGTGAAAAAGTCCGGCGCGTGGAATCCTGGTATGCCCTCCATCCGCAGTTTGCCTGGCCGCCCGCTTTCGCCTTCGGTGACAGCCGGCATGATATTGACCTGCTGCGTCTCTCGCCGCATCCGGTGCTGATCCATCCGGACAAGGCGCTTCGCGCTGCTTTTCCGGACGCAGAATGTCAGGCCTGGGCAAAATAAGGTCTCCCTCCATGAACCATGTGAAACGGGGCGATTCCTATGCTTTATGTCAAAAAACTCGAGAATGGTGCCGCCGCGGCGAATCTGAATGCCGATAAGGCCCTTGTCGGGGAAGATGTCCTTGTGCGCATCAGCAGACTCGGGTTTTCTCTCACCTATCTCCCTGCTTCCAGCGCAAATTGGCGCAGTTTTCCGCCCTCTCCCCGCGCTTCCGAACTGATCCAGGCCCCCGGCACAGTCTGTTTCGGCGCGTTTCTGGATGACCGGCTCATCGGCGTGGCTGCCATCCGCGTCATTCCGGGCGGATGGTCCGAGATCCTGGACATGCGCGTGGACGCCGCCTCCCGAAGGATCGGTGCAGGCAAAGCAATGCTTGGCGCCTGCCAGGCATGGGCAGAGAGTCATCACACCCAGGGCCTCAAACTGATCACGACCGACCAGAATCCCGGCATGTGCCAGTTCTGTGAACATGAAGGGTTCAGCCTGCAGGGCATGGACCGCATGGCACTGGCCCTGACCGAACCGGAACGCACAAAGCCCCTCGCCCAGCGTTCCTGCGAACTGATCTTCTACAAGCAATCCAAGAAAGGCTGAAAAAAACACATGATGCGTCTCCAAAAGTACCTTGCTCTGAGCGGTGTCGCCTCCAGAAGAACCTCCGAAAAACTGATCGCCGAAGGCCATGTCATGGTCAACGACCGCAAGATCACGGAAATGGGTGTGCAGATCGACGAAAACCATGACCGCGTGTTCGTCGACGGCAAACCGGTGCACATTGAAACTGAAAAGCACTACCTCGCCTACAACAAGCCCATCGGCGAAGTCACAACCTCATCCGACCCGGAAGGCCGTGACACCGTGATGGACAAGTTCCGCGACTACCCGGTCCGGCTTTTCCCTGTCGGGCGTCTGGACTATGACAGCGAGGGCCTGATCCTGCTGACCAATGACGGTGAAATGATGCAGCATCTGCTCCATCCCAGCCATGAGGTCCCGAAGAAATATCTGTGCAAGGTTTCCAATAAAGTCACGGAAGAAGAGCTCCGTCGTCTGCGCCAGGGCGTCGATCTCGAAGGCCGCCTGACCAGCCCGGCTGAAGTCCGTCTGGTCCGCTATGAGGCATTCGACTCGGTGGTGCTCGTGACCATCCATGAAGGCCGCAACCGTCAGGTCCGCAGAATGTTTGAAGCGGTCGGCCATCAGGTCGTGCAGCTCAAGCGCATCGGCTTCGGCCCGATTCTGCTCGAAGATCTCCCCCGCGGATCCTGGCGTCGTCTGACGCCATCTGAAATCCGTGCCCTGAAGGAGCTGTAAGCATGGAAAACACGCCTGCCTATGAACTCCGCTCGGCCCGTTTTCTCGCTTCCGATGTGCGCAGACTCGTCGTCAAAGAGGGCGACGTGGTCATTGATGCCACGCTGGGCAATGGACATGACACCCTCGAGCTTGCGCAGCTGGTCGGGGAAACCGGGCATGTGTATGGCTTTGATATTCAGAAGGATGCGGTGGAGCACACCCGCGCAAGGCTGGAAAATGAAGGGCTCGCCGCGCGCTGCTCTCTCTATCAGCTCGGGCATGAACAGATGCTGACCAAAGTCAGTGTGCCCGTCCGCTATGTCTCCTTCAATCTCGGCTGGCTGCCGGGCGGTGACAAAACCATCACCACACTCTGGCCCACCACAAAAAAAGCCCTCGAGAGCGCGCTTTCCCTGCTCCTGCCTCTCGGTGTGTGCACGGTTTGCGCCTATCCCGGGCATCTCGAAGGTGACCATGAGCGCTCCGAGCTCATGCAGTTCCTGTCCCGCCTCAGGCCCCAGGACTTCAATGTCCTTCACCAGCATTTCCTCAATGCAGGAGAAGGCGCACCGGAGTGCTTTGTGATTCAGAAACAGACCTGCTGTACCTATACCATCGAATCAGATATTGAAGAATAAGAAAAGGCAGAACCACAATTCAGGTTCTGCCTTTTTTAGTTCAGTTTTTCTCCGCTGCGCGGATCTGCCGGTAGCTCCAGTTTTCCATGACCGCAAGTACAATCAGGCCGGCCACCATGCAGGCATAGGTGATGACGTGCGGAATGTCCGACTTGTCCAGTGCAAACTCTTCTGCCACCGTCAGGCCGCAGACCACAAATCCCATGACCATGGGGAGGAACCATCTGCGGTTCGTTTGGCGGATTCTGAGGCTCCAGACAATCAGGACAGCCTGCACGAAGAGGTAGCAGAGCAGCTGCTCAGCCCGGACGAAGAGCCAGGCAATGCTGATGTTGCGCAGGCTTTCGCAGAAGATCTGCGGAAGGCAGAGATAGAAGAGTGTGCGTACAAAGCAGTCCTTTTCCCTGCGGTGCACAAAGGCCAGCACCATGGCCACAAGGCTGAAGACACCGGCGAACACGAAGACCGCCAGATAATGCTCTCCCCACTTGTTCTCAATGGCCAGCGGGAAGAAACCGCCCTCTTCCAGATAATCGCCGACACCCTGCATTCCCAGGAAGAATTCGGAGAACCGGGCCATGGCGGCCATGAAAGCGCCGGCCGGCGCAAACACGTTCAGGAATCTCCTGACCTCAATTCCGGCCGCCCGGGAGGCAAGGAATGCCGCCAGCACCACACCGGCCACACCGCCGTAATAGGCCAGCTGATCGATCTGGATCTGTGTAAAGGATGCGCCGATCCCGCTGATAAACGGGAACATCAGCAGCATATAGAGCGCCTTTGCGCCGGCCACCCCCAGGATCCATCCAAGGACCAGCAGCACGCAGGCTGAAATGCCGGCCTGCTTTGCATGGATCCCGTCCTTCCTCAAGAGGAAGAACGTCATCAGACAGCAGACAACAGAAGAAACGCCCATCATGATCAGATAGGATGTGATATTCATTGTGAGAGCCCCCGTCCGGATCAATCCGTGAAATAGGCACTGGCAAAATAGATGATATCCGTCACCGGGCGGACATTCTGCTTGCCATCCTTAAGGTTGTTGAGCTTGGTGCCCATAAAGACAAACTGTGAAGACTCACCGCCGTCGAGCACATACACATTTTTCACCGGTGCAAGCTCCATTGCAAGGTCTCTCAGGCTGCACAGGTCCATCCCGTAAAACGCGCAGCAAAGGACCATGTAATGAAGGTCGTCAATCTGGGCAATGCACATTCTCTGGGCCTTATGGTCCGGCTGTGCAAAGTCCGGGGAGTGCGAATAGTCCAGAATATATTCATCCGGCACTTTTTCCCCGTCGATCACAAGACCCGGTCCAAACTGGAACGCATTGATGACTTTCTTGCCGTCAATCATGGTTTTGTCCATGCTTTCGAGCTCATCGCTCGCCTGGAGAATATGGAAATCGCCGTCCTCATCAATCATGAGAAGATCCAGTCCGGTCTGCACGGAATCGCGGTAAACCACGCCCTGACGCAGGATATAGCTGGTGGCTTTCTTTGTGTCGATCGCTGTGCAGTAGTCACCGTTGGTGGCCATGACCGCATTGACACGCTTGGCCATGTTGGTGGCCGGCGTTGTCATCCTGGAAAGGAAGGTATCGTCCGCCGGCAGGGTGCGCAGCTGAGAGGCGTCGGCAATGGTAATGAATGCGGTGTAATAGACGCATCCCCACTTGCTTCCGCTGACCTTGTCCCGCTCCACGCGGATGGACGGGTCTTCATAGACGGTCATCTTTCCGTCAAACTTGGTCTGCAGCGGAGCGCCGCCGGTCAGGTCAATCGGCAGCTTTCTCACCGTGCCCTCTGCGGAAGACAATCCGCACAGGCTCAGCAGCATTATCAGAATCAGGCAGCTCGCCAACAGTTTTTTCATCACGTCATTCCCTCCAAATCCAGGCTATTATACCATAACCGTCCATGCTCCGTCGACCGGGGTGCAAATTGAATACAATCCCCTCTGCACAGCCGTTATGACTTCCTTCTGCATACGCTCGGACAGGCGGCACAGCCGCCCTCTCCGGTCTCACGAAGACTGCCCGGCAGTGCATCCCCGACTTCCTTCATGGCCTGAATCACCTCATCGGGATCAATCGGGCAGTGGATACCGCTCAGCACCATGTCTGACGCGCTGAACGCCACACTGACCGCCCCGACATTTCTGTACACGCAGGGCACCTCGACCAGTCCGCCGACCGGATCGCAGACCAAACCCAGAAGATTCATCAGGGCAAACGCTGCGGCCTCGGTACATTCCTTTGCATTCCCTCCGCCAAGCTCCGTCAGTGCAGCCGCTGTCATCGCTGCAGCCGCCCCGCATTCTGCCTGGCATCCGCCTTCTGCACCCGCAATGCTTGCCTCCGTGGCAATGGAGACGCCAACGGCTGCCGCTGTGAGCAGGGCATGAACGGCCTCTTCCTCTGTGATCTGCTTCTCTTCCAGCAGGGCCAGAATTGCACCGGGCAGCACACCACATGCGCCGGCTGTCGGCGCTGCCACAATCTTTCCCATGCAGGCATTGCTCTCGGCTGTGGCCAGTGCATAGGCTGTGGCCTTTCCGAGTAGGGACCCACAGTAGGCTTTCCCTTCCTGATAACGACGGAACAGGCGGCTGGCCTGGCCCCCGGTCATGCCGGATACCGATTTCAGATTCTCCTGCATGCCGTCCCGGACGGCTTCCTTCATGCACTGAAGCAGAGCCTGCATCCGGCTGAGAATGCCTTCCGCATCCTCCCCGCTCTCTTCCATCTGTGCCTGAAGTGCAGCGGAGGACAGCGGCTCGTTCCCGGCAATATCCACCCACTCACGAAGCGTATAGTCCATGGTTATCCAATCCTCCTGTGCAGAAATTGCACAGACTTGACCCCCAGCTCGGTTCGGATCTGCTGAAGTGTCTTTCCGCCCGGGACGCCGTCAAGTTCCAGGATCATGACTGCCGTTCCGCCCTGTCTGTGCCGGTACACCTGCATGGTCGCAATATTGATGCCGTTTTCCGCCAGCACACCCGTGACCTGGGCGATCACGCCTGGCTCATCGTGGTGCTGGATAATCATGGTGTTTTCTGTGCCCGTAAAGTCGACGGGCAGACCGTCAAGGCTCCGGATGCGGATATTGCCGCCGCCAATGGAAGCCGCTTCCATTTCCAGCTTTCTTCCGCTCACTCCGGTCAGTTCAAGGCGAACCGTATTCGGGTGTGCTCCGCGGATCGAGACAGGATGAAAATGGATCTCCATGCCCGCTTCAGCCGCCAGACGCAGCGCATCCCGCATTCGCGGGTCATCGACAGCGAACCCCATCAGGCCGGAGGCAATCGCCCGGTCCGTGCCGTGGCCCTGATATGTTTTTTCGAACGATCCATGGAAACCCACCTCGGCGTGAACGACATCCTCTCCGAGAATCATTCTCGCAACCAGTCCGATGCGGGCCGCGCCGGCTGTATGCGAACTGCTCGGTCCAATCATCACGGGGCCAATGATATCAAAAAGATCCATGTCTCCTCCAAAAAGAAACAAAATGAAAACCTCTGAGCCAGATAGCTGTCTCAGAGGTATGCGCAGAGTCAGGGATTCGAACCCTGGGAGAGTTTCAGCCCTCACACGATTTCCAGTCGTGCGCCTTCGACCACTCAGCCAACTCTGCATGCTGATCACGTTGGGTCAAACGCAACGATGGTAGTATATGTAATTTCCCCATTTTTGTCAATAGATTTTTTTCCTTGAAATTTCAGGGTTTTTGCTGTTTTTTTCCTTGAAATTTCAGGGTTTTTGCTGTTTGCACCCACAATCATCGATTTTTTTCCTGCGTCCATTCATCTCCCCAGACGAGTGCGCGCCTGGATTTCTGCTTCCGCAATCTCGGACACCCGATCATATGCATAGGCGAAAAAAGTCCGGAGTTCCCCGCAACGTGAATGCACTGCTCGGCCTTCCCGTACAACCCACTCCCGCCTGCATCCGCCCCTGCACAGATCATAGAATCTGCATTCGGCGCATGCCTCATCCATCTGCAGGCCGTCTTTCATCTGAAAGGCGCGCATCCGGTCGGAATGAAAGAGTGCCTGCATGCTCATATCCTGAATCCTGCCCAGGCAGAAGTCATCGAGGCAATAGAAGTCGCAGGGATAAACACTCCCGTCTGCTTCGACCACCAGATAGCTCCCGCATGCTCCACAGGCTGCACATGCGCTGGGAAGCAGTCCCATCTTCATCTGCACAAGGTCTTCAAACATGCGGACCGAGGTGTACTGTCCCTTTTTCCAGTCTTCATACCAGAGATCAAAAAGCTCCATCAGAAACCTGGCGTACGATGTGCTGTCCAGTGACCATGGTGCGCTTCCCTGCGCATCGAGCGGGTCGAGACACGGAATCATCTGCAGGTATGGGACTCCCAGCAGTTTCAGACCCGTATAAATCGGTTTGGCCATGGCGGCTGCCTGACGGGTAATCACACACAGAAGATTGCATTCAACACCGGACTCACTGAGCAGATAGACTTTTCTCCGGATCTTCCGAAAGGTTCCTTCATTCTGCGGCCCCAGCCGGTAAAGATCATGCAGCGATTCGCATCCGTCAATGGAAATCCCGGTCAGAAACCGGTGTTCCCGGAGGAAGGACACCCATTTTGCATTGATAAGAAAGCCGTTCGTCTGGAGCGCGTAATAGATCTCGTGCTTTCCCTGATCCATCCTGCCGACCGTATCCACAAAGTCCTGAAAGAATTCCAGGCCTGCAACCGTCGGTTCCCCGCCCTGAAAGGAAAACTGAATCGTCCCCTTCTCTTCCACTGCCTCAATCGCTCTCGCAATGAGGCAGTCACGCGTTTCCTTCGTCATGATGCCCCGGTTCCCTGTTTCACGGTGTCTGGCCTCATCCACATAAAAGCAGTAACGGCACCGCATATTGCATGCCGAAGAAGCGGGTTTGATCAGCAGAGTCAGCTGCTTCATTCAAGCCTCCTGCACCGTCCGCGGTAAAAATGAAGACCGGCGGACATTCCTCTCAATCACGGTTCAGACGGTATGCACGCACCTCATATGGACGAATCACCGGATCCTGCAGCACTGTCCGTCCCATGAGATCCGTCTGCGTCATGGCGGGCGGCGCATCAAACGAAATGCACCTGGATGTCATGTTCCGGACATGCACAAGGAATGATTTTTCCTCTGCCTGAACGCCTGCGATCCTCAAACCTTCCGGGAGCGCAAGACCGTGTGTCTGTACGCCTTCTGTACACTCCTGCGCAGTCCGGTAAACCGCATCTGCGTCCTGCCCTGAGATCAGTTCAAACTCAAAGGTGAAGTCTCCTTCAATCCACTGCGGGAAATTGGTTCCCCACATGGTGTTCAAAAGATTGAACCGCAGCTCCGGCTGATGCGCCTCATACGTTCTTCGGAAGGCATAGACACCGTTTTCACCAATCGAAACCAGCGGCGCATCCTGCGACACCACGGCATAGATTTCTTTCCCGTCTTCCACGCCCGCGAAAGACTCCAGCGCATAGAAGGCATGATTGGCACTGCCCGCAATGTCTGTCTCCGGCCGCAGAACGGAGCCCGGTTTATTGATATAAAATCCCGGAGCATGTGCTGCAAAATCGAAGCAGAGGGCTCCGCTCTCCACATAAGCCGTCGCTTTCTTTCCCTGAATGTCCAGACATATCCTTAAACGTTCCCCGCTCAGGTCCAGCGTGAGCACGATCTGCTGTGCATCTCCGTCCTCCGGATGTCCTTCAAAGGTAAAGCGGATCTTTTCCCCGCACTGTTCACAGGCCTTCAGTGTAGGATTGTTCTCCTGATGTGTGCAGAAAGCCGGGTAAGCAATCCTGCTGTTGTCATCAATTCCCCAATTATAATATCGAAACGCATAGTTCCGGAGGTAATCCGTCATCTCTTCCGCCCCATAGACATCATGGCGGTAGGAAATGGCGCTGTGTCCGTCCGTTTCTTGAAGGATGATCCTGCCGTTCCTGAGGTCTGTTACACTGTGGACCCGTCCTGTGTCAGCGCTGAACAGGATACGCCACCGGGCGTTTTCAGCGGCCTTTTCTCCCTCAAGAGGGATCCATTTTTCCGGCGTGCATTCCTGTTTTCCGAACGAAATACCCAGTGTTTCTTCTGCAAGCGCACAGTACCTCTCAGCTTCATGTGCTCTTGCCCGCTGTTCCTCCCAGGACTTCTCCATCAGAGCGCATGCATCGGAAGAGGCCCTGTATGCATCGAATGCATCATAATCCGGGATCCTTCCAAGCCAGGTCTTGACATCCAGTCCCCAGGTATGTTCAGTATACAGATTGACCGCAGCATAAGCATTGCGGATGGCCTGATCTGCACGCTGTACCGCATCCTCCGGGGCATTGAGAAGCGCATTCTCTGCCCGGTTCAGCCTTCCTCTCAGTCTGCGGACCAGGGCAGTCTCTTTGGGATACGAGGCGATCCCGTGAATCCAGGTATCCGCGAGGTCTTCTGTGACCAGCGGCAGTCCGGACAGGTCTTCCTCACGCAGCGCCTGCCATGCTGTTTCAAGGGAGGCACAGCAGATTTCAGCCTTCGGATAGCGCTTCCGGATCTTTCCGACCATTTCATCCACGATCTCAGCTGTCTGCGGACCCGAGTTATCCACTGTGCTCAGGATCGCAATCCAGGTGGAGTACGGCCAGTCCTCCGGCGGCATCAGATCCGTCCCATACCCACTGTTGAGCATCGTCACGATGCTTCTGCCTGACGGTGCCTGCCAGCGAAAAATCCGCGGCACCTCCGGCGGCATGGCGAAATCGTTCACACCGATATGCAGAAATTCAATCCCGGCACCGGAGAGGATTTCCGGAAGCAGTCTTCCCTGTCCCGGTACATCCGTCAGCTTTCCGGCCGTATGCAGCGGTACACCGAATTCTTCTGAAAGCTGCCTGGAAAACTCTAGCCCCCGGATCGCATCCTCAACACCGCACGCGTCATAATGCGAGGTATACGGAAGAGCATGCCAGGAAATCTGCCCGGACCGGATCATGGCATCCAGCTTTTCCTTTCTCTCGCCCGTGACCATCTGCCGGATTTTCTGAAGCGGCCATGCCGGCATCGTCCATACATAGCGAAGGTTTCCCATATTCTTCGTTGCATCGCAGGTTGCAAACACCCGGTCCAGCATATCCCCTGCGTAATATCGAACAATATCTTCTGCCAGCATGGTAAATCCGATGTCAAAATGTGATTTGAACATCAGATAGATGCGCTTGATTTCCATAACCGAGGCCCTCTCCTGTATCATTTTGTTTCGGCAAATCCCGGATGCTCACACCGTCAGTCCACTTTCCGATGCGCATCCGATTGTGCTGTGCATGTGCAGTGTTCACTTCCGTCGCAGGGCCTGTCATCCCCACGTACGGTATCTCCGCCAGTAATCCTTTCCGAAAGGATGCTGTTCCTCTTCCCATGCATCCCGGTATGCAAACATTCTTTCCCGCATGCTCTGAAGCGTTTCCCTGTATTCCGGTTTTTCCGCAAGATTGTTGATTTCCCACGGATCCTCTCTGAGATCATACAGGAATGTGAAATGCTGTCCGGGACCGTCATCATTCACATATTCGATGAGCTTGTAACGCTGATTCTTGACGCCGCGGATCCAGATTTCGAAGGCCAGGTAGAGGTCCGTCCGGTGCTGGTCCTCCTTCTGCTGACCCGTGAGCAGGCGTGCAAAGCTCTTCCCGTCCACACTGCCGGGCACCGGCACCCCGAGGAGCTCACAGAGTGTAGGATAGATATCCAGAAGATACACATAGGCATCCAGTTTCCGGTTTTTCGGAATGCCAGGGCCTGCAAATATCAGCGGAACCCGGATGGAATGCTCATAGCAGTCTTCCTTTCCCATCCATCCGTGCTGCCCCAGTGCGAGCCCGTTGTCCCCGGTGAACACAATGATTGTGTTGTCTTCCTCTCCGCTTTCATGCAAAGCATCCAGAAGCCTTCCGATCTCATGGTCCAGGTGCGAAATCATGCCGTAATACTCCGCAATGTTCCTGCGGATTTCATCCGGATCCCGCGGGTATGCCGCAAGCTGTTCGTCCCGGTGACGCATGAGCGGATAATTCGTCTCAATGGTTTCCCTGAAGTTCGGCGGAAGCGGGATATCCTCGGGCCGATACATGGTTCTGAATTTTTCCGGCATTGTTCTCGGGTCATGCGGTGCAAGATAGGCCACATATTCAAAGAATGGCCGCTGTCCTCCCGCGTTCTTTCTGAGCATCTCAATCGCCGCGTCGGTGAGCATCTCACTGGAATGCTTTCCCGGATTGAATTCATCGCAGTGCTGCTGAATCGTATGATTGCTGTGAAAGAAATCAACGACAAAGTTGACCACGTTATCATAAGCACCGGAGGGATCATAACGGCAGGTCGGAACATTCCAGTGATCCCACATTCCCCCGAAAAAGACCTTGGCCCCCTGGGTAAAACTGCGCGCATAGCCCGGACAGCCGTTATGCCACTTGCCAAGTCCAATCGTCTCGTATCCCGCGTTTTTCAGCGTTTCACCCAGCGTGATCTGCTCCGGCGGGATATTCCCTCCCTGTCCCTCAAGATGGAACGGCGTGCGTCCCGTGTGCATCATGGCCCGGGAGGGCATGCAGACCGCTCCGCAGATGCCGCTGGGAATATGTGCCTGTGTAAAAGCGGTTCCTCGAGCCACCAGCCGGTCTAGATTGGGTGTCGAGATTTGTTCGTTTCCCAGAGCATGAATAGTATCAAAGCGTTGATCATCTGTTACGATAAACAGAATGTTCTTCTGGTCTGCCATCATCCAATTCCTTCCTGTCCAATCCTGATTCACAGCGCCTGCGAAAGAGCGGCTGTGCCGAAACTTGCATGGAAAAGCCCGCTCATCCCGGAATCTGCCCGGGACGGGCGGGCTCCTGGATCAGCTGCGATTGCCTGGTCCTGTCCTATGCCCCTGCAGGAGTTCCACGGAACCGGGGGCCGATTGTTTCTGCCCGAACGCGCCGAAGCGTATGCTAAAGCAGAGCTGCCGCTGAACACATTTGAACATCAGGCTGTACGTAAGCCCTCTGGATTATGCCCGAGGCGAACGCTCAATGAAAAACACCCGGAAGTACATTGTACAGGTATCTGAAAATGGTTTCATAATCATGCACACCGTTTTCCAGCACATCGTAGCGCAGCTTTCCGTCAAACACGCCCGGATACTGTTTGAGTGCCTGCATCTGGGGATCAAGATTGGGGTATGCAATATCCTTTGACCCTGTAACGGCATGCAGCCGGAAATCAGGGCTTCCCTGGCGGCGCACTGCATCGATAATGGCTTTCGCTGTCTCTTCCGGCTTTTCTCCTCCGCCTTTTTCTCCCAAAGCCCAGCAGTCCCCGCTCATCGGAAGGAACCAGTAAAACAGATCCAGTGCACCCATGAAGGCATACCAGGTCGTCACGCCGCCCATGGAAAAGCCGCTGATCGCACGATGCTCGCGGTCAAAGGTCTGACCAATCTCTTTCTCTGCAAGCGGAATCACCTGCTCGCGCAGTTCTTTCTGGAATTTCAGCACGGCTTTCCCTGAACTGCCAGGCGTCTTGTCCGTCTGTTCGGCATCATAGAAATTGGGCGTCACAATATACAGCGGCTCCAGGTCTCCCCGGTCGATCATATGATCAATCAGATTTACAAAGGCCGGCCTGAAAAAGGTGCGTTCATCCCCGCCGCCTCCGTGAATCAGGTAAAGAATATGGCTGCTTGGGCGAATCGGTGTATAGAGAAGAAAGGCTTTCTTCCCATAGGTCACAGTGGTGATCTTTCCCGGATGTTCACAGGGCACGGCGTATTCCGAAGGGATTTTCAGCATAGGGCAGGCTCCTTTTCTGATTTTTATGAACGACAGCACTGGTATGATCATACCACTTCATTTTCTCAAAATCCACCCCTGAATCCATCGATCAGGGCACCACCTGAACAGCAAAACAGCAGGGTCCGGGATGACATACATTCCCGGACCCTGCTGCATTTCATCTGACGTCAGCTGACTCCCGGTTGTAAGCTTTTCCCGCATGCGCTTCCTTCAGTCGCATCCTCTCAGATGTTCCCTTGCGCTCTGCTACGCTTGGCAACGAATACCTGCGACCGGTCTTTCACCGGCGAGAATTACGGCATGCCCGGCACACTGAAAAACGCCGGAAAGCGGCTTGAAAGCGCTTTCCGGCGTCATCCTGTTTAACCGCATGGACTGATCATCAGGCACACACTTCCCTTTTTATGGGATTTCCTGATATCAGTCCCTGGGCCTCGGAGCGAAGGGACTATGTCTCAGTACAGTTTCGGCGTGGGATAACGGAAATACGTGCGATTGAAGTTCGGTTTGAACTGTTCATCCACATTTCCGCCTGTCAGCCACACGGCCTCCAGCGCACTTCCGTATACAGCCGGCATATCCAGCTTAATCATGGTGCAGCCCTCCGGCGCGCGCTGGGCAACAGCCGTCGCATATTCGCTGAAGTGCAGGAACACACCGCCGCCTGTTGCAATCTTAAACGGATGCTGAAGAATCCTGTATGCCGTTTCCAGTGATTCGACATAGGCATTGACACCCTGTTCAAAAATGCATTTTGCCACTTTGTCGCCCTGGGCATACGCATTCATGACGGTCTGTGCAAAGGACGCAATATAGGGGCGCCCGCCTGCATAAATCACGGGGAGATGCTCCAGTACGTTTTCTCCGACTTCCTGCTGAATCAGTTCTGTAATGATCGTTTTTTCCCCGCGTCCATCCAGTTCCCGCTGTGAAGCAATCAGCGCCTGCTGGCCCAGATAATAGCCGCTTCCGGTGGTATCCAGGAGATAGCCGCTGCTGCCGATATACTGAAGCGGCTTGCCCGCTTCGCGGATACAGCAGTAAGAGCCCGTACCTGAAATCAGACAGACACCGTCTTCCTTCCCCAATGTAGCTGCCAGAACACTGGTCACAATGCTGTCGAGCTTGCATGGGGTCCCAGACAGATGCTTTTTGACTTTATCTTCCACTTCCGGATAGAAAGAAATAACAGAAACGCTGCCAAACAGGCCCGCGAGCTTTTCCCCTTTGGGCAGAGACGTCAGGAGCTGATCGACTGTATCACAGATTCTCTTGGCCGTCTCTGTCGGCCCGATATCAAATGCATTCGCACCCCGTGTGTATTCACGGGCAACCACGCATCCGTCCTGACTGAATAGAATCGCATCTGTTTTGCTGCCGCTGGCATCAATTCCGATAAAGTACTTCATGAAACAGTCTACCTCCTTTTTCCATCTCAGTGCTTTGAGAAGAAGTGTATCATCTGCAGATGCTTTCGGTAGTACAGATCCATTTTTTTCAAAGGTTCCCAGGAGTTTCCGGACAGCATCCGGCTTTTCCCTTCCCTATACGTTCCTTGAAAACTTATGTAACGCTTCTGTTTCTTCCGATATGTGAAGTTGTATCTGCAGACTCGATCACCGCTGACTTCATTGTAAACCATGCCCTTTTCAAATTCAAGAGATAAGAATTAACAAATCTTAATTTTCGTAATCTTTTTTGCCTGATACTCTGCTTCTTTCCCTGTTTTTTGCGGACCGAAGGCCGCCTTCTGCAAACCTCCGGCTGTTTTGATCGGGTACAGCCCTGGTTCATTTCGAAACGTTCATGGTTTGCCTTTTCTCCCCCACAGAAAATGTGTGTTGAAAAAACATCAAAAGAAGATATAATTAGTATATATTTCATGAATCTCACCATTGTAGGGAGCATTCCCCGCGCCAAAGGCTAAACATATTTTTACGTATTATAAATACGAAACGTTTCGTATTTTATCTTTCTGACGGAAAGGATTCTCCACATGACACATTCCGAACGCAAAAGCATGAAGCTTTTGCGCAGTTATTTCCTGACTTACGCAGCCGTACTGCTGATTCCGGTCATCGCAGCCTGCATCAGCCAGCTTATGGCCATGCAGAGTATTCGGGTCGATATAGAGTCGGATAATCAGGTACTGCTCCAGCAGGCAGGCTCCATTCTGGATCTGCAGATGAAAGAGCTCAATGACATCGGGACGCAGATGGCAAACAACACGATCCTCAGCAGCCTGCGTTCAGTGGAAAATCCACTGGACTACCCGAATATCAACGCGTATTTCCGCATGCAGGATGCCCTGCCCTCTCATCACACCATGACCAGTTTTCTCTACGATTATTTCCTGTTCTTCAACAAAGGACAGCTCGCGCTGAATGACCGGCATGTCTATTCCTATGACGATTTGTATTCATTGTATATGCATTCGCCCGGTCAGAGTCTGGAAGCATGGAAACAGGAAATCGAAACAGTGCCTGTATCGGGCAGCTGCCGCCTCCGGCATGTCCGTCTTCTGGAAGAAGAGCCTTCCAGAGAGGCCACGCTCATTGCCATTTCTTTTCCCTTCCTTCCCTATTCCAGCAAAGACGGACAGATTGTCCTCTATGTCGATCAGCAGATGTTCCTGGACCTTCTCCAGGCCTTCCAGCTTCAGGATCACGAAATTGCCTATATTGAAAGCCCGGATGGCGTTATTCTTGCAAGCCTGGCTTCTGATGACTCCTCTGCGGACGCACTGAAATCTTCACTCGCCGCCCAGCCGCTGAATGTCAACCTTCTCCGCACGCGGATTGATCAGAAGGATATTCTGGCTTCACGCTTTCATTCCGATCAGACAGGGTTCAACATCGTCATTGGACGTTCCACATCCCGGGTCTACGCCCGATTGACCACCATTCAGTACCTGGTCGGTTTCGCCCTTGTTTTTGCGCTGCTGCTGGGCATTCTTTTCAGCTATATGTTTTCAAGGCAGAACAGCCGTTACCTGGGCCGTCTGGTAGACGATACACAGCTTCCGCAGCTGAATCAGATGAGTTACTCCCGGGCATTTCAGCGTCTGCGCCAGACATTTGAAGACATTCAGATTGCCAACGATTCCATGGAAAAGGCCCTGACCAATCAGCAGGCCTATCTGAAGAAATCCTTTCTTTCCCAGCTGCTCAACGGTGACTTTTCGGATGAGGAAAAAGCACTCGCCATTGCACGGAATATCCCCTCTTTCCACCCGAATGCTCCCATGCGCGTCCTGTTGCTCCATTTTTCCAGCGACAGCGGTCTGAGCGGTGATGCTGCAGAACTGCAGCTTTCGGTCAACTGCACAGCCGTCATCCGTCTTTCGATCGACTCTCTGGAACCGGACGCGCTGCGCACCAGCCGATCGGACAGCGATTATGTCATTCTATTGTGCGGTGACCAGCTTTCTGAGCGGATTGACCGCCTGGTCGGGCTGATCCGTTCCAATCTGCCGGAAGACATCAACAGCTGTCTGTTCGCTTACGCCGGAGAACCGGTTGACCGCCTGCTGGATGTCGTCCGCAGCTGGGAGAGCGCCTGCTCCATGATCTATATCCAGAGTTCCCCGGATGAAGTCCCTGTCCAGTATTTCAGGGAGAGCGGAAACGCACGGTTTGAAGTCTTCTACCCGCAGGACCTGCAGAAGCGCCTGATTAACTGTGTCATGAACGATGACATCCCGGGAATGGAGGAGATTCTGAATCTCCTGAAAGAAAAGAACACCCAGGGCACAGACATGCCGGCTTATATTGCTCATCTGCTGGTCAACAGCCTGATCAGCACACTCCTGCAGATCAATACCCTGGCGGATCTGCCTCAGGAATATTCAGAACGGATTCTTTCCCGGCTGATGGAGATCATGGCCATGCCAGGACATGCACAGCTTGAGCAGGTTCACCAGCTCTATGGATCCTTGTGCGAATCCATCCGTCAAAATAAAAGCGACCTGGGAAAATCCCAGGCGATGGATGAAATTACGGACTATATCCAGAATCATTATATGGATCCTGACATTTCGCTCACAAGCGTGGCCGATCTGTTCCATGTTTCCGAATCCTACCTGTCCTTTACCTTCAAAGCGCAGAAAGGCATCAATTTCTTCACCTATCTGGAGGATCTTCGAATCGCCCATGCCAAGTCACTTCTGCGTCATACCAATCTGAAAATCAGTGAGATTGCCGAGCAGTCCGGCTATGCTTCTGCGAATTCCTTCTGTCGGGCCTTCAAACGCAAGACCGGCATCAGCGCCTCGAGTTACCGCAATGACGCAGAAGCGTGACAGGTTGAAAAAGAGGAATGACCCACCCGGCCATTCCTCTTTTTTCATGCTTTCAGATCACTGTTCTCAGCATCCGTTCCGGCGCAGGTAGCACTGGATCAGAATCTTCATTTTCTCATCCGGTTCCTCTGTGCTCAGATGCGGCACATCGTCAAACACCATGCATGCGTTGTTCTCCGGCGTATAGGCTTCCCAGTTGGGCATCATTTCACCCGTGCTGTCCTCGCCGTTCGGGTTCCCGCTGCGAATGAAGTTGGCCCAGTAATTGCACATCTGTCTGGCCAGATCATAATGCTTTCCGACAAACGGTCTCCAGCACTTGGCAAGGGTTTCAAAGAAGAACCACAGGTCCACCGAATGGAAGGTTCCCGCATGATCCCATCCCGGTATTTCAGCATCAAAATTGTAATAGTACAGCGGCTGCCCTGTATGCAGCTCAGCATTTCGTCTGCCCATGGCCCGGATAGCCAGGTCAATGCTCGGCACACAGGCCTGTTTCCTGATCTCTTCCATGTCCGCCTGCAGATCAAACTGTGCAAGGAAAGCATCCGCATCCTCACCAAACACCTCTCTGCACATGGCGGTGAACTCTTCCCTGGTCTTCTCCTCGGGTGCCACAAAGAACTCAGAAGATGTTCTTCCCAGCAGAACAGGGCACTGCAGCCGCTGATTGTTCAGGAACATGGTCATCGAATTGCCGATGCTGAAGCAGTCATCCTGGACCGTTCCCCAGAAGGAATGATACTCCCGGATCTTCGCCATCAGCGTCTTTTCATCGATCTTCCTGGCTTCCTCGAGGGTTTTCACGCCAAGGAAATCAAAGAACTTCACGCCTTCCTGCTCCGCTTCTTTCAGTTTCGGCTGACGGCCGAAGCGGCGCGCGCTGGGATACACGTTGCCTGAAACACCGCTTTCCACAATGGCCTTCTGGAACAATCCGGTATTCTGAGGCGAAGTCAGCTGGCTCATGACACTTCCGCCGCCTGCGGACTGTCCGCCGATGGTGATGTTCTCCGGATCTCCGCCGAATGCCGCAATGTTCCGCTTGACCCAGCGGGTACCAGCCTGCTGATCCAGATGCCCGAAATTCGCCGGTGCGTCCGGCTGCTGGGCGGTAATCTCCGGATGGCAGAGGAAGCCGAATGCATTGAGCCGGTAATTGACAGACACCACCACAATGCCTCTGCGCGCAATCCGCTCCCCATCAAATTCCATCTCTGAGGGATGCCCCACCTGAAGCCCGCCGCCAAAATACCAGACGAACACCGGAAGCTTTTCCTCATGCGGATGCGCAGGTGCCCATACATTCAGATACAGGCAGTCCTCACTCATTTCCAGGTCCGGATCCACGGACCATTCCCGCGTATACACGTTCTTTTCATCCAGCGGCGGCACATCCTGCATGGAAATCGGCTTAAAGTCGAAGCAGTCCAGTACGCCGTCCCAGTCCGCGCAGGGCTGAGGCGCACGCCAGCGGTTCTCACCCACCGGAGGTGCTGCAAACGGGATGCCCTTGTAGGCTGTGATCCTCGGGTCCGCGGCCTGAATGCCTCTCACCCAGCCATTCTCTGTCCTGACCTGTCTGATAAACATGCTTATTCTCCTCTCTGATCTGATTGAAAACAGACTTGATTATTTCACGATATAGTGTTCTCCGGCCTGGGCTGTGAACTTCCAGCCCCACTGTGTTTTTTCAGCCGGAACCGGTGCATCCCCGTGCCAGATGCCATGCATGCCGTCCGCCCTGATTTCCACACTTCCTGTGCGCTGCGCACAAACCTCAGCCTCTCTGAGTTTTCCGTCCGTCCATGCCATATCCACGCGGACTCCGCCTCTGGCCCTGAGGCCCTGCACACGGCCGTTTTTCCATTCCGGCGGAAGCGCAGGCAGAAGATGAACGATGCCCGTATGACTCTGGAGCAGTGTCTCAGCCATGCCGGCCACAGCACCCAGATTGCCGTCGATCTGGAAAATCCTGCGGCCGTTGAAAAAGCTGTCCGCCGCGCGGCCGATCATCTGATCGATTGCCTTTCCTGCCAATGCGCCATCCAGAAGGCGTGCATACTGGCACATGCGCCATGCCAGCGGCCAGCCGCCGCCGTCTGTCCCGTTCTCCACACGCAGCTCGATTGACCTGCGCACGGCCTGCATCATGTCCGGTGTATCTTTCCAGTTCATCTGACTGCTCGGATAGGAAGCATAGAGATGCGAAATATGACTCATGCCCGGCATTTTTTCAGGCAGTTCTTCCCGCCATTCGAGCAGCTGACCCCTGGATCCGATTCTGTCCTCCGGCAATCGTGCCGCGGCCTGGCGGAATTCCTCTGTCCAGTCGTCCTCCTCGCCAAGCAGGCCGTCTGCCTGAATGCAGGCTGAGAACAGATCCCGCAGGATCTGATTGTCCATGGCCGGTCCCGCGCAGATCGGCGAATCATACCCATCCGGCAGGATATACCGGTTTTCAGGTGACAGAGACGGACAGGTCACAAGATGCCCGGTTCCGTCCTCGGTAAGAAAATCCACAAAGAAAATCGCAAACTCGCGCATCACCGGCCGCCACTTCCGCAGGAAATCCAGGTCTCCGGTAAACAGGAAATGTTCCCAGAGGTGCATGGCCATCCATGCGCCTCCGGCCGTCCATGACGTGGACGCCATATACTGGTCCTGCGGTGCCGTGTCGCCATAGTAGTCCGTGTTGTGATGGCAGACCGAGCCTCTGGCCCCGTACATCACCCGGGCGGTCTTTTTCCCGCGCTCACACACCGTCTCAATAAGGGAAAAGAGCGATTCATGCGTTTCACTCAGTGCGCACACCTCGGCGGGCCAGTAATTCATCTGTATATTGATGTTGGTCGTATACTTGCTGTCCCACATCGGGGCAAACTCCTTGCACCAGATGCCCTGCAGATTCAGCGCGGCAGAATCCTCCCGGCCGCCGGACAGCATCAGATACCGGCCAAAGGCAAAATACAGGGCTGCGAGACCCGGGTCACTCTTTCCCTCTCTGACTTCTGCAATTCTCCGGTCTGTGGGAAGCTCACTCCCGTCTTCCAGCGCAAGCACGCAGCGCTCCATGCGCGGCTGGAAATCCTCCAGATGCCGCTGCAAAAGTGCATCAAACCCCAGTTCCCTGGCCGCCTGCACCTTTTCCATGGCCCAGGCAGCCGGTTCCTTCTCCCGGTTGTCCGTGGCTGCGGCGAGATAAATGCAGACACTGGACGCCCCGTCTGTATACAGCTGGGTATATGCATCCTCTGCACTTCCGTCTGTGTCCATGCCCAGTGCGAGCCCAAACACGGTTCCGCCTGCATTGCCGCCGGCCGTCAGGGTCCTTTCATCCACCGTATGATTGAAATCCAGGAACATGCTTCCCCATCCGCCGGCCCGGATCATCTTGCCGGGACGCCTCGGGTCCGGGACCATGCCTTCAAAGATATAACCTCGGTCATACCGGATGTTCAGCTGGAGAGCTCCAGAGCGGTCTGCCCGGTAGCGGATGCACAGAACCTGGTCCGGATGGGAAATGAAGCACTCGCGTGTCATCTGTACATCGTTTTCCCTCCATGTCACCCGGTGCACACCCTGCATCAGGTCCAGTTCCTGCCGGTAGTCTTCTGTGCCTTCGCTGTTTGGCGCCCAGCCTGCAGAAAATGGTGAAAGGCAGTTCACGCCGATGTCGAGTTCGCCCAGCGACTCATAATGCCGCATGGAATACGGAGCACCCAGCATGTAGCGCTGAATCAGGTCTTCTGCCTCCCGGATTTCTCCGGCAAAGACATGCCGGCGAATCTCAGGCAGTGCATCTTTCAGCCTCGGGTTGTCCCGCTCCATGGCCTTCCCGTACCACAGACTGTCCTCATTGAGCTGGATGCGCTCCACCCGGGTATGACCGTACACCATAGCCCCGAGGCGTCCATTGCCCAGCGGCAGTGCATCCGCCCAAGCATCCGCAGCATGGGTATACCACATGGTTTCTTTTTTCATGTTCCTGTACCTCGCATCTTCCGTTGATAAAGCCCCCATTCCGGGGCCGGATTCACTTTTCTGCGGGATAGGCATCCAGCGCCTGCTGCAAAAGCCGGCAGTATTCCTGCTGTCCCAGCGTGTTGAGCGTAGCAAGATAGGTATCCCAGTCATTGTCAACGCTCAGCATGCCGGAAATAAAGTAAACCGTGGACTGCCGGACATAGCGGTCAATGGCTTCCTGATAACTGATCAGCTTTGCCGAAAGGTCGGCAGGAACGGCCACATTGGGAAACACTGTCTCCCGGCCCGGGGCATACTGATCATAGAGTTCCGCGCATTTCCAGAGTTCTTCCTCGCCATTCATGACGCCCGGCTGCACCATGTAGCCTCTGCGAAATGCATCATAGTTGGAGGCGATATGGACATCCGAAGGCCAGATCGGCAGCTTGTCCCGCTGAAGGTTCCGGCTTTCCAAGAGGACGCGGTAGACTGCCTGAGCATGATCAATTCCTTCTCCATCTCCCGGTGTGCACCAGACCCAGTCGATCCCTTCCACGCCGAAATTCTGTACCAGTGTTCCCTCTGAGCTGGCCAGAAAATCAAACAGCTGTACCGCTGTTTCCGGGTCTGAACAGTCCCGGGTCACCAGCCCGTTGCAGTTGTAAAAATAATTGTAGGCACTCTGATAACTCAGTCTGGTCCCCTCCGGTCCTTCCAGCGGCGGCAGGCAGGTCCATTCACTCCAGCTTCCATCCGGAAGCGGCTCAGACAGCTCCTCCGGAAAATATCCGCCGGCCACAGCCCCGACCCGGTGCGGATCCGAGAGGATCCGCGCATCCATCTGCTTTCCGTTTTGAGTAAAGGACTGCGCATAGAGGAGTCCATCCTTATACAGGCCGCTGAGATATCGAAGGGCTTCCCTGTAACCGTCTTCGACATAGCAGCAGTGAACGGTGTGATCCTCCACATAGCAGCCGGAGGCCACCGTCTGATTGGTGGAGCCAAAGATGGCATTGTTATGAACAAACGCATTGCTCAGGAATGTCACCGGGTCCGTGGCCCAGCCTTCCTGGATCTGGCCGATCAGCGGAATCTCGTCCGCCTCACCGTTTTCATTCGGGTCTGCCTGAGCGACTTTCTCGAGGTAGGAACGGAATGCCGCCGTCGTCTCCGGCAGCTCTCCTCCGCACAGCTTGTCAATCCAGGGCTGATACACCCACATTCTGGCCTGATGCGTCAGATGAAAGCATTCATTTACGGAACCGTAGCAGTAGATATGTCCGTCTGCCATGGTCAGGTCGTTTCTGTGCTCCGGTCCGCAGATGACATTGAGGCTGTTCCAGTTCGGGCAGGATACCAGATAGGATTCCAGAGGCAGAACCAGCCCTTCCATGCCGTACAGCGAGCATTCGGCCTTGGTCCAGCGCGTGCACAGAAGGATATCCGGCAGGATTTTCTCCGTCTCAAGGCGCAGATTCAGCTGCCGCTTTGCATCCGGTCCCGTGAATTCGCCGGTAATGACCAGATCGATATTCGTCTTTTCCCGAATCCAGTCCTGGACACCGGAATTCGTCACAGAAAAGTTGTCCTGTGTATTGACCACCCAGGCTGTCATCGTCTTTGTCTCTGCGAGCGGAAACCCATTTCCTGTCGGCAGGATTTCCACGGCCTGTTCCGCCCGGACCGTTCCTGCCAGGAGCAGAAGTGCCAGAAGCAGGCATACAGCTGTCTGTTTTCCTTTATTCATATTCATGTTGATCCTTCCCGAAAACAGAAACGTTTCATTTATAATAGGAAGATTCTCGCTGTGATCATTATATTCCTTTTTCTTTGCATCGCAATATTCATCTTTTCCAGTCACATATTCATTTGCTGAATTCCGAAGAAAGTGTATGCAATACTTTGGGGTTTGCAAAAAAACTGCACACTTTTCACACACTGACCAGGAAGTATGTTATGATGAAAGCACCTCAGGTGAAACGTTACGAAATTGAATACAAAAAAAGGAGAACCTGCCATGCTGCGTTATGAGGATACCTCCCTGCCTTTTGAAGCGCGTGCCGCCGATCTGGTCAGCCGTCTGACGCTTCAGGAAAAAGCCCTTCAGCTGTCACACAATGCCCCGGCGATTCCGCGTCTGAATATCCGCGCCTGGAACTGGTGGAATGAAGCCTCCCACGGCGTCACGCCGGCTGTTGTGCAGGAGTTCAAACAGGCGACCTGCTTTCCCACCTGCCTCGCCATGAGCCAGACATGGAATGAAGAGCTCGTCACGCAGGTGACCACCGTGATCTCCGACGAGATCCGTGCCCTGCGCAATACGATCGGGAAAGAGCTGGATTACTGGTGCCCGACCGTCAATATGGGCCGCGATCCCCGATGGGGCCGCAATGATGAAAACTTCGGAGAAGATCCTTATCTGGCCGGCAAACTGGCCGCCGCCTATGTGCGCGGACTGCAGGGAGATGACCCCGTCTATCTGAAGGCCATTTCCACGCCCAAGCATTTTGCCGCCAACAATTCGGAATACAACCGCTGCAATGGTTCATCCAACATGGATGAAGCCACGCTCCGCGAGTATTACCTTCCGGTTTTCGAGCGCTGCGTCCGGGAAGGCGGCGCCAGGTCCATCATGACCTCCTACAACCGGGTCAATGGAGTTCCCTCGTCTGCCAATGAACACCTCGTCCGGGAAATTCTCCGCGAAGAGTGGGGATTCAAGGGCTATATTGTATCGGATGACGGCGCCGTCGGAGATGTCGGTCCCAATTCTTCGCTCATGTTCGGAAAACTGCGCGGTCAGTTTTACGCAAAGACCATGCCGGAGGCCTCCGCACTCTGCCTGAAGGCAGGCACTGATATCTGCACGGGCATTGAGCATGATCTCTACCTGATGAAAGCAGTCGAGGAAGGGCTGGTCTCTGAAGATGATCTGGATCGTTCGCTGATCCGCATCTTTACAGCCCGTTTCCGCCTGGGCGAATTTGACACGCCCCGGCCGTTCGGCCAGTTCGGCGAAGACTCCCTGTGCACAGAGGCCGCCGGTGCGCTCGCACGCCGTGCTGCCGCAGAATCGCTGACACTGCTGAAAAACGAAGGTGCTCTGCTCCCCATTGCACCGGACGTGAAAAAGATCACGGTCATCGGGCCCAACGCGATCTACCGGCAGTTCGGCAGCTATTCCATCGGCGGCAATCCGCGCAGCGACTGCGATACAAAGATTTCTGTTCCGCCGCTTCAGGGCATCCTTGCCGAGGCGGAGAAGCGCGGCATCACGGTCAGCTATCAGAAGGGCTGGAACATGGCAAAGCATGAGTTCCGGCGTCCCGAACCCACACCCGCGCTGCTGAAGTATGCTGAGGATGCCGGCATGTCCCCTGAAGATTACCTGAAAAACAGAGTCCCCGAGGATGAACGGGAATTCCGGCACAGTAAATTTGCCCCGTTTATGGAATTCATGAAGCGTCCCGTTCTCCCTCCGCGCCACCCGGTGAGCGATCCCTTCCTGGATCAGTCGGATGAGGATCTGATGCGCCAGGCGCTTGAGAGCGCAAAGGAAGCCGATCTGGTGATCGTTGTGGCCGGAACGGATCCCAGTGTGACCCGCGAAGGTGCAGACCGCCTTTCTCTGGATCTCCCCTATGATCAGAACGAAAAAATCAAACAGATTCTCGCTGTCAATGCCCGCACGGTCGTTGTCTGCGTCGTGTCCGGTCCTGTGACAGGCGATTTCATGGACCATGTGCCTGCCCTTCTTTGTGCCACGTATGCCGGTGAATCCCAGGGCAGTGCCATCGCGGACATTCTCTTTGGCAATATCACCCCCAGCGGACACCTGTCAGAGACCTGGTTCTATCGGGACAGTGATCTTCCGCATATCCGCGAATACGGCATCCGTCCCTTTGATACAGCAACCGAGCGCGGAAGAACCTATCTCTACTACCTCGGCGATGTACGCTTCCCCTTCGGACGCGGTCTTTCCTATACCGCTTTCCGCTATGAAGATTTCCGGATGAACCGGGCTGTCTATGATGCCGATGACATCATGGAGATCTCCTGCACCGTCACCAATACCGGAGCATGTGCCGGCGCTGCCGTACCCCAGCTGTATTTCCGCAAAATTGCCCTGTATGACAACAAGCCGCTTCGGCAGCTGATCGGCTTCCAGAAGATCCAGCTTCTGCCCGGGGAATCCCGCTGCATCACCTTCACGGTGCCTGTATCGGAATGCCGGTTCTGGAACAGCTGGAAACACCGGTTTGAAGTGGAAGAAGGCGAATATGCATTCTGGATCGGAGAGGACTGTGAAGATCTGACATCCACATCCCCCATTCACGTGCACCTCACCGGCACCTGGCACGCGCCCCTGTCTGCGGTCACCCTTAGGACGGAGCGCTCTGTGCTGCATGCGGGCGAATCCGAATCGCTCCGCGTCACCGCTGCACGGACCAATGCGGAACATCTTGAAACCGAAACGCTTCCCTTTGTCTTCACATCCAGCGATGATTCCGTCGTCCGAATCGACGGCAGAACGCTGACCGCGCTCCGTCCCGGCGCCGTGCAGGTCCGGGCGTGCCTGACGCTGGACGGCATCACGAAGGAAGATGTCATCGGCCTGTGCGTGCTCCCCGGGACAGAGGATGCACCGATCCAGTAAGAAAGACTGTCTCAGATGATTTCTCCTTCAGGCCATCATGCTCCTGAAGGAGAAATCGTCCCGAACCGACTAAAGTCTGCATCTTTTTTATTCAATCCGAAAGGTTTCTCTTTCCTGAAAGCCTGGTTCCAGTGCCTCATTTTCCCCTTTGTGCACTTTTTGATGGCGAAAAAAAAGAATATAGCCGTGCAGGTCATCGTTTCCAAACACGTTGCTCCCCAACGCTTTTGCATATTTTGCACCCTCAATAAAATTTGCATATTTACTTTCGATGCCCTGTGAAGTATAAATGAACCAGATTTGAATTGCACAGCTCGTTTTCCTCAATCAGGATTTTTTCACGCTGAATAAAACGAAACGTTTCGTCTCCATCTCTACAGAACGATTCGGAGGAACGCTATGAATCCGGCAAGGAAAATCGTATTCATCGGCGCAGGCAGCTTCATCTTTACACGCAGCCTTGTGCGCGACATTCTGACATTTGATGCACTGCGCAACGCCGAGATCTGGCTGGTCGACATCAATCCGGAACATCTGGAGATGGCGCGCAGAATGGTTCAGCGCTATGTCGATGCGGGTCACTATCCTGCAACAGTGCACTGCACACTCGACCGCCGGGAGGCGCTGCCCGGGGCCGACGGCATCCTGTGCACCATCCAGGTCGGCGGCTGGGAGCCGCTGAAGGATGAGCTCGGGATTCCTTCCAAATATGGCATCGAAGCTGCGATCGGTGACACACGGGGTGTCTGGGGTTTCTTCTGTTACCTCCGCACCATTCAGGCCATCGTCGATATCGCCCGCGATGTCCAGGAACTCTGTCCTGATGCCGTCTTTCTGAATTATACCAATCCCATGGCCATGATCTGCCGCACCGTCCAGACACTGTTTCCGAAACTGAACTTTGTCGGACTATGTCACAGTGTCCAGGAAACGATCATGCTCCTGGCCAAATGGCTGAAAGCTGACCCGAAGGATATGACGTATACCTGTGCGGGACTGAATCATACGGCCTTTTATCTGACACTGAAATTAAACGGACAGGATGCCTATCCCCTCCTCCGCCGCATTGTCGATGATCCGGACATCTATAAAACGGAACGCGTCCGCATCGAAATGTTCAAGCATCTCGGGTATTTTGTGACAGAAAGTTCCTATCATAATAGCGAATACAACGGCTGGTTCCGCAAGCGGGATGATCTGATGATGCAGTATTGTCCCCCGGTGAACTTTGATGGGACGCCCGGTGAATTCTTCAGTCAGAGACTGCAGCACGGCGGCTTCTTCCGGGGCAGGTCCCGGATGGAGATGCTGGAGAAATGGTTTACGGAAGAGATTTCCCTCGACCGCGGTCATGAATTCGCCAGTTACATCTTCAATGCCTGCTTCGGCGACGGTACACCTTTCGAGTTCAATGGCAACGTCCGGAACTTCGGTCTGATCGACAATCTGCCCGAAGGTGCCTGCGTTGAAGTCCCGATTCTGGCCGGTCCCAACGGACTGAAAGCCACCCATATCGGACCGATGCCGCGGGAGCTGGCCCTGCTCAACTCCATTGAAAGCCAGACCGAGGAGATGGCGGTGGAAGCCTATCTGACGAAGGACAAATCCCTGATCTACAAGGCTGTCTATTACGATCCGTATACCGCCGCAAAACTGAGCCTGGACGAAATGGACAGGATGGTTGATGAGATGTTCGAGGCCTGCGGAAAATACCACAGTTTCTGGTAAGCATGGATCTGAATCCGCTTTTCTATAACAACTGGTAACTCTGCCGGAACAAATCATGGAGGTGAGGAGCGTATGTCCAAAGGACACGTGATTCCCAAGAAAACCCTGGGACAGCGAATCCGCCAGGATTTTCACCGCTACAAACTGGTGTATCTGATCGGTTTACTGTGCCTGGTCTATTATGTCATTTTCTGTTATATGCCCATGGGCGGCGTGGTCATCGCCTTCAAGGATTTCCGTCCGGCCCGCGGCATCTTCGGCAGCAAGTGGGCCAATCCCTGGTACAAATACTTCGACCAGTTCTTCAACGGCTATTATTTCGGAAGACTTCTCCGCAATACGCTGCTGATCAATCTGCAGGACCTGGTCTTCGGCTTCCCGGCGCCCATCCTCCTGGCCCTGCTGCTCAATGAACTGCGTTCCACAGCCTTCAAGCGCACGGTTCAGACCGTCACCTACCTTCCGCACTTCATCTCCCAGGTGGTTGTCTGCGGCATTATTCTGGATTTCTTCTCTTCCAGCGGTGTAGTGAATCAGATCATCATGGCCCTGGGCGGGCAGAGAGTTCTGTTCATGCAGGAGCCTTCCTTCTTCCAGCCGCTGTATGTCGGCACCGGCATCTGGCAGGGCGTTGGATACGGATCCATCATCTATCTCTCCGCACTCGGCGGCGTCAATGCCGACCTGTACGATGCAGCCGCCATTGATGGATGCAACCGTTTCCGCCGCGTCATTCACGTCACGCTTCCCGGCATCCTGCCCACCATCATCATCATGCTGATCCTGAAGATCGGAAGCATGCTGAACGTCGGTTTTGAAAAAATCATTCTCCTCTATAACGAGACCATCTATGAGACATCGGACGTTATTTCTTCCTTTGTTTATCGGTATGGCATGCAGAAGGGCAATTACAGCTATGCGACTGCAGTAGGACTGTTCAACTCCGTCTTCAATTTCATCCTGCTCATTGCCTTCAATGCACTCAGCAGAAAAGTCAGCGATGTCTCGCTGTGGTAAAGGAGGGATGGATATGAAGTTCGGCAAGAAAGAAAAAAACATCGTTCCTCATGACATTCACCACGGAAACTGGTATTACGGCCGTCCTTCCGCCGGCAGCTGGGTATTTGATATCTTCAACATTCTTTTCATGATTCTTCTGATGCTGATCACGGTTTACCCCTTCCTGTATGTTCTCTATGCCTCACTTAGTGATCCGCTGAAGCTTTCCTCTCACCAGGGCATCCTCTGGGGCCCACTCGGTTTTTCCATCAAGGGCTACCAGTTCGTGCTGAATTACCGGGCAATCTGGAACGGCTACGGTGTGACACTGTTCCTGGCCACCGTCGGTACCGCCTGCACGCTGATTGCTTCTCTGCTCTTTGCTTTTGTTCTGAGCAAGAAGGACAGCATGCTCCACAGCTTTTTCACCTTTGCCGCTGTCTTCACCATGTACTTTAACGGCGGTATGATTCCGACCTATCTCATTGTCAAGGAAGTCGGACTCCTCGATACACTCTGGTCCCTGATCATCCCGGGACTCATCAGCACCTACTATGTCATCATTCTGCGCACGGCCATCATGGGCATTCCCCAGGAAATGACCGAGTCCGCCGAGCTGGATGGGGCCAATGAATTCACCATTCTGGTTCGCATCCTGATCCCCCTGATCATCCCCACCATCGCCGCCATCGGCCTGTTCATCGTGGTCGGCTACTGGAACAGCTGGACGAGTGCTCTCCTCTATATTCAGGATGGCAAAAAGCAGCCGCTTCAGATGGTGCTCCGGCAGATCGTCATCAACAATGACATGTCTGCCGCAGCCGGCAGCGGCAGCAGCAACCGTTCCGGTGAAGACCAGGCCACGCGCATGCTGCTGAAGTATGCCACCATCATGGTCTCCGTCATCCCGATTATCTGTGTCTATCCTTTCCTCCAGAAGTATTTCACCAAAGGCGTTATGATCGGCGCGCTCAAAGGCTGATCCTCATTCTCTCGTACGCATCATGGCTGGCATGCCATGACGTAAAATAAAAAGGAGGTCTCCCTCATGAAGAAAGTCCTTTCATTCCTCTGTGCACTCGCCATGCTCGCGAGTCTCGTGTCTTTCGCAGTTGCGGAAGAGCCCGTGGAAATCACCTATTTCCGCCAGGAACTGAACCGTAACGCCGCCGCTTACTACAGTGAGACGGCATGGTTCCAGGAACTCGAAAACCGCCTGAACATCAAGCTGACCATCCTCGGACCCGCCTCTTCCGACGACTACAACACGGCTGTCAACGCCATGCTGGTTTCCGGCGAATATCCGGATCTGCTGTATTTTGACTGGACGCAGTATTCCGGCGGCGCTATGGCCGGTGTTGAAGACGGCGTCATCGTGCCGATCAGCGAGATTCCCGAATACAAAGAGAAGGTCCCGAACTGGTTCAAGGTAATCGAAGAGAATGATGAAGTCCGCCGCGCTGTGACGCAGGATGACGGCTCCATCGTCACCTTCTGCCACTGGGAGCCCAACATTGCCCGTTCCGCTTACTGGGGCTATGCCATCCGCAAGGACTGGCTGGACCGTCTGGGCCTGGCTGTCCCGACCACAGTGGATGAAGCCTATGAAGTCCTGAAGGCCTTCAAAGAGCAGGATGCCAACGGCAACGGCGACCCGAACGACGAAATCCCGTTCAGCTGCTGCAACTGGTGGGGCACCGCTCATCCCGGCTTTGACACCCTGGCTGCTGCTTTCTCCCTGAAGGTCAACGTAATGTATCGCGATCCTCAGGCCGGCAAGATCACCTACTGGACCGAATACAACAACGGCGAAAACTTCAAGGCCTATGTTGAAACCATGCGCAAGTGGTACGAAGAAGGCCTGATTGACGAAGAATTCGTCAGCCAGAAGTACGACGGCTGGACCGCCAAGATCACCGGCGACAAGGTCGGCATGTTCTTCTGCTTCCCGGACAGCGTAGGCAGCTGGGAAGACTCCATCAAGCAGACCCTGAAAGACAACGCATATGGCAATCCTGATGACGTATGCATCTATGGTCTCGTCCCGCTTAAGGGCATCGACGGCGTCCCCTACACCTATGACAACGACAACGCCATGGTCAGCTTCGCCGGCGCCAACCAGCCCACCGTCATCACGACCGCTGCTGTCAAGAACGGCCACATCGAGAAGTGCCTCGAACTCCTCAACTACCTCTACTCCGAAGAAGGCTCCGAACTGAACAACTGGGGCGTCGAAGGCGTTTCCTACACCAAGGATGCTGACGGAACCCATCACTGGACCGAAGCCGTCACCAACGATCCCGATTACGGCATGGCTGACGCCGTGTTCAAGTATGCTCTGCCCACTCTCGGCGGCTGGCCGAAGGCAATGAGCTATGAAGCATGGGGCTCCATGAACCTGGTTGTGCCGGATCAGATTACAACCCACAAGAACTATGCACTGTCCGACACCAGCCTGGATATCCCGTCCTTCGCTCTGAATGCTGAAGAACAGGAAACCTATTCCCGCATCATCACCGACGTGAACACTGCGGTTTCCGAAGTGTATCTGTCCGTGATCACCGGCAAGAAGGATGTCGCTGAACTCGACGCCCTGCTCGCACAGGTCAAGTCCATGGGCATTGGCGATGCTGTTGCAGCTTATCAGTCTGCCTATGATCGTTACATGAACCGTTAATTCCAATTGAACTGAAATCTTTGCGCGGGGCGTCGAAAGACGCCCCGCCATTCTAGAAATCAACAGAGAGATGAATGTTATGATTGATTTTGCCAAGCTTGAATACCCCTACGCTTATATTCCGGCGGACAAACGCATTGGCATTCTGCCCGAGCACAACATCTGCTCCATCTCTCCTGCAGAAGAGCCGGCCGATGATTTCATCACCGGCAATGGTGAACTGCGTCTGCAGGCGTCGGGGCGTCCCTACACAGAAGAAATCAGCTATACACAGGAAATGCTGTATGAACCTCTGTGGAAGAAGACTCCGCTTCCCCCGGATCTTCGTCCGTATCTTCCCCGGATCCGCGAACTGCTTCTCGAAGGCAAGCCCGAGGAAACGGATGCACTGATCGATGAAGCTCAGAAAAAAGCCGGTTTCGACAAATACATGAATTTTGACAACAAGATTCTCTACCCCACCGGCTCCCCGCGACTGCATACTGCATTCTGGCTGAAATTCAATCAGCCAGAGCAGCCGAAAACCTGGGATTACCTGCGCTGGCTGGACATGCAGAACGGCATGATCACCTCCATGTGGACCAATGCCCGCGGCAGTTTCCGCACGGAAAGCTTTGCCGCGTATGACGGCCATGTGATGCTCAACCGGTTCACCGCCCCCAAGGGGCAGCTGGACCTTGACATTGAGATCACACCGCCCGGACGGCCATTCCGTCACGGCAACATGGTGTTCAAGCAGCCGTTCAGGAACAGCACGCATGAACTGACAGTCAGCGAAAAGATGATCACCCTCGCCTGGGCATACAATCCCGAGTTTGGACAGAAGGGTTTTGTGGCTGCCATCCGCCTGATTCCTCAGGGCGGAAAGACGGAAGCCCTTGAAAAAGGGGTCCGCCTGACCGGAGCTGACAGCCTGCTGGTGGTCAGCAAGATTGTGAAGTTTGAACATGATTTCACCTTTGCCTGTGCAGAGGAAGTCTGTGCATCGCTCGCGGCCATGCCGATCGACTTTGACAGGATGCTCGCAGCCAATGAAAAGATCATTGGGGACAAGATGGACCGCTCCCGCATTCATCTGGGGAAAAAGGAAGACTATGTGCTTTCCGGCGAAGAGCTTCTGCAGCGCACCCACAGCCGGGAAGAAATCGATCCCACACTGATGGATAAGCTCTATGATATGGGCCGCTTCTTCCAGATCTATGAAACCGGCGCGCTTCCCCCGATGATGGGCCAGCACAACATCAATACCAACCTGCAGGTCTGCGCGGGCAACAATACAGGTCTGTTCGATGAAATGGACGTGTATTTCAAGTATTACGAAACCAAGTTCGATGACTTCCGCACCAATGCAAAACTGCTCTTCAATGCCCGCGGCCTGCTCGCCAGCGTGCACTGCGATCCGGATTCCGGCCTGTACTACCATTTCTCCCGCACCTATCCGCATTACTGCTGGACCGGATGTCTGGGCTGGATCTACAACGAGCTGTGGGGCTATTATCTCGTGACGGGCGACACGGAGTTCCTCAGGACACGCATTATCCCCGCCTACAAGGAAATGGCGCTGTTCTTTGAAGACTATGCCTGCGACCGCGGACCGGACGGCAAGGTCATCTTCTATCCGTCCTTCTCCCCTGAAGACCCCACTCCCAATCCTGGTTACGAGACCGTCACCTGCTCGAGCATCAATCCTACCCGCATCAATTCTGTCATGGATATCGCCATCTGCCGCGAAATCCTGACAAACCTGATTGAGGGCTGCAAAACACTGGGGATTGAGGAAGAGAATATTCCCCACTGGGAAGAGCAGCTGGCTTCCCTGCCCACCTATCTCCTGGATCCCGACGGCGGCCTGAAGGAATGGGCCTGGCCGACCATTGAGGAAAACTACAATCACCGTCATGTCTCCCATCATTACGATGTGTGGCCCGGACGTGCAATCACGCCGGAAACTGAACCCGAGCTGACAGAGGCCATTATCATCTCCAACCGCAAGCGTGGCCAGCAGGATGACTCCGCTCACGGCATCATTCACAGAGCCTTTACCGCCATTCGTCTCAAGGATATGGAGGAGGCTGTGCAGAACCTGAGCCAGCTGTTCAATCACGGTTTCGTCCGCCGCACGCTTCAGACCAGCCACTTCCCCTATCGCGGCGTGTTCCCGGATCTCCAGGGCGCCGTCCCGGCTTTCCTGATTGAGATGTGCCTGTTCAGCACCCCGGGTATTGTGGAATTCCTGCCCGCGATGCCTGACAACATGATGGAGGGCTCCATTGACGGCGTATGGCTGTATACGTTCGCCAAGCTGAGCCATATGGCATGGTGCAAAGAGGGGCTGAAAGCGGAGATCACTTCTCTGAAGGATCAGACACTCACGCTCCGCTGCCGCAGGGAAGGCTGCCGGATCCTGGTCAATGGAAAAGAACTCGTGAAAACCGGTGATCATGCAGAGTATACCTTTGCCAAAGATGAGACTGTCCAGATCGAAATCCAATTCTGAACCATCCGCTACAGGAGGACCCGTCCCGTAACGGGTCCTCCCGCGCAAGAAAAGAGGCCGCCATGAAAACATCTAAAGTCACCGTGCATCCATCGTTCCGGATCGGTGCTATCTCTCCCCGGCTGTTCGGTGCCTTTCTGGAGCCCATTGGTTCCATGGTCAACGGCAGCATGTACAACCCAAAGCATCCCACCGCGGACGATCTGGGTCTGCGGCAGGACTTCATGGACGGCCTGCGCAGTGCCGGCCTGCCTTCTGTCCGGCTGCCCGGCGGCAATTTTGTCTCCGGATGGAACTGGAAGGATTCCATTGGTCCCCGTGAGCAGCGGAAAGCGCACCTGGACCTGGCCTGGCACCAGTTTATCCCCAATGATGTGGGACACGATGAATATCTGCAGTGGGCCGAACGCGTCGGCGCGGAAGCACTGTATACCGTGAACCTCGGGACCGGCACCCTGAATGATGCCGCCGATATCGTGGAATACAGCAACTTTGAGTCCGGCACCTACTGGTCAGACCTGCGCCGGAAGAACGGCCACAGTGCGCCTTACGGCGTGAAGATCTGGTACCTTGGGAATGAAATGGACGGTCCCTGGCAGATCGCTTCCTGGGAGAAGAATCCCACCGGGTACGGCGTGCTTGCGCATGAAACCTCCAAGGCCATGAAGTTTATCGATCCAACGATTGAGACGGCGGCCTGTGTCTCCTCCTCCCCTTTCCTCAGCCATTATCCGGAATGGGATCTGAAAGTGCTCGAAGAGTGCTATGAGACGGTCGATTATATCTCCATGCATCACTACCATTCCGCCCCTGTCGGCGATATCGGTGCACTGCTTGCCGGATACAAGGCTTTTGAGCAGTATATTCAGACTGAGATTGGGCTGTGTGATTATCTGAAGACCAAGCTGCGCATCAGTAAAACCATGATGCTGTCTCTGGATGAGTACGGCGCCATGTACCGCCCCGCAGGCAAGGCGCATTACGGCATGAACGGAAGAACGCCTGCCACGTCCTTCTATTCTTTCGATCCGAATCAGAAATATGTGCATCATGACCCGGATGACTGGAGCACCCGCATGCGCCGTCCGACCTATGGTGAAATGCCCGGAACCCTGGGCACCTGCAGCGTGCTGCTGACCATGCTCCGGCATGCCGACCGCATCAAGATCGGCTGTGCGACAGGCGGTCTGGGCAATCTCTGCATGACCGACAGAGAACATGTCTGGCGCGGTGCCTGTTATTATCCCTTCACGCAGATGATCCGCTGGGCAAAGGGCACCTCTCTTGAGTGTGTGGTTGAATGCGACGAATACCAGGTGGACGGCTATGTGATTGACGACATGAACCAGTATGCCGGCTTTGATCACGTCCAGTATATTCAGTCTGGTGCAGCTCTCAACGAAGAAGAGAATGAACTGACCGTCTTCGTCCTCAATGCGGACTGGACGGATGCACATGCGTTCACGCTGGATGCCCGCGGGTTTGAGGGATGGACATTCCTCGGACACAGCTGCCTGAAGAGCGATGATCCTGATGCCCGGAACACCTACGAACACCCGGATGTCATAGTGCCTGAAGACGTGCCTTCGACCTCCGTGAAAGACGGCCTGTGCACAGCTGTGCTTCCGCCTCTTTCCTGGAATGTATTCCGCTTTGCAAAACCGGAAAAGGTGAAGTGACATGAAGTATATCCAGCAGAGTGTCCTGGCTTCTCTCTATCGGAACAGCACGCATCCTGTGCATGAGGATTATGCCGAGCTCCGACTGATCCGCGCCGCCTGCAGCGGCCAGGCTGACGAGGCCTGTTCCCTGTTCCGGGAGGAAAAGCTGTTCGGGCATGTCCCCTGTGTGATCGACACGCCGTATGCGCGCTATGAGGGCCTGTCCGGTGTCCGCCGCTTTGTTGAGGAGTGGCTGCCGCGGTTTGGCGCCACCGACGCTGAGGTCATTCCGGTGATCCAGACGCGCGCAAACGGGCGTTCCGTCACAGAGCTGCAGGTGGATTTCTCCTCGCCGGAGGGCATCCGCCAGGTTCCCTTTTTCGTCGTGGCCGATCTGCGGACCCAGGATACGCTCGATGAGGTTCGCCTGTATACGCACTGTTCCTTTATTCCCGGCCTGCAGGCGTATCGCGCGCCGCTATTTCCCTCCACGCATCTCGAAAAAGGTGAATGCGGTCTCCTGACGGGTGCTGTGCGGGAATATTATGAGGGCCTGCACCGCTCCCCCTGCGCCGATGTGGACCGGATCATGCAGTGCATGTCGGAAAAGTGCGTGTTCGGCGGCTATGAGCCGCTGGTTCCCGGACGCGAACCGGCGACAACACGCGAGGAAGTCCGTGAAAAGTATGAACACATGGCTCTGTATATTCCCCGCTGTGTCGCCATGCGGTATGAAACCCTGACCGATGACGGGCGGACATGCGTGATAGAATGGGTGCATGTCATTTCCCGTGCCGGACGTGAGGAGCGCGGCCGCATTGCCATGTCCGGCATCGCCGCGTACGAGCGCGGAGACGACGGACTGCTGTGCTCCATCCGCATCAGCGACTATGCCGGTCTGGAGAGGACCATCGACTGGAGTCAGCTGCCGGTTTCAAAGGAAGAAGCCGAACAGGTGAACTTCGTGGAGGAATACCGCTGAGTTTCGGCGGCTTTACCACTGCTGATCGTTTCGCGGGAATGCCGCCCTCCCCTCCCGGAATTCAGTAAAAAGAATGTTTTCAGTTGGTTATTTCGACCACTTTCATATGAGAATATGATATAATATTTTATCACTGTCTTTCTGGCGCAATCACGCTGTGCGATGTAATGCTTCCCCCCAAAAAAACTGACTGATGACAATCTTTTTCCACAGTGAATTCCATGGTTTTCACAACGCCTGGACGGACGATGTCCGCCGGACTGTATGGAGGGTTTCCTATGGCATCCACGATGAAGGATCTGGCACAGAAGACCGGACTGGGTCTGGCTACCATTTCCAAGTATTTCAATGGCGGCACGGTGCGGGAAAAGAACCGCATCCTGATTGAGAACGCCGTGCAGGAACTGCATTTTATTCCCAATGAGGTCGCGCGCAGCCTGAAAACGCACCGTTCCCATGTCATCGGGGTTATTATTCCCGAGCTGAGCAATGCCTTCATCACATCGATTATCAGCGCCATGGAAGACCTGCTCCGCAGGAAAAACTACGCGGTCATTGTCTGCGACTGCCGAAGCGATGCGCGCAGGGAAAAGGAAGCTGTGGACTTTCTGCTCAACCGCCGGGTCGACGGCCTGATCAATATGCCCACAGACCCAACCGGGGCACATCTCAAAAGTGCGCTGGATGCACAGATCCCGATTGTCCTTGTCGACCGCCATATTCCCGCACTCGACGACCGCGTCAGCACGGTTGTCATCGATAATGTGCGTGCCTCGGAAAGAGCGATCCAGGAGCTTCTCAAAGCCGGACACCGTCGGATCGGTCTGGTACTGGGAAATCCCGGACTCTATACAACTGACTGCCGTCTGCAGGGCTATCTGAATTCCCTGAAAGCAGCCGGGATTGAATGCAATCCTGACTATATCCGCTACGGGAATTACACCATGGACGGCGGATATCAGGCAGTTCAGGAACTGATGCAGTCCGAGCGCCCCATCACCGCCCTGTTCATCACCAACTTTGAAATGACGCTGGGTGGCATGCTGGCCCTGCAGCACATGAATATCCGCGTACCGGAAGATCTGTCCGTCATCGGGTTTGATAAACTCGAAATGTTTGGCAACATCTTCCCGCACCTGACCCTGATCCATCAGCCTCAGGTCAGCATTGGTCATGAGTGTGCCAAACTGATTCTGGACATGCTCTCCGGCCAGTCCTCCCCCCGCACAGTTTCCCTGAGCACACAGCTCTCCGAGGGAACCTCGGTCAGGACCATTGTGCCCAGCGACTGATTCACGCCTGGCAAAAAGAGAGATCGGCCGGCAGCCGATTTCTTCTTTTCCCCAATAAGCGAAACGTTACATCTTTTTGAAACGGAGGAAGCATCATGAGCTTCGTACCATCCACCAATATGCTGAAAAAAGCGCAGGCAGGACATTACGCCATCGGCGCCTTCAATGTGGAAAACCTGGAAATGGTCCAGGCGGTCATCGCTGCAGCTGAAAAAATGCACGCGCCCGTCATGATCCAGACAACACCCGGCACGCTGAAATATGCGCCGCCCGCCGCGTTTGCCTCCCTGGTCCGTGCGCTCGCCGAAAAGGCTTCTGTCCCTGTGGCCATGCATCTGGACCATGGCAACAGCTATGAACTCGCCCTGGCGTGTTATGAAGCCGGCTATACCTCCCTGATGATTGACGGTTCTCTCCTGCCCTTTGAAGACAATATCGTGCTGACCCGGCGTGTCGTCGCCATGGCCGGAGATCTCCCGGTGGAAGCCGAACTGGGCACCGTCGGCGGCAAGGAAGACACGCACTCCGCCTCGATCCAGTACACGGATCCCCATCAGGCAGCCGAGTTTGTCGAGCGCACCGGCATTACGACGTTCGCACCCGCCATTGGAACCGCACATGGTGTCTACAAGGATACCCCGCGGCTGGATCTGGACAGGCTCAGTGAAATCCGTGCGCTCGTCCCGGTTCCCCTGGTCCTGCATGGCACCAGCGGCGTCCCGGACGACACGGTTCGCGCCTGCATCCAGCGCGGTATCTGTAAGGTCAATTATGCGACCGATCTGCGCATTGCCTTCACGGAGGCCATGCGCCAGGCCATCGCTCAGCAGCCCGCTGCCATTGATCCGAAAAAGATTCTGGCTCCTGCCAGGGAAGCGGTCATGGAAAAGGTCTGTCATCTGATTGAGGTCTGCGGCTGCGCCGGAAAGGCTGATCTATGAAGATTCTCTTGAGCATTGACATCGGTACCTCGGCCTGCAAAACGATTGCTTTTGATCCCGAAGGCGCCGTACTGGCTTCGGAAACCGTAGCCTATGCCACGGATTATCCGCACCCGGACTGGGCGCAGCAGAACCCGGACGACTGGTGGCAGGCGACCTGCTCCGCCATTCGTCGGATTACCGCCGTGGTGGATCCTTCCTCCATCGCCTGTGTCGGCATTGACGGACAGAGCTGGTCCGCTGTTGCCGTTGACGCAGAAGGCAGGGTGCTCTGTCCGACCCCGATCTGGACGGATACGCGTTCACGTCAGGAATGCGAGGACATGCGGCGTCTCATGCCGGAGGAAGACTGGTTCCAACTGGACATGAATCCCCTTCAGCCGGGCTACACGCTCCCGAAGATTCTCTGGTACCGTCGGCACCTGCCGGACGTCTATCAGAAGACCCGCTGGATTCTCCAATCCAACAGTTTTATCGTTTACCGCCTCACCGGCCAGGCAACCCAGGACCTCTCCCAGGGCTACGGACTGCACTGTTTCCGCATGCGCAGCGGCACCTGGGATCTGGAATCGCTGGAAAAGCTGGGCATTCCTTCCTCTCTTCTGCCGGAACTGCTCCCCTCCAGTGCGATTGCAGGGCAGGTCACCCCTGCTGCCGCAGCCGATACAGGGCTGCTTCCCGGAACCCCCGTCATTGCGGGCGGTCTGGATGCCGCCTGCGCCACGCTCGGCGTCGGTGTCATTCACCCCGGTGAAACACAGGAGCAGGGCGGCCAGTCCGGCGGCATGAGCCTGTGTGTGGATCAGTGCACGGGCGATCCGCGGCTGATTCTCGGATATCACGTGGTTCCCGGTCAGTGGCTGCTTCAAGGCGGAACCACAGGCGGCGGTGGAGCACTGAAATGGCTTCGCCAGACCATCTGTCCGGAGCTTTCCTTTGAAGAGATGAGCGATCTTGCGCAGACGGTTGCACCGGGAAGCGACGGACTACTCTTTCTCCCCTATCTCCGGGGTGAGCGCAGCCCGCTCTGGAACCCGGATGCGAAGGGCGTCTTCTTCGGGCTGACCTATACGCATACCCGTGCTCATCTGATCCGCGCCGTCATGGAAGGCACAGCCTATGCCCTCCGCCACAATATTGAAACCGCCCATCACGCGGGAGGCGAAGTCCATCTCATGCGGGCCATGGGCGGGAGCGCAAACAGTCTGGTCTGGACCCAGATCAAGAGCGATGTCACCGGGAAAGAGATGGAAGTCCCTTCCAGCGATACCGCGACCGGTCTCGGCGCAGCCATTCTGGCCGGCATGGGGTGCGGACTCTATGCCACCTTTGAGGAGGCTGTGTCACGCACAGTCCATGTCCGCAGAACCCACACGCCCAACCCGGACAACCGCGCCGTGTATGAAGCGGGATATTCAAATTATCTGGAACTCTATCAGCGTCTCGAACCCATGATGACAGGGAGGAATTGAACTTGAAAGCTGCAGTTTTGTTTGGCAATGAGGACCTGCGCTACACCGACTGGGAAACCCCTGTATGCGGAAAAGGACAGGTCAAGGTTCATGTGCGTGCCACCGGCATCTGCGGAAGCGATGTCCCGCGTGTGCTGCACCATGGCGCTCATTTCTACCCCATCGTGCTCGGACATGAGTTCAGCGGTGACGTGGTGGAAGTCGGTGAAGGCGTCACCAAAGTCAAAGTCGGCGACACCGTCAGCGGCGCTCCGCTCGTTCCCTGCATGAAATGTGCCGACTGCCAGAGAGGCGACTTTTCTCTGTGCAAGCACTATTCCTTCATCGGTTCACGCCAGCAGGGCAGCTTTGCCGAGTATGTTGTCCTTCCCGAGAGCAATGCCATTCCGTATGATCCGGCTGTTCCGTATGAACAGGCCGCCATGTTTGAGCCCTCAACCGTTGCGCTTCACGGCCTGCTGCATGCCGGCTTCCAGGGCGGCGGGGATGTCGCTGTGCTGGGCCTTGGCACGATCGGTATCTTCACCCTGCAGTGGGCACGTATTCTCGGTGCTGGCCGCATCACGGCCTTTGATCTGGACGACAGCCGTCTGGAGCTCGCCCGGCGCATGGGTGCACATGAAACCATCAACACGCTCCAGCCGGATTTTATGGAGAAGGCCAAAGCCCTGACAGGCGGCCGTGGGTTCGATGACGTGTTTGAGGCGGCAGGCAGCCCGGTGACCATGAAAATGGCCTTCCAGCTCGCCGGCAATAAGGCAAAGCTCTGCTTTATCGGCACGCCGCACAATGACATGACCTTTACGCCCGCTGAATGGGAAAACATGAACAGAAAGGAATTCACCCTGACCGGCAGCTGGATGAGCTATTCCGCCCCCTTCCCCGGACGGGAATGGGAATGGACAGCACGCCGTTTTTCCAGCGGTGAACTGAAGTTTGATCCTTCCTTTATCTTCCGCACCTATCCCCTCAGGAATGCAGCCGAAGCATTCAGTCTCTATCACAATCCCAGTCAGGTTCACGGCAAAGTAATGCTGATCAATGAATAATCAGACAGGAAAGAAGGCATGAGCATGATTGATCCCAAAATGGTACCCACCCGCACCCTCTCCACGGGAGAGAAAATTCCCTGCATCGGCATGGGCACTTTCGGCAGCGACCGGTTCACCCCTGAACAGGTGAGCAAGGCTGTTGCCGGGGCGATCCGTGTCGGCTACCGCCTGTTTGACTGTGCTTCCGTTTATGGCAATGAGGACCTGATCGGTCAGGTTTTCGAGCAGGCCATGAAGGAAGGCGTCGTCAAAAGAGAAGAATTCTTTGTCGCATCCAAGGTCTGGAATGACATGCACGGCAAAGGCGATGTTCTCCTGTCCTGTGCCAAGTCCCTCCGGGATCTGCGGCTGGATTATCTGGACTTCTACTTTGTGCACTGGCCCTTCCCGAATTACCATGCACCGTTCTGTGACGGCGACAGCCGGAATCCGGACAGCAAGCCCTTCTCAGTGGATGAATTCATGAGCACCTGGCGCCAGATGGAACGCCTGTATGACATGGGGCTTGTGCGCAATCTGGGCATGAGCAGCATGACGATTCCGAAGCTGGAAGCTGTGCTCCCCCTGTGCCGCATTCAGCCCACCGTCATTGAGATGGAACTCCATCCCTGCTTCCAGCAGCCGGAGCTGTATGACTATGTCGTGTCCAAGGGCATTCAGCCGATCGGATTCTGCCCGATCGGAAGCCCGACGCGTCCCGACCGTGACATGACCCCGGATGACATCGCGGATATCCAGGTGCCTGAAGTGGTCGAGATCGCCAAACGGCATCAGGTGCATCCCGCCGTTATCTGCCTGAAATGGGCCGTGCAGCGCGGAACCCTGCCGATTCCTTTCTCCATTCATGAAAATGAATATGTCTCCAATCTCCGCTGCACCTTCGAAGATCCGCTGACAGACGAAGAAATGGCTGTTCTGAAGACAGTGGATAAGAACTGCAGACTGATCAAGGGACAGGTCTTCCTCTGGCCGGGTGCCAATTCATGGCATGACCTGTGGGACGAAGACGGAACGATTACGAAATGAGGCATGAACTATGTTGAAAGGTATTCCTGCAATCCTGCCGCCCGAACTGCTGAAAATCATGATGGAAATGGGCCACGGAGATGAACTGCTGATCTGTGACGGCAATTATCCAAAGATCGGCTGTCCTGAGCGCTGTGTACGCATGGACGGGCACGGTATTCCTGAGATTCTCGATGCCATCCTGAAGTTCTTCCCGCTCGATTCCTATGTCGAGCACCCGACAATCCTGATGGCGGTTCTTCCGGGCGATCCGTATAAACCGGAAGTCTGGGACACCTACCGTGAAATCGGCCTGAAATACGAGGAGAATGGCCTGCGCGAAGAAGCAGTCCAGAAGACCGAGTTCTATCCCCGCGGTGCAAAATGCTACGCCTGCATTGCCACCAGTGAATCCGCGCTGTATGCGAATATCATCCTGAAAAAAGGCGTTGTGAAATAATTCCTGCTGCACAGATCCGTATCGGATCAGACGCACCCTTATGAACCCATCGGACAGCAATCTACCCTTCCGGTTCATCTGTGTCCATGCCAGGCAGCTCATGTTTCCTGATCCAGGCTGTTGAAGAAACAGATGCACAGGAGTTCCCCACATGAGTCTGCCTTTTTCATTGCCCATATGCACAGACAGTTTCCCGTCTGTTCACTTTCTGGAAAGGAGCACCAACCATGACCTACGAAACCCCTTCCGCCGGTTCTGCAGTCTTTGTGCTGCCCCTGCCCGGCCCTTCCTTCCTCCCCAAGCGGATCATGCGCATCCGGATCACTGCACTCGAGTGCGGTGCCGTGCGTGTCACGCGCACACTTCGTGAAGACTTTCTTCCCGATGCCGGGGATGTCGTAATCTCCCGGGAAGCGGGTACCTGTTCCGTCTCAGAGACCCACGATGCCTACCGCGCAAAGTGCGGAAGCACCACACTGAAAATCGACAAAAACACCGGCAGTATCACTTATCTGAGCAAGGATGGAGAAGTGCTGCTTCGGGAGGATGAAAAGCGTCCCTGCGTACTGCAGGAAAAACCGGTCATGGTCAATCACTTCCGTCAGGACGCGCAGATCCGCTACACCCAGAGCATTGACGGTGTCCGGGCTTCCAGTGAGGATTATGAGACCGTGGAAGCAAGGAAAGCCTACGCCTGCAAGCTCTCCCTGGTCTTTGATCCGGACGAGGGCCTGTACGGACTTGGCTCCCACGAAGAAGGCTATGGCAACCTTCGGGGAAAAAGCCGCGATCTGTACCAGCACAATATGAAGGCCGTTGTGCCCATGCTCCTCTCCACCAAAGGCTGGGGGCTGCTCCTTGACCTGGGCTGCCTCATGTCATTCCATGATGATGCCAACGGCTCCTATCTCTGGGCCGACTGCGCCGATGAAATGGATTTCTACTTCCTCAGCGGCGGATATCCGGAAGTCCTGCGTCAGTACACTGCTCTGACCGGACAGGCCCCGCTTCTCCCCCGGTATGCCTTCGGTTATATTCAGTCCAAGGAACGCTATAAGGATGCGGAAGAACTGCTCAGCGTCGTCAAGGAATACCGCCGGCGGAAGGTGCCGCTGGATGTCATTGTCCAGGACTGGCAGACCTGGCCTGAAGGACAGTGGGGGTATAAAACCTTTGACACATCCCGCTATCCGGACCCCAAAGCATTGACCGATGAACTCCATGCGCTCGGGGCCAAAATGATGATCTCCATCTGGCCCTCCATGCAGGGAGACAGGAACGAAGACCGCAAGGAAATGCTGGAAAACGGCTGCATGCTGGGCAACCGTACCATCTATAACGCCTTTGACCCCAAAGCCAGAGCGCTGTATTGGAAGCAGGCCAATGAAGGTCTTTTCCAGTACGGTGTGGATGCCTGGTGGTGCGACTGCTCCGAGCCCTTTGAATCCGACTGGCATGGAGCCATCAAGCCGGAACCGTTCGAGCGCGTTGCACTGAATACCGGGGAGGCCAAAAAGTATCTGGATCCCGCAAAAATCAGCCTGTACAGCCTCTATCACTCCATGGGCATCTACTGCGGTCAGCGCACAGCGAATCGCGAAAAGCGGGTGCTGAATCTCACCCGTTCCTGCTGGACCGGTCAGCACCGCTATGCTGCTGTCACCTGGTCCGGGGATGTCTCTTCCTCCTGGGAAGTGCTCAAGCGGCAGATTCCTGAGGGCCTCAACTTTATGGCCACCGGCGAAGGCTGGTGGACCACAGATGCCGGCGGGTTCTTCCCGGCTTCCTCCGGTGGTGCATGGTTCGGCGCCGGTGAATTCAACGACGGTGTCCAGGACCCCGGATTCCGTGAACTGTTTGTGCGGTGGATGCAGTTCAGTGCCTTCCTGCCCATGATGCGCGCCCACGGCACCGGAACGCCCAGGGAAATCTGGCAGTTCGGTGAAAAAGGCGATGTCTGGTACGATGCGTTGGAAAGCATTATCCAGCTCCGAAGCCGGATGGTGCCCTATCTCTACTCCCTTGCTGCCCAGTATGCACGGGAAGGCCTTCCGCCGGTGCGTGTGCCTGCCCTCATGTATCCTGAGGACGCCTGTCTCAGAAAGATCGACGATCAGATGCTGCTCGGGGATCTCCTTGTGAAGCCGGTCACCCATCCCATGTATCATCTCCCGGAAGGAAAACAGATGGATCCGGTCGATGAGACCGAGACGGTCTATCTGCCCTCCGGCTCGGACTGGTACGACTGGGAGAAGAATGCATGCTATGCAGGTGGACAGACCGTCACGGTCTCGGCTCCGCTCAATAAAATCCCCGTGTTCGTCCATGCCGGCAGCATCGTCATCCTGGGACCGGTCCGTCAGTACGTCGACGAAAACCGGAACGCCCCGCTGACTGTGAAGGTTTATCCCGGGGCTGACGGCTGCTTTGCCTGGTATGATGATGCCGGTGACGGCTATGGATATGAAGAGGGCGAATGTGCCGTGACCACGCTCACATGGGACGATGCAGCCTCCACGCTGACTCTTTCCGAGCGTCACGGCACCTATCCCGGAATGCCGGCTGATCAGGAACTGCATATCTGCATTCCCGGAAGAAAAGCTGTGGTGGTGCATTATACAGGCAGGGAGCTGTCGGTAGCTTGTCCTCCCGACTGCCCGTAATACAGATCATTTCTGTGCCGACTCCAAGGAAAGCACTTCTCCATTCAGAGAAGCAGACATAAAAATGGCGTTCCATCATGAAGGCTCTCCTGCATTCAGATGGAACGCCGTTTTCATCTTTGTTCAAGACGGAACCTTAACCGTTCTGCGGTTCAGGCATCTCCTGATCACTGATGACCGGTTCAGAGGCACGCGCAATTGCGCAAACCTTTTTGATCGTCCGGATCGTATACACAATTCCCAGCACAACCATCGCCAGACTCATGACCCCGCCAATGACCTGAGCAGTGACCGATTCCTTTTCAATCAGCCAAAGGGAAAGATCCAGTCCAGAGTCCCAGCATCCGTGGAAGACAAACGGGAGGACGACTGCCATCAGCATTTCCCGTTGCATCTTCGGACGGTCATTCCGGGCTTTCGCCTCTTCATATTCAAACCAGTGGCCGCCCTGGTTGAACTGCCATGTGATGTGCATGGGAATGGCCAGCCCGACAACAACTCCTGCAATATTGCCCAGCACGGCTTTTTCAACCACACCGTACATAAGGCCAATCAGCCCTGCGATCATGATATAGTCGATCTTCCGCCTGAGCTTCAGGGAGCGCTTTGCCAGAAGGAAGCCGGTGAACTTGAAGAATTCTTCCAGCAGTGCTGCACGGAAAAAATCAGCCAGGATATCCCGTTTGAGGCCGGTTAGTCCTATCCGATCGGCGACCACGTCCCACAGAATCTCAGTGACTATGATCAACAGGCATGTATAGCAAAAGCCATAGACACCGGCCGTCCTCCAATAGTCATTTCTCTTCAATACACGGTTTGCACCCTGCGCGCGTATTCCCGGCAAATACCAGCACAGCGAAATGCCAACAGCCAGGACCGCACCAATCAGACCCAGCATCCAGATCATCTCCATTTCAACAAGTATTGAATGTATTCAAGTGCTATTTTTTGATACCTATTTCTGCATGAGGATTCAAGCCTCTCTGCACTGGAGGCATCACCAGCCACACAAACACCTGCCTGTCATGGGCAGGTGTTTGTGTATCGACCAGTTCCTTCACAGGCCGCTCATTCGTTTAGCTGAAAACGATCTCTGCGTATGAACGGATGTTTTCATGACCGGATACTGACCTGACCCTTCAGCCAGACCAGTGCCTCCTGCAGGCAGTCAAATGGGTCCCGTGTCCAGGTTTCCTGTTCCACAAACGCATAGTCTGCACCGGCCTTCTCACATGCATGGGCCACGCCGGACCAGTCCGTGTTTCCCTGCCCGGACGGCACCAGCACACCGTCCTTTTCGTCCTTGAAATGGACCATGCAGATTCGTCCTGCGTGTGCCTCAATCCAGTCCGTCATCTTTCTTCCGCTCCGGTTCAGATGATACAGGTCAATACACAGCTGCATTTCCGGCATGTTTTCCAGGAGTTCGTCGACCGGGACGATGCCGTCATAGGTCTGATAGTCCGCAGTCACCGGATGAAAACAGAGACGCTGATGGTGCTTTTCCAGCGTATCTGCAAACGCACGGAATTCCCTGACACACTCTTTCATGCCTTCTCTTGTGCGGAAACGCTCGGGGATCCTGCTCACACAGCACCATTCCCCGCCGGTGAGCGCATTCAGGCGAATATAGTAGTCCGGATGGGTACGAACCGTCTCATAGAAATCCTGGACTGAGACAGAGTGAAGGCCTGTCTTCTCTGTGATCTCAGCAATCGTTTCCACTGGCACAGCCGGATCAATCCACTGAAGCTGAACGGTCCGGCATCCGATGTTCCTCAGCTTCAAAAAAGCGGTCTCTACCTGTTCCGGACTGGTCAGCAGCGGTTTCAGACTGGAAACCTGAATGCCTGTCTCCATATTGAATCCCCCTGAATCACAATGAAATATGAAAAGCAGAGCATGCGCACATGCACGCTCTGCATCACATTACGGATTTCTGTTCAGATTGGCTAGATCCACATACCCTTTCGTGCTTCCCACCTGGATGTAAGCCCATCCCTCATCAGCGTTCCTGGACAACACAATCACGCCAGTACCGGGAATAAAATATCCAAGGGTTCCGGATCCTTCAAACTTCGCTCTTCTGAGCTCCACTGTTCCGCTTGAGCTCTTCAGGTAATTGATCAGACGGTTTGCAGACCCCGGAATCGCAGCAGCCGCAGTCTTGGCAAGAGACGAGAATCGCAGATAGCATTCCGTGCCATTGATGCTGACTTTGGCCCATTTTTCCGCTTCATCCACACTCTTGACCGTCGCCGGTGTGCCCACCGGATACGCTTTGCCGTCACCCGTTCTGCCGCCCTGGCTTGTAAAGGTGCGGACCACCCGGCTGGAAGATGCGGCCAGATAGACTTTGCTGCCCACAGCGGGAACCCATTCAATCTTCACCTGAGATTCGTCCGGTGTCACTGGCTTGGTCTCCGTGATAAAGGACTTGAGCATATAGCCTTCAACAGAGTCCACCTGAAGCTTATACCAGTTGCCCACTTCCCCGATCACGGTGACTTCTGTCCCGACTTCCAGGATTCTGAGGGTTTTCCCGGCATTGCTCGCCTTCTGGCGCATGCGCACAGCCTTTCCGTTGGTTGAATACACATACGCTGTATAGGAGGAAGTTCCGGTCGGTGCAGGTGTTGCTTCCGGCTTTTCGGAAGAAAGATACTGATTGAGCATATAGCCTGAACCAAAGGAGCCCGTGACATGGCTCCAGCGCGTGCCGCGCTGCGTGACGGTGACCTGCGTGCCGACATCAAGGGATGTGACCACTTTGGCTCCGTTCTTGGCACTCTCCCGGACATTGACGCTCTTTCCGTTCGCACTGACCACATAGGCTCTTTCAGAGAGAGACGCTGTCGGGCTGGGCGTCGCTGTGGGCTTGGGCGTTGCTGTGGCATAGGGAGCCGGTTTCTCGTTTGTCAGGAAACTGGTCATGATATATCCGCTTCCTGTTTCATAGGAGATATGACTCCATTTGCCCTTGACGCCATCCACCTGAACCTTGGTTCCGTAGGCGACTTCTCCCACGACGCTGTAGGATGTGCCTGCACCTTTGCGGACACGGACCGGTGCGCCGTTGCTGCTGAACACATAGGCTGTTTCCGCCTTTTGGGGAGCATTTTCAGTCGGAGCAGGCGTGATGGAAGGCTTTGTCGTCGAGAGAAAGCGCGTCATGATATAGCATTCACGGCCGTCAACCCGGATTCTGCTCCAGGTGCTCCCCTTTTTCAGAACCGTCACATCTTTCCCGACCTGAGCCTCTCCCACCTCGTCATACGTTTTCCCGGGGCCGGAGCGGAGATTAACAGACTTGCCGTTGGGGCTGGTCACATAGGCCAGTGTCCCAACAACCGTACTGTTGCCGGATGGTTCATCTGGTTTCGCGGTGGCTGCAGGCGCTTTACTGGTGACAAAATCGGCCTTGACATACCCTTTTTTCCCCTGGTAGGTCACTTCGCACCAGCCGTCGTTTGCTTCCTCAGCTTCGACCTGAGTGCCGGACTTGACTCTTGTCACAACGTGGTACTTGGTGCCTGGACCGGAACGGATATTAACCGTTTTTCCGTCCTCACTGACAATATATCGAATCGTGCCTTCTGCGAGCGCAGATACTGTTACAAGCATCAGCAGACACAGCACAAGCAGTATGCGCATCATTTTATTCAAACTGATCCCTCCTTCTCGGGGTCTGTGCAGAAGCGCTGTGAAATATGACAATTTGCAGTATGATTATAACATGAATGTCACAATCACACAAGAAGTGTCTGCACTGCCTGGCAGTTCCTCGCAGTTCAATGGTCCGGATGTTCTCCGCCTGCAGACTGGCTCAACCTCTCTATGGAATCAACGAAAAGCAGGAAAGATACATTCCCGACATTGATGCGTTTGTTTCTTTTTGCTATACTTTCTGCGTTTTCTACCCCACACCGGGAACCCATAAGGAGGTCACTGCCTATGAAACTCTGGGGCGGCCGCTTCAGCAAGGCGACGGACGGGCTCGTGGACGATTTCCATTCGAGCATCAGCTTCGATCAGCGCTTATATGAACAGGATATTCAAGGCTCGATAGCCCATGCAACCATGCTCGGCGAGCAGAACATCATCCCCAGGGAGGATGCGGACCGGATCGTCGAAGGCCTCAAAGGCATTCTTCAGGATGCCCGTGAAGGCAAAATACAGTGGCACGTGGACGCAGAAGACATTCATATGAATGTCGAAGCGCTTCTGACCGAGCGCATCGGAGAAGCCGGTAAGCGTCTGCACACCGGACGCAGCCGGAACGACCAGGTCGCTCTGGATACGCACATGTACGCCAAGGTCGCCTGCCTGGACACAGTCCAGATGCTGGAGGATCTGATCGAAGTGCTTCTGGATACTGCCGAAAAGCATCTGCATACGATCATGCCCGGCTACACCCATCTTCAGAAGGCGCAGCCCATCACCCTTGCACATCATCTCATGGCCTATGTGCAGATGTTCCTCAGAGACCGCGATCGGTTCCGTCACGCCTATGCTGCCGCTGATGTCATGCCGCTGGGATCCGGCGCACTGGCAGGAACCACCTACCCGCTCAACCGGGAACGCGTCGCCGAGCTGCTGGATTTTTCAGCCATCACCATGAACAGCCTGGACGGTGTGGCTGACCGGGATTACCTGCTCGACTATATGTCTTCTGCTTCCATCTGCATGATGCATCTGAGCCGTTTCTGCGAGGAAATGATTCTGTGGAACACGAACGAATTCCACTTTGTGGAAATGGATGACGCCTTCTCCACCGGCTCCTCCATCATGCCGCAGAAGAAGAACCCGGATGTTGCCGAGCTCATCCGCGGAAAAACAGGACGCGTCTACGGCGATCTGCTGGCCCTGCTCACCACCATGAAGGGCCTGCCGCTGGCCTACAACAAGGATATGCAGGAAGACAAAGAAGCCTTCTTTGACGCCAGGGATACCGTTGTCAAATCCCTGACGGTATTCACCGCCATGCTGCGCACGGTCACCTTCCGGACCGAGGATATGGAACGCGGGGCATCCGGCGGGTTTACCAACGCTACGGATCTTGCGGACTATCTCGTCCGTCAGGGTGTTCCCTTCCGTGATGCACACCGTGTGGTCGGCGAACTCGTCGCCCACTGCATTGCCGAAAAGAAAGCGCTCCTGGACCTGACGCTGCCGGAACTTCAGCAGTTCCACCCTGCCTTTAAGAGCGATGTCTATCAGGCGATCTCCATGAAAGCCTGCGTAGAGAGGCGCTGCATTCCCGGCGCTCCGGCCCCTGAAATGGTCATGCAGAGCATTCAGGATGCGCGCACCCGTCTTGCAAAGGAATCATAACCAATCACCGCATTAGAAAGAGCACCGGTCGCCCGGTGCTCTTTGTTTGTGTGTCAGTGGGTATTCGTTGAACTCGCAACGCTCTTGCGGACAAGTGCCCTCTTCAGTCGGGCTTCCGCCAGACGCTGCTCCACACTGGTCATGTGCGCTTTGTCATCCAGCATCTTTCTGGCTTTCTCTTCTGCGGCTTCCGCGCGCTTCACATCGATCGCATCAGCCCACTCAAAGGTGGTGGGGACCAGCGAAACCTTTCCGTCAATGACGGAGAGGATGCCGCCGATGCACGCTGCCTCGCGCTTTTTGCCGTCGGATACGATCAGCGCCTTGCCCATGCCCAGCGCGGTCACGCAGTTGATATGGCCCGCCATGATGCCCATATCACCGGAGATCGTGCGGACAACCAGTTCCTCCGCTTCGCCATCGAACTGTGTGCCATCCGGCGTGACAATACTCAGGTGGAAGCTTTTCATTTCGCTTCACTCTCCCGGAACTTGGCAACCACTTCATCAATGGTGCCGGCAAAGAGGAAGTAGGATTCAGGAATATCATCGTGCTTGCCGTCGATGATCTCACGGAAGCCGCGGATGGTTTCCTTCAGCGGGACATACTTGCCTTCGTAGCCGGTGAACTGTTCTGCGACTGCAAAGGGCTGAGACAGGAATCTCTGCACCTTTCTGGCACGGTTAACGGTCAGCTTGTCTTCCTCACTGAGTTCTTCCATGCCCATGATGGCAATGATGTCCTGCAGTTCCTTATAGCGTTGCAGCATGCGCTGCACATCTCTGGCCGTCTCATAGTGCTCTCTTCCAACAATCTCAGGCGAGAGAATGCGGGAGGTGGAGCTGAGCGGATCCACAGCGGGATAGATGCCCAGGGATGCGATGGAGCGGTCGAGAGCCGTGGTCGCATCCAGGTGCGCAAAGGTCGTGGCCGGGGCCGGGTCAGTATAGTCGTCAGCCGGCACATACACGGCCTGAACGGATGTAATGGATCCGTTCTTGGTGGAGGTGATGCGCTCCTGCAGGGCGCCCATTTCAGTGGCCAGCGTCGGCTGATAACCGACGGCGCTGGGCATACGTCCGAGCAGAGCAGACACTTCAGAACCGGCCTGGGTGAAACGGAAGATGTTGTCGATAAACAGCAGCACATCCTGATGCTTGACATCACGGAAGTACTCTGCCATCGTCAGTCCGGACAGGCCCACGCGCATACGTGCTCCCGGCGGTTCGTTCATCTGGCCGTAGACCATGGCCGTCTTGTTGATAACGCCTGAACCGATCATTTCGTTGTACAGGTCGTTGCCTTCACGCGTGCGCTCGCCTACACCGGTGAAAACCGAGATGCCGCCGTGTGCCTTGGCCACGTTGTTGATCAGTTCCATGATCAGAACGGTCTTGCCAACGCCTGCACCGCCGAACAGACCGATCTTGCCGCCCTTGGCATAGGGGCAGATCAGGTCGACGACCTTAATGCCGGTTTCCAGAATTTCAGTGGAGGTCTGCTGTTCTTCATACGAAGGCGCAGGACGATGGATCGGCCATCTCTCCATGCCTTCCGGCAGATCCTTGCCTTCATCGATCGGATTTCCCAGCAGATTGAACACACGGCCAAGGCATGCCTCACCCACCGGCACGCTGATCGGTCTGCCGGTATTGACCGCCTCGGCTCCGCGTCTGAGTCCGTCTGTGGAACTCATGGCCACACAGCGGACCACATTATCCCCGATATGCTGTTCCACCTCTGCCACAATCTTGTGGTCTCCCTGATCCACCTCGATCGCATCGAGCAGGTTGGGAAGGCTGTCTTCAGCAAAACGGATGTCCAGAACCGGACCCATAATCTGAATCACGGTTCCTGTATTCTTTGCCATTGGATTTCAACTCCTCTGTGGATCGTACAGTCAGGACCCCATCAGGTGCCCGCCACGATTTCCGTGATTTCCTGGGTAATCGCTGCCTGACGTGCCTGATTGAACTTCAGGTTCAGATCAGCAATCATTTCCTCAGCGTTCTGCGTCGCAGTATCCATGGCAGACCGTCTGGCCGCCTGTTCAGATGCCCGGCTTTCGCACAGTGCACCGTAGATGACGCCGCCGATGTATTCCGGAATGATGTTCTCAAAGACTTCTACGCTGTTGGGCTCATACAGGATTTCCTGTTCAGAAGCCGGCTCTTCAGAAGCCTCCGGTTCGATCGGCAGAAGCCGCATGGTTGTCGCTGTCTGGGAAAGGACGGAGACAAACGTGGAATACCCGATACGGATCTCGTCAAACTCGCCCTTTCTGAATGCTTTGCACAGAGAGCGGGCCATGGAGAAACAGTCGCCGACGGAAACGTCTTCTGCCTCAGCGTATTTTTCATTCATCAGCGGAATCCCGCGTGCCCTGAAAAATTCAACGGCCTTTTTGCCGATCGGCAGAACCGTGCATTCACGTCCGTTCATCTCGCCGTAGCACATTTTCAGCACATTGCTGTTGTAGCCGCCGGCCAGACCGCGGTCACCGGCAATGACAATGTATGCCACGCGGTGCGCAGGCTGCTTTTCAGTCGAGAGATACGGAAGTGTCAGCTCCTTATTGATACTGGCGATATCCTGGATAACGCCGTAAATCATGTGGAAGTATGGACGGGAGGATGTGATCTGGGCCTGTGCGTGGCGCAGCTTGGAGGCCGCCACCATTTCCATGGCTTTGGTGATCTGCTTGGTGGACTCCATGCTGCGTATCCTGCTTTTGATTTCTTTGGTGGAAACGCCAGCCATGTCTTCCCTCCTTACTTCGCAACGGTGAATTCAACTTTCAGCTCGCCGATGGCAGCCTTCAGTTCATCTTCCGTCTCTTTCTCAAGCTTGCCGGTCGTGCGGATGGCATTGAGAACGTTCGGATGTGAATTATCCATATACTCATACAGACGCTGCTCAAACGCTGCGAGCTTTTCGACCTCGATGTCATTCACGAATCCGTTGACCACGGCATAAATGATGCAGACCTGATGAGCCACATCCACCGGCGCCTCATTCTTCTGCTTGAGCACCTGCACAATGCGGGAGCCGAGCGCGAGACGGGCTTTGGTGTCCGCATCCAGATCCGAGCCGAACTGTGCAAAGCTCTGCAGTTCCCTGTACTGGGAGTAGAGCAGCTTCAGAGAGCCGGCCACCTTCTTCATGGCCTTGATCTGTGCGTCGCCGCCGACACGGGAAACCGAGATACCCGGGTTCACAGCCGGCATAATGCCCGAGTTGAACAGTTCCGTTTCCAGGAAGATCTGTCCGTCGGTGATGGAAATGACATTGGTCGGGATGTATGCGGAGACGTCGCCGGCCTGCGTCTCAATGATCGGGAGCGCGGTCAGGCTGCCGCCGCCCTTTTTATCGGACAGACGGGCTGCACGCTCGAGGAGACGGGAATGCAGGTAGAAGACATCGCCCGGATACGCTTCACGTCCCGGAGGACGGCGGATCAGGAGGGAGATGGCACGATAGGCCACAGCGTGCTTGCTCAGGTCATCATAGACCACCAGCACGTCTTTCCCCTGATGCATAAAGTATTCGCCCATGGTGCAGCCGGAGTACGGCGCAATATACTGCATGGGTGCCAGCTCGGATGCGGTGGCGGACACGACGATGGTATAATCCATGGCTCCGCGCACGGAGAGGTTCTGCACCACCTGTGCCACTGTGGAGCGCTTCTGACCGATCGCCACATAAATGCAGATGACATTCTTGCCCTTCTGGTTGAGAATGGTATCCGTGGCAATCGTGGTCTTGCCCGTCTGACGGTCGCCGATGATCAGCTCGCGCTGTCCGCGTCCGATCGGGATCATGGAGTCAATCGCCTTGATACCTGTCTGCAGAGGGGTATCAACGTGCTGTCTCTCAATGATGCCGGGGGCATTGGACTCAATCGCGTGATATTCCTTGGCATCGATCGGGCCCTTGCCGTCAATCGGTTCGCCAAGTGCATTCACCACGCGGCCGATGAGGCTCTCTCCGACCGGGACAGAAACCACACGGCCGGTCCGCTTGACCACGTCCCCTTCTTTGATCCCGGCATCGGTGCCCAGAATAATGACGGAAACCGTCTCTTCTTCCAGGTTCTGTGCCATGCCATAGGAGCCATTGGGGAACTCAATCAGCTCACCGGATACGCACTGGTCCAGCCCGGAGACACGTGCAATGCCGTCTCCGACCAGGATCACGATACCCGTTTCGCTTGTCTCAAGCCGGTTCTCGTAATTCTTGATCTGCTCACGAATGAGCTTTGTTATTTCTTCGGGTCGTAATTCCATATGTTCCCTGCTTTCTTTCTAGGCGCTATGCTGCTACAGTGTGGCATTGACAAGCATGCTGCGTACTGTATCAAGCCGATGACGGACGGTATCGTCGACCCGTGTTCCGTCATAATCCAGCCGCACACCGCCCAGAATGGCTGCATCTACAACCGGACTGAGCATCACGCGTTTTCCTGTCATGCTTTCCAGCTTGGCCTGAAGCCGTTTCTTCTGTTCCTCCGTCATGGGAACAGCCGTCACGGCTTTTACGGCCAGAATGCCATTGAAGTCATTGTACAGCTCGCGGTAGGTTTTGCAGCACTCGGAAAGTGAGCGCGCATAGCCTTTTTCCGCCAGCAGCTTCATGAAATTCAACACGTAGGGGTGCACTTTACCCCTGAAGCAATTGTCAAGTATACCGCACTTCTCCTGTTTGGAGATGTTCGGGGCGCTGAGAATGCGAAGAAACTCAGAACTGCAGCCAGCCGTCTCATCGACCAGCTCCATTTCCTTCAGAATGCGTTCGCTCAGTCCTTCATCCCTGGCCAGGTCAAACAGCGCCTGTGCATATTCCCTGCCAACGCGCGTCATCAGTTATCACCCAACTCGTCAATGAAATGATCCACCAGTGCGGACTGGTCCTTTTCCTTCAGTTCGCGGCCCACCACTTTTTCAGCAATCGCCACAGCCATGGAAGAGAGTTCATTCTTGGCGTCATTGATTGCCTTCTTTTTCTCCATGGCAATGTCACTGCTGGCCTTGTTCATAATGGCCGTGGCCTCTTCAGTTGCCTGACGGACAATTTCCTCTTCACGGTCCTGGCCGCGGCGGACAGCTTCCTGAACAAGACGGTCCGATGTAGCCTGAGCATCTGCCAGTTTCTGCTGATACTCAGCTTCCAGTTTCTCCGCCTCTTCCTTGGCCTTTCCGGCATCCGCGTACATGGTGTCAATTTCCTTCTGACGGTCCGTGATCATCTTGTGCACCGGATTGAACAGGAACTTCCGCGCGACAAAGAAGATGGCCAGAGTGTTCAAAAGCACAAACAGCGCCGTCCAGAAATCAACGCCGATAAAACCTTCAAACTGACCCACTTTGTTTCGCTCCTCTCGTCTTGAATGTGCGAGATTCGCTTAAATCACAAACAGGATCAGGAAAGCAATCAGAAGAGAATAAATACCGGTGGTCTCGGTAATGGCGCAGCCCATGATCATGTTGGAACGCAGGGTGCCGGCCATTTCCGGCTGACGTGCCATGCCTTCGAGTGCATGACTTACAGCATTACCTTCACCAAAAGCAGGTCCGATAGCACCAATACCCATGCACAGACCAGCACCAATCGCCTTACCAGCAGTTGCAATCGCCAGAGCCAGATCCATAATAAGTTCCTCCTAATAAAATGATAGAGTATGTGTTTTTCTGATATTGAAGATTACTGCGCCGCCTCTTCCTTTTCAGGGGCAGGGCAGGAATTTCCGATGTAAACCATGGAGAGCAGGGTAAAAACGTAGGCCTGCACAAACCCGGAAAACAGGTCAAAGTAGCAGGACAGGACAGCCGGAATGCCAAACGCAAGCACCGGAACACCCTCGAGGATCTTCAGGGCCTGGAGCACTCCGAAAAATCCAATGATCGCACACGCGCCGCCGAGAATGAGGAAGCGCTTTTTGTGCCATTTCAGATGATTCATCACCAGGAGCACCGCGCCGACTGCGAGCAGCACCGCACCGGCCAGAATGCCGTTGGCGGCAATCGCGTTGAGCAGCATGGCGGATGCACCAGAGAGTGCAATGTACAGAATACTCGTGATGACACCGCCGCCGGCCACATTGCCGAAATGACGGAATGCCATGGAGACAGGCTGTGCAATTTCACTGATGATATTCATGGGCGTCATCGCCACAATCGGTTCCGTAAAGCCCTTGAGCCAGCCGACAAAACCGTTGTTTTTGATGCCGTTGTACCAGATGATCACCGAGACCGAGAGCGCCCAGACCATCACGCACGACAGGTCAGCCGTTGAAGACCGGAGGAAACCGGTCAGGCCGATAAAGCTGCCGCACAGACTGGAAAGGAAAATCGTACCGATGAACGGTGCCCAGTGAAGATTGTGTTCACCCATCGATTCGCCCACCATGTTGTAGAGCATGGAGACGCCTTTTTCCACCAGCACCTGTACGCCGTCAGGCCGCTTTTTCAGGTTTCTGCCCAGACAAATCGATGCGATGATCAGAATGAGGGCCACAACGAAGGAAGATACGGTGGTCTGTGTAATCGGAATGCCGCCGAAGATCGGAATGGTAAAATAGATAAATGCACCGGTTACATTTAATTCCACTCGTTACGCACCTCCTTTCTTCCTGAAAAATTCAGCCGCTGTCAGAATCCAGCGCACCACAGCCAGCGGAATAATGCTGGCAAACGGGTTGCAGCGACCGGACTTGACAAGCAGCAGCAGAATGCCAAAAATCAGAATCATGCGGATAATGTAGGAAGAGCGTATCAGGTTCTTCCCGCCCTGCACATCATCGTTGACAGCGCGGTCCGCGGCCAGATCCACATTCATCGCCATCAGGAAGAAATTCCCGACAGCCAGGATAAGACCGACGGCACCGCCCAGCCAGACTGTGCCGTCGAGGGCACCGGCCAGGGCAAAAATACCGATCATGATCAGATAGACAATCAATTCGCCCAGAAACACGATCAGGGTTTCATGGAGCACTTCCCTGCGGGAATTCATTGACTCCCCTCCCGCTTATTCATGCTGGTTGAAGGATGTTGTAGGGTTCGGGTCATCCTTGCGCTTTTCCATTTTGGAGAGCATTCGCAGCGTGGACCGAAATCCGTCCACAGCCGAGATCAATCCAATCGCACAGAAAAGGACAATCACCCATTTCCCGAGCTGAAAATGCCCCTGAATCCAGACGCCGAGAAGGGTGAACCCCGCAAGCGGGGCTGCAACCGTCAGCCCCAGCTGCGTGATCCACACCAGCAGATTGATATCCTTCATACTGTCTTACTTGGTGCCGAACAGACGGTCGCCTGCGTCACCCAGACCCGGAACGATGTAGCCGTGCTCATTGAGATGGTCATCAAGCGCTGCGATGTAGATGTCCACATCGGGATGATCCTTCTGCATGCGCTCCACGCCTTCGGGAGCAGCGATCAGGTTGATCAGGCGGATACGGGAGCAGCCGCGGTTCTTAATGAACTGAATGGCAGCACTGGCAGAACCGCCGGTTGCCAGCATCGGGTCCACCACGAGAATATCGCGCTCGGTGGAGTCTGCGGGCAGCTTGCAGTAATATTCCACAGGTTCGAGGGTCTCCGGATCACGATACAGGCCGATATGACCGACTTTGGCAGCCGGAACGAGATTCAGGACGCCGTCCACCATGCCAAGGCCAGCACGAAGAATCGGAACCACAGCCAGTTTGTGTCCTGCAAGCCTGCGGCATGTGGCCTTGCAGATCGGGGTTTCCACTTCGACTTCGCACGTTTCCAGGTCCCGTGTCACTTCGTACACCATCAGCATTGCGATTTCTTCCAGCAGTTCGCGGAATTCCTTGACACCTGTCCTTTTGTCACGCATGATAGATAGTTTGTGCTGAATCAGGGGATGATCGAAAACGACGACCTTGCTCATTGAGAATTTCCTCCTTCATTTGTCTTGAGGGTCCGAATGCCCTTTATCCAAGAGCATACCTGATCTATTATACGGTATTCTTCCCACGCGTGCAATGGCATTTCCCCAGTTTGTGCCTGTTTGGACTATATCTCCCCGTTTTTTCCATGTTCTAAACACTCCTCCTGCACCTTCCTGCACGACGGAAGGATTCCCCCCGTCCGCGTCGAATGATCAATCTGATTCTGATCCCGGAGGTTATTTATGCCTTCCAGTCGTTATATTTTCGGAACCCTGCCCTTTTACAGTGTGCTCATTGTCAGCGGCATGATTCTTGCCATTTTTCTGGCTTCCAGAGAAGAAAAGCGTCTCGGACTGCCCAAAGATACCGTGCTCGATCTTGCGCTGTTCCTGATTCCCATCTCTGTAATCTGTGCGAGAGCCTATTATGTCATCTTTTCCTGGGATGCCTTCCGTTCCGAGCCCCTCTCCGTCTTCGCTGTCTGGGAAGGCGGACTGGCCATTTACGGCGGCCTCATCGGCGGACTTGTAACGGTGCTTGTCTTTGCCTACATCCGCAGGATTTCCCCTCTGACGCTGTTTGATATGATTGTTCCGGGTGTGGCGCTCGCCCAGGCACTCGGACGCTGGGGTAATTTCTTCAATATGGAAGCCTACGGGCTTCCGGTAGAAAATCCTGCACTGCAGTTTTTCCCCTTCGCCGTGCAGATCCCTGAAAACGGGTTCATCACCTGGCACATGGCCACGTTTTTCTATGAATCCCTCTGGGATTTCTGTGTATTCCTCGTTCTCTTCCTGCTTCGGAAGCGTTCCGGAAAGCCCGGCATCCTCTTTCTGCTCTATTCCCTGGCTTATGCCGCCGGGCGGCTGGTCATTGAAGAACTGCGCATGGACAGCCTCATGGCAGGCAGTCTGCGGGTCAGTCAGATGCTCGGTTTTACCGTCTGTCTCGGTGTGCTCATATGGCTCATCTGCCTCAGCCGCCCCGTCCGAGCGCAGCTCCCATTCGTTCTCCTGCTGCTTCTCCAGCCGGTTCTCTTCTTTGTTCTTCCCCGTCCCGGCACCGAGCATGCCGTGGCGCCGTATTTTTTCCTTGCCCTGATGCTGCTCGTTCCGTGCCTTCTCCTTTCCTCCCTGCATAAAGCCCCGGCCCGGCTGTTTTCCGTGGCTCTGTGTGCAGGTGCCTGGACGGCCTACGCGCTTCTCGCAGGCAAAAGCAGTTTTCTGTTCAATCTGACCTATTCCGTTTCTGCGCTTTTCCTTGGCGCTGTCCTCTTCTATCCTCATTTTTCCACGGAGGTATCCCATGCCGACCACACCGCTGCGTAATCTGACCTACCGCGCTGCGCTCCCGTTCCTGGCTCCTTCTGTCCGGGGTAGGCTCATCCATTCCGCCGATGGGCAGTCCTTGGACCTGGATGCATATACACGCTTCCTCTGCCGCTATCATGTGCACGGTGCTTCCCTGCGCCTGGTGAGCGGAAAGCAGAGCGCCTCTGTATTCACCAGCGTCCGGGACGGCATGCACACAGCAGATGCTTCCACATTCTTTCGGGTAGCGTCCCTGACCAAGATGGCGACATCCCTGCTCACACTGCATCTGGTCAGTGAAGGCGCCTTCGCGCTGGATGCTCCGGTCTCGGATCTTCTCAGGCTGGATGTACCTGCACTCCGTGGCATCACGCTCCGCCACCTGCTTTCCCACACTTCCGCGCTCCGGGACATTCCTGCGGTGGACCGCGCTCTCCTTGCCGGCGGCACGCTGGAAGAGGTTCTGCGCTCTCCGGATGTGCGTGTGGGAGACCCCGGTGTCTTTTCCTACTGCAATCTCGGCTTCGGCATCATCGGGTGTGTGCTTGAGAAAGTCACAGGGACATCCATCCGCAGCCTCTTCCAGGACCAGCTCTTTTCGCCGTTGGACATGCGTGCAACACTGGATGCCTCGACACTTCGGGATGATGAAATCATGCCGGTAACCCGTATCCTGCCCTATCATCCGGGCCATGATGTCCGGAAAACTGCGCTTGGAAAGCGGCCGCTGGATACGCCGGATCCTGAACGGCATTTCGGACATACAGCCGGTGCCATGTATACCGATGCAGTGTCCGTAGAAAAGCTGCTCTCCTGCATTCGGACAGGCACAGGCGCATCCGGAACCTATCTTCCGGACAGTCTTGTAGAGGAAATGCACCGCGTACATGCCGTCTACGGCAGACGCAGCCCCACCCTCTCGTATGGTCTGGGTCTCCTGTTTGTTCAGGATCCGCGTCTGTCCCCGCACCGTTTTCTCGGACACCAGGGCCTTGCCTACGGCTGTGTGGACGGCGCTTTCTGGGAAGAGCATACCGGCCGCACCATGATCTTCCTCAACGGCGGGTGCAGTGAAGGCCGTGTCGGCATGCTGACATGCAGCAACAGGGATCTGATATCATTTGCCTGCAGGGAGATGAACAGATGGCCATCGTAAATGCTATCAAGAAAGTGCGCAAGCATCTGGAAATCCTGATCGACGGCGAGCGCATCTGCATCACAAAAAGCACCTTCCGCGAGCGTCCGCTTGAGGAAGGCCAGGAAATCGATATCGATGACTATAAGCAGTTCGTCTTTCTGCACCAGTACAAGCCCGCGCTGACCCATGCCGCTGATCTGCTTGCGGCAAAGGGATATGCGGAAAAAGAGCTGGAGCGCACGCTCGTACGCGGTGGTTATCTGCAGGAAACCGCAGAAATGGTCGTCACCAAGCTGAAAACGCTTGGTCTTCTCAATGATCAGCTGTATGCTGAAACCTATCTCGATTCGCGTTCCGGTGCCGGGTACGGCGTCAACCGCATGAAGCAGGACCTGAAACGCAAAGGTGTTGACGAGGAAACCATCCGCAACGCTCTTGAAGACATCGATCAGGAAGTTCTCAAGGAGTCCGCCACTTCCCTCGCCCGCCGCTCCATGACAAAGAGACGGCCCGGAGAAAGCCAGCAGAAAGGTGATCAGCGGATCATCAACATGCTCATCCGCCGCGGGTTCTCCTATGACGACGCGCGGCACGCGGTCAGTCAGGTGCATGAGGAGCTCGGACATACTGAAGACGAAGATTTTGACCAGCCTTCTGACGAAGAGCAGCTGGAGGCAGCTGCAGCGCTGGTCCGAAAGGCACTCGCTCGGCCGAGAGACGAGGATGCGCGGAAAACCTCCCAGCGCATTCTCAGCATGCTCGCCCGCCGCGGATACTCCTTTGACCTCGCCAAAGAGGCTCTGTCCATGGTGCTGAAAGAAACAGAAGAATAATCATCCTTAAAGCCCGGCTGCTCAGCCGGGTTTTTCATATGCACAGAAAAAGGCGCACACCAAACGGTGTGCGCCAGATCAGGCAAAATTACTTGGCCTTCTTTTCTTCGATTGCAGCCCAGGCAGCAGCCAGACGAGCGATCGGAACACGGAACGGTGAGCAGGACACGTAGTTCAGGCCAACCTTGTGGCAGAACGCGATGGAGCTCGGATCACCGCCATGCTCGCCGCAGATGCCCAGCTTGATGTTGGGACGGGTTGCACGGCCCTTTTCAGCAGCCATCTTCACCAGCTGGCCAACGCCATCCTGGTCGAGACGTGCGAAGGGATCGCTCTCGAAGATCTTGTTGTCATAGTAGGAGCCCAGGAACTTGGCAGCGTCATCACGGCTGAAGCCGAAGGTCATCTGGGTCAGGTCGTTGGTGCCGAAGGAGAAGAATTCAGCGCTCTGAGCGATCTCATCAGCGGTCACAGCAGCACGCGGAATCTCGATCATGGTGCCAACATGGTATTCAAGGCTGCAGCCCTGCTCTTCGAAAACCTTCTTTGCAGTCTCGTCAACGACGTTCTTGACAAAGTCGAGTTCCTTCTTGGAGCCAACCAGCGGGATCATGATTTCAGGCACGATGTCATAGCCGCATTCTTTCTTGACATTGATAGCGGCCTGCAGAACTGCACGGGTCTGCATTTCAGCGATTTCGGGATAGGTGACAGCCAGACGNNCGGCAGCCACGATGACCCATCATGGGGTTCGCTTCATGCAGAGCATTGATCTTCTGCTTGACTTCCTCAACGCTGCGGCCGAGGTTCTTCGCCAGCTCTTCGATTTCTTCGGTCATATCGAGGTGCGGGACGAATTCATGCAGCGGCGGATCCAGATAACGGACAGTCATGGGACGGCCTTCGAGCACTTTGTACATAGCCTCGAAGTCACCCTGCTGCATCGGCAGGATCTTGGCCAGTGCCTTTTCGCGCTGTTCCTTGGTATCAGCAAGGATCATTTCACGGACAGCCGCGATACGGGAAGCTTCGAAGAACATGTGCTCGGTACGGCACAGGCCAATGCCTTCAGCGCCGAACTCGACAGCCTTCTTGGCGTCACGCGGGGTATCCGCATTGGTGCGCACGCGCAGACGGCGGGCAGCATCAGCCCAGCCCATCAGGCGGGCGAAGTCACCGGAAATGGTAGCGTCAACAGTCTTGACCAGACCATCGTACACTTTGCCGGTGGAGCCATCAACGGAGATCATATCACCTTCGTGATACACTTTGCCGGCGATGGTCACAGTGTTGTTCTCTTCATCGAACTTCAGATCGCCGCAGCCAACAACTGCTGCACGGCCCATGCCGCGGGCAACAACGGCTGCGTGGCTGGTCATGCCGCCGAAAGCGGTCAGGATCGCCTGGGAGAAGTCCATGCCTTCGATGTCTTCAGGAGTGGTTTCCTTGCGGACAAGGATGACCTTTTCCTTGTTCTTGCCATGTTCAGCTGCCTTTTCAGCAGTGAAGTAGATGGCGCCGGCGCCAGCACCAGGAGATGCCGGGAGACCAGTAGCGATGGCAGTTGCTTCTTTCAGAGCAGCAGCATCGAAATTCGGGTGGAGCAGGGAGTCGAGCTGCTTGGGTTCAACCTTCAGAACAGCTTCTTCTTCGGTCAGAACACCTTCATCGACCAGGTCAACAGCGATCTTCAGAGCAGCAGCAGCGGTACGCTTGCCGTTACGGGTCTGCAGCATGAAGAGCTTGCCTTCTTCGATGGTGTATTCCATATCCTGCATGTCGCGATAGTGAGCTTCGAGCTTGTTGGCGATGTCAACAAACTGCTCATAGACATGAGGCATAGCCTGCTCGAGGGTAGCGATGGGCTGAGGAGTACGGATACCAGCCACGACGTCTTCGCCCTGAGCGTTGAGGAGATACTCGCCATAGAGCTTCTTCTCGCCAGTGGAAGGATTGCGGGTGAACGCAACGCCGGTGCCGCTGGTCTCGCCCATGTTGCCGAACACCATGCTCTGGACGTTGACAGCAGTGCCCCAGTCGCCGGGGATGTCGTTCATACGACGATAGTAGATTGCGCGGGGGTTATCCCAGCTGCGGAACACGGCCTTGACAGCTTCCATGAGCTGTACGCGGGGATCCTGCGGGAATTCCACGCCCTGATGCTTGAGGTAGATCGCCTTGAAGCGTTCCACGATCTGCTTGAGATCTTCAGCATCCAGGTCACGATCGTACTTAACGCCCTTCTTCTCCTTGAACTCGTCGAGAACAGCCTCGAACTCGCTCTTCGGGATTTCCATAACGACGTCAGAGAACATCGCGATGAAACGGCGATAAGCATCGTATGCAAACTTTTCGTTGTTGGTCTTCTTGGCCAAGCCCTTCACGGACTTGTCGGTCAGACCGAGGTTCAGAATCGTGTCCATCATGCCAGGCATGGAAGCGCGGGCGCCGGAACGAACAGAAACCAGGAAGGGGTTCTCGTCGTCGCCAAACTTCTTGCCGGCGACCTCTTCGGTGATGGCAAGCGCATCGTAAATCTGCTTGACGATGTCATCATTGATGGTCTTTCCATCGTTGTAGTACTGCGTGCAGGCTTCCGTGGTCACAGTGAAGCCCTGGGGCACCGGCATGCCAAGATTGGTCATTTCAGCCAGGTTAGCGCCCTTGCCGCCGAGCAGCTCACGCATGTTCGCGTTGCCCTCTTTGAAGAGGTACACATACTTCTTCGCCATGGGAATCATCCTCCTTGATTCGATAACAGGATTTCTCCTGTCTGCTGAGACTTGCCTGGCAAAGACGTCAGGTGCCCCATCAATCCATTGAATTATACATGTTTGGCACATCTTTTGCAAGATGTGATCATGATTGTAAACGCTTACACTGCAAACCGGTCAAAAAACTTTCCCTCAAACGGCGCTTTTTCCCTTTGCGATTTCATTCCGGGGCTGGTGCTTCAGCTGTCGGACACAATATGTCTGCGGATATTTGCATTGATGCGGTTGAGTATTTCTGTTGAGCGGGTCCTTTCCTCCTCACCCATGCCTTCAAAGCAGATCTTTTCATAGTCTTCTTCCATCTGCCGAAGCTCGTTCTCCATTTCCTCCGAGGAAAGAACAAACCGCTCCCCCGGTTTCCCTTCTTCTCTTCCGGTTCTGCGGATCATGCCCGATGCCAGCAGCCTTGCAGCGGATACATTGGCAGCGATCTGTCCGATGCCGGAGACACTGCACACCTCGCTCATGCTGCTCGGCACGCCAAGTTTCCACAGCGCATACATCAGTTTGACTTCACCGATATCCAGCGCATGCTTCACAGCAATCGTATTCATGTACCGGCTCATCAGCCGCATGCCCAGATAGTTGCCAAGGATCAGCGGACTGCCCGTCTGCGCGCTGTAGTGGATCTCGGCATCCTGTTCCTCCCCGAGTTTTCTCGTGCCCGGGGCAAACGGAATGGAAAGCGCGTCCGTGCTGAAAGACAGCAGGTATCCGTAAATGACCGGGAGGCGCTCCTGATAGCTGCGCGTGTCAAAGACGCTCTTATAGAACTCATTGTAATACCCGATCACGCTCTTTTTCATTTTGACCGCGCTGTTCAGGTTCATGTTCTGCTCCACAAGCGAGCCTTTGGTGCGGACATAATAATACACCGGTGCTTTAAGCACCGAGATGGTCTTTGCATGAATCAGATACTCGAGGTTGAAAATCATATCCTCGCTGTAACTGATATGCTCGTCCATCCGAACATCATACCGGTCAATGATGTCTTTCCGATAGATCTTGTTCCACAGCACCCCGTAATAGAGATCCGCAGGAGTCCGCATCATCTGGTCGGCATACTGGCGCCTGTCGATCAGCCCGGGTTTGTCGATGGATCCCTTCTGTGAAACATTTTCATCCACCACGCGGTAAAAATCGCCGATTGCAAGGTCTGCCCCGCTGCTCTCCATTTCTCTGACAAGAAGCTTGGTGGATTCCATGGGCAGCCAGTCGTCCACATCCACAAACCGGATGTATTCGCCCGTGGCTTCCTCGATCCCCCGATTTCTGGCGGAAGAAACACCGCCATTCTCCTTGTAGATGGCACGGACTCTCGGGTCCTTTTGAGCGTACGCTTCTGCAATTGCCTGAGACCCGTCTCTGCTTCCGTCATTGACAAGAATCACTTCAAGATCATCGGCATCCTGCTTTAATATGCTGTCCACACACCGCTTCAGCACGTTTTCGCCGTTATAGACCGGCACTATGATACTGACTTTTCCCATCTCGGATTTTTCCCCGTCTCTGTTCTTTTTGAAAGCAGAAAGGGCAGAAAGACGTCACTGTCTTTCTGCCCCATAGACTGCATGATTTGAGTCAGATTCAGACTCAAGATCGCATCAGACCCCTTCGGTCTTCTTTTCCACTGGCTTGGCTGCTGCAGGAGCTGCAGGTGCCACTGGTTTCGCAGCGGGCTTGGGCGCTTCAACTGCCGCCTGCGGATCGCGGGGACGATTTCTCGTCTTGATCACAATGCACTTCTCGCCCTTCTTGTTCATCGGGCACTTTTCAGCGCACTGACCGCAGCCTGTGCAGGCATCGGTGACAAAGTGCTTCTGCTTGAGTTCGCCGGAAATGGCGTTGAACTGGCAGGTGCGCTTGCACATGCCGCAGCCGATGCAGATGTTCCGGTTGATGACTGCCACCTGGCGTTCATCAAACAGTGCCTGCATGGCTTCCGTCGGGCAGGCTTCCGCGCACATCATGCACTCTCTGCACTTGGAATAATCGATCTTCGGCAGTCCGTTCACCATCTCAATGGCTTCGAACTTACAGGCTTTCACACATCTCTGGCATCCGATACAACCGGTCTGGCAGTTGGCCGAGACGGCCTTTCCAATGCCCGGGTTGTGGCAAGCCACGTCCACCTTCTGTGCGGCAGGACGCAGTTCCAGGACGTGCTTCGGGCATGCTGCAACGCACTTGCCGCAGCTCTGGCACTTTTCTTCATCCACCACAGCAATATGGCGGCTCTCATCCATATGAATGGCGCCAAACGGGCAGACCTTTTCGCAGGTTCCAAGACCCATGCAGGCAAACTTGCAGGTCTTGTAGCCGTCGGACAGCGTGGATGCTGCAACACAGTCACGGATTCCGTTGTATTCGAATCTCGCCTTGCAGTTGTCTGTACCGCCCTGGCAGACCACACGGGCGACCTTCTTTACGCTTTCGCCGGCCTCAACACCCATGATGGCTGCAATTTTCTTGGCCACTTCAGATCCGCCGACAGGGCAGGCAGCGACAGGCGCTTTCCCGCTGGCAATGGCATCCGCGCAGCCGTCGCATCCGGGATATCCGCAGCCGCCACAGTTGGCACCGGGCAGCGCTTCACGGACTGCATCGCGGGTGGGGTTTGATTCAATAGCAAAGACTTTGGCGGTCCAGGTCAGGAGAATGCCAAACAGCACGCCCATGACGCCAAGGACCACAACAGCCCACAGGATATTCATCCTTCATTTCCTCCCTTTCAGCGTCAGATCAGGCCGCCGAAGCCCATGAAGGATATGGCCATGAGACCGGCCGTGATCAGGGCTCCGGGAGAACCCTTCATCCACTTGGGCATATTCGACAGCTCAAGGCGTTCACGGATACAGGACAGCAGCAGAAGCGCGAGGGTAAAACCAAGCGCAGAGCAGCAGCCGCTGAACGTGGCCTCGAGGAGATTCCAGCCGTCGGTGATGTTGTTGATCGCCACAGCCAGAACGACGCAGTTCGTTGTAATCAGGGGCAGATAGACGCCCAGTGCCTGGTAGAGAGAGAACGACAGCTTTTTGAGCGCATTCTCAACGACCTGCACCAGAACAGCAATGACCAGAATGAAAGCAATAGTCTGCAGGTACCCGAGATTAAACGGAGTGAGGAGATAATACTGAATGAGCCAGGTGATAAAGGATGCAAGGGTAATGACGAAGGTCACCGCCATGCCCATGCCCAGCGCTGTGTCGAACTTCTTGGAAACACCCAGGAACGGGCAGATGCCGAAGAACTGGCACATGACGTAGTTGTTCACCAGGATGTATCCGATCAGCATGGAAAGATAGACGTTCATGCAGCAGCCTCCTTCCTGGTGTTCTTATTCTGGATCGCAGTACGGATAAAGTTGACAATGATCATCATCAGGCCCAGGGTGACAAATCCACCGGGCACCTGGTTCATGACCGCCATCGGCTGATAGGCTTCAGGCATCATCTGCAGTCCGAAGATCGTGCCGGAGCCGAACAGCTCACGGACGCAGGAGAGCAGCGTAATGGAGCAGGTGAAGCCCAGTCCCATGCCCAGTCCGTCGGCAATGGAGAGGATCGGCGGATTCTTTGCCGCATAGGATTCAGCGCGTGCAAAGATAATGCAGTTCACGGTAATGAGCGGAATGTACGTACCCAGGCTTGCACGCAGATCCGGAAGGAAAGCCTGCATCATCAGGTCGATGAGCGTCACGAAGCTCGCGATGATGACGATGTAGGAAGGAATACGGACCTTTTCCGGAATGATGTTGCGCAGAAGCGAGATGAACAGGTTGGAGAACACCAGAACGAAGGTCGTGGCAAGACCCATGCCGACGCCGTTCATGGCCTGCGTGGTAATGCCCAGGGTCGGGCACATGCCCAGCATCAGGACAAAGGTGGGGTTCTCAACAATCAAACCGTTGAGAAACACGCTGAGAAAATTCTGCTTCTTATGCATGCTTCTTCACCTCCCCGAAGATTTTCGGAACCGTGAAGCGGTCAATCAGAGGCGTCATGACATTCATGAAGAGGATCGCGAAGGAGCAGCCTTCGGGATAGTTGGCGAAAGCGCGGATGACAAAGAGCAGCACGCCGCAGCCCACACCCATGATGATGCGTCCCAGATCACTCACCGGGCTGGTGACGTAATCGGTGGCCATGAAGAAGGCACCGAGCATCAGTGCGCCGGAGAGGATTTCACTGGTGGCCATCTGAAGTCCGTCTTTGAGCAGATAGAGAACGAACACCGTTCCGATAAAGCAGACCGGAATCTTCCAGTCAATGATCCCGCGGATAATGAGGTATACACCGCCCAGAATGATGGCGATCTTGCAGGTCTCGCCCAGAACGCCGGGCACATTGCCGATGAGCAGCTGCCAGAGGCTGACTGCTTCACCGTTGGCCAGCTGGGCAAGCGGCGTAGCGGAAGAGGTGGCATCCACCATGTACTTGGTTGCCGGATAGGTGCCCATGATGGTTCCCCAGGACACGAACAGCACAGCACGGGCGGTCAGGGCCGGGTTCATGAAGTTGCTTCCCAGTCCGCCGAAAATGCCCTTGACCAGAATCATGGCAATGGCAGCGCCGACAATCGGAATCCAGACCGGTGCGTTGGCAGGCAGGTTGTAGGCCAGCAGAAGGCCGGTGACCACTGCGCTCCAGTCGCCCACTGCAATCTTCTGATTGGTCAGCTTCTGGTAGAGGTATTCAAAGAGCACACACGCGATCACAGAGGTCGCGATGAGTTTTGCCGCACCCACACCAAACAGGACAATGCTGGCAATGCCCGCAGGGGCCAGTGCCAGGCAGACTTCCTGCATGATGCGTTTTGTTGTTACGCCGTCCCGGATGTGCGGCGAGGACGTGATGATCAGTTTCTTTTGCATGCCTCAGCCCTCCTTCTCCGCATTTGCTTTGGCTTCCTTTGCAGCCTTTTCTTTCGCCATTTCTTCCTGTCTCTGCTTTTCAAGGTCAGCTGCTGCCTTGCGGCGTGTCTGGATGACGCGCTTGCCCTGGCGGAAGGACTGGGTCAGCATCCGCTTGGCGGGGCAGACAAAGGTGCAGGCGCCGCATTCAATGCAGTTCATGACGCCGAGCTTCTCTGCATCCTCATAGCGGTTGTTACGGATATAGAGGTCCATGAGATAGGGGGACAGTTTCATCGGGCAGCCTCTCTGACATCTGCCGCAGCGGATGCAGGGACTTTCTTCAGGTTCTGCCGCTTCCTTGCCCAGGGCAAGGATACCGGAGGAACCCTTGGTGACCGGGATTTCCAGATCGTTGATGGCCATGCCCATCATGGGACCGCCATTGAGGATCTTGATGACGCCGGCCTGAAGACCGCCGCAGGTATCGAGCAGGAGCGAAATCGGCGTACCGATGCGCACCCTGTAGTTGCCGGGATTGTTCACAAGACCGCCGACCGTCGTCACACGCTCAACGAGCGGCTTGCCCTTGCGGATCGCCTCATCGATGGCAAAAACCGTGCCGACATTCAGAACAACACAGCCTGTGTCAATGGGCAGCCCGCCGTTGGGCACCTGACGGCGCGTGATCGCGTAAATCAGCTGTTTTTCACCGCCCTGCGGATAGGAGACCGGAAGTCCCTTGACCGTAATGCCGCCCATGCCTTCCGCTGCCTTCTGCAGTGCCGCGATGGCATCCGGCTTGTTGTTCTCAACGCCGATCACCGCATCCTTGACGCCAAGAGCAGACATCACAATGTGCACACCGTCAATGATTGCGCCCGATTCCTCGAGCATCAGACGATGGTCTGCGGTCAGGTACGGCTCGCATTCTGCACCGTTGATGATCAGCTTTTCGATCGTCTTGCCCGGACCGGGTGTCACTTTGACCTGCGTGGGGAACGTTGCGCCGCCCATGCCGACAATGCCGGCTGCACGGATGGCATCCTGAAGTTCCTTGGCGCTGAGCGTTTCCGGATGATCGCAGGGTGTCAGTTCGACCCATTCATCCTTGTAATCATTTTCAATGACAACCGCCTGGACTGTTACGCCGCTGGCAAGCAGGCAGGGGCGGATCTCGTCCACAGTACCGGAAACAGATGCGTGCACCGGAGCGGAAACAAAGCCGCCGGCTTCACCAATCACCTGTCCAACAAGAACATGATCGCCTTTTTTTACCACCGCTTTGGCCGGCGCGCCGATGTGCTGAGAAAGCGGAATGACAACACGGGCCGGTGCGGGCACATCAATGATGGCATTGCCGCCGTTGACAGCCTTTCCGTTCTTACCTTCTCTGGGATGCACACCGCCAGGAAACAGATGAGTTCCAAACACGGATCAGGGTCCCCCTTCCATATAGACAGCCGCATGTTTGGCGGCTTTTCTAACACTTTTGCTTAAAGGTCATGGAGTGCTTGGTCATTATACCATAGTTTTTGCACATGAACCAGACCAACCTTGGTTTTTCTTGGTTCCTTTTCTCATTCTTTCCGATTTTGAGACGGCCTGACAAAAAACGCACGGTTTTCTTTATGGAAATCGCTGAAAAAACGGGCCGTTTGACACGAAAGTGTCAATTGGTGCTCTGCGGCGCAATGCCGTCGCGCACCGCGCGGAAGTTCGCAGCCGAGGACAGCATGTGCGCAGCGTGCGCCTGGGCACTGGTATCGGTTCCGTCCGTGCCGGAGATCATTCTCCCCACCTCGTGAATCCGCTCTTCGTCGGTCAGAAGATGCACACTGGTATTCGTGCGCCCGCCCTCCTCATGCTTTTCCACGAGGAACTCATGGTCCGCCATCGCCGCGATCTGCGGCAGATGGGTCACGCAGATGACCTGGCGCGATCTCGCAATCAGCGACATCTTTTCAGCCACCACCTGCGCCATGCGGCCGGAAATCCCCGTGTCGATCTCATCAAACACCATGCAGCCCACACCGCCGCGCTCGGCTTCGAGTGACTTCAGTGCCAGCATGATACGGGAGAGCTCACCGCCGCTGGCAATTTTCGACAGGCCTTTGAGCGGTTCACCCGGATTGGCAGAGATCATAAACTCCACCGCGTCCTCCCCCAGCGGCTGCGGCAGCTGCTGACGGGCCGGCGGCGGGGCAAAGGACACGCTGAACGCTGTCTTTTCCATGCCCAGATCTGCGAGCTGCGCCATCATGTTCTTTTCAAACGCTTCAGCCAGTGCATGACGCGAAGCACTCAGCTCCCTGGCTTTCTGGCGGTAGGCGGCCAGCAGTTTCCTGTGCTGCTGGGTGACTGCTTCAAGCTGCTCGTCAAGGGATGCCAGGGAATCATATTCCTCCTGCATCTGCCCGGCCTTTTCCAGAATGGCTTCAATGGTTTCCCCGTAGGTCTTTTTCAGATGACGGATCAGTTCGAGCTTCTGGTCCACCTGCTGGGCACGCCGCGGATCAAACTCATTGGTTTCCAGCATGGAGGCGATTTCATACCCTGCTTCCTCCAGCTCATAGTATGCGCTGGAGATCCTTTCAGAGAGCGAAGCGTACTTCGGATCCAGCTCTGCAATCCCGCTGAGCGCATCCATCGCACCCTTGAGCTGCGTCAGCGCACTCGCCTCTTCACCGGCAGAAAGACAGCCGTGGGCGGTCCGCACGGCATGAATGATCTTTCCGTTGTGTCTGAGTTTCTGCTGCTCACGCTCGAGTTCCGCATCCTCCCCGGGCTTGAGACGCGCCTTCCGGATTTCATCCAGGGATTTTTTCAGCGTCTCCATGCGGAACTGCTTGCGCTCATTTTCTCTGGCCAGGCGGGCATACTGGCGATGGACATCCAGAAACGCCTGGCAGGCCTTCTGTGTTTCCTCCATCAGCTGCGCATGCCGCTCATCCCCGCTCTCATCAAGAAAACCCAGATGATATCTGGGATCCATAAGAAAACGGCCTTCGTGCTGTCCATGCACATCCATAAGCAGTGTTGCGGTCTCCCGCAGAACACCCAGCGGCGTCAGCACGCCGCAGACGCGGCACACATTTCTTCCGCTGGACGTGATTTCCCGGTACAGTGTGACCTGACCGTCCTCCACAGTGATTTCCTGGCTCGCGAGGTAATCCATGACCTCCACATCACCGGATACGTCAAAGACCGCCTCCACGCTCGCCTTTCCTTTTCCGGTGCGGATCAGGTCCCTGTCAGCCCGGCCGCCGAGGACCAGGTTCACGGCATCCACCACAATGGATTTGCCCGCACCGGTCTCACCGCTCATCACATGCAGGCCCTGGGCAAAATCCAGCGTCAGGTCCTCGATCAGAGCAATATTGCAGATATGCAAAGAAAGAATCATGGGGCTTCCTCCCTGCGCTTACTTCAGCAGTTCCTGAATGCGAAGGCGCATGTTCTCCGCTTCCTGGGCAGAATGCGTGGCCATGAAGATGGTGTTGTCCCCGGCCAGCGTGCCGACGATTTCCCTCCAGCTGCTGGAATCGAGCGCTTCGGCGACCATGTTGGCAGAACCGGAGAGTGTTTTGATCACCACCAGATTCTGCGCTGTCTCAACGGACACCACAGACTCGGTCATCATCCGGGAGAATCGGCCTGTACCGCCCGGTGCAGTCCGCCGGGGCAGTGAATAGCAGTAAACGCCGTCGGGCGTCATGATCTTGACCAGACGCATTTCCCGGATGTCTCTGGATACAGTCCCCTGAGTTACCTGCAGTCCGATCCGCTGCAGGGCAGCAACCATTTCACTCTGGGTCTGAATGGTTTCTTCCGCAATCAGCTTTCTGATCGCGTCCTGGCGTTCCTTCTTACCGGCTACACTCAGTTCCATATTATATGCTCCATTCTGTGAGTTTTCGATTGACAATATCAAAGTATCCTGTCTGTCCCATCCGGATGAGCGACAGCTTCAGGTCGGAAAACGAGATGTCGACTGTTCTGCCCGCGCGGACCGTATCAATGGTTTTTCCGTCGAGCTGCAGCATGCCTTCCATTTCCGGGTCATCCATCATTTCAAAGGTCACCGTGCTCGTCTCCGGCACCACAATCGGACGCGTCTGCAGACAGTGTGCGCACACCGGCACAATCTCAAGGCACGCCGCCCCCGGCATTACAATCGGCCCGCCCGCACTGAGCGCATAGCCCGTGGAGCCTGTCGGCGTCGCAACCAGAATGCCGTCGCACCGGTACACCCCGACCTTCTCCCCGTCCACGCTGACGCGAACGCTCATGAGACGCTGCCTCCCGCCGCGGAGAATGCCGACATCATTGAGTGCCAGCAGGCTGTCATCCCCGTTGATATGAATCAGTCTTCTTCTGTCGCAGGCCGCCTCGCCCGAGAGAAGCGCTTCCAGTGCCTCCTCCAGACGGTCCGATTCGGCCGCCGCCAGAAATCCCTTGTTGCCGAGATTGATGCCCAGAACCGGGACTTCCCTACCGGCCGCATAGGGCACCGAACGCAGAATGGTTCCGTCACCGCCCAGTGCCACAATGGCGTCGACACTCACCCCGCGCCGGAGCAGTCCTGTATCCGGAAGCAGATCATGAAGGAAACCCTCGCAGAACACATCGATTGCCCGGTCCCGCATCCATGCATGGACCTTCAGCGCCGCCGCAGCAGATTCCTCTCTGCCGGCTGGCGCAATGATGCCGCATCGTTTCATCCCGGTTTCACCTCACTTTATCCATTCCCTCCGGGTGTCTGTCAGACCCGGCCGTCTTATTCCTTTTTCAGGTTGGCATGCGCCTGCCGAACCAGCTCATGAATATAGCTTTCCGTGCACACTTCTGCTTCACCATTGGCTGGACGGATCTCCGCAAGGAACTCCATATTCCCCTTGGGCCCGGTAATGGGCGAATAATCCAGCGCCTTCACCTGCCAGCCGAACGTCGGCGCAAAGGCCACCAGATTCCGGAGCACTTCCTCGTGTACCGCACTGTCCCGTACCACGCCGTTTTTACCCACCTTGCCGCGTCCCGCTTCAAACTGCGGTTTGACCAGGGTGTAAAACACGCCGTTTTCGCCCATGATCTCCGCCGCAACCGGCAGGATCAGGCGAATGGAAATAAAAGAAACGTCCATGACCGTCACGGTCGGGTGAAGGGGCACCATGTCCGGCGTCAGGCTGCGCGCATTGGTCCGCTCCATCAGCGTGACCCGCGGATCCTGGCGCAGATTCCAGTCAAACTGTCCATACCCCACATCGATCGCATACACATGGCTTGCGCCGTTTTTCAGACACACGTCCGTAAAGCCACCGGTCGCGCACCCGATATCCATGCAGACCTTGTCTGTCAGGTCAGCATGGAACGAAGCAATGGCTTTTTCCAGTTTCAGACCGCCGCGGCTTGCATAGGGCTGCGCCTTGCCGCGCACCGTCAGTTCATCCTCGGGCAGCACCATCTCCGATGCCTTTTCAATGCGCTTTTCTCCCCGGTAGACGAGTCCTGCCATAATCGCCGCCTGCGCCTTTTCCCTGCTCTCACACAGTCCGCGCTCGGTCAGCGCAACATCTGCCCGCTTTTTATCTGTCATTCTTTTTCACTCCATGCAAAGTGCCCAGATAGACCCTGATGCGCTGGGCCATCTGCTCGGGCAGAAGCCCCAGATACTTGAGTAGTTTTCCTCTTGACCCATGCTGGACATACATGTCCGGTATGCCGAAGGAAAGCGTGCGAACTGCGATTTCCTCCTGTGCATACCAGGTCTCCACCGTACTGCCAAACCCGCCCAGGAGGACGTGTTCCTCCATGGTCACAACCGGCCGGTCCGCAATCGCCCGCAGAAGATCCGTATCCAGCGGCTTGACCGTCGAGCAGTTGATTACGCCTGCGGAAATCCCCTTTTCCGATAGAAGCGCTGCCGTGTCGAGGGCTTCGCGCACCATGGATCCCACGGCAAGCAGCGTCACATCCGTGCCTTCTCTGAGTGCCTCCCATTTCCCCAGGGTAAATGAGGTGTACGGATATTCCTCCAGCAGAATACTGTCCCTTCCGTATGCAATGGCGAGGGGCTGCTCAAAGGTTTCAGAGAAGCGGATCATCTGCCGCAGCTCATTGAGGTCCCTCGGCGCAAGCACCGTCATGCCCGGCACCGGGAGAAGCTCCGCAAGGAAGAACACGCCGTGATGTGTTTCTCCGTCGTGCGCGCTCAGGCCTGCGCGGTCCAGAAGGAACGTCACCGGCCATTTCTGCATGCAGACATCATGAATCATCTGGTCATAGGAGCGCTGGAAGAAACTGGCATACACGGCAAAGTACGGTTTCATGCCGCCCGCTGCCAGGCCTGCGGCCATGGTGGTCGCATGCTCCTCCGCAATCCCGACATCCAACACACGATCCGGAAAACGCGCTTTCAGGATGGAAAGTCCGGTCCCGCCCACCATGGCTGCCGAAATGGCTGCAATTCTCGGGTTTCTTTCACAGATCATGGTCAGTTCCTCTGCCATCACCTGTCCGAACGACGGAAGATCGGAGGCCTTTTTGGAGTCACCGGTCTCCACATAGAACGGCGCCACGCCGTGGAAGTGCTCCGGCTGTTCCTCCGCCTTGTCATACCCGTGGCCTTTGGTGGTCAGCACATGAATCAGCACCGGCCCGTCATATTCACGGGCCCGCTTCAGCGTCTTTTCCAGTGCCGGAATGTCATACCCGTCAATGGGTCCGAAATAATGCAGTCCGAGTGTCTCAAAGAAATCCTCGCCGATGATTGCATGCTTGAGCATCATTTTCACGGTATGCACCACGTTATACAGCCCGTGACCGATCAGCGGCAGCTTTTTCAGTCCCGTGCGCACCGATTTCTTCGCGCTCGACCAGCCTCTGGAGATACGGATATCGGTCAGGTGTCTGGACAGCGCGCCGACATTTGGCGCAATGGACATTTCATTGTCATTGAGAATGATGATCATGTGATTTCCTGAAGACCCGGCGTCATTCATGGCTTCATAGCACATGCCGCCTGTCAGTGCGCCGTCGCCGACGAGCGCAATGACCTGATAGTCTTCATGGAGAAAGTCCCGTGCCCTGGCCATGCCCAGCGCCGCGGAAATAGCCGTGGAAGCATGCCCTGTTTCAAAGGAATCATACGGGCTTTCGGCCTTCTTCGGGAATCCCGAGATGCCGCCGAAGGTCCGGAGCGTATGAAACTGGCGTGCTCTTCCGGTCAGCAGTTTATGCACGTAGCTCTGGTGACCGACATCAAAAACAATCCGGTCCCTGGGCATGTCAAAGACACGATGGATCGCCAGTGTCAGCTCCACAATCCCGAGATTGGAGGCCAGATGGCCGCCGCGGTCGGCAACGGTGTTGATCAGGCTTTCACGGATTTCATGCGCCAGGCTTGTCAGTTCCTCATATGACAGGTTTTTGATGTCTTCCGGAGACTGTATCTGGTCTAGATGCATTACGATTCCTCACATATGGAAATGGTCCTGGATGAAGTGCTCCAGTACAGGCAGATCATAGTCCAGCCCCTGCCAGGCTGCATGCATCATGGATACACGCACCCCGCCAAGAGTGATCACGCCTGCGAGATAGACAATCCACAGTGCCAGTTCGGTGACAAGTCCCAGAATCGGGACACCGCTGAGCAGCCGGGATCCAGCAAGGAAAACCAGGGTCCAGAGAATGAAAACGGCAAGCAGTGCGGCGGAGCGGACGGCAAAATGTCCGAGCCGGCTCTGCCTGCCCTGGCGCTTTTCTTCCACAGCGAAGAATACGCCCAGGAGGGAACAGAACGAGGCGAGAAGGCAGATCAGCTGCTCTTCCCTTCTCTCCGACCGTCTTTCTGTCCGTCTCACAGTTTGACCCCTTTGCTGCCCTTGCTCCCCTTGCTTCCCAGGGAAACACTTTCAAGGATATTGGATGTATACGCGTAGTTCCGCTCGTTGCGGTCTTCCCACGCTACCTTCGCATACCCGACCATGCGGTCAATGAGCTCTGCGTACTTGACGCCGGCCGCTTCCCACAGATAAAACGCCAGGGAGCCGGGAATGGTATTGATCTCAGTGATATAGGTCTTCCCGCTGTGCCTGTCGAACATATAGTCGATGCGCACAACGCCCTTGCAGTCCATGAGACGGAAGATGCGGCAGGACAGATCCTGCAGTTCCTTTGTCAGGTCCTCCCCGATCGGGGCCGGCAGCACGCGGGAGAGGCTGGCCATTCCCTTGCTTCCGCCGTTATGGAGATATTTCTCCTGGAAATCGAGCATATGATGCGCGCTGACCACAGGCATCTCAATGGGAGACGCTGTGACATCCTCATCATAGCCGAGCACGGAGCAGTTCAGTTCCATCGGCTCGTCCAGACCCTTTTCCACCAGGACCCGGCGGTCATATTCGTAGGCGAGGTCGAGCGCGTCCTCAAGTTCCCCGCGGTCGCCTGCACGGCTGACGCCGATGGAGGAACCGAGGTTCGCGGGCTTGACAAACACCGGATACCCGAGTTCCTTTTCGATATCGTCCAGCACCGCTTCGCGCGCGTCACGCCAGTGCGTCCTTGTATACCAGGTGCCCGGGAGCACCGGGAGATCCGCGCCGCGGAAAAACTGCTTCATCATGATCTTGTCCATGCCGATGGCCGACCCGGCCACACCGGTGGATGAATACGGGATATTGCACAGTTCCAGAAGTCCCTGCAGCGTGCCGTCCTCACCGTTGAGGCCGTGCATGACAATCAGGCATACTTCCATGCGAGCGGCAACCACCTGCTCCTGGTGCGTAAACAGACCTTTCTTTCCGTGGGTGGCCAGCAGGGCACCGGAACCCGCGGTGGTATCGAGAATGACCCGCTCAATCCCGTTCTGGTCCGGCTGAAAACGCTGGAATGTCCGGATGTCCCTGAGCTTGTTCCCGGTATACCAGATGCCGGTCTCCGAGATATATACAGGAATCACATCGTACACATCCGTATTGACATGATTCATCAGCTGAATGGCACTGATAATACTGACTTCCCTTTCACAGCTTCTGGATCCGAAAATCACGCCAAGCTGAATCTTTGCCATAGGTTTTCCTCACTTTCAGTCTTCCGAATAATTGTCGGGCAGGTCGTTCTCAAAGAGAACGGTATCCCCGCTCCGCTCCATCCGGCCGAGCACGTCTGCCGCTTCCTGAAGCGAGCGGACTGTATGAATATTCTCTTCCGGGAAGCCTTTGCTGATGAGGCCTTCCCGGATCGGAGAGGTATGTTTCGGTCCCACCAGAACGCAGATATCCACAGAGCCCGCCATTTCCTCACCGAAATTGCGGTTGTAGACGGTTTCCTGCTCTCCAAGTTCCACCATGCCGGGGGTAATGATGATGCGCCGGCCGGGGAAATTCCGCAGCACTTCAAGCGCAGCCGATGCCCCGTGCGGGTTGGAATTGAATGCATCGTCAATGATGGTCACGCCGCCTGGCTTGGGAATGAGCTGCAGTCTGTGCTCCACCGGCTGCAGTCGTGTGATGCCGCGCGAGATCTGCCGCAGGGACATGCCCAGCTTCAGACAGATGGCGGCTGCCAGGAGAATGTTCTGAATATTATGGCGTCCGAGAAGCCGCGTCTCACACAGAATGCGGTCGCCTTTGGTGCACAGAAGGAAACGGCTGCCAAAGGGGCCGGTCTCCATGCTTTCCGCCCAGACGTCCGCGCCGACTTCCGGTTCAAGGGAAACCAGCCACTTTTCCTTTTCCGTGCGGTCATAGAGCGCGCGCTCAATCCCGTGGTCTTCCACAAAGAAGCAGCACCCGCCGGCAGGCAGGGCTTCCATGAGCTCATACTTGGTGTCACGGATCCGCTCGATCGTCTTGAAGGTATCCAGATGCTGCGGGCCGATACTGGTGATCGCGCCGTACGTCGGATGCACCAGGCGGCAGAGTTCACGGATATCGCCCACGTGTCTTGCGCCCATCTCAGCGACAAACACCTGATGCGACGGGAGCAGCGAGGAGCGGATGACCTTGGTCAGCCCCATGGGAGTGTTGAAACTCGAAGGGGTGATCAGGGTCTGGAACTTTTCCTGAAGAATCGTGCCGAGAATGAATTTCACGCTGGTTTTCCCATAGCTGCCTGTAATGCCGATCTTGATCAGGTCAGGACGGCTGTCCAGCATGCGCTTGGCATCCTGAAAGTACATTTCAGAAATGCCCTTTTCAATAGGCCATGCACACAATGCCGCCAGTGCAAACCAGACAGGCAGCAGCACAGGGAGCGGCACCAGGAGGAAGACCTTCGCATCCGCCCCGGGAAACAGGCCGAAAAGGCGCAGGAAAAGAATGCCCAGCAGAAGAAAAACAACGGCTTCTGTTCCGATCAGGCGTTTGACCCGTGCGGTCACAACGAGCCGTTTCTTTTCCCTTTGCATCTTCAGGCGGCAGTAGACTGTCCAGCCTGCCCCGGCCGTGAGCAGCGTGCAGAGAATCACCGGCACCCAGTTCAGGCCCCAGGCCGAGAGAATCGCTGCGCACAAAAGTGCGACCACAGCGAGACAGCAGCCCGGCAGAATACATTTTTTCAGATTACGGCGCACGGTGTGCGCGTACCCGGGAAACTGATAGCTTTCCAGCTGAAAGAGATGAATCAGCCCCCGCGTAGCCAGGACAGCGGCTGCGCAGGATGAGAGCAACAGAGGCCACCACAGAAAGGACATCCTTTCACTCCTCTACAAAAAAGTGATGCGTAATTGTATTGAACCTTGCGTTTTGCTCCAGATAGGCAAAATGCGTGCCGCCCTCAAAGACGACCAGACCCGCATCCGGAATCAGTTCTTCCATTTTTCTGCCCATCCACAGCGGCGTCTCCGTATCCTGATCGCCCCAGATCAGGAGCGTGGGCACGGTGATGTCCGGGAGCGCATCGGTAAGGTCGAGAGAAATCACTTTCACAAAGGTTTTGCGCATCTCATCGTCCAGCGCATTGTAGTCCCTTGACCCGTATTTTTCCCTCGCCTGCCTCTCCAGTTCATCCGGCAGGGTGCCGAAGATCTTCATGCGGCGCATGCGCGCAATCCAGACCTTGGTCTTCTGAAAGGCCTCCGCACGTCTGCGGCCCTCCTCGGTCTGGGGCTTGCGGATGCCGGCGGCTCCGGTGAGCACCATACGGTCAAACAGACAGTGATCCCGCGAGGCCAGAAAGATGGCCACGCGTGCTCCGAAGGAGTGGGCAATCACTGAGCACGGAAGGAAGTCCTCCTTTTCCAGGAGTTCCCGCAGACAGTCCGCATACTCCGGAACGCCCCAGGGTTCCGGGGGCCTTCCGCTCTTTCCGAAGCCCGGAAAATCCAGGGAAAGGACTTCCATATCCTTGCTGAGAGCCTGCTCGACCGGACGCATAAGTTCCGTGGAGCATCCCCAGCCATGCAGCAGGACAACCCGCTTTTTTCCGCTGCCCGTGCGCTCATAATAGACGTCCGCGCCACAACAGGTTGCTACCATTCCGGTGTCCACTCCTTATATTTTCCAGATATAGCGAACTTTTTCGCTGGACAGTTCCCATTCCTTCTGCAGGCTGACCGGCACCTTGACGGTTCTCTCTTCGATACAGCCGATCGCCTCACACGTGCGCCGGCTCGCTTCATTGTCCGGATCCGTCGTGATCACAGCGCTTTCCTTGCCCGCCTGCACAAAGAGATCATGCACAAGCCGGCATGCCCGCGCCGCATAGTGATGGCCGCGCCAGGGGGGATCGATATGGTATCCGATATGTCCGAAATAATAGATCCCTGTGCCTTCCCCAAGGCGCACACTGATCTGTCCGATCTCCCGGTGTCTCCCGTGCAGGGTGATCCGGTAATCATGCATTTCTCCAAACCGCATGGATTTGAGCGGAGGATAGCCCTGAAAGGGCCTGAGGTCAATCACCCCGTCGGTCAGAACGCCCCGTCTTCCAAATGTCATCCACATATCAAATCGCCTGTACTACCGATTTTGAAAGCATTGCTTCGTAGTCTTCGAGCCGGACCATCTGTGTCCCGGTCGTCATGCAGCTCGCAGCCGCCGCAGCGGTTCCGCAGCGGAGCATATCTTCCAGACTCATGTGCTGCACATAGGCATAGATCATGCCCGCGACCATGGCGTCGCCCGCACCGACCGTCGACTGCACTTTCACATCAATGGCGGGTGAATAGACCGTCTGATCCGCCGTCACGAGCATTGCGCCCTGTCCGCCCATGGACACCACGACATGCCCGACACCCTGGTCAATCCAGTGGTAGGCAGCATCCTGCACTTCCTGCCTGGAACGCAGCGGGCGGTCAAACACGGCCTCCATTTCCGCCAGGTTCGGCTTGACAAACAGAGGCCTGGCCTTGATGCCCTCGAGCAGCGCCTTTCCGGACGCATCCAGAAACACAGGGGACGGTGAGAGCGTCTGAATCATGTTGTAATACATTGCTTCCGATGCATGGGGCGGAAGGGATCCGCTGAGCACATGCATGTCGCAGCAGTTCTTCAGCTCGGCTTCCTTTTCTGCCAGATCCTCCAGCGCCTTTGACGAAAGCGGCACGCCGGACTCATTGAGTTCGGTCACGCGCGAGGAATCCTGGGAGAAGATTTTGGTATTGGTCCGAAGCGTTCCCGGGGTGGAAATCGCTTCCACTTCAAGGTTTTCTTCGCTCAGCAGTTCCAGGAATTCTTCCTTCCCCTTGTCAGGGAGTGCACACACGCAGCGCACATCCATGCCCAGTGTCTTCAGGACGCGGGCAACATTCACGCCTTTTCCGCCCGGGTCCACCCGGCTGCGCAGGATCCTGTTCGTTCCTCCTGTGCGGAACGCAGAGACTTCCACCGTCTTATCAAAGGAAGGGTTTAAACAGAAGGTCGAAATCATTCCCTACACCTCCTCACGGAACATACTATTTCAACGGATTATAGCATGCAGGGCGTCCCCTTGCAAGGCAAGCGGCGCCCCGGGACCGGCAGCGGCCTAGAATGCAAACAGATTCCTTGCATTCTGCGTGGTCCGTTCAGCGAGTTCCTCAAAGGGCATGCCCCGCAGTTCAGCAATCTTTTCCGCGATGTAGCGCACGTTCCCCGGTTCATTGCGCCGCCCGCGGACCGGTTCCGGTGCCATGTAGGGACTGTCAGTCTCAATCAGAAGGCGCTCAAGGGGCACATTGCGGGCCGCTTCCTGCAGTTTCGGCGCTTTCTTAAAGGTCACCGGGCCCGCAAAGGAGATATAAAAGCCCAGTTTCAGGTATTCCCTGGCAATTTCCCAGCTGCCTGAAAAACAGTGCATGATGCCTCCGGACAGAATGCTTTTATGCTCCTTCAGGAGGGTGATCATATCCATATGTGCATCCCGGATATGAAAGCTGACCGGGAGCGAGAGTGCATAGGCCAGTTCCATCTGCTCAATGCAGGCTTTCTTCTGGACCTCCGCAGAGGGATTCGTGTCCCAGTGCAGGTCCATGCCGATCTCCCCGATCGCACGGACCTCCGGGAAAGCTGCGAGCTTTCGGAGCGCATCGAGCACATCCGGCGTCAGAGTATCCGCATGCTCCGGGTGCACACCCACGGCGCAGCAGACACCGTCTGTTTCCTGTGCAAAGCGCAGCGCGGTTTCCGAGCTTGACAGATCGTATCCGATGACAGCGCACCGCGTCACGCCCATTTCAGCCATCCGTGCAAGCACCGCGCTCCGGTCCTGATCAAAGTCCGTATCGCTCAGATGACAATGTGTATCAAAGAGTTCCACCATGGAATAATTCCTTTCTTTTCCTGTTTCATATGAAAAAACAGCACCGGCCTCAAAGCACCTGTTCCTCATGCGAATACGGAACATCCTGCCTTTTGTCTGTGCTGTTCCTTGATTCTCTCTGCAGGGGAATGCCCGCCCATATCCATCTCAATGTCAAAAGAAATAAAAAAACCGACCTTCCGTCAGTTCTTTTAAAGAGATGCCCCAGAGTGCCGGTGCCACCGTTTTTTCACCCGCTGCTAAGAACGGGCTGGTGCTCCGCTGCTGCTTGTTTGCCGTCCCCTAGCGTCATGGACGGGGGCATGACAGCATCAACTTGGACGAGAGCTCCATTTTGTGAAGTGTGGGGAAAACCGGAAAGCTGCCGCACACTCCAGGAAACATCCGTTGGCTACATTATATGCACAGGGTGCTTTCCTGTCAAGATAAAAAACGACTGTATCTGTTCTTTCCGTTCACATTTATGCCAGTTAACACAAAAATGCGGCGCATGATTTCTGCATTGCCATGGTTGCGATTGACTAATCTCCCGCCATCTACCTATAATTCTATCAATTTCTACTGTTGAAATCACGAGGTACTGATATGGATTCTCTAGAGCGAAGGCGAATCGGAGAAAAAGCGTCCATCACCGGGATCCTGTGCAATCTTGCATTGTTTGTGCTGAAACTCGTTATCGGTTCAGCCGGGCATTCCCTTTCTGTGGTGGCAGACGCTTTCAATAACATGACCGATTTTGTCTCTTCTTTTGTCAGTCTTGTTTCTGTCCAGCTCTCCGGCAAACCGGCCGACCGCGAACACCCCTTCGGCCATGGGCGCACAGAGTACATTGCCGGATTTCTGGTGGCCCTTCTCATTCTCATCGTCGGCGTCAACCTGCTCCGCTCCTCTGTCGAGCGCCTGCTCTCCCCCTCGCCGCTTCAGATGAGCACACTGGGCATTCTTCTTCTGTCCGCCACCATTCTCATCAAGTTTGTCCTCTTTCTCTATTTCCGCACAACCGGGCTTCGGGCGGACCTCCCTGTGCTTCTCCTTTCATCCAAGGATGCGCTGTTTGACTGTCTGACCACCTTGATCACGATCTGTGCCATGGTCTTCAGCCGTTATGTGTCTGTCAATCTGGATGCCTGGGCAGCACTCGCCCTGTCCTGCCTGATCCTCATCACGTCTGTCCGGCAGATCCGGTCCACCGCCACGCCGCTTCTTGGCAGCCAGCCGACACAGGAGATGACCACTGCCCTGACCGAGCTGGCATCCAGCCATCCGCAGGTGCTGGATGTGCATGACGTGCTGCTGCACGATTATGGTTACCACCTCTATGTCGGCTCCATGCATATCAGTCTGCCCGAATCCCTCTCATTCCATGATGTGCATGCCATCGCTGATGCCATAGAACATGAAGCCATGGACAATCTTGGGATTCAGCTTGTCGTGCATGCTGACCCCGTGGCTGTGAATGATCCGCTCCGGGATGACCTGATGCGGGCAGCTCAGGCTGTTCTTTCCTCCTGCGGAAACGATCTGTCCATCCATGACTTCCAGCTGGACCACACCTGTGTCCCTGCGCACCTGTCCTTTGATGTGCAGATGCCCTATGCCGACTCCGCGCTTCCGGAAGAAGATCTCCGCCGGCTTCTGACCGATGCGCTGCACGAAAAAATGCCGTCTCTGGTCTGCCAGATTCATATCGATCACGTGTAATCATTTGGCTTTTGTACATTTCATGGTTTTTGCTTGCAGACCCTTTGCAATTGTGCTATGTTTGCGAATGCTGCTCTTGACCAAATCCAGCAAAGGAGTCCGAATTCCATGGAATTTGCACAGCGTATGAATCGATTCGGCGATGAAATATTCGCCAGCCTGAATGAGAAAAAACTGGCGCTTGAAGCTGAAGGCCGCACGATCTGGAACATGAGTATCGGAACGCCCGACTTTGAGACGCCCCAGCATATCCGGGATGCACTCGTTGAGAGTGCTGCGGATCCCGCCTCCTGGAAATATACTCTGCGCGACATGCCCGAGCTCACGCAGGCCGTATCGGATTACTATCTGAAGCGTTACGGTGTCGAGGTGTCCCCGGACTGCGTGATGAGCTGCTACGGCACGCAGGAGGGCTGCGGCCATCTGGCCATGGCACTGTGCGGTGAAGGGGATACCGTGCTCCTGCCTGACCCCTGCTACCCGGTATTCAAGGCCGGCGTCCTGCTCGCCGGGGCTGAGCCCGCCTGGTATCCGCTGAAAAAAGAGCATGATTTTCTCCCTTATCTCCCGGATATTCCCGAGGAGACAGCACGCAGGGCCCGCTTTATGATCGTCTCCCTGCCTGCCAATCCCGTCGGTTCGGTTGCCGGGAAGGATACCTATGAAGAGCTTGTCGCCTGGGCCAAAAAGTATGATGTGCTCATCGTGCACGACAATGCCTACAGTGACATCATCTACACCGATGAGCCCGGTGGAAGCTTCCTGAAGACCCCCGGTGCAATGGATGTCGGTGTGGAGTTTTTCTCCCTCTCCAAGTCCTTTAATGTGACCGGCGCAAGGATTTCCTTCCTGCTCGGGCGCAGGGATGTCGTCGATGCTGTCCGCAAGCTGCGCAGTCAGATCGATTTCGGCATGTTCCTTCCGATTCAGAAAGCAGCCATTGCTGCGCTGACCGGACCTCTGGATTCGGTCCGCCATCAGTGCGCACTGTACCGCGAGCGCCGCGATGCCCTCTGCGGAGGTGCTCGGGCAATCGGCTGGAATATTCCCGACGCCAAAGGCAGCATGTTCGTCTGGGCGCCGATTCCCGCGCACTATACCCGCTCCATGGATTTCTGCATGGACCTGCTCGAGAAGGCAGGCGTCCTCTGTACGCCGGGTTCCAGCTTCGGCCCGCACGGCGAGGGCTATGTTCGCTTTGCCCTGGTGCTTCCGCCCGAAAAGATCGCACAGGCACTTGCGTCCATTCAGAAAAGCGGCGTGCTGACCGCTTCCAGCGCGCTTTGAAGCAAATGATTCTGTGAAAGGGTGTTCTCCATGCTTTCCGTTTCTGATGTCCGTCTTTCCGGCCGCAATGTCCAGCTCGGCGATACGCTCTACCTCGGCTGGTCAGGCTCCTTTGTGGAGTTTGAGACCGACAGCCACAGTATCTCGATGGATCTGTGCACGGATAAAACACCCCTGGAGGAGATTTATCTCGCCCGGGTCGCTGTCTATGTGGAGGACCTCCAGGAGCCGGTCCGCATCCTGACGCTGAGAACCCCCTGCGTGCATGTATGCATTCCGGTCTCCGATGGCAGTCAAATGAAAGCAGTCCGTATTCTGCGCCTGACTGAAGCCGCCTTCGGGCTGTCAGGCATCCGGCATCTTGATGTGGAAGACGGGGCCAGGGTACGCCCGACCCAGCCCAAAGCCCGCCGGATTGAATTTATCGGGGATTCCATCACCTGCGGCTATGGCATTGAGTCGCGGTCCCCGGCCACCTTTACCACAGCCACCGAAAATCCCACCTCGGCCTATGCCATGCTCACGGCCAGAGCCCTTGACGCAGACTGTTCGCTGGTTGCGTGGAGCGGTATCGGCCTGATTTCCTCCTGGGTGGATGCCAGCACGGAAGAGCCCAATCAGGCGCTCCTCATGTCCAGGCTCTACCCGTATCATCACCTCCGCCTCTCCGAGCGTCTGAACACCCCGGCCGATCTGCATGTGTTTGCGGAGGATCCCGCCGATCTCGTGGTAATCAACATTGGCACCAACGATTCCAGCTGGACGCGCGGAAAGCCCGAGCGGGAAGCCCTGTTTGGCGAAGCCTATCTGCATTTCCTTGAACAGGTGCATGCCGTGAGACCCTCCTCCCCGATCCTGTCCATCCTTGGAACCATGGGCCAGAGCCTGTGTGATACAGTGGAAGAGCAGGTGCGCCTGTTCCAGAGTGCCCATCCTGAAGCATGGGTCCGTTTCCTTCGCATGCCCATGCAGCGAGCAGAAGACGGCCTGGGGGCTGACGGCCACCCCACCCCTGCCACACAGCGCATCGCGGCCGATCATCTGATCGCGGGTATCCAGGAACTTCGCCCCTGGTAAAACATTTTCTTTGACAGTCCACTGCAGGGAAGACGCCCTGAGCGACGTCTTCCCTTTGCCCCCATGCGTTTCTGCCAAATCAGACAGTACAAAAAAATCCCCTTGACACAAAAGGTAAAATCGTGTAAGATACCGTTTGTCGCCAAGAGCGACCGAATATCGCGGGGTAGAGCAGTTTGGTAGCTCGTCGGGCTCATAACCCGGAGGTCGTGGGTTCAAGTCCCACCCCCGCAACGTGGCTCCGTAGCTCAGCTGGCTAGAGCATTCGGTTCATACCCGGAGTGTCATTGGTTCGAATCCAATCGGAGCCACTCAAAAAGTCTTATCTCACTGAGATAAGGCTTTTCTTTTTCTTCCGACTGAAAAGCAGCCGCTGTCTTTCACAGCGGCTGCTCATTGTTACAAACGGTTCGTCCGGTCAGGCACATGCCTGCCCGGCTTTTTTCATTCTGAGAATACTTTGGTGACCGTCAGACTCACCAGGCCGCCCTTAATCGCAATGCGCACATTGTCCGCAAGGCGGAGAAGAACCGACTGTTCATAGCGGTCCCATCCACTCCCCTGCTGACCGGAAGCCGCTGTCGGGAGATCAAAGTAGACATTGTCCGAGTCCGAGGCCATGGCCTGCTCAAAAGCGTCTCTGAGACGGCCGAGAAAGCTCTTGGCCACGTCGTTCTTTCTGGAGGAGGTCGACGCAATGAGCATCTCCCTCTGCTTTTTATCCAGCACCGTCTTGACGGTCAGATTCAGATCGTAGCGCGGCCCCTCCTTTTCAATCCGGAAGGTCCCCTTTGCATTCCCGGCGATCGTATTCATCATGCTGATCATTTCTTCTGTGAACAGCTGCAGGCGCAGGGCATCTTTTTTGTTCATGCCCACAAAGTCAGAGGTTCTCTTCGTTTCTTCCAGCGCATCGGAAAAACCGTTCCCCTGATTGTCAATCTGGATGATATCGGACTTGAATCCCGGTTCAGGTTCTCCCCTCAGGCGGATTCGCAGATTCTCCGCTGCTGCCTCAAGCGGTTTGCGGATGCGCGCGGAATAGCTGTTTCCAGCCTGAATGGCCATCAGGCGGCGAAGCAGGGAGAGAATCATCTGCCGGGAAGATTCGTCAATGGATGTCTTTTCCTGTTCCTCTTCATCATTGCCGCGCTGCTTCTTCTCAAAGAGGGAGAAGATGGCGTTGGTAAAGATTTCCCGCTGTTCCGGTGTACAGGTCTTCAGCCAGTCATGCATGGTCGCGTCCATGACCTGGGATCCGACAGAGACATTTTCCCGTTCAACAAACGTTGACCCGATCACCTTCCACGTTCCGGGCTCATGCTGGAACAGCGCAGAAGCTGTGGATTCAGCCACCCGGTAATTCTGATGGTAACTCATCAGCAGCCCAACCACCGAGTCGGTCGGAATCACCGAATGGATGCGGTCCTGAATGCGCCTGTAGCCTTCCGATTCCATGGTCAGATCGTCCAGACCAGGTCCGTCAAAGGTACAGATCACCTGAATCCTGTCCTGAATCGAAGGTTCTGCATGCGCAGCTGCATATACAGCAAGATTCCCGCCCTTGCTGTGGCCGTTGAGGAGGATCGGGCCTTCCGTCCTTTCCGCTGCATTTTTCAGATACTCCACAGCAGAGATCTGTGCCGGCACCGGGGAGGCATAGCTCATCATGAAGTCTTCCTTCCAGCCGACAATGTTCGGATCGGTGCCGCGGTAGCAAATCACAGTCCCCACGCCCGGCACCCGCAGGGTCAGCGCGGAAAACTGAATGTTTCGGCTGACATCCACATCATTCACCTGGTCGAGAATGCGAACGTCCTGAAATCTCCTGGTGTGCGGGAGCGTCTCCATGAGCGGTTCCCGGTACTTCATCGTAAAGGACAGACCGGCCTGGGGATAGCGGGTCAGGATATCCGACGTGGCAAGATCGCCGATCGTCAGTCTCTGAGGATTGTCAAAGACGCGTTCATTCTCCCCGAAATTGGAGTAACTGACTTCCGCCATAATCAGACTGTCAATATCATTCCAGGGATCCGCTTCAAAAGAAAGATCCCCGCGCCAGTTCAGGTAGTCAATAATATTGCCGAATGGCTGATTGGCCGTTTTCCCTGCCATAGTCCTTCTCTCCCTCTCTATCCTGTCAGCAAACACGCACGGTGCAGTACCGTCTGTGTACATTTCTGTTATCACGTCAGAATTATAACATAAAAAGCACACCGCTCCATGGCAGCAGCGTGTCTGATTTCGGTTTTTCTCCTGTTTATTCCAAGGGCACGGCACGAAGCAGAAAAAAAGACGCCCTAAAGCGTCTTCTTCGTGTGATGAATCAGCGTCCTGTTCGTTCCGCATGCGTATCCTCAGGATTTCATCAGCTTGTTGATAATCGCCAGCGCTTTGTTCAGGTTCTTGACTTCGCTCTTGGCCATCGTCTCATCATCGGCAAAAAGGTTATTGCAAATTGCATCCTGGATTTCCTGACAGAGTTTTTCTCCCTTTTCGAGGAGATGGACATATGTTTTTCTGCGGTCTGCTGTGCTTGTTCTTCTTGCCACAAATCCGGTGTCTTCGAGCTGATTCACGATAGGCGCTACGTTCGGCTTATGAATTGCAAGATAATCTGCAAGCTGACTGACTGTCTGCTCACCATTGGCCAGAGCAAAAATCAGCTGAATGCTCGACATCGGCATGCCAAACTGCTCGGATAACTGATCAGCATGAAGAAGCTTTTTGTTGATGTGCATTACCGTATACATCAGGTTCTGAGAGACTTCTTTTCTCATAGCCTCATCTTCTGTCCACTGTACAGCCATCGTTTCACCTCCAATATTGGTTGAGTAGATTGATTATATGAATTCAAAATCAGTCTTGCAATAACATATCATTTTTTCTATCTTCATTTTTCATTTTTCGTTATTTTGCACATTGTTTTTTGCTATTTTTTGTGCGTTTTTTCTATGCGTATAGGTTCTATTCGATGCCATTCACTCTTCATTCTTGGAAGAATCCAGCATCTTCAGCCAGTTTCAACCCGATTTTACCCGATCCAAACACAAAAAAAGCAGGGAGTCATTCCCTGCTTTTTTGTGTTCATGCGATGGACGTCACCTGATAGTCCTGATCCTCCACAGCCTTTTTGAGCACCGCATCGTCAACCGGAGCGGAGAGCGTGACCAGAGCCTCGCCTTTCTCATGGCTGACCTGTGCCTCAGTGACGCCATCGAGCGCTTCGAGGGCTTTCTTCACGCGGTTCTCGCAGTGCATGCACATCATGCCGTTGATCTTCATCGTTTTCGTCATGTTCTTCTTCTCCTTGATATGTATTTTTCTGTCATGCCGCTGCGAATAGAGATCGAACAGATTCAGACGCAGGGCATTGGACACAACACAGAAGCTGGACAGACTCATGGCGGCAGCTCCGAACATCGGATTCATCTCCCAGCCAAAGAGTGAAATGAATGCACCGGCCGCCAGCGGAATGCCGATGACATTGTAGAAAAACGCCCAGAAAAGGTTCTCATGAATATTGGTCAGGGTCGCCCGTGAGAGGCGGATGGCCGCAGGTACGTCCTGAAGGGAACTGCGCATGAGTACGATATCAGCCGCATCAATTGCAATATCCGTTCCTGCGCCGATCGCCATGCCGATATCCGCCCGGGTCAGAGCAGGCGCATCATTGATGCCGTCGCCGACCATGATGACACTGCCCTTTTTCTTAAAGCGCCGGACCACGCTTTCCTTTCCATCGGGCAGGACACCGGCGATGACTTCATCCACACCCGCCTGACGCGCAATCGCGCGCGCGGTCTGTTCATTGTCGCCCGTGAGCATGACCGTATGGATGCCCATATTCTTCAGGGATCGGATTGCCTCAGTGCTCTCTTCCTTGATCGTGTCTGCCACTGCAATTACGCCAAGCAGCGTCTGGTCCTTCGCAAAGAGAAGCGGTGTCTTCCCTGCCTCTGCAAAGCCTCTGCATGCACCGGCCACAGTATCCGGAACGCTCAGACGGCCCCCCATATACTCAAGGCTTCCGCCGTAGAGTTCTTCGCTCTGCCGCATCCCGGTCAGTCCGTGGCCGGGCAGCACAGTGAAGTTCCCGATCGTTTCCGTCTCCATGCCCTTTCCAGCGGCATAAGCCACAACGGCTTTCGCGAGCGGGTGCTCGGAACAGGCTTCCAGATCATAGGCAGCCTGAAGCAGTTCAGTTTCCGTGACACCGCCGGCCGGGAGCACATCCGTCACCGAAGGCTCACCTTTGGTGATCGTTCCGGTCTTGTCCATAATGACCGTCGCGGCCCTGCCCGTTTCCTCAAGGGAAACCGCGGTTTTAAACAGAATACCGTGACGGGCCCCGACTCCGTTGCCCACCATGATCGCCACCGGCGTCGCAAGGCCCATGGCACAGGGGCACGAGATGACCAATACTGAAATCGCCCTGGCCAGCGCATACCCGAAGCTTTTCCCCACAAGCAGCCAGATGACCAGCGTCAGGGCGGCAATCCCGATCACTGCAGGAACAAACACGCCCGCAACCTTATCCGCCGTCTTGGCAATCGGCGCCTTGGTCGCCGCGGCATCGCTGACCATACGGATAATCTGGCTGAGCGTTGTGTCCTCTCCGACCCGGCTTGCTCTGCAGCGGATCAGGCCGGACTGGTTAACTGTCGCTGCACTGACACGGTCGCCGGGCTGCTTGTCGGCGGGTATCGATTCTCCGGTCAGCGCAGCCTCATTGACGGCTGTAATGCCTTCCTCAATCACGCCGTCCACCGGAATGCTCTCCCCGGGGCGGACCACAAAGAGATCTCCGACCTGAACTTCCTCGACGGGCACAACACGCTCCTGCCCGCCCTCGAGAATCGTTGCTGTTTTGGGTGAGAGCTTCATCAGGGACTTGAGTGCATTGGTTGTCTTCCCCTTGCTCCTCGCTTCGAGCATTTTCCCGACAGTAATGAGCGTGAGAATCATGGCGGCCGATTCAAAATAGAAAGAATCCATCCACACCATGGCCGCTTCGCTGCCGCCGTGGACCTGCGCATCGGTCATGGCAAAGAGCGCATAAACGCTCCAGACAAAGGATGCGGAGGAGCCCAAAGCCACCAGAGTATCCATGTTCGGTGCACCATGCATGACCGACCGGAACCCGGAGATAAAGAACTTCCGGTTGATCAGCATGACAATGGCGGCCAGGATCATCTGCACCAGGCCGTGGGCAACATGGTTGCCCTCAAACCATGCAGGCAGCGGAAATCCCCACATCATGTGGCCCATGGAAAAATACATGAGGATGAGAAGAAATCCCAGCGATGCGATCAGACGCTTCTTCAGACGCGGTGTCTCATGGTCCTCCAGCGCTTCCTCTTCTGCCCGGTGCTGTTCACTTCGTCCCGCAGCAGGAGCGCCCTTGACCGAGGCGCCGTAGCCGGCCGCTTCAACCGCTTTGATGATCTCCGCGTCCGATGCAGTGCCCTCCACGCCCATGGAATTGGTCAGCAGGCTCACCGAGCAGTTCTGCACACCCGGCACATGACTGACCGCTTTTTCCACGCGGGCTGAGCAGGCCGCACAGCTCATTCCTGTCACCTGATATTGTTTCATTCTCTTCACCTGATTTGTCTTGCTGTTTTCTGTTTCAGAGATTCGGATTTCTGTTTTATCCAATCTCGAATGCTTATTTCAGGATTTTTCGGAGCGTATCAACCAGTTCATCGGCCGCGCCTTCCTTGCCTGCAAGGATATCGTTGGCCACACAGGTGCGGATATGGTTGCTCAGCAGTTCCCTGCTGAACGCATTAAGCGCAGCCGTCACGGCGGACACCTGGATCAGGATGTCCGGGCAGTATGCGCTCTCGTCAAGCATCTTCTGAATTCCCTTCACCTGTCCGGAAATACGGTTCAAGCGGTTCGACAGCGCTTTATATTCCTCGTCTGAGCGGTTCTTTTTGCGTGAACAGCAGGACGGACACATCATTTCTTCCATAACACTCACCTCCGGTCCGGGATACGGCTGGATTATATACCCCATGGGGGTATATGTCAAGCCGGGTTTCCTGAAAAAAAGAACCGGCAGCGAACTGCCGGTTCTGATTGAATGTGAACTTACTTGATGTTCTCGTACTTGTCGCGGGCCGTGTAGGTGGTGTGCAGCAGGTGATGTGCCTTGTGGCTGCCGGGCTCGCCGAGGTATTCCTTGTAGAGAACCTTGAGCTCTTCGTTGTCCTGGCTCTTGCGGCGTGCCTTGCCGGCATCCTCATCATAGAGAGCCTTGGCGCGGACGGCGGAAACATTCACGCCGGCACGCACATCGGACTTGACGATGGGCTGACCGCCGCCGGTGACGCAGCCGCCGGGGCAGCACATGACTTCCATGAACTGATAGGTCTTTTCGCCGGAGCGCACAGAATCAAGCAGCTTCTGGGCATTGGCAGTGCCATGAGCAACAGCCACGCTCAGCTTGGTGCCGTTCAGGTCGATATCGGCTTCCTTGACGCCCTTGAGACCGCGGACTTCATGGAATTCAACCTGTTCAAGTTCCTTGCCGGTCACGACTTCATACGCAAAGCGCAGAGCCGCTTCCATAACACCGCCGGTTGCACCGAAGATGACGCCGGCGCCGGTGCTTTCACCCAGCACGCTGTCAAAGTCTTCATCGGGCAGGTTGGCGAAGTCAATGCCGGCACGACGGATCATGCGGGCCAGTTCACGGGTGGTGATGACTTCATCGACATCAGCCAGACCGTTCACGCTCAGTTCAGGGCGCTTTGCTTCGCCCTTCTTGGCGGTACACGGCATGACGGAAACCACAGCGATATCCTTGGGATCAATGCCAGCCTTCTCGGCATAGTAGCTCTTGATCACAGCGCCGAGCATTTCGTGCGGGCTCTTGCAGGAGCTGAGGTTCGGGATGAAATCAGGATTGTAGGTTTCGCAGTACTTGATCCAGCCGGGAGAGCAGCTGGTGATCATCGGCAGCACACCGCCGTTGGTGAGGCGCTGCACGAGCTCGGTGCCTTCTTCCAGGATGGTCAGGTCAGCGCCGAAGTCGACGTCGAAGACCTTCGCGAAGCCCAGACGGCGGAGAGCAGCTACCATCTTGCCGGTAACGGAAGTGCCCATGGGCATTCCGAATTCCTCGCCCAGAGCGGCGCGGACGGCGGGAGCGGGCTGCACGACAACATGCTTGCCGGAAGCGAGCAGGGCGTCAACGGCCTTGATGGAATCCTTTTCCTTCAGGGCGCCAACCGGGCAGGCCACGATGCACTGGCCGCAGCCAACGCAGGAGGTCTGAGCGAGCTGAACCTTCCAGGGGCTTTCAATCGCAGAATTGAAGCCGCGGCGAACCGGTCCGATCACGCCGACGTTCTGGAGGGTATGGCATGCTGCCACGCAGCGGCGGCAGAGCACGCACTTATTGTTGTCGCGGACGATGCTCACAGAAGCATCATCGACGTCATAGTGATTTCTTTCACCAGCAAAGCGGTCATCATCGTCAATGCCCAGGTCGCGGCACAGATCCTGCAGTTCGCAGTTGTTGTTGCGTACACAGGAGAGGCACTTTCTGTCGTGAATGCTCAGCAGCAGTTCGACAACAGTCTTGCGGGCACTGCGAACCTCAGGGGTATTGGTCTTGACAACCATGCCCTCAGAGATCGGATACACGCAGGCTGCCTGCAGAGCGCGGGCGCCGACATCGACGACGCAGACGCGGCAGGCACCGATCTGGTTCACATCCTTAAGATAGCACAGCGTGGGAATGTGGATGTTGGCCAGGCGGGCAGCTTCCAGTACGGTGCTGCCGGCGGGCGCGGACACCTGCACGCCGTCAATCGTCAAATTGATCATGTTTTCCATACAGCTGTCCTCCTATTACTTGCGGGAAATGGCGCCAAAGCGGCACTTTTCCATACATGAGCCGCACTTGAGGCACTTATCGGGATCGATCTTATGCGGTTCCTTGACTTTGCCTTCGATTGCATTGCCGGGGCAGATGCGTGCGCAGGCCGTGCAGCCGCGGCACTTGGCAGGATCAATCTCGTAGCGCAGCAGCGCCTTGCAGTGATGGGCAGGGCATACATGGTCACGGATATGGGCTTCATATTCATGACGGAAGAACTTGAGGGTGGAGAGAACAGGGTTCGGAGCCGTCTGGCCCAGACCGCACAGAGCGGTGGCCTTGATGTTCTTGGCCAGTTCTTCCAGCTTTTCAATATCGCCTTCCTTGCCTTTGCCTTCAACGATGCGGTTGAGGATCTCCAGCATTCTGCGTGTACCCACACGGCACGGAGTGCACTTGCCGCAGCTCTCGTCGCAGGTGAATTCCAGGAAGAAACGGGCAATATCGACCATACAGTTGTCTTCGTCCATGACAATCATTCCGCCGGAACCCATCATGGAGCCGGCCGCGATCAGGTTGTCATAGTCGACAGGCGTGTCGAGCAGTTCCTCAGGCAGGCAGCCGCCGGAAGGACCACCGGTCTGAACAGCCTTGAACTTTTTGCCGTTGGGGATGCCGCCGCCGATATCATAGATGATCGTGCGGAGCGTCGTGCCCATCGGGACTTCGACAAGACCAGTGTTGTTGATCTTGCCGCCCAGAGCGAAGACCTTGGTGCCCTTGCTCTTTTCGGTACCCATGGAAGCGAACCAGTCAGCGCCGTGCAGAATGATCTGGGCAACGTTGGCATAGGTTTCCACGTTGTTGAGCATGGTGGGCTTCGCAAACAGACCCTTCACCGCAGGGAACGGAGGACGCGGGATCGGCTCGCCGCGCTTGCCTTCGATGGAGCGCATGAGAGCGGTTTCCTCGCCGCAGACGAATGCGCCGGCGCCCAGACGGATGTGGATGTTGAAGGAGAAGTCAGTGCCGAAGATGTTCTCGCCCAGCAGGCCGTAATCACGGGCCTGAGCGATGGCGATCTCGAGTCTCTTGACAGCGATCGGGTACTCAGCACGGACATAAATGTAACCCTCGGCAGCGCCGATGGCATAGCCGGCAATGGCCATGGCTTCCAGCACGCAGTGCGGGTCGCCTTCCAGAACGGAACGGTCCATGAATGCGCCGGGGTCGCCCTCGTCAGCATTGCAGGCCACATACTTCACAGGGCCGGGAGAATTGTAGGTAAACTTCCACTTCAGACCAGTGGGGAATCCGCCGCCGCCACGGCCGCGCAGACCGGACTTGAGGATTTCATCAATGACTTCCTCACGGGTCATCTTGGTCAGCGCCTTTTCGAGAGCCTTGTATCCGTCAAACGCGAGATATTCGTCGATGTTTTCCGGATCAATCACGCCGCAGTTGCGCAGCGCAATTCTCTTCTGATACTTGTAGAACGTGATCTCGTCCAGAGCCTTGTTGGCATTCTGTTCCTGGGTGGCATGATCCTTGTAGACCAGATGCTGCACAGGACGGCCCTTGAGAAGATGCTCGGAAACGATCTCATCCACATCGTCAACCTTCACACGGGAGTAGAAGGTGCCTTCGGGATAGATAATAACGACAGGACCGGCTTCGCACAGACCGAAGCAGCCGGTACGAATGACCTTGACTTCCTTGTCCAGACCATTTTCCCTGATCTTCTGTTCAAAACGCTCGATGATCTGCGCAGATCCGGACGATGTGCAGCCGGTACCGCCGCAGCAGAGCACATGCGCGCGATAAATCTCCATGGACTACTCCTCCTAAATCGGTTCGCTTACTTCTCAGCAGCGCCGATGGTGTATTCTGTCACAGGGCGTCCATTGACGATGTGTTCAGCCACCACGCGGCCCACTTTTTCAGGGGTCATATGAACGTAGGTCACTTTTTCCTGTCCGGGCAGATAAACGTCCACCATGGGCTCAAGACGGCACATGCCGATGCAGCCGGTCTGGCTGACGGTGACTTCCTTCAGCCCGCGTTTGTTGATTTCTTCCATGAACTTCATCATGACAGGACGGGCGCCTGCTGCAATGCCGCAGGTGGCCATACCCACAACCACGCGAATGTTTTCACTCTCATCTTCCTTGCGAAGATTGATGCGCTGCAGTGTTCTCTGGCGAATAGCTTCCAATTCGGCCATAGATTTCATAGGATCACACCTCCAAATATCGGTCCGAGCTCCTCGCGGATGGATTCCAGCATCCACATGGAAACCTCGGGTTCACTCAGATTTACATCACCCAGAACCTCTCTGACTGCACGGGTATCAAAATCCATGCTGCCGTTGGGTGATGAACACATCAGTACAAAATCCGGTTTTTCCGGATTGGCTGTGACCAGTGTTACAAACGTGCCGGCCAGGTCGCCCAGCGGAAGGCAGTCAATGCTGTCCCCGTGGAGCCACGCGGTGAAGACCGTGCCTTTTCCCGGCGTACTGTCAATGTGGATGTCCCCGCCTGTCAGACGCGCATTCTGCGCCATGAGCGGAATCCCAAGGCCAACCTTGCGGGTCGTCCTTGTCGTGCCAAACGGGCTCATCACCCGCTCCAGCAGTTCGGCATCCATGCCGCAGCCATCATCGGTAATGGTCAGAGTGATGAGCTTTTTCTCATCCACATCCACCCGGATGGTAATCAGCCCGGCACCAGCCCGGACACTGTTTTCTGTCAGGTCCAGGATATGCAGCGACAGGTCACGCATATGGGATTACCCCCTGTATTTTGCAATGATCGCCGGGATCTGATCAGGCGTCAGACGTCCGTACACTTCATCATTCACGGTCATAACAGGAGCGAGACCACATGCACCCAGGCAGCGGGTCGCGGAAAGAGTGAACAGACCATCGTCCGTGGTGTCACCCACAGGAATCTTCAGTTCCTCACTCAGTTTTTCAAGCACTTTCTGGGAACCCTTGACATAGCAGGCAGTGCCCAGGCATACGCTGACAATGTACTTGCCAGAAGGCTTGAGTTTGAACTGGGAATAGAAAGTCGCAACGCCATACACTTCGCTCAGGGTAACGCCCAGCGAATCAGCGATCACTTTCTGCACATCCAGGGAAACACAGCCAAAAATGCTCTGCGCATGCTGCAGGATGGGCATCAGTGCACCGGGCTGATCCTTGAGCTCTTCAATCACCTGATTCAGCTGCTCAAACTTTTCTTTGTTGTCCGGCATGATCGGAATAACCTCCTTTGAAGATCGCCTTGTGACCAATGGTCACATCGAATCGAGTGTATTGTATCACCTTTAGAATAGAAATGCACGTAATTTTGATAAAAAAATGACGATTTTTCTTAGTATGTCTCTTTCTTGACACTTCTCATCCAATTCAGCAATTCTTCCACGCTTTCATGGTCCAGACGCAGGGCATGTTCCCTCTCCTGGATGTCCCCGAGATAGTGCGCGTCGGAAGAATGCAGCACATGCTTCCCCCTGAGCGCGGCCTCATCGCACGGCAGATGCCGCCAGACCTCGACCGTCGGATAGAACGGTTCCTCGGGCATCATGCCCAGGTTCACCAGCAGTCCGTGTGACCCGCGGTTGATATGCGCCGGCACCGGAACGCCGCCAAAGGCCTTCACCTGCGCCGAGGCCTCCGCAAGAGAGAAATTTGAGGCCCCGATGAGCAGACAGTCCTCCTCCGCGATCACTTCGTCATCGCTGTTCATGACCAGCTGATTGCCGAAGAATTTCGGCTTGTTCTTCCCTTTGGGCATATGGGTTCTGAGCATCTCGCTGAATTCAAGCGCCGTGGGCACATCCGGAAAATAGCCCAGCAGATGGACTTCCTCACGGGTTGTGATTTCCATGCCCGGGAGCAGCAGCAGGCCGTATGCATCGCACACTTCCTGCGCTGCCGGGAGATTGCGTGCAGTATTGTGATCGGTGATCGCAATGATATCCAGGCCTTTGATTTTGGCCATGCCGCAGATATTGCACGGCGTCATCTCGTCATCCCCGCACGGGGAGAGGCAGCTGTGAATATGCAGGTCGGCAAAGAATTCCATTCGATTTTCTCCCCTGACTACACAGATTATTCTGCCGGTACGCCTTTCTCATGCATCCGTCCGCAGATCTCATAGCTGCTCAGCGGACTCTGCAGGACGCACATACCCTCGGCATCCGCCTTGTCCAGGCTTTCCTTCTCCATCTCAATGCCCTCAGGCATGATCACGCAGGCCATATCACTGAGGAGTGCAACGGCAATCACGTTCATGTGCGTCTGCACCGTCACCCAGGCCATGCCTTCCTGGCCGTGGCCCATGACCCAGCTGAGCAGGTCGCACGTATAGCCGCAGAGTACTTCCTTGTTCAGGTCAGCCTCTTTGGTCAGTTCCTTCGCTTCAATGAGCGGAATCAATTCTTTAATCGTCATTGCTTTTTCTCCCTCCGCTTAGCGCCTGATCTGGGCAACTTCCACCATCTGCTCTGCCATGGACTGGAGTTTATCCCTGAGCTTGTGAATGCATTCCATTTCCTTTGCATACCCGAGCACAATGTCCTCGGCAAACGCACGGCATGTCGGGGATCCGCAGCTGCCGCAGTCATAACCGGGCAGGTCTGCAATGATCTCATTCATCCGTGTCATCTTCTCCATCGCCACCGAGATGTTCTCATCCAGGCTCATAGCCGGGTTCGCTTCAATCGGAACATCCAGGCGGATCGGATACTTGTTGATCATCGACACCGGCACGCTCTGCTGGGGCGTGACGGGATTTCTGGCCAGCGTGCTCGCGACGAGCTTGCGGATGGTGTTCTTGGCCACGTAGTTGTTTTCAAAGGTCAGCGGACCGCCCACGCACCCGCCGGTGCAGGCATTGCCCTCAAAGAAGGCCAGGTCGCTGAGTTTGTTGTTTTCAATCTCTTCCAGGACTCTGGACACATTCTGAATGCCGTCCACGTTGAGCGCGTTCTCCTGGAAAATGCTCTTGGCCTCGCCGCTGGAGGTTGCCCATCCAATGCCGTAGCTCGTCGAGGTGCCGTGCATATGTTCTTCTCTCTGAATCCGGCTGAGCATCGGCCGGATCAGGCCATAGATTTCCAGCATCGAGATGGCCCCGTCCACCGCCGATTTTTCCTGTCCGAGCGGGGAATGAATGGCCGTCATTTTGGCCGGGCACGGCGTGATGAAGAAAATGCCGACATCCTCCGGTTCACAGCTGTGCGCCTTGCAGAATTCCGCCCGTGCGATCTCGGCTGCCACTTCCATGGGCTGGCGGATATCCACAATGTTCGGGATCAGGTCCGGGAAGCGGACCTGGATGAGACGGACAACCGCCGGGCACGCCGAGGAGATCATCGGACGCGGCAGGTCGGGCTCACGCATCTTTTCGCTGATTGCCCGGCTGACAATGTCCGCGCCGCGGGCAACCTCAAACACATCGTCAAACCCGAGCTCCCTGAGGGCGGTGAGAATCACGCCGACATCCTGTATGTTCCGGAACTGCCCGTAGAGCGTCGGCGCGGGCAGTGCGATGCGGTACTTGAAGTGCTTGATGTCCTCAAGCGTATCAATGGCTGCCACCTTGGCATGGTAATCGCAGATGCGGATGCACTCGCCGCAGTCAATGCACCGCTCATCGAGGATATGCGCGCGTCCGTTACGCACACGGATGGCCTCGGTCGGACAATGCATCAGGCAGTTTGTGCATCCCTTGCACAGTTCTTTATTCAGTCTCACGGAATGAAACCGTTTTTTTGCATCCATCGGTATTGCCTCTCTATCCTGTTATGTAAGCAGGAACCCCATCTGTATCGTGGTCCCCTCGCCCACTTTACTCTTGATATCAAACTCATCCGCATTGCGCTTCATGTTGGGAAGACCCATGCCGGCGCCAAAGCCGAGACTGCGGGCTGTTTCACTGGCCGTTGACCAGCCCTCCCGCATGGCCAGGTCCAGATCCGGAATGCCCGGACCCCGGTCTTTGCTGATCAGGCGCACGCGGTCCGGCGTCACTTCCAGGGACAGAACACCGCCATCGGAATGGATGACCAGGTTCAGTTCCACCTCATAACTGGCCACTGCCACGCGCCGGAGCACGTTGGCTGAAACACCCAGCTGCTTGAGCTTGCGCTTGATATCCGCCGAGGCCTCCCCTGCGCAGGTGTAATCCTCTGCTTCCACAGGATACTCGGCATGCAGCAATGTATTGCTCATAAGCGCGCCTCGCTTTCCGGCCACTCAATCGGCACACCGCGCAGACCCGCCTCATAGAGGAGGCCGCATGCGGTAAAGGCAGTCGCCGGCGTCGTGATGACTACCAGCCCCTGCTCGTCCGCCTGTTCGAGGAGGTCGTCCCCGGGAATCTTGCCTCTTGCAAACACGAGGCACTTGAGATCCAGCATATCAGCTGTGCGGAGAACATGTGCGTTGGTCAGACCGGTAATCAAAACGGTTTTCTCGTTGACAAAAGCCAGCACGTCGCTCATCAGGTCCGAGCAGCAGGCCGTGTAGACCTTCGTCTCCAGGCGTTCCTGTCCGCACAGAACTTTGGCATGCAATACATTTACCATGTCCTGAATGTTCATATAGTTCTCCTCTCCATACTCTCATGCAGCGTCCGGTCCAGCCGCACGCATGCCCGGCGGGGTCTGCCCGTGCGCAGCCCCTGAAACATAGCATTTTATGGTCTCTTCGGTTCCAGACAAGCCATTCCTGATTGTAACGGACTTCAATTTGTTTGTCAATCTTGTGTTGGCATGCACCGCCAAACAGGGCTTGACGGAATGTGACGGCAGCACTACAATGCTGTCTTGGCCGGCGGGCAGGATCCTTCCGGCCGCAGGGGCCCGTAGCTCATCCGGATAGAGTGCCTGACTTCGAATCAGTAGGTAGTGGGTTCGAATCCCTCCGGGCTCGCATCATAAAACCGGGCACCGCATCAGCATCACTTTCGCGTGATACCGATACGGTGCCCGGTTTTTTTCTGTCCATCAGAGCGGCAGGAGGGACGCGAGGAAAAAGAGGATGCCGCAGATGATATTGGCCAGAAGCGAGCAGGTGTCCTGTTCCTCCTTGGTCAGGTCATCAAAGGAAACGGGCGGCTCATCGAGATAGTCCACCATGTCCCCGTAGGCGCGGAACGGATCCTTTTTCGGCTTCTTCAGCGGCTTCATGCGGGGAATCTGCAGCCCGTCCATGCGCAGATACACCAGGTATGCGCACAGAAGAAACACCACGCCCACAACCGGGAACACCATGCCCAGGGTCAGATGCGGCGTGCGCGGCTGGAGATACTGCTTCCAGAGCATGACAATGAGCAGCATGAGAATAAACCGTGTAAACACCTTATAGATCAGCGGACGGATCATATCCCGCTGAAAGTGGTCTCGGATCGGATGTTTCATGGACGCCTCCGTTGGAAAATGGGATCAGTTGCCTCTGCCTATTATAGCGGGAATGCGCATCCACCGCCATCCCCTGCCCGTCAACCTGAGATAAGGAAAATCCGGGAAAGACATCATCTTTCCCGGAAACAGTCTTCCAACAGAATGCCTTACAGGCCGAGCACCTTCCGGTATTCGTCCAGTTCCTTCTCATTGCCGTAGACAAAGTGATCCGGGAGAATCTCGCACCACTGCGGCTTGTCCACGCTGTAATCGTGGCAGGACGGGTCGTACACCTTGAGCTTCTTTTTCTTCTCAATGTACGGGTTGGGATTGGGCACGGCAGAGAGCAGCGCCTGGGTGTAGGGATGCAGCGGATGGCGGAAGAGCTCTTCGCTCTCAGCCAGTTCCACAATGCGTCCCTTGTAAATCACAGCGATGCGGTCCGAGATGAAGCGGACCACGCTCAGGTCGTGCGCGATGAAGAGGTACGTGAGGCCTCTGGTCTTCTTGAGCTCGTTGAGGAGGTTGAGCACCTGGGCGCGGATGGACACGTCCAGTGCGCTGATCGGTTCGTCCGCAACGATGAAGTCAGGCTGCATGATCAGAGCGCGGGCAATACCGATTCTCTGTCTCTGGCCGCCGGAGAATTCGTGCGGGAAGCGGCTGGAGAACTCGGGCAGCAGGCCGACTTCCTTGAGGGCCTCCTGAACCTTGTTCTCACGGTCGGCATTATCCTTGTACATGTGATGGTTGATAATGCCTTCCGAGACAATATAGTCGACCTTGGCGCGTTCGTTGAGGGAAGCCATGGGATCCTGGAAGATCATCTGGCAGCCGCGGATGACTTCCACGTCTTCCTGCTTGGAGATCTTTCCGCTGATCCGCTTTCCCTTGTAGAAGATTTCACCCTTGGTGGTGGGATTGATGCGGACGATCGCGCGGCCGATGGTCGTTTTGCCGGAGCCGGACTCGCCGACCAGTGCAAATGTCTCGCCCTTGTAAATGGTGAAATTGACATCGTCCACAGCCACGAACTTTCTGCGGCCGTTGCCAAACGCCACCTGCAGGTCCTTGACCTCAATGAGCGGCTCGCGGTTCGGATCCTGATGCGGATGATACAGCTTGATGTCGGAGGGCTTGCCGAAATCCGGATCCTTCAGCTTCTGGATGGCATCCGGCTGCGGGATCTGCGGTGCGCGCGGGTCCATCAGCCAGGTCTTGGCCTGGTGCGTTGTGGTGACATCATACATCGGCGGCTCTTCGAGGAAGTCGATGTTCAGGGCGTGGCGGTTGCGGGGTGCAAACGAGTCGCCCTGGATCTTGTTGAAGAGGTTGGGCGGCGTGCCATCAATGGCCGGCAGTTTCTCACCCTTGACGCCCAGCTGCGGCAGGGCGCTCAGGAGAGCCCAGGTGTAGGGATGATGCGGATCAAAGAAGATTTCATTGGCAAGACCGGTCTCAATGATCTGTCCTGCGTACATGACCGCTACACGGTCAGCCACATTGGCCACAACACCCAGGTCATGGGTGATATAAATGATGGTCATGTGGTTTTCACGCTGCAGGGTCTTGATGAGTTCCAGGATCTGTGCCTGAATCGTCACGTCCAGAGCAGTGGTCGGTTCGTCGCAGATCAGGATCTGCGGCTTGCAGGCCACGGCGATAGCGATGACAGCTCTCTGGCGCATGCCGCCGGAGAATTCATGCGGATACTGGCCATAGCGCACTTCCGGGTTCGGGATGCCGACGCTCGCAAGCAGGCGGATGGTTTCTTCCTTGGCAGCCTTGCCCCTCAGGCCCTGATGCAGTTCGACCGCTTCACGGATCTGCAATCCGACCTTTTTCAGGGGGTTCAGGCTGGTCATGGGGTCCTGTGTCACCATGGCAATCTTCTTGCCGCGGATCTTCTGCCATTCCCGTTCGGTCTTGAGCTTGGTCAGGTCAAGCCCGTCGTACATGATGGAGCCGTTTGTGATCTGTCCGTTCTTGTCGAGCATGCCCACAAAGAGCTTGGTGAACACGCTCTTGCCGGAACCGGACTCACCCACAATCGCGAGGGTCTCCCCTTCATAGAGGTCCAGGGAGCAGCCGCGGATAGCCTTCAGCTTCTGGCCGCGGAGCGTGAACTCGACCTGAACATCCTGTGCTGACAGGATCGGGGAAGAGGAAAGAATCTGATCGTTGATTTTCTCAAACTGCAATGCGGCTTCGGAGTTCTCACTGCCATATTTGCTGGAAATGATTTTTTCACTCATTCGTTCGTCACCGCCTTACATATGGTTGCGGGGATCGCACGCATCAGAGAACGCATTGCCCGCCAGATAGAAGGTGATGGTGATGACAGACACAATCACCGCAGGGAAAATCAGCATATAGGGATACTGCATGAACAGACTGCGCGCATTTCTCAGCAGGATGCCCAGAGAAGGCGTTTCCACGCTGATCAGGCCCAGATAGGCCAGCGTCGTTTCAAAGGCGATGGTACCCGGGATGGCCAGTGCAAGGCGCAGCACCACAACGCTGATCAGGTACGGGAAAATGTTCCGGTACAGGGTTCTCCAGAGTCCCGTGCCCAGGCAGCGGGAAGCGAGGTTGTACTCGCGGTCGCGGTACATGAAGACCAGGTTGCGGATATTTCTCGCCGTGCCCAGCCAGCCGAAGAGGATCAGGGCGCCGCCGATAATCAGGTAGGACTTGCCGACCATAAGCGCGATCAGCGTCATGTAGATGATGGTCGGGATATTGTCGATCAGGTTGTAGATCTCAGTGATGACACGGTCCAGGGCACGCACATAGCCCCAGAGCAGTCCGATCACGGTACCCAGAATGATCTGGCCGGCGGAAACGCAGATAGCCAGAATAATACTGAGTCTCGTCGCATACCACACCTGGCACCAGTAGTCAGCACCCAGGGAGTCCGTTCCGAACCAATAGGTGCTGTTCGGGCTGATGAAGGCCAGCTTGGTGTCATAGTGGAGGGTGTTGACGTCAAACTTGCTGATCATAGGAGAAATGAACGTGAAGATGAAGAGCAGCATGAAGATGATGAGCATCACGACGGCGCTCTTCTTTTTCAGGAAGTTCTGCCACACGCTCTTCCAGTAACTGTACTGGCTGTAGCCTGTGCGCTCAGCTTCCTGATAGTTGTACTCTGCCGGGGCAAACAGCTGCTTTTCCGGCATGGAGGAACGCCGGTTGATATACGGACGACCTTTTTCATAGGTGTGTTCCGTCGTATCCACGGCTGTCTCTTTCACTTCAGCCATGACGACATCACGGGAGTCATTCTCGGTATTAATGCCCTTCAGGACGATTTTCTTTTTGTTGTCCATATCAGCGCGTGCCTCCCTTTTTGGTCAGACTGATTCTGGGATCAAGGATGCCCATCAGCAGGTCGCCGATGAAGACGCCCAGGATACCCAGGGTGGCGTAGAAGAGAACAATGGCCTGCACCAGGTTCGTGTCATATCTGGAGATGGCCTGGGTCAGTAGCGGTCCCATGCCGGGCACTGAGAAGAAGCTCTCGGCGAGGAGGGAGCCGCCAACGGTGAGAAGAATATTGTAAGGCAGGTACTGCGCCAGGGGCAGGAAGGCATTCTTCATCACATGGCGGAACATGACCTGGGTCGTGGTAAAGCCCTTGAGCTGTGCGAGGCGGATGTAATCCTTGTTGAGTTCATCCACCATATAGCGGCGCATCCAGAGCATATAGTTCGCTGTGGAGGCCGTGGAAAGGCACAGAATCGGCGGAATGGCCGAAGTCACAGGGGTCGCACTGCGGAAGGTCATGGGCAGGTTGAACAGGTGTGCGCACAGGTACATGATCAGCGTATAGCTGACCAGGTGCGGCACTGCATTGATAAAGATCGTATAACCGGTGCACACATTGTCCAGAAGACCGCCCTTGTATCTTGCCTGCAGAATGCCCAGCACCACGCCCAAGACCAGTGCAAGCGCCAGGGAGCACAGGCCGATCCGCATGGAAATCGGGAACTTGTCGGAAATGATTTCAATGACCGACACACCGTGGCGGATACGGTAGGACTCACCCAGGCTGAAGGTGAAACTGTAGTTGGAAGGCACGAGATGATTCAGGATATTCTTGAATCCGGTCGCATTGACTTCCAGATCCACACCGCTGAGAAGCTCGGACATCTTGCTGCGCAGCGTCGTATCCAGTTCATCCCGAAGCTGACCCGCCTGCTCTTCACCGATGGCTTTCTTGGCATCCTTGAACAGGGTGCCCAGCGCTTTGCTGGAGAGGTTGGACGCAAGCTGTTCGGCGACCCAGGCACCGTCCGTGCCGTTCTCACCCTGCAGTGCGCTGTCAATCTGCTTGGAGATGATATTGTCGGTCAGGATCTTGTTGTTGATCTTGTCGATCTCTTTGGCGGCGGCCTCCGCATCGGTGTAGTACTTGTTGATCGCACCCTCCACCGCCGAATGCACGCCTTCCCCGACGCCGCTGTGAAGCTGTGTATTAATCAATGCCTGCTGTTTGGTGGCATAGATATAATCCACTTTAAACATGTTCTGGAAGAAATGCTGCAGCTGGACCAGAGGCGGATCAAGCAGGCCTGCTGCTTCCAGCTTGCTCTGCTTCTGGGACTCGGTCAGCTTGATCAGTTCATCCTCGGTAAAGAAATAGTCTGTGGGCATCATACGCATGAGCAGGAACACGACACTCACAATGATCAGGACCGTCAATACCGACTGAAGCAGTCGTTTCAGAATATACTTTAGCATCTCAGCGACCCCTTTTTGCTCAACTGCCAGTCCTCAACCTTTCTGCGGAAACCCGGACAAGGGTTGAGGACTGACAGTTTCTGAAAGTGATAAGGCAGACAACTTCCCTTTAAGGTCAGTCTCTCGGGGAAGCTGTCTGCCTCTCAGTTTACCAAATGGAATCCCGAATCACAGAAGCTTACTCAGCTGCGTTGTAAGCGGCCTTGATGGCATCATATTCTTCGGTGGTGTACATTTCAGTCTTGGTCTCCCAATTCTCATAACGATAGGTGGAGATACCATAGGCTGCATAGCACTTGGTGTAGTCATTGACCTTGGTCAGCTGCCAGCTGATGTCAATGTAGCACGGAATGGCCAGAGCATGCTGTACGAAGTAGGCTTCGCTCTTGGCGAATGCATCCAGACGTGCATCATAGTCGTCCACGATCGTGCGGGCTTCAGCCACCATGTTGGTGAACTCTTTGTAGGTAGCGATCAGGTCTTCGTCCTTGGAAGAATTGATGTTGGAGTACTCGATGGAGTAGTAGGCATTGTCTTCACCGTAGGTTTCCTGGCCAACGAAGTTGACAGGATCGCCGAAGTCAGCGCCCCAGCCATTGATGTAGAAGGAAGCGAGGTGCGGAGCACGGACTTCATTCTTCAGGGAGGAGACATAGGTCTTGATCTGGAAGTTGATATAGTCAGCACCCAGGCACTCTTCGAAGGTCTGCTTGAGAACCTTGGCGGTTTCAGCAGCAACCGTGGAAGAACCGGAGATGAAGTAGTTGACTTCGACAGGGAAGGTGACGCCTTCAGCGGTCAGCTCTTCGATAGCCTGAGCCTTGTACTTGGCAGCCAGTTCAGGATCGCAGCGGGTGTATTCGGTGTCGGAGTACTTCACGCCCACGAGGTCATTGACCAGGGTGGCATAGTCAACGCCCTTGCTGTTCACAGCAACGCCGGTGCCGGTGTAGCCGTAGTTGGCGCAGACATAGGGATGGATGAAGTTGGTGCGCTCGAGGTAAGCAGTCAGGTCGAGGCCATAGTACCAGGACAGACGGAAAGCTTCGTTGGCAACAGCGGTGTTCCAGTTGGTGTCCGGAGTGCCGTCTTCTTCCCACACGTCATAGTTGAGGTGCATCTGATAGGAGTACTTGGTCGGGCGGGCTTCCACGAGATACTTGTAGTAGGGATTCTCAGGATCGTTGTAGATCGTGCTCAGAGCAGACTGGGAAAGAGCAACGCGGTCAAGCTGGCCGGCGTCGAACAGTTCCTTGGCCTTGTCCACAGACTCAACCATGGTGATGACGACTTCGTCAAACAGCTTGCTGTTTTCGTTCCAGTACAGGGGGTTCTTGGTGAGGATCTTTTCAGAACCCTCATTGTAGGTGGTCACGGTGTAGGGACCGGAATACCACATCTTGTCGGGGGTCAGAGCACGGGTGCCTTCGACGCCCAGTTCATCGATCATGCCCTGGGGAATCGGATACAGGCAGGCGTAGGTGGCCACGGAGTCAAAGTAAGGAGTGGAGTCCTTGCAGGTGTACACGATGGTGTACTCGTCGGGGGTGGCGATGCCAACCGTCTCGAGGAACTTGCCGTCATAGGTCAGAGCAGCAGCTTCTTCAGGATTGGTTTCGGCCAGGGTCTTGGTGTACTCATAGTACTCTTCAGCACCCTTGAGGGTTTCGAAAGCCATGGAGGTGTTGGTGGCTTCGTTCTTGGCATAGTTGAGGGTCCATTCCAGACCGGTCAGCCAGTCTTCAGCCACAACGTCGCCCTTGTACTCGCCGTTGGCATCGACCCAGACCATGCCTTCACGGAGATGGAAGGTCCACACGACGGACTTGTCATCATGCTCCCAGCTTTCGGCAGCAAGAGGAACCAGCGCGCCGGTATGGTCATTGTAGACGAGACCGTCAAGGCAGTTGTTCAGGACGTTCAGTTCCTTGGCGCCCTGGGACATCTGGATGAGCCAGTATTCCATTTCGTTGGTGGTGGTCTGATAGTCATGATACACTTTCAGCTCTTCGGCGGTGGAGAAGCTGACGCAGCCGAGGGCCAGAGCGATGACCAGAACCAGTGACAGGATCTTTTTCATACTATTTCCTCCTAGAAATAATACTAATGAACCAGGTCGACCTGCATCACACCCGATTCATTTTTTTCGTATTGTAGCGGGATGTAAATATTTTGTCAATATTTCATGCAGAATTTCAGGCAAAAAGACAAAATAAAAGCAAAAAATGAACTTTGCAAATCAAAAAAATTCATTTTCATGTTCGTTTTCGCATAAAGCGGCTGTTTTAATGCAGTTTACCTGTGAAAAACCCTCCGGCCGTCACAGAGCCCGCATATGAGCGCGCGTTGTTTCAGTCCTTCCCTGCCCGGGTTCTGGCCTCCTCGTCGTCTTCTTTCATCCCCTGTCTTCCCTTGACAAAGACCGCGGCGACGGATACCATTTCTGTATTCAATGACATATGCATTTCTGAATGCGCAGGCTGTCCGTTTTTTTGCTGTGCACTGTTTTTTGGAATGAAACATGCATTTGCCCCTGTGCGTGAAAAGTTTTTTCTGTGCATGGGATTGTTTTTGTTTCATAGAACGTTATAATTTTGTATCCACTCTTCTGCATGCATGCTGAAGTCCTTCGGGGATAAGAACACCTCTGTGTGTTTTTTACCATATATAAATAAGAAGGGATGAAACTATGAAAACCTTCGGAAAACTGCTTCTCGTCACACTCCTCATTGCAGCGCTTTTCTCCTGTGCTGCCCTGGCCGAGGATACAGAGGACACAGACTATGCCGAACTGAATCCGGATAGTCTGGTCTATGACAGCAACTGGGTATCGGACGATACCATGATTCATTCCTATTGTGAAGACGGCGGCTTCAAAGTCACCGTGATCCGCACGGCCACACTCAACGAGCGCATCACATGGGAGTACTCTCCCCTCTTTGATGCTGACACCAGGACGCTTGTCGACGATATGTTCGGCAGCAAAACCGTTGAAACCCTGGACGATTACGGCAACGTACTGAGCTCGAATACCGAGTACGAGGACGGCTCCGCTGTCTTCTCTCTGGACGCAGAAGGCCGCCTGCTCTGGGCAGACGCCAAGGAAGACGCCGGTAAAGGTGTGACCTATGAAAAGATCGGCCGTTTTGAGGGGCACTATCAGTGCGACCGTGCTGAAATCGAAATCTCATGGGACGACGATCATTACGGCGTGTACATCCAGTGGGGCGACAGCGCGTCTGTCACGTATGACTGGATCATGACCGGCATATATAATCAGGACAAAGATACGCTCGAGGCCCTGGGCATGGAAAGCCGCACCGAGTATGATGCAAACGGTGAAGTCGTCTCCGTGGAAGATCTCAACGAAGAAGGCTGCAGTGCCGTGTTCTCCTTCAATGAGGACGGCGGCCTCCTCTGGACGGGCACGGAAGGTGCGGACACCGAAGGCATGGTCTTTATGCCCTATGATCCCGACCTGATCACTGACTGATTCCGTATTTCCATATCCCATGCATTCAGATGAAACCTGACCGGTTATATTTGATAATAGAAATGAAAAGGAGCTTTTTGTTATGAGCAAGCGTATCATTTCCCTTTTGCTCGCGGTCATGATGGCAGCCACACTCTTCATCTCCCTGGCCCAGGCTGACGGATGGACCATGTATGTTTATACCGACAACGGCCGCACGCTCAACGTGCGCAGTGATCCCATGGGCGGCAAGAACGTCATCGGCCGTCTGAATTACGGTTCCGCAGTCAGCGTCCGCATGACCATGGCCAGCGGCTGGACCGTCATTGACTATGCTGCCGGTGAGGGCGGCGTCGGCTATGTTCAGAGCCGTTTCCTGGTCTCCAGCAAACCGGCCCCGAAAGCGCCGGCCCCTGTTCCGACCAAGTCCAAGACCGTCACACCCAGCACCCCCGCTGCTTCTTCGGGGCTGTTCGAGTCCATGAATGCGGAATTCCGTTCCGCCGTGAGAGTCTCCCCCTATACCGTGATCTCCCGTCCTTCCCGCGCTTCCGGCTGGGTGAATCTGCGCTGGGCTCCTTCCACTGAGGCAGAACGCATCGCGACCTGCCCGCAGGGCAAAGAACTGACCGTCATTGCCCAGACCAACAGCTGGTATCAGGTGCAGGATCCCCAGACCGGTATGATCGGTTTCATCATGCAAAAATTCGTCTACCGCAAGTAAGTCTGCATTCCGTGCAGCCCCGGCGGATAACCCTATTTTATATAAAGGAAGGAAATATCCATGAAAAAACTAACTGCCATCGCACTGTGCATGGTGCTCATGCTCGCGTGCACTGCTGTTTTCGCCGAGTCACAGGAACAGCAGACCGGTGTATATACCATCTATAACGTAACCGGTGAAAACGTAGCCTGGATTGAACTGCTCGACAATGTCACCGGCGATTCCACGAAAGTCGATTTTCCGGATGGCCTTGCCAACGGTGCATCTGTTCAGATGACCAAATCCATTCCCGCCTCTGAAGACGGAAACCGTCGTCTGACCCTGAGCTTTGAAACCGAAAGCGGCTATGCGGGCACCTTTGCCACTCTGTCCATTGAGGAAGCCCCGATCTCCCTGCTCGCCCAGGATGCGCTGAGCGGTGCCACGCAGATCAGCTTCACCAAGCCTGAAGCCACTGAAAAAGAGACGATCGGCAAGGTCAGCCTCAACGGCGCTTTCACCCTGCAGGGCAAACTCCCTGAGGGCTTCAAGGTTCAGGACCTCACGCCCGAAGAGCTCAAAGACAGTGCACATTTCTCCATGATCCACAGCGACGACACCACCAAACCCTTCATGTATCTCTCCATCGGCCTCAATGAGCTGCTCACCGAAGTCGATCGCCTGAACGATCTTGATGAAGCCGCTCTCGCTCAGATCGAGCAGACCTTCACCGAGGATGACAACGTGGTCATCTCCTATACTGAAACCGCTCACGGCACCAAGCTGATGAAGGTCCAGGAAGCAGATGCGGCAGTGAATTACGTCGATTTCTACACCATTTACAAAGGTTATGAAATCGAGTTTGTCCTGATCAAGGGCGAGGAAGGCACAGAGTCTCTGAGCGACACCGAGATTCAGATGGCTGTCGATTTCCTCAGCGACCTGGATTTTGTCGCTGCTGAGTAAGCGTTCCAGAAAGACAGAGCATGCTCATGTATGCTCCGTCTTTCTTTTTTCCTCTGATGCACAGACTGCTACCGTTTGACCCGGGCAGCAGAAAGGATCCATTATGCAGAAAAGAAAGTGCCTGATTGCATCTGTCCTTGTGCTCTGTCTTCTCCTTGCTTCCATGTGCTGCGCCGTATCCGAAGACACCGCGCAGGGCATGCGCATTGAGGACGGCATGGCCCGTCAGATCGTTTCCTATACCAGTGCGCAGAGCCTGGATTATTCCAATGCCGACAGTGAGATTCTCCGGCTGGTTGTCTATGTCGAGACAGACTACGACACGGACCTGGACGGCAAACCGGATCTGATCAAAGCCGTCGTGCAGGTGCCCCGCCCCGCCGCAGAGGGTGTTTACCGGGCCCCGGTCATCTATGAGGCAAGGCCGTATATCGCAGGGATTGACCTGTATCAGCCTTCTCTCCCCGCTCCCGGCACAGCACCGTTTGACCCCAATACGCTAAGAACGCAACCTGAAAAGCGTGTACCGAAGGGCAGCATGAGCACGGTGGAGGCAGCGCTTCAGGCAAATCCCTCGGACTGGTATTATAAGTTCGACAATGACTTCTACGATCTGCAGTATATGCAGAACCTCACCACCTATGACGATCTGCTGGTTTGCGGATATGCCGTTGTCCAGTCGGCAGGGCTTGGAACCTGGGGCTCAGAAGGCATTGAATGCTGCGGAACCGACCTTGAGGCCGAAGCCTTCAAGTGCGTCGTCGAATGGCTGACCGGAAAGCGCACTGCTTACACCGACCGGATCAATAATATTCAAATCGAAGCGGACTGGTCCAGCGGCAGTATCGGCATGACCGGGCGCTCCTATGCCGGCGCCATGGCCTATGAAGTTGCCTGTACCGGTGTCGAGGGACTGAAAACCATTGTCTCCGTGGCCGGTGTCGCCTCCTGGTACAGCTATCTCAATGCGCAGGGCATTCCCTCCGGTCTCTTCGATGTATACGGCAGCATGCCGAAACTCGCCATCATGTGCTCCAGCCGCTTCTTCAGCGGTGCCGACGCAGAACTGCTCCCCCTGTTTGAGCAGTATCTGGCTTTTCAGCGCGATGAGGAGATCCGCCTGGCCGGCGACTATGGCGATTACTGGGCAGAGCGCGACTTTTCAAGCCGCTGCCATTTTCAGGGTTCCGCACTCCTTGTGCAAGGTTTCAACGATGTATCGGTGCATCCGGACCAGTTTGACCGCATGCGCAGCGCGCTGATGGGCAGTGGATGTGAAGTCAAAGCTATTCTGCATCAGAACGGTCATGTTTCTCCTGCCAACGAGCAGACAAAGACAGACATCCTGATCGGAACACATACCTATACGGAATGGCTGAATCTCTGGTTCACGCACACACTGCTTGGTGTCGACAACGAGGCTGCGCAGCTTCCTTCCCTGCTTGTGCAAAACAATACCGACGGCACGTTCTCAGGCAGCGAAGCCTGGAACAGCAGCACGATGAGCATGACCTGCGAAGAAAAAGCGGAGTACACGGTTCATGCAGAGAATGCCCATATGTCCAATACGGATCTTGTCGCAAGCACGATGGACGACTCATCCGGTACTGACCATCTCGTATGGAGCATCCCGGTAGCAGAGCCGCTGATTATTGCCGGGACACCGACTGTTCATGTCCGCGCCAAAACAGAGAATGTGGACACGCCTCTTCTCATGATGTCAGCTGTACTGGTGGACCATGCAGAGTCCCCCTTCCATTCCTATGGCTATCAGTGGGCAGAGGTGCTCGATCAGGAAATCCTGGAGGAAAATGCTGTCAACCGCGGAGTCGGGGTTGAACCCTACAGTCTGGCCCGCTGGAAAGAAACACTTCAGAACCGTATAATCATTGGGTTCGGTTCCATTGATCTGCACAATCCAGAAGCAGATTATGCACCATCGACCTGTACCACGCGGGAAACCCCGATTGAAAGCGGCGCATGGTATGACTACACCCTGTATCTTCAGCCCAACTATTACACCGTTCCTGCAGGACACACGCTGGAACTGTACGTTGTTCCTTTCTGCGGTTTCTCCAATGATTCAGCGTTCTATGATACACTTTCAGAGGAAGAGCTCACTGAACTCGGTTTTGACCATGCAAGCATGATTCCTTTTGTACGCAATTATTCTTTCACTGTGGACCTGAGTTCGCTGAAAGTGAACCTTCCAGTCGCTGACAAAACTGAGGTTGCGCCGGAGAAGTAACTTTGTCTCTCGCGGCATTCCCTGCAGTTTCAACACATGAAACACCGGGCCTCGTGTCCGGTGTTTTCGTGTGTTCCAAATGCTTTTGTGCATCTCAATCAGATGTTTTTCCTGTTCACCTGATTCGATCCACCGGTTCTTTCCGAAGGCTTTGTTCCATCTGTATGAGCCCGATTCAAGTCTGCTGTATTATCCCAGGCTCCATGTTCCTCGTACCCTCCTGTGCTCAGAGAATGTTTTGTTGCTAATTTGTAAGTTTTTTATCATATGCTTTTTGTCATATTATTATTTCTTCAATAACAACATCCTCCCGTGATATTTCTTTGAACCGACGCATTGCATTGTATCGGACCGCTTGCGTCAGGAGAAAAATTATGTTATCATTTCTATTCGAGTAAGATTGATCGTGAATTCATCCTGATCAAATAAAAACATACAAAGCCATATGCTGACTGTATCGGATCGATAATACGTAAAAGAAGGAAGAACACATGCAGGAACAGAGTCGCATTCTCATGATTCTCCGTTATCTCTATGAGAAAACAGATCCGGACCATCGGGTATCATCCAGAGATATCAAAAAGATGCTGGAGCAGAACGGGATTGAAGCACCCGTCAGCCGGACAATCGATTCGGATGTGGATCAGATGATCGCCGCCGGTCATGATGTAATGAAACACCATATCAACGGCGGTTCAATGTATTACAACATTGAAAGCCGCGAATTTGACAGCGTGGAGTTGAAAGTGCTGATTGACGCAATTGCTGCTTCCCGCTTTATCAGCGTAGAGAGAAGCAAACGGATGATCAGCCGCATTGCTCAGAAAGCATGCGTTACAGACCGCCCCTACCTAGAGGACACTTTGAACCATGTACGCTCCATCAAAAAGGCGTCCGGCGGAACCATGTATGTGGCGGATGCTCTGTTTAAAGCCGTGATCAGTCAGAAAAAGATCCAGTTCCATATGATTGATTACCGGGTTCCGGATAAGGCAGTAGTACCTCATCGGGATGATAAAAAATACGAGGTTTCTCCGTACGCCACCCTGTGGGTGAATGACCGCTATTATCTCGTGGCCTACGAAGAAGAATGCGACCGTATCATCACCCCCAGGCTGGATCACATTCGAAAAGTAAAGATCCTGTATGATAACATCACCCCTCCGCCAAAGGATTTTGATCTTGGATACTACTACTCCACCATCTATAAGATGTATGGCGGTGAAGAAGCAGATGTTACCATTGAGTGTGAAAACCATCTGCTTGGCAAATTCATTGACCGTTTTGGCACCGATTTTGAGTGTGTCCCGGTTACAGACCACTCATTCCAGGCTACCGTAAGAACTTGCGTCGGAAATACTTTCTTCGGCTGGTTGTTCCAATATGTCGGTGAAATGAAACTGATAGGACCAGAAGACGTCATTTCTCAATACAACATGCGTTTGAAGACAGCCACAAAAGACGCAAAGCCAGTCTAATGCATCCAGCAGACTTCACATTCTTTTCCATACAATCAGATGCATGTGAAAACAGCAGCACTGTGGAGCTAATCACTCCAAAAAGTGCTGCTGTTTTTTGTTTGTTTGTATATTCGTTATGGCATGATTGGGTTTTATCGCAGTCTGTATATGAGATTCATATCAAAACCGCCCCGATTTTCCTAAAACAATATACCGCATTCCTTCCGCTTCATGTAAAGATTGATAAAGGCATACTTCGCGGACAATCATGGAGGCGCGAGGCACTTGGACAGAAATCAGCGCATCCTCACTCGGCAGAACAGGTTTTCGCGCAAGTGTAATATGCGGATAAAAGCCCTGATGGTCGTATGGAATCTTTCTCTCATCCAGTTCTTCCCTGACGTGCTCTGCTAGAGCATCCAGTTCCCCGGACGGCTCTACGCCTGCCCATAACACCTTCGCACCTGTAAATACGCCCAAATGAGAAAGCGTGATCGTAAATGGTTTCTCGACAATCGGCAGAATCTGTGAAATATCTTCCTGCCATTCTCCTATGAACGCCAGCGTCAGATGCAGATTGGAAGGAATCAGATACCTTCCTTCCACGCCTGCAGCCTTTAAACGCTCCTGCAGTTCTACAAGTGCGTCTCTGAACTCAGGAGTCGGTTCCAAAGCAATAAACAGCCGCATTGTCATTCTCCTTCATTTCTATGGCAATAGCCATAGTACCAGCATTCATATGGGCTCGTGCATTGCTCACCCGGTTCTACCTGTATTTCGTCCTTTTCCTTCTGCATTCGATTCAAATCCCAGATATGTTCATTGATCCACCGATAATACTCTTTGGCCTGGGATGTGATCTCCACAGGTACAAATGGATTCTCTTCATCCGGTCCATGCGTCACAATATAAATATGCCCGATTTTCACTCTGCAGCGTGAAATGATATAGTACTGAAATCCGGCGTCCTTGATAAACTGTTCATGGACCTCCGAAGCATTTTTCACCTCATAGAAATCATACCCGCTGCTCGTCTTGCGCAGGATATCCACAGCACAGTAATTATTGTAATTGCTGAATGCCGCCTCGCAGATGACTTCCACTCCGCGCTCAAGCGCATCCTGTGTCTTTGCAATCATTGCTTTCTTATCCGGGATCTGTTTGCCGAGAAGATACACCGTCATCTCCTCATAAGGTCCGAACATCCCCATCGCACGGTCACCGAAATCATTTCCCGCATCCAGTCTTTCCTGGATTTCCGGGGGAATCACCCGCAGACTGGGCTTATGTTTATCCAGCCACAGCATTTTTCTGCACTGCATCCCGCGCATGAAGTCCGTTTTGGTGATGGCCATCGTTCTTCCCCTTTTCCATGGATGATGATCTGTTCAGCAAATTGCGTCTGTTCCCATCAGGATCTCGTCAATGTCATACCTCGTCCTGCTGAGTCCCCGCATTTCATTCTGACCATGTCAATAAAATGTATCGGTAAAGCTTTTGCTTGAATTGTTTCAGCGCGTATATTATAATTCTTTTCACAGGACAACAAATCGAAATATATTCTTCGTTTCAGGCTTTCCAGCAAAAGAAGCAATGCATATTATATAATCATCTTATCATCTTGAAAACATGCATACAAAACCGCTGTCAGAAAGAGAGAAAAAGTATGGGAACTGCAGAAAAGAATGCTGCTTTTGATGAACTTGTATCCTATGTGTGTGATGAGATCCGAAAGCTGGGTGATGGAGCTGAAACCAGTATCTCCATCCTTATCCATCAGTACTATACCGCTGCAGGATATGAATCCATGCATTTGGGCCCCGATACAGGATGGGTATGGACAAATGACCATGGCAAGACATACGCCCTGCGGGATATGGACAAGATGAAAGTGCTCACCCTTGTTGAGAAGCAGCTCAGGTCTGAGTTTAAACTGGATTTCAGCAGATATGAAGGACTGGCCGTCGGTCTCCCCTACAACATTCAGTTTTTCATCAGGAAGGCATGAGTCACTTTCTGCTTTCATCCAACACAAAACGGAGCTTTTGTCCACATTTTCAGTGGTCAAAAGCTCCGTTTTCTCATCCGGATTGTCTGGTTTCCCGCAGCCAATTCACTCGCTCCGAGCATATTTTTCAGCCAGATATTCCATAGCCCGCAGATATCCTTCAAAACCAAGGCCAATATAATGCGCCTCGCAGGCCATGCCGGCATAGGAAACCTGGCGGAAAGGTTCCCGCTTGTTCACGTCACTGATGTGCACTTCTGCCGCAGGCAGGTGCACGGCTTTCAGCGCGTCCAGAATCGCGATGCTGGTATGCGTGTAGGCTGCCGGGTTAATCACAATGGCATCCTCCTGTCCCAGGGCCTGCTGAATGCGTGTCACAATGTCCCCTTCGTAATTCGACTGGTACAGACTCACCTCAACCCCGAGTTCAGAGGCCTTTTCACGGATCATGCGGCACAGATCCTCGTACGTGTTTTTTCCGTAGATGCCCGGTTCCCGAATGCCCAGCATATTCAGGTTCGGTCCATTGATCACCAGGATTTTCATCGGTTTTCCTCCCAATGTGCCCTGAGGAGACATTCAATCTCCCGGGCCGTTTTTTCTGCGTCCTCATTGAGAACCACTGCGTCCCGCATGCCCGCATACATCGGTGCACGGGCTTTATAGAGCTCCATCAGTTTTTCCGGCGTATCCGAGAGCGGACGGTCGCCGCTTCTCGACAGGACTTCCAGAGGGCGGTCCAGATGGAAGATCACGCCGTTCTGGCGCAGGATCCCGAGATTCTCCTTGCGGGTCACCACCCCGCCGCCCGTCGAGATCACACAGCCGGTGCGCTTGCATGCATCCTTGAGCACTTCCGTTTCCAGCTTTCGGAAAGCTTCTTCCCCGTTTGCACGCAGATAATCCCCGCAGGTGCAGCCAGCGCGGTCCTCAATCATGCTGTCAGTGTCCAGAAAAGGACGGCCGCCGTGCTCTGAAAGCAGCTTGCCGACTGTGGTTTTTCCACACCCCGGCATCCCGATGAGCACGATATTTGCAGTCTGCTCTGAGATGACTGCTGTGATTCGGGCAATCTCCTTTTCGTCAATCACGGTGTCCCGAAACAGTTCACTCGCCTGCTTGGCCTGGGCAGCAAGCATATACAGCCCATTCAGACAGGGAATGCCTCTGGCTTCAGCTGCCAGAAGCAGGGCTGTTCTGGCCGGATTGTAAATCAGATCCAGTACGCCCTCCAGATGCGGGAATCCATCCAGATCCACTGGTGAAATCCCATTGTGAGGGAACATGCCCACCGGTGTCGCGTTCACAATCACCCTGGCATCCGCATGCCGGGAGATGTTCTCATAATTGTCTTTCCCGCTGCGGGAGATGATGACAATCTCTGAAGCACCCAGGTCTTTGAGCACGGTGCAGACTGTTTTGGACGCGCCGCCGCTGCCCAGCACCAGACACTTGCGTCCATGGACACCAATGCCTGATCTATACACCATCTGTTCAAAGCCGTAGTAATCGGTATTGTAGCCATGCAGTTTTCCCTCTTGATCCCGGACAACCGTGTTCACAGAGCCAATCTTCCGGGCAGACTCCGAAAGGGTGTCCATCCAGGGAAGCACAGTCTCCTTGTAGGGAATGGTCACATTGATGGCATCAAAATCACGCCGTGCAAAGAAATCAGGCAGGTCTTCCCTTCTGACCTCCATCAGCGTGTATGTATAGCCTCCCAGCTCCCGGTGAATCTGCGGCGAAAAGCTGTGACCCAGCTTTTCGCCCAGCAGTCCATAGCGCGCGCTCATGTCCGCTCCGAATAGCTGCCCAGATACGTGAAGCTATCGAGCGTCGCATCAAGCTCCGCAATCAGCCGGGCAAAGGACGGAGAATAGACAGAGGCATCAATATCAAAGTAGAACATGAACTCAAAATCCCGACCGGGCATGGGACGGCTTTCCAGCTTGGTCAGGTTAATGTGCTGGGCGTAGAAACGGCTCAGCAGCTGCCACAGGCTGCCGGGACGGTTGGGCAGCACCAGCATCAGGCTGGTACGATCCGCGCCGGGATAGACTTCCAGATGCTTGGAAATGCAGATGAAGCGGGTATGGTTATTGCTGTTGTTCTGAATGTCTCCCTCCGCACGTGAGAGGCCGTAGAGCGCAGCGCAGGCCGCGGAGGAGATGCAGGCAGCGTCTTTCCGTCCACTTTCCTGAAGCTGCTTGGCCGCTGCAGCCGTATTGCTGCAGACATTCACATGCCATTCCTTGTGCTGGGCCAGGAATTCAGAGCACTGGTTGATTGCCTGCTCATGCGAATAGACTTCTTTGATGTCCTCAAGCTTTACACCGGGGAGTGTGAGCAGGGTGTGATCGATCTTGATGCGGGTGGAACGCACGATGTAGAAATGGTGCTTGATCATCTGGTCGTACACACTGTTCACTGAACCCGCCAGGCTGTTTTCGATGGGCAGAATGCCGTAGCGGCACAGTCCGCTCTCAATCGCACTGAATACATTCTCAAAGGTCTTGCAGTACATGATGGACGGCGACTGGAACAGCTTTTCACAGGCAATCTGGGAATATGCGCCTTCCACTCCCTGGCAGGCCACCATGGCCTTGGGCGGAAACAGCTGATCTGTATCGCGAACCGCCTGGGAGATTTTCTCTTCCAGTGCGCTCTTCCCGCGTCCTGCGAGCACCTGATGGGTGCGGCTCTGATCCATCAGCAGGCTGAACATGGCGCGCACGCCGTTTTCATGCTCTTCCCCTGCCTGTTCACCGACTTTGTTGAGCAGACGGCGCTCACGCTCGCTGTCATAGATCGGCAGACCGTTCTCACGCTTGTACGCGCCGATCCGGTCCGCAACATCCAAACGCTGCCTGTACAGTTCCACCAGCTGGCTGTCGATGGCATCGATCTGTCCCCGAAGTTCATCCATGTTCATGTTTTTTCCTCCCTGGCTTGTCTCAATCATATCCCTGATGTCAGCAATGATTCTCTTTTTCCCTGTTCCGCCTGCCCTTTACAGACCGGTCACCGTGCCGTCGCAGCAGGCAATGAAGTCCGCAAGCTCCGTGGCCCTGATCGGATGAAGCACGCTCTTCCCCCTCGCGGATGGCAGCACCAGCGTCAGGCTGTCACCCCGGCGTTTCTTATCGTTCATGGCGTTTTCTGCCACTTTCCCGGCCGTAAAGGGCGTCGTGACCGGAAGATGCTGCATGGACAGCATGGCTTTCAGTTCATCATATACGCCGTATTCACACAGCCCATGCTGCTCAGCGGCCCAGGCCGCGATCAGCATGCCGACAGCCACGCCCTCCCCGTGATAAATTCTGTACCCGTTCAGCTTTTCCAGCGCATGCCCGAAGGTATGCCCGAGATTCAGGAGCTGCCGCAGTCCATGGTCGTGCTCGTCCTGACTGACGATCTCTCCCTTGATGCGGATGCAGTCTGCAATGATGCCGGTGAGATTATCCCCATAGGCAATGCGGCTGAGCAGGCCCTCGTCGCAGATGGCCCCGGTCTTGATGACTTCCGCCATGCCTTCAGCAAACAGTTCCGGTGACAGCGTGCGGAGCACCGCAGGATCACAGATAACCAGTCTCGGCTGATAAAACGCACCGCAGAGATTCTTGCCGGAGGACAGATTCACGGCCGTTTTCCCGCCGACCGAGGCATCCACCATGGCCAGGAGCGTCGTGGGAATCTGCACAAAGTCGATTCCCCGCAGGTACAGCGATGCGGAAAGTCCTGTCAGATCCCCCACCAGACCGCCCCCGAGAGCCGCAAACAGGCCGGTCCGGGTGATGCCGGCGCGGTCAGCGGCGAGAAGCACGGCTTCCACCGTCTGAAGGGACTTATTGGATTCGCCGTGTGGAAATACAAAGGTCTCCACCGTAAAGCCGGCCGCCGCATAGGATGTCCTGGCCGCTTCCAGATAAAGCGGCGCGACCCCGTCGTCCGTGACAATCAGGACGTGTCGGCCGCCGACCGCTCCGGCGGTCAGCGCACCTGCCTGCGCCAGCAGGCCTTCCCCGAGCAGGGCATCATAGGCTGGCTGAACAGGAATGGTCAGCTGTTTCACTTGAAATCAATCTCCTCTTTGCGCTCGCGGCCTTCCCGCAGGAGGGTTTTGAGGCGGTCTGCGTTTCCCTCCGCGATGGCGTCCCGGTATTCCGTCAGTTCATGAATCAGGCCGTCCAGCTCTTTGCACAGGTTATCCGCATTGTCCAGAAAGAGCTCCGTCCACATCGTTTCATTGAGCTTTGCGACCCTTGTCAGATCCCTGTAGCTGCCCGCTGAAAAGCTCATGTGTTCGCGAGCTGTGGGCGATTTGATGTATGCGTTGCTCACGACATGTGCCAGCTGAGAGGTAAAGGCAATCATCTCATCGTGCTTCCCGGCCGTCGTCAGCGTCACATGCGCAAATCCCGCGGCATGCAGCACATCCCGCAAGCGGCTGAGCACATACAGGTCTTCGCTCTCCCGGGGCACCAGAAGCATGGTGGCGTTCCTGTACAGGTCTTCCTTTGCATACTTGATCCCGGAAAATTCACGCCCGGCCATGGGATGGCCGCCGACATAGACAAAATCGTTTTCCTGTGCAAGGCGGAAGCAGGGTTCGCAGACCACGCGCTTGACGCCGCACAGGTCCACCACAATGGCGCCTTTCCGGATCATGGCTGCATGTTCTCTCAGGTAGTCCACTGCAGCACCGGGATAGAGCGCAATAAAGAGAAAATCGCACTGCCCGATGTTCTCTTCCGTCAGCTGACCGTCCACAGTGCCGGTGAGCTCAGCATATTTCTGGGTGCTTTCATCCAGATCAAACCCCAGGACCGGATATCCCGCTGCCTTCAGGGCCTTGCAAAGCGAAGCGCCCATCAGACCCAGTCCGACTATGCCTGTCTGTTCCATCTCACTTGCCTCCGATCACACTGCGGATCGCCCGCACAGATTTTGCCACATCATCAAACTGTTCCGGTGTCAGGCACTGCGGGCCGTCACAGCGTGCATGCGGCGGATCATTGTGCACTTCGATCATCAGCCCGTCCGCGCCGCACGCCGCCGCAGCCAGCGCCATGGGCTTGACATAGCGGGCAACACCGGTGGCATGGCTGGGATCCACGACCACAGGCAGGTGGCTCATTTCATGCAGTACGGCGACGGCTGAAAGGTCCAGTGTATTGCGGGTGTAGGTTTCATAGGTGCGGATGCCGCGCTCGCACAGGATCACTTGTTCGTTGCCGCCTGACATAATGTATTCCGCACTCATCAGCAGTTCCTTGATGGTGCCGGCAATTCCCCGCTTGAGCAGGATGGGCTTGTGCGTGCGTCCGAGTTCCTTGAGCAGTTCAAAGTTCTGGGTGTTGCGCGCACCAACCTGGATCACGTCCACGTTTTCAAACAGCGGCAGATGGGCAATGTCCATGATCTCCGTGACCACGGGCATGCCTGTGCGGCGCTTGGTTTCCAGAAGCAGACGGATGCCCTCCTCATGCAGGCCCTGGAAATCATAAGGAGATGTGCGCGGCTTGAACGCGCCGCCGCGCAGAAGGCCTGCGCCGCTGGCCTTGACGGCCGTGGCCACCGTTTCCATCTGGCTTTCGGATTCCACTGAGCAGGGCCCTGCAATGAACTGGAAATGTCCGCCTCCGATCTCAACGCCCTCGACGATCCGGATGATCGTGTCCTCTGGATGGAACTTCCGATTGGCCTTCTTGAAGGGCTCGGAAATACGGGTTACATTTTCCACAATATCCAGACCGCTGATCAGGTCAGTATCAATGCGCGTGGTGTCACCGATCAGGCCGATGATCGTCTGGTATTCTCCGACAGATACATGGGTGCGGACACCGTAACTCTCCAGCCACCCGATCAGATGGTCCATTTCTTCCTTGCGTACGTCATTCTTCAGCGAAATAATCATGCACTCATCTCCAATAAAAAATGGCCTGCAGTAATTCTGCAGCCCTCCATCTCTGATCCGCTCGCGATCAAATTGTATGCAGCAAAATTACTTTACCTCATGTTTCGTAGGTAAAGTAAAAGTAATAATATTCATTCCTGCATACCGTACTGATCATGGCGCATCCTTTCCATGGCCGCACGGAATATGATGCGCGGCGCATTGACTGCATAAAAACTAGCATATTCGGAGCATTTCGGCAAGGGGGTGAACAACGGAAAAACAGAACAGAACCGATCGTTCCAAATGAAGGAGCACAGCCATATCCGTTCTTATTTGCAAAAAAAAGAAACCGCAATCCTTTGATCGGACTGCAGTTCTTTATGGGAATCACGTTCCTTCTTAAGAAAACACCCGGCTGCCTTTTTGAAAGCAGCCGGGTGCATGCTGTCAGTGATTGTCTTCCTGTGTGGTCTGCAGGTCTTCCCCGCGGACTTCTTCCTTAAAGTCTTTGATACTCTTCCCCAGTGCCTTTCCGACACCGGCCAGCTTGCCGCCGCCGAAGAGCACGAGCGCCAGGATCACGATCAGGATGATTTCTGTGGTTCCGAGCCGCATAACACTCCTCTTTCCGATCCTTATTCCTCACCCATGGCGACCTTGACCGCCTTGATGGCGAAGGTCATGGTGCGGCCCATGGCGATGCCGGGCATGAGGCAGGGATAGTTATCCACGAAGAAGCCGCCGGTGCAGTCGCCAGTCACAAACAGGCCTTCAATGGGTTTGCGTTCTTCATCCAGCGCCTGGGCCTTTTCATTGACCAGAATGCCCTGCTCGGTCGTCAGGATGCAGGCACCCATCCAGAAGCCATAGAAAGGAGCCTTACGGATCTCGCTGAGACGGTAGGCAGGCTTGCCGAAGTCCTCGTCGTCCTGCTTGTCATACAGCTCATTGTAGCGGGCCACTGTGGCCAGGAAGTTCTCCTTGGCTTCACCCTTAAAGCCCATCTTATCCGCCAGTTCTTCAAGGGTGTCAGCCTTGAACGCATTGCCCTTTTCAATCTGCTGTTCAAACTTGTCCAGCTGAGCCTGCGGATTCTTGCGGGTGGCGGCAGAGCAGCCCAGCGTATGGAACCGCTGCACGTCCTCGGGCATCCCTGCATCGAAGATGGAAGCATAGACGCGTCCGGGCTGGTTGTAAGCAGCATAGGGCATCTGATCATACGTGCCGCTTTCGTTGGCAAAGCGCTTGCCGTCCCGGTTGACCTTCAGGAAGGGCTGGGTGCCCAGGTTGAACTGTCCCTCGGTGGCGGGGAACACCTTGTCGCCGGTGGAGGTGACTTTGTAGCCTGCGTCGATGCCGGGGGCAATAATGCCGCGGTCAAACAGCATCGGAGCGGCCTCAGCCTGCATGGCGGCTCCAATCCACTTGGCAGCCTTGATACCGTCGCCGGTGTCGGTGGGCCAGGCCACGTTGGAGGTGGTCACAGCGGTGCCCAGGGGATCCAGGGCTTCCATCATCTGGGGATTGCAGGGATAGCCGCCGGTTGCCAGCAGCACACCCTTGTTGGCATTGATGCGCAGATAGCGTCCGGTCTCGGTCTCCTGGGCAATCACGCCAGTGACGCGTCCCGCCTCATTGCGTTCCAGCTTCACCATGGGCGTATTGAAGCGGATTTCCTTGCCGGCTTCCTCAACCATCTGCTGGAACATATCCTGACGGTCACCGCCGAAGCCCCAGAAATGCTCGCACACAGGGAAGAAGTAGCCGCTCGTTTCGGCCTCGGGCCACACAGCCTCTTCGCCCGCAGTGACTTCCACCTTGGCGTCCGGATGATACTTGGCGTAGCACTCCTTGACAAACTTATGCATGTCAGCAGACTCGTTGATCCAGGTATTGAAAGCAACCAGGTTGTTCTTGCCGGAAGCATAGCGCTTCAGCTCACGGCGCAGGGCACCGCGGTCCACGGGCTTTTCGCCAAGGGCCTTTGCATCCTCGGAGTCGATGGCGCCGTACCAGCCGCGCACACGCGCATGGGTGGAGCCTTTTTCGATGACCATCACGTCATAGCCCTTGGATACAGCATAGGCTGCACCAGCCAGACCGCCGTTTCCGGCGCCAACGACCAGGAAATCGGTGGTCAGTGTTTCAGCAATATCGCTTTCCTGAATTTCCGGTGCTTCGCCCAGCCAGTCAGCGGCCTTGGCTTCCTCTGCTCCGGATTCAATCACTTCTACAGGGATTTCCCCGCGGGCCTGCTGTACGCACTTGTACGCAGCCTTTTCCGCAGCGTTGCGGGTCAGGGTCGCGCCGGATTTTGCATCCAGGGTAATGGAGCCCTGCATGGAGCTGTCCTGCATGTCCTTGAGCAGCGCGGCGAGACGTTCGCCTTCTTCCAGGCCGATGCCGGCGGTTTCACCGGAGGTGTCCACCACGACGTCGGTAATGGCCGTTTCAGAGAAGGTCATGGTCACTTTCACAGTGCTCATGGCACCCTTTTCCACAGCAGAATACGTGCCGGGTGTATACAGGGGTTTGCCCTCGGCCAGACCGAGCGCGGAAACATTCAGCGCGCCGACTGCTGCGACGGCAGCTGTACCGGTCAGTGCACCCTTCAGGAATTGACGACGGGATACATCTTTCATTATGGTCTCCTCCTTCAAACAGCTTATGCTGCATTCACAGGGATTATAGGGCTGTGTGCTGCACGCAGGTCAATCGTTTCCCGAACCATCCAAAGCTATGTTATAATCATCAAAGGGAAGCCGGAATCTGCGGAATGCAACCATACAAACACAGTTTTGCTTCTAAAAGGCGGAAAAAGAATGAAAAAAGAGGAAGTCAAGCACTATCGCATTGGGGATTACGCGCAAAAGATGGGTGTTACACCCGACTTGCTGAAGCATTATGAAAAAATGAAGCTGATCCACGCATATACAGAGGACAATGGGTATCGCTACTATCCGTTTACTGAGTCGATTCCGCTGCTGGAATCCCTTTCCCTGCGGAATTACGATCTGTCCCTGCAGGAAATTCATGAACTTCTCTATGAAGGCACACTGGATCACTACCATGATGCGCTGTCGGAAAAAGTGCAGGTCATCCGGCGCCGTATGACCATGGATCAGGCGCTGCTGCACGAGTTTGAAGTGCTGGACAAATGGATGACCACCATGAAAGATCGGACTCTGTACATGCTCATGGAGGAGCGGGAACCCTATTATTTCCTTCCGCATTCAAAGCGCCATGACTTTCTGGAGGACGCGCGCATCCAGGAATTACTGCCCGGGTGGATCGAATGGATGCCGGTCGTCAAGTCCTGCCGGAAAATCAACTATCAGCCGGATACGGACTGCCTGTCTGACGCGTCATGGGGGTTCTCTGTACCGGAGTCCGCTGCAATGGCATTCGGCCTTCCGATCAATGATGTCGTGGAACGCATGCCCGGCGGACGTCATCTGATCTGCCATTATCGAAATGTTCTTTCGAAGGAACGGAACCCGAATGCTTTCTGGCATCAGATCCAGGAGAAGCTTGCGGAAACAGGAATGATGCCATCCGGTCCCATCCTGCAGATTTTATTGACATCGATATTGAATACGCAGAACCGGGTGACTTGCGGCATGTATGTCATCCCTTTGCAGGATGCGGATGCATAATGCCGCTTTCACGCGAATGCCCGCAGAACAGCGCATATACGATTTCGCGGCCGGGCCGCACCATCAGGAGGGAAAAGCCATGATCCATATCGATTTTTGCAGTGAAGGACAGCGGTATAAGCCTTACTGGAAAACCTGTGTTGGTGCCGGCCGTGCCAACGAGGGCCTGCGGGCTGCTTTCCAGAGACAGCTCCGGCAGGTCCAGGAACAGATCGGTTTTCGCTATCTTCGCTTTCACGGTCTCCTGCACGACGACATGTTTGTTGTCAGGGAAAATGAGAGCGGAGAGAAAATCTATAATTTCCAGTATATTGATGAACTCTTCGACAGCATGCTGGAGATGCAGATCCGGCCTTTTGTGGAACTCAGCTTCTTTCCTTCCTGCCTGAAAGGCGGAGATGCCACCCAGTTCTGGTGGAAGGCAAACATCACGCCGCCTGAAACCTGGGACGGATGGTGTGCGCTGATTGACAGGCTCATCCGCCACTGGCTGCAGCGTTATGGAGAAGCGGAAGTGCGGACATGGTATTTTGAAGTCTGGAATGAGCCGAATCTGAATTCTTTCTGGGACGGCACACGGTCGCAGTATTTCTCCCTGTACGCAGCAACGGCTCAGACCATCAAGTCCATCGACCCTCATCTCCGGGTCGGCGGACCTGCCACCAGCAATTTTGTACCGGACGATCGGTTTGATGGAGAAACAGAAGATTTCACCCATCATCTCACCCATAAGGTGGACGATCTGGACAGCCTCAACTGGCACGGTGTCTGGATTGAAGCTTTTCTGGACCACTGCGCCAAACACCATCTGCCCCTTGATTTTGTCTCAACCCATCCCTATCCAACGGATTTCGCCTTTGATCAGACAGGACAGATGAAGGGACGCACCCGCAATGTGGATTCCACGCGCCAGGATATGATGTGGCTGAAACAGACGGTGCAGCGCAGCGCGTATCCGAATGCGGAAATCCACCTGACCGAATGGTCATCCAGTCCCTCCGCCCGGGACTGCACGCACGACTATCTGCAGGAGGCAGCCTATCTGGTCAAATGCAATCTGGATGGTATCGGTCTCGCGGATTCTCTTTCCTTCTGGGCTTTTACCGATGTCTTTGAGGAAACCGGTGCCGGTGACAGCATTTTTCACGGCGGGTTCGGGCTGATCAATTATCAGGGGATCGTCAAACCGTCCTTCCATGCGTACCGGATGCTCTCCCGCCTTGGAGATACCCTGCTGTACCGGGATGAACATGCCTTCTTTACCAAAAAAGAAAGAAAGCTTGCGGCTCTCCTCTATCACTATCCCCTTTCTTCCACCGTCAGCATGTCTCCCTATCCTGACCGGAGCCGTGCCCAGAAAGAGCTGGAAACGGGAGAGGCTGTCACCGTATCCTGCACGCTCACAGGGCTCACGCCTGGCGCAGAAATCCTGATTGAAACCCTGGACCGGGAGCACGGCTGGGCCCTTCCTCTCTGGCTGGACATGGGCGCTCCCGAACCTCCGACACGCGAGGAAACGGCACGGCTGATCGAGCATGCAAACGCAACAGATCGGCGGACCGTTACGGCAGACGCGCAGGGCACACTGACCCTTCAGCTTTCCGTATGTCCGTGGAATGTCATTGGCATCTACGAACAATAACTTCGGGCATTCTTCACAAGTACACAAAAAGCCCAGTTCCTCTGAACCGGAAGAACCGGGCTTTTCTGTTGTATCCCCGCCTTGTACCAGCGCCTGCACTTTGTCAATTGACATCAGTCCCCGCAGGTCGTATGATTGCACGCGTACGTTTTCCCGGAAACCCGGAATCAAAGAGAAGTCCGTGACCGCACATTCGGTGCACGGCAGTCAGAGGATCTATGAAGCAGTACAACACCCTGATGACGGAAGGGAACATCCGCCGAAAAATGCTTGGATTTGCCCTGCCGATTCTTGCAGGCTATTTCTTTCAGCAGCTGTACAATACCGTGGATGCCCTGATCGTGGGCAACTATCTCGACGCTGACGCCCTGGCCGCGGTCACCTCCACCGGATCCTATACCTACCTGATGATCGGTTTTGTGTCGGGGTTCGCGACCGGAGCCGGGATCATCATTGCCCGGCATATTGGGGCCAATCATCCGGAGGCCACAGAAAAGGCGGTGCATACCGCTGTTGCGCTCGGCGCACTGTTCAGCATCCTGATGACCGCTTTCGGCATTCTGGTCACCCCGCCGATCCTGCGCCTGATGGGGACACCGGACACGGTGTTTGACCGGTCCTGCCGATATCTGCAGGTCTATTTCTCCGGTGCAGCCGCCCTGGTCATGTACAACATGTTTGTCAGCATTCTGCAGGCTTCCGGAGAAAGCCGTTTCCCGCTCATCTGCCTGGTCGCCAGTTCCCTGACCAATATTGTCCTGGATATCCTGTTCATCGCCGTCTTCCATATGGACGTGGAAGGGGCGGCGCTGGCGACGGTCCTGTCGGAGATCCTGAGCATGGTGCTCGTCGGAGCAAAGCTCCTCAGACGCCGCGACAGCATCCGGGTTCAGCCCAGCCGGATCCGAATGGACCATGAAAGCCTGAGATATATTGTCCGGTACGGTTTTCCCACGGCCATGCAGGGGTGCGTGATCGACCTGTCCAACATGCTCATCCAGTCCTACATCAACAGTTTCGGCCGCAACGCCATGGCCGGCATCGGCGCAAGCATGAAGCTGGAGGGATTTATGTTCCTCCCGGTGACTGCTTTCTCCATGGCACTGACGACGTTTGTCTCCCAGAACCGCGGCGCCGGAAAGCAAGACCGGGTTCAGGCCGGTGCGAAATTCGGTCTGCGCTGCACCTTTGCCATTCTCCTCATTTTCGGTTCGATGGCGTACTTCCTTGCCCCGCAGATGATCCACCTGTTCAATTCGGATCCTGAGATCATCCGCTACAGCGCCAGGAGAACCACCGTCTGCGCATTTTTCTACTGCCTTTGCGGGTTCTCGCATACCGCCTCCGCACTCATGCGCGGCATGGGCAAACCAATGACTCCCATGGTGGTCATGCTGGTCTGCTGGTGCGCAGTCCGCGTGATTCTGCTCTTTACTGTTGGCAGAATCATTCATGAGATCTGGCTGATCTACTGGGTCTACCCCTTCACCTGGTCCCTGTCGAGCCTGGTGTATCTCCTGGAGTTCCGCAAGATGCATCTGTTTTCCAGGAATCCGACGCAGCAGGTGAATGCCGTCTGATCCCCTGAAATCCATGAAAAAAACCTCCGTTTGAGGAACCGTGAACCTCAGACGGAGGATTTTTTCATGTTATTTAGGCTCGGAC
>DEFL01000060.1 GCA_002350845.1 Christensenella sp. UBA2853
GATCGACGCCTGGAAGGACGCTGTCAACAGCGGGTATGACGCGCTCGCGGAAAAAGCCGGCGCTGAAACGGCCGCCCTCATTCATATCGACCAGCTTCTCTTCTTCCAGCAGCTCGACGCTTACCAGTCCATGCTGACGGAAGTCTTCGGTGAGGAGAAAGCCGGCGAAACCATCCTCCAGCACCTCAGGGAACGCAGCAATGACCTGTGCTATGCACTCCATCATGCGCCTGCGGAGCGTCCCGACAGCATCCTGCGCACCGGCATCCCGGTTCTCTCTGCCAAGGGCGAACGCGCTGAGGCATGCGGAAGGACGATTGAACCCATTTCCGGCGGATACCATGTCACGCAGACCGTCTGCAGAACCCACGATTTCATCACCGGCACACTGAGCCGCCGTCTCACAGACGCATCTGTCGAAGAAAAGACGGCCGCCTTTGAGGACGCCGGAAAGCTGTGGCTGTCCGTCCTGATGAAGGAGTCCAACACGCTCTATGCAGGACTGACCGATGAAGGAAAGAGCGCGATGTCCGCAAGCCTGAACCTCTTCCAGGGCTGGCTGACCGCCCGCAGGAATGTGCTGCTGGCCCTCTATCCGGATGACGCCTCCGTCGCAGCACAGCTCTTCTCCAGTACGGTCCGCAGCTATGTGCTGGACCTGGAAGTCCTCATGAAATAAGCCTTTCGCGGAAAGCATCTGAAATCACCTGCTTCCCGCCTCCCTGCCGGCCTTCGGGCCGGCTTTTCCTGTATTCCCCTGTTTTGTCAGCCGCTCCTTTTCATCTGATGTCAGGAGACGGGACGGCCGCGCCCCAAACGGCACACGGAACCCCTGATTGTTTCAGCGATTCCGCATTCCGCAGTATTCCGTTTCACGCATTTCCCCTGTACTGTCTCTGTATTTGTCTGTATTTTGTCTGTATTTCAGGTGACCTCTCCTGCCAATTCCGGCACAGGAAACGTATCAAACAATAGAAGCACATCCTGTGCTGACCCGTCCGAACTTCATCTGACCGCCCCGGAACAAAGGAGGAAAAAACAGAAAAGCATCCATTTGCAAAGCTTCCAGCAGACCAGTATAATAGAGACAGCAGAGCATTTCCTGCTCGATCCGTACAACCGACATATTCCTGTTTCACCCCGATCCGGCTGTTCAGAGGTCAAATCCATCCTTCTTTTCACGACCCGCACAGCCGGAACAGGACTGCATATGTTTCGTTCTGACCTGACGCATCAGACCACAACTGCATGCGCCGCCCGTTTTCAGCAGCTTCGGGCTGATGCATTCTCTGCCCGGGCTGCCCCTGTCCATTGATATTATGCGTTACAAATCCATACGGAACCATATAAGGGAGGGAATACCATGAAATTCAGGAAACTCCTCGTCTGGATGCTGATGCTGGCCATGATCCTCAATCTGCCCGCATCCACCCTGGCTGACCGATTGCCCGTCTGCACAAATCACGTCTGGAGCGAATGGGATCCCATCGAACAGCCCACCTGTACAAGCCCCGGCCATCAGGTCCGCTTCTGCCAGGTCTGCCATACCCAGCAGACCGGGACGATTCCGAAGCTTCCGCACAGCTGGGACGCATGGACCGTCACCAAAGAGCCGACCTGCACTTCCACCGGCTCCCGTTTTCATACCTGCACGGTCTGCGGAACCCGGGAGACCGAAACCATGGACAAAGCGCCGCATAAATACGGCAAATGGGTCGATATTATCCCCGCGACCTGTTCCTCCAAGGGCTCCCATACCCGTGTCTGTGACATCTGCGGCTATCAGCAGACCCTCGACAGCGATCCCCTGCCCCATACATGGAGTGAGTGGGTCGTCACCAAAAATGCCAACTGCACCGAGCGCGGCGAAGAAGAACGCACCTGCCAGGTGTGCGGCACCACCGAAAAGCGGACCACCAAAGTCAACGGCACGATCCACGAATGGGGTGAATGGGTCGTCAGAATGGAACCCGACTGTGAAAAGGGCGGCTACCGCTCCCACGGCTGCACCAAGTGCAATAAATGGGAATCCGAAAAGACGCCTCCCCTGGGCCACGAATGGGGCGAATGGATCATTCTGACGCCCGCCGCACCGAATGCCCCGGGTCTTCGGGAACACAGGTGCACCCGCTGCGGAAAAACAGAAAAAGAGAACTATGAATTCATCGAAGAGCCCGTCCGGGAGGAAGGGATCACCCTGACTGTCACACTCGCCCCGTCAGCCACCTATTTCGTGGGCACAGTGGAATGGCAGCCGGTCAATTCCCCGGATACGGGCGCCACCGGCTGCCTGGGCCTGAAAAATGCAGCACCTTCCGGAAACGCGGCTGTTTCCGACGCAGCAGTCTATAACGGAGCCGGGTGGATGCCGTACCCCGGTCAGGAAGCGTCCGGCAGCACGATCCCGGCCTTGATCACCGTCACCAATCATACCGGTGAGGCGGTCAATGTCTCGATCGCCTCGGACCATCTCAGTGATGTCATCAGCGGAACCGGCACCGAACCGGTCTATCTGCCCGCCGATACCTCGCTGATGTTCGAATACTGGATCTCCGCAGACCAGCAGGAAATTGATGCGGGTTCATTGACGCGGACGATCTCAGCAGCCCTTCCCGATGGTTCTGAGCCCGTCACTGAGACGCTCAGTATTTACGTGAAAGGCCACACAGACATACCGGACACAGTGAAGCCCGGCATCTCCTCAACCGGCCTTCCTGATGGTTCTGAGTCTGACACCGGGACGCTCGATGATTACGTGAAAGGCCCCGCAGCAGCACCGGGCATCTCCGGCCCCGCTGTTTCCCTTGTCTGCACCAGTGTGGTTCCTGAATGGCATGAAGAGTACAACCTGATGTATTACCTTGCCGCTATGAAGGTCACCAACACCGGCACGCATCCCCTGAGCATGGAGATTATGATCAAGGGCAGCTCGGACACTCCTACACAGGATATCCTGAACGGATGGTATGAATCCCCAAAGATCAGTCACCTTGAGCCCGGGGACGAAATCGATTTCCTTTACATCATCAGGGAGTTTGATGATGACTGGGACATAGGCTCTGTCCAGCGCACGCTGACAGTCACCGGCCTGGCCGGTTCTGACATTCCCGCCGTCACAGACAGTGCTTCCTTTGTATTCCCCTGTTCCGACACGAACGCGCTTGATCTGGTTCTTACGGGATATCACCGTCTTGCAGGCAGCGATCAGACCATCATCGCAGACCTGCTGCTGACCAATCAGGGCGAGGAAACACTGAAAAACATCCAGCTCAGCATCACGGATAACAATGACAACAGCGTTTCTCCCGACCACTTTTTCGGGATCTCCTCAGAAATCTCCTACAGCCTTGAGCCGCATCAATCGATAGCTTTCGGTGCTGAGATCCATCCTTCCGGCGAGGAACTCGCGCATATGAAAGTCATCCGCCGCATCAGCGCAGTGGATACGGCTGCCTCGGTGGCTGATACGGTCCGCCTCCAGGTGGATCTCCACACAGATCTGGTGGAAAAGGCACTCCTTCATCTGGAAGGCGAGCTGACCGGTCCTGCTTCCCTTCAATTGCATGAAATGTTCGGTGCGGATCTGAACGCCTGGAACGGCGGCAGTGTGACGCTGGAAGATATTTATATAGACTGCACCATTCAGAGTCCCAGCGGGAAAGTACTCCTCATGAAAAGCTACGGCACATCGGGCTCCAGCTATGCTCCCGGCAAGCGCCTGCAGATCTCACCAGCCTTTACCATCACAGAGGAGATGGTCACCGCCGCCCTGGCCGATCTTCCCCTGAAGAATAATCAACCGGATACGCTCACGTTCCTCTTCTCCAGCCGCGGCATCTGGCGCGACGGGACATCCATCACGCCCGTCATATCCACCCCGGTCATCTTCACCGTGAACATTAAGAATGACAGCATGATTTCCATCCGGGAAGATACCAGCGTTCCTGCTCAGAACCCGGGAGCCGGAGAGGTCCTGAATATCCCGCTGATCATCCAGAACGTCGGTGATGATAACCTGTTCAGTCTCCGCCTGGACGTCAGTCAGTCTGTGGATGGTACCATTGTCTTTGAAGATTCTCTGATCGATGACCCTTCCGTGATCCTGTCTCCCGGTATGGAATATCCTTACATTTACTCCTATCCCGTCACAAAAGAAGATGTGGAAAGAGGCGGGATCAGCCTTTCCTTCCTCGTCCGCTCGGCCAGCAGAATCATCGATTCACCCATTCAGGATATCTGTACATACAGCAAGACGCTGGCGCCCGAACCCGCCGAAAAACTTCTCCTGACCAAGACGGTGACCAATACACCGCCCGAAGGACAGACGGCATTCCGTCTGAATGACACGATCAATTATCTGGTGACCATCACCAACAATACCGGCGAGGATCTCATTGACATCGAGCTCGTGGATGACATCACCGGGTACGACCACCTGGAATTCATCACCTACATCGTCCTGGCCAAAGGTGCTTCCGATAGCATTCCGTTCTCGCATGTCGTAGGTCCGCTCGACGTGGACCAGCAGCAGATCGAGAATACAGTACATGCCAACTATACCCTCTCCTCTTCCCCTGAAATCCTTACCGCTTCCTCCAATACAGTGGTGACGCCTGTGGAAGAAACGCCCGGGGAGAACGGTGGGCTTGTCCTCGAAAAGAGCGTCACCAATACACCGCCCGAAGGACAGACAGCATTCCGTCTGAATGACACGATCGATTATCTGGTGACCATCACCAACAATACCGGCGAGGATCTTCATTACGTCGAAGTTGTAGACGACATCACCGGTTACAGCTACAAAATCTTCATCGACTACGTCGACATCGCTGCCGGTGCGACCGTGAGCATTCCGTTCAAACATATCGTTGGTCCGACCGATGTGGATCAGAAACAGGTCGAGAACACGGTGCACGCCTACTATACCCTCTCTTCCACCCGTGAAGGCCTTACCGCCTCCTCCAATACCGTGGTGACGCCTGTGGAAGAGACGCCCGTAACCAGGGGGGTCGTCTCGGTCTTCAA
>DEFL01000061.1 GCA_002350845.1 Christensenella sp. UBA2853
TTGAAGACCGAGACGACCCCCCTAGTTACGGGCGTCTTTTCCACAGGCGTCACCACATAGTCGGAATAGTCGGTGTGCGGGTTGGGGTCGCCGGACAGATGATAGGTGGCATATACCTGATTCTCCACCTGCAGCTGCTGCACATCCAGCGGACATACCACACGGTTGAAAGGTATGTTTCTGGTTTCCCCGGCCATCAGGCTGATGAATCCTATGCATACTGGGTGTTCATAGCCGGTTACGTCATCATAGACCCTGACCTCTTCGAGATCTTCACCTGTATTGTTGGTCACTTTGATGAGGTAATGGATTTCGTTGCCCAGACGGAAAGCAGTCTGTCCTTCGGGCGGTGTATTGGTGACGCTCTTTTCGAGAACAAGGCCTCCTGCAGGCTCCGGGACAAGCGACTTGCTGCACTCATACTTTGAAATAACGGGCACACCGGAGATGTCGCCGACAGCAGACGCAGTGAAGGAAAAGGTGACGCTGCCTTTTTTCATATCTTCTTCAGTGACAGTGTACTCGAAGAGGCAGGGCAGTGTCTCTCCCGGCTGAAGATAGGTATACTTTTTGTCCAGGAGCGTTCCCTTGTAGAGGAAAGTCTCTCCGTGCAGCTGGTATACAAGCAGCTTGAATCCCTGCAGTTTGCTGTCCCCGGTGTTTTCAATGATCAGCGGCACAAACAGCTTTTCTCCTGCCTTCGGATTCTGACCGGGCATGCTGAGATCATCCCGGACCTGAATGCTTTCCGTGTCGCTTCCATACTGCAGATGCACGGTGAAAGAGACCGGATTGGAGCTGACAGGCAGGACGATATCTTCCCTGCGTGCAGTGCCGCTGGCAGTGAAGGTGAAGGTGACGGTTGACGGTTCGTTGTTTTTGAGACAATTGGCGGCAGCAGCCTGGACGATCATGCTGTAGCTGATGGGAATAACGGGGGTGACCTCCATGTCTTTGCCGGGGGAGGTGATGGTTCCGTCGGCAGTGCCGTAGGTTTTCGTGAAGTAAGCCTGTCCGTCCGGGCCCTGAGCCGTACAGGACACAAGCACATTTTCCAGGTCAATATTGCCCAGATTCCGGGCTTTCAGATACGCATTGAAGGCTTCCTCAACCTCAAGGGTATCCGGGGTGAGCATTTCACCATCCAGATGGAGAAGGACGTTTTCGAATTGATCCGTTTGCAGTGCATACTGCAGTTCAACAAAATCGGTGACCGGAGCAGCGTCGCAGGTTGCGGTGACTGTGCGGAAAGCGTTTGAATAGGAAAAGTCATAGTCTGTGGGATGGATCTCAGCGCGGAAATCCATGCTCTTTCCTGCATCAAGACTGTAGGATGCACCCTCGGAAACACCGATCAGATGATCGCCGGCGGCTGCATATCCGGTCCTGTCTGTGCTGCTGATCCTGACACCATTCAGGGTTTCCTCGCTGTGATTGGTCAGCCTCAGATCTGCAACGATGATCTGCTCGGGTCCATTCAGGCGATGGTAGCCCAGACAGGAAAGATCAAGCATTTCCCCGTGAGAAGACGGGAATACAAACGGAAAACTGCTTGTCGCAGCCGCACCGGTATCGATGGATTTGCCTGTGACGCGCAGTGTGCGCCGGACAAAACCTTCAATCTTGTCCGGTTCGTTTTCCACGATGCTGTAATCGAAGCTGATATCGCCATAGGGCTCAAGGGATTCTCTCTTGTCAGATTCATACCAGCCCAGCAGGGCATCGGGCGTAGAATGGAATGTGTCGTCGAAGAAATCAGCCTCCAGGCTCAGGGTCATATTGCAGAGGCTGCGGACGATCATATGGGCAACATACTGGTTGTAACTGCTTTCCCCAATCAGCTCAATGCCTGTGCATATAAGGACGATATCGGGAACCTCTTCTTCAGAGGAAGGCAGAAGATTGCCGTCGTACACGGTCGCGGTGATGGTATCGCTGACCGTTACGCCGCTGTCTGTGGAGACGGTGACCGTCCTGTCCAGCTTGCCGTCTGCGATTTCATCCGGCGTTGCATGAATCCAGTAATCGACGGAGATCACGCCGTTGCCGGGGATGATTTGCGAGCCCGTGACCTCCAGCTGATCATCGGGATGGTCTGAGTCGATGGAGATTGTGACAGGCTGATCGGTCGTGTTGGTGACAATGATACAGGCAGGGAACTCAACGTCGGACCCTCCCTGAGCGGGGGACGGCATCCACTCGTCTCCGTTATAGAGTGCTGCGTCGGAAACGGCCGTGTTACCGGAAGGTGTTGTATTTTTCAGGCCGAGGAAGCCGGTGGGGTCCGTGTCCGGGGAATTGACCGGCTTCCATTCGATCCTGCCCTTTGAGTAAACGGTCGACGGGGCTAATTTGATTTTCAGGCCGATCCCTTTCTCTTTGCCGGGCTCTGTACGGACCAGGCCGTGCCAGCCGCAGTTGGACCACCAGTCATGGGTGGAAGAGCGGCACCAGGCGATGAATTCCATGACGGTATACCCGCGCAGGGCGTCTTCCTTGGTGATGGTGCGGGAGAAGGCGTTCTCAAGGGTATAGGATTCACCTGGGAGCAGCGTCAGGTCGGAACGGTCAATCTCAAGGGGCGTTTCCGCGGTATCTCCGTTGTCCATGTAGGGATACCATTCAAAACGGATGCCATTGATGGTATCGGTGGGATTGACATTGGTTACAGTCAGGTCAAAGGAGACCGTCTCGCCGGGATGATAGACGCGATCCTCATAAGAAGCTGTCAGAACAGGAAGAATATATGTTTCTCTGGGATCGTCAGCGTTGAGTTCTCCGACCGCGATGTCCTGCTTCCACAGGTTGCTTTCCCCGGAGGCAGGGCCGTCGCCCGTGTCATATCCGTATTCAGCCCAGCACAGGAAGCGCAGCCCGGAAAAGCCCGATGAATTCTGAACGGCGGCGGCCATGGCCTCATCCTCCGCAGTGATATCCAGGTTCATCTCAAAGGAAGCGCTCTCCTGCGGCTTGAGAGAGGAAACGCCGTCCACAGGGGTCAGGGTATAGAGGTGCAGGATATTCCCGACACTGGTGGCCAGACATCCGCTGACAACCGGGTTCGTGATCTCTGTTTTCCCTGTATTCCTGAGAGTGAACACCGCGGGGAACGAAACGGGATCCTGCTGGGCGAGCATCTCTCTGCCCTGCACATCCAGGGTGCCCTCGAGGTGCGCGTCTGCAGTCTCCTGGACGTCAATATGCGCAGAAACCTGAATATTGGCAGCATGACCGAAGGAATCTTTGGCACTGATCCAGCGGGAGACATCGATAAACGGCATGCCTGCGGAGGCGTCCAGGTCAGCCTGGCCGGCCATGGCGCGGTAGCTGAAGGAAGCAGATTCCTGATAGTGCACGAGCAGGCCTTCTTCAGGCAGGCCGATAAAGCCTTCACCGTCCGGCAGTTCGCCATGCTCACTGGATGCGGAAATGTCAATGAGACTCCATGCGGTGGTCAGATTGGTGACGCTCAGGTCGAAAATGATTTCCTCATCTTTTCCTTCGCCGGAGCGGTGGACATTGAGAAGGTTCAGCATCAGGCCGTTCTTCTGGGGCTTGCGAAGAAGAAGCGGGGCAACGGCAGACGTCCTCTTCCCGGTTTCGGGGGACCTGCCGCCGGCATACAGATAGCGTTCAATGGTGTTGCCTGCGCTGTCCGGAGAATCATCGTTTGTCCGGATCAGGTAGGTGAACGGCAGCGTTTCGCCCGGGTTCAGGGTTCCGGTGGTGCTGACAGAGCCGGCAAACACATCGGTGAGGACTTCTGTGCCGCTGGTGGTGTAGGAATCCAGGGAGAATTCGAGGGGCAGATCGCCTGTGTTTTCCAGCACCATATCGGCTTCAAAGACGTATTCATAGCCGTCCTGGGCACCAGTCGGAGAGATGCCCCGGCAGATCAGCTGGAGACCGGGCTCACCGACATATTCATAGCTCTCTTTTTCGGTTTTTCCGCAGCGGGTGCATTTGTGTTCCCGCAGGCCCGGAGCATTTTTCGAGGCGGGCGTCAGGATGGTCCATTCGCCCCAGTCATGCCCCAGGGGAGGCGTCTTTTCGGATTCCCATTTGTTGCACTTGGTGCAGCCGTGGGAGCGGTAGCCGCCCTTTTCACAGTCGGGCTCCATTCGGACGACCCATTCTCCCCATTCGTGGATCGTGCCGTTGACTTTGGTGGTCCGCTTTTCGGTGGTGCCGCACACCTGGCAGGTGCGTTCTTCTTCGCCGCGCTCCGTGCAGTTGGCGTTTTTGGTGGTCACCCACTCACTCCAGGTATGGGGCAGGGGATCGCTGTCGAGAGTCTGCTGATAGCCGCAGATGTCGCAGATCCGGTAATGGGAGCCCTTGGAAGAACAGGTGGCGGGGATAATATCGACCCATTTGCCGTATTTGTGCGGCGCTTTGTCCATGGTTTCGGTCTCCCGGGTTCCGCAGACCGTGCAGGTATGAAAACGGGAGCCGGTGGAAGTGCAGGTCGGCTCTTTGGTGACGGTCCATCCATCCCAGCTGTGCGGAAGCTTCGGGATCGTCCCGATCTGCTCGGTAAAGCAGACCTCGCAGTAGCGGATCTGTTTTCCGGTTGTGGTGCAGGTGGGATCTTCAATCGGATCCCATTCGCCCCAGACGTGATTTTTGCAGGGGGCGACGGGTGATGTGGCAGCCAGGGTGGATGCGGGCAGATTGAGGATCATGGCCAGCATCAGCATCCAGACGATGATCTTTTTGAATTTCATGGTATTCCCTCCCTCGTATGGTTTCGTATTCATTTATAACGCGCAAAGTTCAATGGACAGGGTGCATCCGGGGCAGAGACTGCAAAAGCGGCAGGCGGTCCCCGGAAATGCTGAAAACAGGTGATGTCATGCAGCCGCGCCGGCTGATGAGTGAAGAAAACACGGGTGGTTAGAAATGCTCTGAGATCCTGTTTTGACTGCGTATATCGTGATAGTCGGAATGATATTTTTCTTTAACCGCCGGATGAACCATAAAAAAGTGCGGCTGTCTGTTGTCGTGATGGAGCATGAAATGCTCTGCTGTTTTCATTATACAGAGATGCAGGATGCTTTGCAAATTTACAGTTTTTTTCTGCTGCTTTCCTCCTTTGATCGCGGATAGTCGGGTAAAGTTGGGATGCGTCAGCACAGAATGTGCTTCTGCTCTTTGATACGTTTCTGTGCCGGAAATGGCAGGAGAGACTGCCTGAAATACAGACAAAGAACAAAGCCGGTGACGCATGAAAGGATGCAGACGGCGATGGCCATCATGCACGCAGTGGGGAAACCCGGTCAGAACCCCTGATGCGATAAAGAACGGGCAGACAATCAAAAAGGCTGAATTCCTCAGCATGGAGACATTCAGCCTGAAAAACGGAAAACGGCCATGGCGGCGCTGTCATCATGAACCGCCTGAAAACAATTGTCAGGCAATTTACTCCATGGTAAAATGGACTATAGCCAATACGACATATGATGCACCGGGGAGTCAACCGGCAGTCTGACAACGAAAGTGCGCCAGCCATGCAGGGCTGGGGTGACGAAGCGCATATGAGACACGGGACATCCGGAAATCCAACGGAATGCCTCGGGAAAAAAGACCATGCGTGAAATATCAGAATCGTCCTATTGCTGAGAATAGTCGGAATTTGTGGGGGAGAAAGCAACTGTGATTATTTTACAAGAGATTACAAACGCGAACATCTGGAAAGTTTGCAGTCTGGAACTTTTTGATGAGCAGAAAGATTTCGTCGCAGAAAACATACAGAGTCTGGCAGAAGCCTATGCAACGAGAAATGAAGGCAATAATGCTTTACCCTTAGCTGTATATCATGATGCAGAGCTGATTGGATTCGTTATGATTGGCAAAGGTACAGTTGGCAACGAAGAAGAAAGCGATTTAATCAAAGAGAATTATTGTCTTTGGCGATTAATGATTGACAAAAAATACCAGGGGCAAGGCCTGGGCAAGCAGACAATAGATGCGGTTATGGATTTGATTCGTACCTTCCCATTCGGGGAAGCAAAAAATGTCTGGTTATCTTATGAACCTGAAAATACTCATGCCAGAGATGTTTACAGAAAGTATGGGTTTGTGGAGAACGGGGAAATGTGCGGTAATGAAATCATAGCCGTATATGCATTATAAAGCCCGGCAAATGAGTAGCGAATTATACGC
>DEFL01000053.1:0-19197 GCA_002350845.1 Christensenella sp. UBA2853
CTTTCCGTGAAGAGCCAATAAAGAGGGCAGAAAGGTGAAATCACCTCTCTGCCATACGGATGTCGGGGGATCGGATGAATCCGAGTCTCAGTCCTTCAGATTCTGATACAGGGTGTCGAGGAGGACGCCGGTCGGATCACAGGTGTGCTCCCAGTAAAAGATGCCGGCATAATCCTCGCGGCGGATATACTCGCACTTTTCCTTCAGGCTTCTCGGGTCGTCGAAGGAGAGGAACGTGCTGCCATTAAAGAGGAAAGGTGCCTTGGCCTCATCATCCCAGTAATAGACATAACCGTTCTTGTTCAGAAAATCCTTTTCCAAAAGGGCCCAGTTGGGACCGTAGCCGCCGCCGGCCTTTGAAATCTGGAGGAAGCCATGGTTGCGGTCCTGAATGTTTTCCCACTTGCGGGAATAGAACGCGGCACCCATCAGCAGTTTTTCCTTCGGGACGCCGCTGCGGACAAAGAGCCGGAGCGCCTGATCGCAGCTGTTCTGGAAAACGTCGCCGGTGGATGAATACAGCTGGGTGTGATGACCGGCCAGCGCGTGGAAGCCGCACTTGAGGTCATAGGTCATCAGATTGATAAAATCCAGATCCTTTGAGACAGCGGCCAGATCCACACAGGTGGGATAATAGACATCGGCGCCGGCGGCCAGCGTCAGCAGGGGATGCTTTCCCTCCACCGTGTCCAGGGCCTGACGAAGGACTCTGCAGGTGGCGGTGAAGTTGGCGCGGTCGTCTTTGCTGACATCCTGATTGTTGGACGGAACACAGGGATACTCCCAGTCGATGTCCACGCCGTCAAACCCAAGGCGCGTGACGACATCCACACAGCTTTTTCCAAAGGCTTCGCGAAGAGCAGGGTCTGCGCAGACCGTGGTGAAGGCGTTCATCTCACCGTCATTGTTGACCAGGGAGAGACCGATCTTCAGCTCAGGGTTCCAGGCCCGGAGCTGCGCCATCTGGGCCATCATGGGCTCGACGTCATGGGTGACAATGGAGCCGTCCATCCGCAGTTTACCGAATGCCAGCTGGATATGGGTGAGTTTCTTTGCGTCCCGCTCATTGACGGTGCCCTGTCCGCTGACATAGGCCAGCAGTTTTTTGGCCATGGTATTCATCCTTTCCTGATTGAGTTCAGCTGTTTTCTGCATCACGGCAGGCACGGGCAAGCGCCTGATAATCCGCGTAGAGTTTTTCGGGCGAGTGATGGTCTCCGTAGCAGGCCGCAGACCCTGGGCGGGCCATCAGGCCGGGATAGGCATAACAGAGGATTTTCTCCACATGCGGGGAGACTGCGCGCATCTGCTGCTCAATGCGCTCAATGGGGGCAGGGAGCAGGGCACTTTTGTAGACCTGACCCTCAAAGGCGAAGACTTCCATATCGCACCAGAGGTGGCTGCGTCCGGCGAGATCATGCGCCTTTCGCAGTCCCTGGTAATACCCGCCGGTCTGTTCTGCAGTGGACTTTTCCACGCCGACTTCGTCCTGATAGGCGATATAGTCGACATCCAGCTGACGCAGCTGCTCGACAAAGGTTTCGTCCGGAACAATCTTGTTGGTGCCGTACGGCGCGATGAGAATTTTTTTGGCAGGATCAATCGCGCGCAGAAAACGGCAGTAGCGCGCGGCGTAATCCATAAAGACAGGGGCAAAATAGGGGCCGGCTTCTGTTTCATCGGGCAGATACCAGCCGGCAAAGGCCGGGTTGGACGCATAGGCGGCGTAGAGGGTCTGTGCGGCCGTCTTTGCACGATCTTCCACCTCAGCACTGCGCATATTGCCGACAGGGTCGACCCAGTTTCCGTAAAAGCCGACGGAAAGATAGACGGACAGGTGCAGGCGCGCGGCCTCCTCCATGAGAATGTCCATGGCATTGGGACAGACCATGTCGCTCTGCGGGAAAACGGTGACGGGTGCATAGCTCTCCGCGGAATCGGCATAGGCGAGGGAGGAGCAGGTGAGCACGAGCGTATCCATGCCGAGCTCCGCCATATCGCTGATCATCGCTCTCCACTGATCGCCTGTAAAGTCATGCAGGGATGGATTGTAATGTAAGCCTTCTGCGGCAGAGTGATGACGGAACTCAAACCAGCAGCCTGTAATCAGTTTCAATGCAATCGCCTCCGGTCAGTTCTCTTCTATGATGCGGAAGGAACAGATTTCATAGGGCTTGATGACAAACGGAATCTCCGTGCAGCCGTCGCCTGCGTCGCGGAAAGAGAGATCCTGGATCTTTTCCTCCAGACCGTTGCAGCTCTCCACATGCCGGACCGGACGGTTCCAGTACAGAGCGGTACGGGTGCGTGCATTGTCGGTTTCATAGACACGGACAATCCAGCCGTTCCCATCCTCGGCCTGCTTGATGGTCTCGAGCATGACGTTGGCATCCGCCGTGTCAGCCAGGGAGAAGGCGCATCCGGGCGTGCCGCCGCGCACCGCCATGGCGGGCTGATTGAGGCAGTAGGCTTCCGGAATGGTTCCGCAGCGCCAGTCGCCTGCATGCGGATAGAGCGCATACGTGAAGATGTGCTCACCCTGGTCACATTCGGGGTTGGGCTCAATGCCGCTCTTGACAAGGGTCAGGGCAATGACGCCGTCCTTGACGGAATGGCCGTACTTGCAGTCGTTGAGGAGGCTGACGCCGTAGTGGCCTTCCGAGAAGTCCATCCACTTCTGGCCGCAGCTCTCAAAGCGTGCGACATCCCAGGACGTGTTCTGATGGACCTTGCGCTTCACATTGCCGAACTGGATTTCAAAGGTGGCTTCATCACTGTGAATGGCGGTGGGGAAGTAGACCTTGAGCAGATGCTGATGGACGTGCCAGTCAAGCTTTGTCTCAAAATCGATGCGCCGGGAATCGGCGTAGAAATGGATTTTCTGCTCGACCGTGCACTTGCTGATGCGCCGCCTGATTTCCAGCGTGGCGCGCACCGGACCGCACTCGGTCCAGGCAAAGGACTCGAGGTCGTCCACGTCCCAGCCTTTCTCGGAATAATAGATATCGATGTCCCAGTCGTCGTAATAAATGGGCTTGTCCTCATACATGCGCATGCGGTTGCCGCGCTCGCCGGGACGGAGCACATCGCGCTCCTCCTCCCGGTCATAGAGACGGGTGATAAAGCCCTGGGCATCGAACTCGACCTGATAGAACGGGGTTTCAATGGAATGTTCACCAATGGTGAAGGGCTCCATTTCTTCCGGTTCCTCGTCGGAGACCGTGAAGGTCCGGTAGCCTTTGGAGGGAAGGTTCTCAAGATACGCGAAGGCACCGTCCGGCGTCTGCTGAACCGGATAAAGCCGACCGTCGCTGTCGGAAAGCGCCGGGGCATTCAGTGCGCCGAGGGATACGATCTCGTCGGAGGTGAAGCCCTTGGTGTTGAAGACGGTCACCTCACCGGAATCACCGGCGAGCAGGTGCAGGCGCTCTTCCATGAGACCGGAGGCCGTATGCTGCAGCTCCTCATATTCTCTGCGGCTCACTTCGTAGACTTCACGAATGGAGGAGCCGGGAAGAATATCGTGGAACTGGTTGATCAGGACGGTCTTCCACATCCTGTCCAGCGCTTCAGCAGGGTAGGCGGCCCGTGGGGCAGCGAGGGCGGAAATGGTTTCCAGATTCATGAGCGCAAACTCTGCCTTGCGGTTGCCGCGCTTGTTCTGGGCCATGGAGGTATAGGTGCCGCGGTGATACTCAAAGTACAGTTCGCCTTCCCAGGTGGGCAGACGATTGGACTTTCCGACGCGCTCTTTGAGTTCATCGAAATAGGTGCGGGCAAAGCACTGGCGCACTTTGGGCAGGCCGGTGATGCCGTACTCCATGCGGTCGGAGGTCTCGAGCATTTCACGGGTGGGACCGCCGCCTCCGTCCCCGTGGCCGTAGGAGACCAGAATATCGTTATTGATGGCTTTCTGCTGATAGCGCAGCCAGCCACCGATGAGGGCATCCGGATGCAGATTGCCGTTGTAGGTGGTGAAGAAATCGGTGACAGGCTGTCCGACACCCAAAGTGGTAATCAGGTGGGAGAGAATCTCCGTTCCATCGATGCCTTTCCACATAAAAGTGTCATAGGGCATCTTGTTAAACTGGTTCCAGGCCAGTTTAGTGGTCATGAAGTACTCGATGCCGCACAGCTTCATGATCTGAGGAAGGGCGCCGGAATACCCAAAGACATCCGGCAGCCAGAGGATCTTGTTGTCCACACCGAACTCTTCCCGGAAGAAGCGCTTGCCGTGGAGGAACTGACGAATCAGGCTCTCACCGCTGGTGAGGTTGGTGTCAGCTTCCACCCACATGCCGCCTTCCGGCTCCCAGCGGCCTTCACGGACACGCTCGCGGATCTTTTCAAAGAGTTCCGGATGCCGTTCCTTGAGGAAGACATACAGCTGGGGCTGACTGGACATGAAGCGGTAATGCGGATACTCGTCCATGAGCTTGAGGACGGTGGCAAACGAGCGGCAGGCTTTTTCACGGGTCTGCGCGACGGTCCACCACCAGGCCACGTCAATGTGTGTATGTCCGATGCAGCTGGCAATGACTTCATCATGCCCCCCGAGCTCTTCATAGAGGTGCTTCCGGATATAGGCGGAAGCCTCCCGGATACTGGCATAATAGGCTTCGGAATAAGGCTCGCGCAGATCCAGCAGGTTGACCGTGTCATTGATGACGCGCGTCAGATCCATGCGGCTGCGGCTCTCCTCATCCAGGCGGGAAAATGCCCGAAGCGGAACTTGGAGATCCCAGTAGAGGCTGTTGATTTCCGGGTCCACCTCCCACATTTCCGCAATGAGGCTGAACTCCGCATGAAGCGTGCCGGTATAGCTCTGCAGTTCGATATGGTAGGTCTGGCCGGCTTTGGCGCTCCGGGTGATGAGCACTTCCCGGTGGTTCATATCCATGCCCTGGGAGACTTCACCGTCCACAAAGAGCAGGAACTGCGGATTCTTGGCATCATCCCACTCCTCGATCTGGGTGCGGAGATGAAACACCAGGGTTTTTCCGTCAAACGACTCAGGCACGGTCATATCCGCGCGGAACCAGTAGTGTTCGTCCGGTCCGTACCAGTGCATGGTCCGCCCGTCAAAGGGTGTAAAGGGGGAGGGATCGGCGAGCGCGTCAGCGGGCGTCACGAAATTGCCCTTCTTCATCTCCCATGAACTGAGGGCCACCTTCTGATGAACGGATTCCTTTTTCAGTTCATTGCAGATGACCTGGGCACGCTTGTCAAGAAAAAACATGGGCATGTGATTGTCCTCCGTCACACACTGTGCTGTTTGGTGAACTGAACCAGTTCGTCGATCGTGGTAAAGGCCAGACCGGTTACGGTATCCGCGCAGCCGTAGTAGACGGCAATGCGTCCGGTATCCTTATCCGTGAGCGCGGCGCAGGGGAAGACGACATTGGGCACATCGCCGACGCATTCGTAGAGTTCCCACGGAGCCATGAGGTAGTCCCTGGAACGATACTTGACCTTCCACGGCTCATCCAGATCCAGAAGGGCGGTACCGACACGATAGACATAGCCGTTGCAGGTGGTGAGCACACCATGGTAAATCAGCAGCCAGCCTTCGTCGGTTTCAATCGGCGCAGGTCCCGGACCGACCTTGGTGCTCTGCCAGGCGGAATAGTCGCTCTTGATGGTGCTGAAAACGAAGCGGTGGCGTCCCCAGAACTCCAGATCCTTGGACTGGCTCAGGTAGATATCGCCAAAGGGCGTGTGGCCGTTATCCGAAGGCCGGGAGAGCATCATATACATGCCGTTGATTTTGCGGGGGAAGAGCACGCCGTTGCGGTTGAAGGGCAGGAAGGCGTTCTCCAGCTGATGGAAGATCTTGAAATCTTCCGTCCAGGCAGCGCCGATGGTCGGGCCGTGATAGCCGTTGCACCAGGTGATGTAATACTTTCCTTCCAGCATGGTGATGCGGGCATCGTAGCGGTATTCCTTCTTCAGGATTTCCGGGTCCGCGTCTTCAAAGACGATCGGGTCATCCTCGATCTGCCAGTGATAACCATCCTTGGAGAAACCGGCGAACAGGTCCATACTGATGGAGCGGCTGTCACAGCGGAAAACGCCGGCAAACCCGTCGCGGAAGGGAACGACTGCACTGTTGAAGACGCTGTTGGAACGCTTGTTTCCGTTGCGGCCGATGATGGGGTTCCCGCTGAAACGCCAGATCGGTTCTGTGCAGGACTGTGGCTTGTCTTCCCAGGGAATATTCGGGAGAGAAGTACCGGAGAGAATGTGCATAACGACGCTTCCTTTCCTGATGAACATATATTTTGAAACGAACTGCACCCTGTGCAGGGCAGATATACAGACACGCTGATTGTATGCATTGCGTTTTTCATTGTCAAGGAAGAATCGGAACAGAATTCAGGAAAAAGCTTTGCTCTTTTTGGTAGGGGAATTGCATCATATTGACATGCAAAGGAAAAATGCGTATAATCCTGTTATCATCCTGTTATCATTGAAAAAACAGCTGGGATTGACTGCATGATTTGCTGCAGCCAGTATTGTTTTTGTTGTTTTCAGAAAAGCATGTCCCGGGGAAGTGAAAGGAGCTGACGTCATGAGTCTGACCAAAGCGAAACAGCCGGCAAAAAAGAAGAGCGGATCGAATGGCTCGTCGTTTGATAATCTGGAGATTTTCCTTCTCCACCTGCCGACCACGATCTGGTACCTCATTTTTTGCTATGCGCCGATGTTCGGTGTGATCATTGCCTTCAAGAATTACAAGCCGCGTCCCGGCAAGAGCTTCCTGTGGGCACTGCTCAACAACAGTAAATGGGTGGGGTTTGACAATTTCAAATTCCTCTTCAAATCCTCCTATTTCCCGATCATGCTCAAGACCACGATTCTCTACAACATCGTGTTCATCATTCTGGGTATTCTGATCCCGGTGACCCTGGCCATCCTCTTCAACGAAATCTATTCCAAGAAGCTGGCCAAGACCTGTCAGACGATGATGTTCCTGCCGCACTTCCTGAGCTGGGTTGTTGTCAGCTACTTTGTATATGCGTTCCTGGCCACGGACAACGGTCTGATCAACCGCGCCTTCCATTTTGTGGAGGCCTCAACAGGGCAGAATCACAACTGGTATCAGGATACGAACTTCTGGATGTACTTCCTGGTCTTCCTGAATGTATGGAAAGGCATGGGCTACTCCATGGTGGTGTACATGGCCTCCATCAGCGGCATTGACGGGGAACTGTATGAGGCGGCGCTGATTGACGGCGCGTCCAAGTCCCAGCAGGTCAAGTACATCACCCTCCCGCTGCTGCGGCCGACCATCTCCATCATGTTTATCATGGCTGTGGGCAACATCTTCCGCAGCGATTTCGGTCTGTTCTATCAGGCAACCCGCAACTCCGGCGCACTGACAAGCGTGACGCAGACCATTGACGTGTATGTCTACAAAGCCCTGCTCGAACAGAGCAACGTCAACCTTTCCTCCGCTGCTGCCTTCCTGCAGTCCACTGTCGGCTGCATCACCATTGTGGCAGCCAATCTGATTGTCAAGAAGATTGATCCGGAAGCCGGATTGTTCTGATTGAAGCAGGAAAGGAAGAAAGGAGAGTTAGACGATGGCCAAGAAAGCAAAAAACAGCGTATTGAAATATACACGGGTCAAGCCGTTTACGAATGTACTGATCAGCTGTCTGTTCATTTTTCTGGCACTGATCTGCCTGCTGCCTGCCCTGCTGGTGCTGATTGTATCCTTCTCTTCGGAAGCATCCATCAGAATGAAGGGCTACAGCTTTGTCCCCAATGAACTGAGTCTGGCCGCCTACGCCTATCTGGCTAGGCAGACGGGCTATATCGGCCGCGCATTCCTGAACTCCATCGGCGTGACCGTTGTCGGCACCGTGATCGGTCTGGTGACGACCTCGACCATGGGCTTCGCCCTCAGCCGTCCGAACTACCGGCTGAAATCATTCTTCACCTGGTTCATTTTCATCCCCATGCTCTTTTCCGGCGGTCTGGTCGCCAGCTACATGATCAATGCACACATCCTGCATCTGAAAGATACGTACTGGGCCCTGATCTTACCAATCTGCTGTTCGAGCTTCTACTGCATTATCATGCGCACCTTCTTCCAGACCACCGTCCCGGATGCCATCATTGAATCGGCCAAGATCGACGGTGCGCGCATGATCCGCATTTTCGTTCAGATCGTGCTGCCCATTTCCCTTCCGGCCATTGCAACCATCGGTCTGTTCCTGACCTTCGCCTACTGGAATGACTGGATGATGGCCAAGTACTATATCTCCGGCAACAAGCATGACCTGTTCCCGCTGCAGTACGTGCTGATTTCACTGGAAGAAAACATTTCCTTCCTGACCCGCAATGCGCAGAACATGACCGCCGGTACAGCCTCCAACGTACCGTCTGAAACGGTCCGCATGGCCATGGTTGTGGTTTCCGTTGTACCGATTGCCCTGTCCTATCCTTTCTTCCAGAAATATTTCGTTTCCGGCCTGACGATCGGTGCTGTCAAGGGCTGATGGAATTTCTGGGAGATTGACAGACCGAAGAAGTCATGATATCATTACTCATATCCAACAGGTTACAACAGCGCAGGCTAACGCTGTGTAATAAATAACAAAAGGAGGGTTTCTCATATGAAGAAACTCGTAGCTATCGTTTTGGCTGCCCTTATGATGCTGAGCGTAGTTTCGTTTGCTTCCGCAGATGACTATGTCAAGCTGACCTGGGTGCAGGGCAACAGCCCGGCTCCGATCGATAACGACATGGTTCTCGAAGAACTGAACAAGATCACCCGCGAGCGTCTGGGCTGCGAGATCGAAATCGTCTACATGTCCAGTGATGAAGTGGGTACCTCCATTGCTGCCGGCGAAGTCTATGATATGTACTTCACCTGCTCCTGGTACAACAACTTCAACGACAACGTCTCCGACGGCATCTACGCCAACATCTTTGAAGGCGGCGTGAACCGCATCAAGGAATGGGCTCCCAAACTGTGGGAATCCATGCCTGAGACGATCTGGGAACTGGCCTGCTCCTCCGGTGAAAACATCGAAGACGGCCTCTATGCGATTCCTGTCTACAAGGACATCGCTCCCGAAAACTTCATCGTGTATGATGCACAGGTTGCTGCCGATGCCAACATCGAAGTGCCTGCTGTCATCAGCAGCTGGGATGAGCTCACTCCTTATGTCACCGCTCTGAAGAAGGCCATGGAAGCTGATCCGTCTCTGGGCCAGTATCCGCTGAACATCGGCGGTGCTCCTGCCGGCGTTGAGTCCTCCTTCGACTTCATCAACCGTACTCCTCTCATCGGCGTTGTGTTCGGCGATGACAAGGTCTGCTCCGTATTCGACGACGAAGTGATCATGGACCGCTATCGCACCATGCACAAGTGGTACACCATGGGCTTCGTGAACCCCGATGCTCCCACCCTCACTGAAGACTCCATCGATGGCAAACTCCATCACATCAGCTTCGTCCAGGCTTGGGATGACTATGATTACACTCCTTCCCGTGGTTTCTGGGTAAAGATGACCCGTTATGCTGGTCCGTTCCTGAACACCGATGGTGTGCAGGGCGCTATGAACGCTTTCTCCGTCACCCTGCTGGACGATCCGGCCAGATTCGAAATGGCTATGAAGTTCCAGGAACTGGTCAACACCGACAAGGAAGTCCGCGACATCCTGGCCTTTGGTGTTCCCGGCTATCATTTCGAATATCGTGACGTGAAGGATGCTGAAGGCAACGTTCTGGGTCAGGCAGTTGTCCGCACCGAAGTCGGCCGCAGCAACTACACCCCGTGGCGTTTCTCTCAGGCAAACTATGCTATCAACTCCATCGAAGCCAGTGAAGAGACTCTGAACGGCACCTATCCGGCACCCGTTCTGGATCAGTGGGATCACTATTTCGCAGCAGTTGCTGACGCACCTGTCTCCAAGATCAGCGGTTTCACCTTCGACTCCAAGTCTCCCATTGATTTCACCACTCAGTTTGCTGAGATCAGCGCAATCAAGGAAGAATACTTCAAGAACATCCAGTGCGGCGTCGTCGATCCTGACGATCCCGAAGTGGGTGTGCCCGCCATGCGCGCCAAGATGGAAGCTGCCGGCCTGAACGACATCATCGCCGAAGCACAGCGCCAGCTGGACGCCTACCTGGCAGCCAAGGGCGAGTAAGTCATCTTCCGGAAGACTTACCACAACTGAATGAAAGCGGGATGGCGCTTGCGCCATCCCGTTTTTATGAATGGATTGTTCAAAAGAAAAGCGATGAGGACAGCCGCCTCATCGTTTTTCTTTTCAGGAGAGATCTTCGCCGCTTTCCAGAAGACCGGTCAGCGCGCGGAGGGACAGTGCGTCGTACTGCCATGCGCAGATCTGCCAGCAATTGTCCGGCAGGGCATGCAGCGGATAGGGATCACTCAGGGCAGCGGCGATGACGCAGCAGTCCTTTTCCAGCAGCTTTTGCACTGCATCGAGGACACGCTCGAGGTCGGAATGCCGGCTGAGAATCACCACAGCCATGGAGGGGGCAGATTGAACGGCCTCCTCGGGGCTCAGGAAGCGGCCGCCGAAATGATCGGCCAGAGACTCCGCCGCATGGAAGGTTTCCCCGTCATAGGCCCCGATGCTTCGTCTGCCGGGCGTGCCGAAGAAGACGGTGTCATGGTCCGGCTGCGGGAGCGGGAGATCATCTGGCGCATGCAGGATCTGAATGGATTCCTTCATGATTGCCTCTGCAGTTTCACGCTGCCTGACAGAACCAAACTGCTCGGCTCCGCCTTCCGGTGACTTCAGCGCGGCTTTCATGCGGTCAATGTGCTCTGCATGGGCCCGCAGATCCTCGATCCACTCGGGCTGCTCCTCAAGACGGGATGCAATATAGGTGCAGGTATCCCGCGCCTGCTGAGCGGAATGACAGACCAGACAGATGTCGACGCCTGCGCACAGCGCGCGCCAGACCGCATCCTCAATGCCGTACAGGTCCATGACCGCCTTCATTTCCATGCCGTCAGAGAGCAGGAGGCCTTTGAAACCGAGCTGCTCTCTGAGCAGGCCGGTCAGGATGGGACGCGAGACCGTTGCCGGCACGCAGGCAGGGTCGAGAGAAGGATACACCACATGCGCGCTCATGATGGCATGAATGCCGCTGTCGATGGCCGCCTTAAAGCTGACCAGTTCAGTCTGCTCAATGGTTTCACGGTCTTTCTGCACAACGGGAAGAGAAAAGTGTGAATCCACATTGGTGTCGCCGTGGCCGGGAAAATGCTTGCCGGTCGCAAGGATGCCTTCATGCGCAAGCCCCTGAATATATGCCCTGCCGAAGGCGGCGACTTCTTCGGGCTGCGCGGAGAAAATCCGGTTGCCATTGGCTGAATCCGGCTTGGTGCAGACATCCAGAACCGGTGCCAGGTTCAGGTTGAACCCGGCAGCACGCAGCTCCTGACCGATAATGCTGCCAATCTGATAGGCGTTTTCGGTTTTGCCAGTGGCGCCGATGGCCATGGCGCAGGGTGTGGTGACGCCAATGACGCCAAGGCGCGACACAGAACCGCACTCCTCGTCCAGCATGATATACGGTTCACGGCCGGTTTCCCGGACGAAGAGCTCGCGGAGTTCCTGATTGAGGCGGCAGATCTGTTCAAAGCTTTCAATATTGCGGCGGAAGAGAATCACATTGCCGATTTTCCAGTCATGGACCAGAGCGGCGAATTCCTCCGGGATGGTCGGGCCGTCAAAGCCGACCGCAAGGCGGCAGCCGATGAGGCTGCGAAGGGCGGGATCAGTCATGGGGTTGTCTCCTTTCATGTGATCACAGAAGATCCATCTTCTGACGCTTGGCGGTGGGTGAGGTTCCAAAGCATGTTGCGTGCTCTGCCCCGATGCGCGCGCCGCGCACAATGCTCAGGGCCTCATAGTAGCGAAGATACGGGAAGCTTGTGGAATGCTCGGAGAGCCACAGCTCGCGGATCGCTTCTTTCCAGACGGGGAATGCTTCTGTCACATCAAAATAGTAATACGGGGTGAAATCCTGCTCGTCCTCCCAGTTTTCAGCGCACATGAAGGAGCGGATCGGGGCCGGGGGCAGGGGACGCTCAAAGGTGGTCAGGGAAGCGAAGAAAATCGCGTTTTCCGTGAGCCGGCTTGCCACCTCGTGATCCTTGTGCAGACTGTTCTTCCAGTGGTACAGGACGGCGTCCGTTTTGTATTTCCGCATCAGGTCAGCCAGTTCCAGTTCCTTTTCCGGGGTGTCCACCAGTTCACCGTCCGGTGTGTCCAGAACAATGGATTCCCCGCCGATCTTTTCGGCAAACTTTTTCGCGCATTCCACATTGTAGGCGCGGAAATCAGGAACGGTCCAGCCTGCAGGGGTTCCGCGCTCGCCAGCGGTCAGGTCCACGATGACCACACGGTCTCCGTGCATGGCATGCTTGGCCAGCAGCATGCCGCAGGTGAGCTGCGCATCCCCGGTATGTGCGCCGACGGCCATGATGGTTTTACTCATTGCTGTGCCTCCTCAAGATTTCGTTTCATGAGATCAAACTTGCGGACCGGCCGCATGCCGGCACCGAGATAGATGCGCTGGGCATGGTTGTCGGTTCCGGTAAACAGGGTGGAGAACTGGGAACCGTTCTCCACAAACGCCTGCATCAGGAGATGGAAGAGAACCGTGGCAATCCCGCGGCGCTCATAGAGCGGGTCTGTACAGATGCCGGTAAACCATCCGCGTCCGCTCATCTGCCGGTCCACAGGCCCGGTAAAGCCCACAATATGCCCTTCCGTCGTGGCGGTGAGCAGGGTGCGCGGACCGGAAGGCTGTCTGCCGTCAGGCCAGAACCGCGCATCCGCATTGGGTGTGCCGCTGAGCCAGGCCCCGGTCTCCGTGCGAAGCACATCCCGCCAGTAATCCGAGCCGACCCGGTCGCACATGCCGTCAAACTCCCTGCCCAGATCGGGCGACCAGGGACCGGTTTCGATCCCCTGTGCGCGGAGCTTTTCCCGAAGCTGCGGGATTTCCGGCGGCTGATGATAATCCTTCAGGTTCAGGTACATGGCGACTTCGGTGTGCACCGCATCAAACCCCATGTGCCTGAAGAAACCGGCGCCTGCACACTCGGTATCCAGACCGGGCATATTGTTGTGATCATGTCCCGGCGTGCCCGGGATTCTCCAGGACAGGTTCACGGGATTGACACTGGAAATCTGGACAGAATCAGCCCCGCAGGCCTTCAGGCGGCGGATTTCCTCCTCGAGAAGCGCGCGTCCAATGCCTCTGGAGCGCATATCCGGCCGGACCATCAGACAGGTCACATAGCCGACACCTTTTCGTGCACCGCGGAATGTCTCCGGGGCAACGGCATGGAGAAAGCCCACCAGACTGCCGTTTTCTTCAGCTGCGAGGAAATGATCGGGAAGGCAGCCTTCGCCCAGGGTAAAGCGCCGGAGAAAGGCATCCTCTTCCAGGGGGCAGTACAGAACATCTCCGGAAGCGCAGCACTGGTTCCACAGCGCTGCAGCGGCAGAAAGATCCTCAGGGGCAAAAGGACGAATCAGCAAGGAGCAGGACCTCACTTTCTGTGATGGACATCTTCAGTGAATGCCTGAAGATGAGTCAGCGGGAGTATCGGGACGGGAAGGATCCCCCGGAGCCAATCCCGTCAGATCCATTGTGTTCGGATTTTGGATAACCCCATGATACATCTTTTTCGGCGTTTCGAAAACCTGAATCTGAGAAAACCCGGGCTGGCATACGCAGGAAAGCGGAGAAACTGATCTTGCAGGGGCTCAGCGACTGTGATAGCATATCGATCAGAGAAAAAACAGCAGAGGAAGGGGCAGGATGATGGCAGAGAAGATCGCGGCAGGCTGGGACGGCGGCGGAACAAAGACACGGGTCTGCCTGAAGGATGCCTATGGAAAGGACATCGCGGTCTGTGATTTCGGACCGCTGAATATCAACGGGGCATCAGAAGAAGTCGTGCGGCAAAGCATCCGGGATGCCGTGCAGTTTATGCAGCAATCATGCGGAAAGGACATGGTCTGCCCTGAACTGGTTATCGGGATGGCCGGGGTCAGCAACAGGCATGCCACGGAGTTTGTGGAGGAGACCGTACGCCAGGCCGGGTACCAGGGCCATCTTCAGTTTCTGGGAGACCAGGAGATTGCACTGGCTGGTTCAATCACCGGCCACGGGGCCGTGCTGATTGCCGGCACCGGATCGGTCTGCTGCGGAAGAGACAGGAACGGGAAGATGTTCCGTGTGGGCGGGTATGGATATCTGATTGATGATCCGGGCAGCGGATATGCGATAGGCAGAGACATTCTGAAGAGCGTCGTGCGGGCCGTGGACGGAAGAGGCAGAGCGACCTGCCTGAAGGAACTGGTGTTTCAGGAACTGAAGACCGATGAAGTCGGCGGGCTGATCACCTGGCTTTATTCGCCTGCGACCGGGAAAAAAGAAGTGGCGGCGATGACAAGACTGCTCCCGGAAGCCCTGCGGCAGGGAGATGAAACGGCCCTGGCCATTGCGGAAACGGCTGCAGAAGATCTGTCAGAGATTGTGCTTGCCGGCTGGAGAAAGACCGGAATGGAAGACGGGGAACTGGCCCTGACCGGGAGCATTCTTGAACACTTTGACGGAATCCGGGAGAGCATGGCGCAGCGCGTGCACGCGGTCTACCCCAAGATTGAAATCGGTTTCCCGAAATCCGATCCGGCGCATGGCGCAGCAGGCATTGCCTGCAAAGCACTGACAGACGGTGCTGCTTTGGAAGTCCAAAGAAATCCGGAAAAATGACGGAGAAATTTTAATTATGAAATTGAAACGATTATTCTGCCGCCTGAAAAAATGACGGCTTTTTGTTGTTGCACTTTCGATACGGATAGAAAAGACTTGGATTCTGCGGTTGATAACTTGCAACAAATAAGTGCAAAAAAAGCATAAAAAAAGATCATTTTTTGTTTGAGGTTTTTGTTAAGTTTTGATAAAATATAGTCAATCATAGAGCGTTCACATCCCATACAGGGGGTTCATATAGATTTTCTCTTTTCTTTCTCGACTTACATGCACGATGGTTCTGATTGAATTACCGCAGAAAAGGAGAGCTGTCCATGGGAAAAAGCTATGCCGTGCGTGTGAGGCAGTTCATGGAAAACCATAAAGTTTCCAGAAATCTGCTGGCCAGCATGACCCAGGTGTACCCGACATATATTGCCAAGATGGAAACAGGAGAAGTTCTGCCGACAGAAGAATGGTGGAACAAATTTGAAGTCCTGGAAATGTCCTACAGGCGCAAAGAGCCTGTGATTTAATCAGCAGCCCCTTTGGAGGCGGACTGCTGCTATATGAATGAACAAAGCGCTGAATTCCGGATTGGGAATTCAGCGCTTTTGCATTGGCGGGAAAGATCAGCACATCTGTATGAGGCGCATGTAGAATGAGACGATGCTGTGGATGGAGGTCAGCGGGATGCGCTCATTGTTTCCGTGAATCATGCCGCGCTCTTCTTTGCTCATGGGCATGGGGGAGAAGCGGTAGACACGGTCCGAAAGACCGCAGTAATTCCAGGAGTCGGAGGAAGCCAGCATCAGGTATGGCGTCACCACTGTGCCGGGGTACTCCATGTGCACAGCCTGCTCAAGACGTTTCCACGGTGCATCGCAGATGGTGCTCGTCGGGGAGGGATCCCGGCCGAAGGGCATATCCAGGGCAATTTTGTCATCATGAATGACGGACCGGAGACGTTCCATGACAGTGCCTGTGGTTTCATCGGAATTGATGCGTACATTGCAGACCATGTGCGGATTGGGCGGCATGACATTGAATGCACTGGAACCCTGCATCTGCGTGAAGGCAACGGTGGTGCGGACCAGCGCATTCAGCTCGCCGCCCATCAGACGGCAGGCAAGATAGAGAAGCGGACGGAAGCACCAGAGATTGGCAAAGAGGAGCCGCAGCGCAAAGGGAGCATGCTTTGACATACCCAGAAACGTGGACTCTGCAGCGTCCGACAGATGGGCGGGGAAGGGATGATCCTCAATGCGGCGCACAGCCCGAGCCAGACGGCCAATGGAGGACATGGCAGGCGGCGTGGAGGCGTGGCCGCCGCCGGTGGGCACGCTCAGGCGCACGGACATGGTGCCTTTTTCTGCAATGCCAACCACGGCAACCGGCTTTTTCACGCCGGGAAACACGTTTTCGACAATGGCACCGCCCTCATCGAGGACGAAATCAAGCCGGATGTCCTGCTCTTTGAACCAGCGGATAATGGCGGGGGCACCGTCCCCGTTGACTTCCTCTGTGCCGGAAAAGCAGAGGTACAGGTCCTGGGAGGGGGTATACCCCTGCGCGATCAGATTGTCGGCAGCTTCCAGAACGCCCAGGAACGTACATTTGGTGTCAATGGTGCCGCGGCCCCAGAGAACGCCGTCTTCAATGATGCCCTCAAAAGCGGGCTTGTCCCAGCCGCTTTCATCGACCGGTACAACATCGAAGTGGGCCATGAGAACGCCCGGTTTGTCATGCTTTGTGCCCTTCCAGTGGAAAACAAGGGAACGTGGGCCGGGCATGGTGAAGGTGCAGACCTCATGCACATGAGGGAAGAGAGCGGGGAGTGAGGCAATGAGTTCCTCAAACTGTGTATCGTCGTCCAGCCGTTGATCCTCGTGGGAGACCGTGCGGAAGCGAATCAGCGTCTGCAGATCCCGGACCGCTTTTTCCCGGTCAAAATGCATTTCGGGAGCTGTCTCTTCAGGGAGAACTTCAGGTTTCAGGCGGGCTGCACGAATGCAGAGCACCAGAACCCATACGGCGAGAAGAACAAGAAGAATCACCCAGATCACAGTGTAAGCCACCTTTCAGAATCCTTACTGAATCAGACCCTTTTTCTGGAGAATCCATCCGGCCAGAAGTGCGACAAGCGCAGCGACCGGCACGAGAATGCCGACAGAGCTGGCAAGGGAAGGCACAGCAATGAACAGGGCGATCATAAAGACCAGCGGTGCGACGGAAAGCTTCCAGTTCTTGGAGAAATAGACAAGCGCAAGGGATCCCATGAGCGCAGGCATAATGTTATCAAAGGCTGGTTTCAGAACCGGGTTTTCAAGCACCGGCTGAAGGAATCGGATGCCAAATACGCCAAGCGCAATGACCAGGGTAGTCACCAGGGAAGAGGTAGCTACCGCAATGGTGGAAAGCGCTTCCGCTTCATCCGTGCCGGGCTCGACGCCTGCGCCTTTCAGGGCATTGAGCACGCAGGGTACCTTGAGAGATGAAAGGGATCCGGTGACAAAGGCCAGGTAGGTCCCGCCGGTCCCAAGCATGGGTGCATAGGTGAGCACTTCAATGACGCCGACTGTCCAGAAGACCGGAACGACGCCCAGGAGGCCCTTGAGCACATCCCGGAAAGGCGGCCAGGCAGCATACCGGACGGAAATGGCAATGGGCACCATGAGGAACATGAGGATCGCAGAAGCCGTGGAGATTCTTCCGTAAAGATGGGTGGCTTCACTGTAGGAACGATTCTTTTTCATTACAGCGCACCTCCCATCAGGGTTGTGAGCGGAATGGCGGCCAGCATGCCTCCAAGCATACAGAAGGGCAGGGCGTACTGTTCGAGCCATTTGACATGGCATTTGCGGATCAGCAGTCCGCAGAAAGCCATGAGAATCATGGAGACCAGGGCAACGGCAATCGGGATGAAACCGGGGAGCCCTTTCTTGATATCCGCAAACAGGAGTCCGGTGAAAGCACAGATCATGCCCAGAAACAGGGAGTCCATCAGGAGCGCACTCTTTCTGGCATCCTTTTCACGAATCCGGTCAAGCCCGTTTTCAATCTTTTTCAGGCCGAAGAGAACGACAATGATGCCGGAGAGAATGCCGACTGTCATTACCCAGGCGATAGCACTGAATACCTTGGGATCTGTCACGAGGGTGGATGTAGAAGTGACATTCATCGCGGAGGCGGCGGATTGAGCGGCTGGCAGCTCATAGGTCAGAGCACCGAGCACACTGAGGCGGAGCCAGGGAAGGGGAAGTCCGAGAAACTGGCTGAGCGAAATAACGCCGATCAGGATGGCGAGCGCAGGCGCAATGGTAAACAGGGCACTCGCTGAAATGGTGCGGCGGATGACGCCCGTGTCAATGTGCAGCGCTTTTGCTCTGCGCACAGCCCGCAGAAGGAAAAAGACGGACTGTGCGACAACAAACAGGATGACAAGGCCGCAGATGAAATACATGAAGGAACTGTTCGGTGAAAAATCCAAGCATATCACAACCTTTCCATTGAATATCCAGGGTACTGCTGCTTTAAAAGAACATTCATCATTGTATAGAAACAGGCATGAAATGCAAGCATAAAAAAGCAAAAAGACAGGATTCCATGGTGGCGGAGGAAGGCTTCGCGTGGTAGAATGCAGGCAGAAGGATGCATCCGGATTCTGCAGGTGTGAGGTTGGGTGATCACATGGAAAAACACTTAATGACAGAAAATGTATATACTCCAAAAGGGCGTGTCATGATTGCCGGCGCGTGTCTGCATACAGTGGAACCGGAGGCCTATGCGCAGCTGGCAGGACAGGTGGATGAAGTGTATGAACTGTGTCTTGAGGAGACGCATATCAATATGGCAGTGACCAAGATTGCAGCAATCCTCGGAACCGGCAGAGTGACGAAGCTGGTTTTTGCCTCTGTGGACCGATCTCCGCATTGCACCCAGATGCACTATATTCCTCATGAGATCGAACGCACCATGAAACAGCATATCCCTATGGAACACTATGTTGTTTCAGAGGGAAAAGTAGTCCGGGTTACAGAATCGGCAATTGAACTATCCAAGTCCCTTGCAAAGCTGAGCACCGGTATGTATGGCGACAGCAACCAGGGTGGGGAGCCCACACGGTTTTCCTGACGAATCTTGTGAAGAAGTGCAGGTCAAAAAGAACGCATGTGGAAGAAAAAAAGTGCTTGCACAAAGAAAACACAGGTGCTATAATCCTACCGTTCCGTTTCTGAACTGCTGTTTTTTGTGCGTTTCAGGACGGCGCAGGTGGTTAGACCATCTGTGATACAGCACCCATGATAAGTTAAATGTTTCGGCAGTTTGGCTTATGTTTACGGGTGAGAAGTGCCGAATATACCGGTGTAAATGACAGCATTTACAGACCGGAGTCTATGGGGCATTGGCACAGTTGGTAGAACGAACTAC
>DEFL01000053.1:19276-23362 GCA_002350845.1 Christensenella sp. UBA2853
CAGTTGGTAGCGCGCTACATTCGCATTGTAGAGGTCAGGGGTTCGAATCCCCTTAGCTCCACCACCCACCCTCGGAGGCTGAAAAGCTTCCGAGGGTTTTTCGTTAGAAAAATGATTTTTGGAAAATACGATATTATTTCTTCCTCATCAGTCTATATGGATGTAGGAGGTGAACGACACGTGAGCAATGTTAAGGGCCCTGACAGTGCTCCACATCGGGATCAGGAATTTGAACGACTGGTAGAGCAGTATCAGACGGCAGTTCTGCGAACTTGCTATCTCTATCTGTGTGATAAGTCACTGGCTGAGGATGCATCACAGGAAACCTTTGTCAAGGTATATCGGACTTTGGATTCCTTCAAAGGCGAAAGCAGTGAAAAGACATGGATCATGAAAATCGCCATGCATACCTGCTATGACATCAATCATTCAAGTTGGCACAGTTTTTTTAATCGGCATATAACGCCGGAGATGCTGCCGGTGGCGATCGTTCCGTTCGACGATGTGGATGATGAGCTAACAAATGCGGTCATTCGGCTGCCGCTCAAATTGCGTGAAGTGATCCTTCTTCATTACTTTCAAGGAATGAAGGTCAATGATATTGCTGAAGCGTTAGGGATCTCTCAGTCATCCGTTTCCGGGCGATTGAAACGGGGACGTAACAGACTGAAGGACTATTTGGAAAGGAGTGAGCAAGATGAATAAGAAGAAAAATCGTGCGGAATTTGCTGCGTCTCTTGATCGTCGGCTCTCCGGTCTTCAGGGAGATCCCTGGCTTGCTCAGCGCATTATTGCGTCAGAGAAAGGGGATTTTAAAGTGAAAAAAATATCACGCACAATGATTATTGTCGCTGCTCTTATTGTACTTACGATGGCGACTGCTTTAGCTGCAGGTCTGGGAGGACGTGTGAACTGGTTGGGTGATACCAAGACCCGCTCCGAGCTTGAGCCTTCTGCAACGCCTATGCCGATGCCTGTGCCGGAGACGTCAAAAAGCGCTGATGGAATTGATCCATCTTACTATGACTTGCTGGATTATTCGAAGGACAGAGAACAAATTGTCATCAGTACAGAAAACGGAGGTGCTTCTTCGGCCCGAATTCAGACCATTAAGAGTATTGATGAATTTAATACTTTAGTGAATACAGGATCTGGCCTTCCGCTTCCTGAAAAAATGCCTGATGGTTATGTGTTCGAAAAAGGCTTTGCAGAGTTGGGCTGTCTGCCGGAAGGACATTATGTGCTTACTTCAGAAACAATCCATCCTGAGGGATTTACAGAAACTCATTATACTGTTGATCCATCTATGGATTTTGTAAGAGCATATACCCTTATCTTCAGAAAACAAAGCGATAACGGTGATCATGCAGATCATGTTCAAGTGAACGTTCAAATGACCACATATACGAATCCCAACGACTACACTTATGGGATTTCCGAAACCGAAACTGCTCAGGTTGTGCAGGTTGAAGATATGGATAATGCGCTCCTTATTACATCCGAAGACCGAAAACTGTTGGTCATGCGAAAAACAATGTCTGCTCCGCAGTATGATCTCCTTCTGCTGCCAGGTAACGAACTGATGACAGAAACCTACTGTGAATACCGGATCGAGGTGGGCGGTAATCAGCTGACCAGCGACGAATTGATCGGGGTATTTACAAAATAATCTACAAATTCTTTTCATGGCGTCGTTCGAATACGAACGACGCTTTTACATTTTGCCATCAAAGAGGTGAATCCGGAAAACTCGTTTCCAGTTGCCAATAGGCGACTACAAAGTCAGCGCCGTCCATTAGGGCGGCGCTTTTATCATCAAGCTCTGAGATGATCGTGTGGTTGCACGTCAAGTAGGAAATCCTTTATTTTCCATTTTCACACATTGTTTTCAGGATTTCCTGCAGATCCTCTGCAGAAAGATCACCGCTGTCTACCAGCTGATTGACCAACAAAGAAGCCTTTCCTCTGAACACATGATCCAGAAGCTTATGAGTTTCCTCGGCAGAAGCCTCCTCTCTGGTAATCAGAGGATTATATTTCTTCGCCCGCCCATTATCATCCATGCTGACAGCGCCTTTTTCGGCCATTCTTTTCAGTAAGGTGATAACCGTCTGGCGCGTCCAGCCTGTAGCCGGTTCCAGCGTTGCCGTTATCTCCCCCATGGTCTGCGGGGCATGATCCCATAAGCATTCCATGATCTTCCATTCCGCTTCCGTTACCTGTACAGCCACCTGTCATCACCTCTGATACGGAGTCGACGTATGTCTACGTAAGACAGTATCATGCCTTCACAGTATGTGTCAAGAAGAAAACGCCGGAAACACTTGCATTCATTTTCATAAGGAACTATTCATTAAGCCCCAATACAACAAGTCCGGCAACCGTAGTGCTCAATCTGTTTGGGAGAATCGGACTATAACATTAGAAGAGCATCAATAGCAGAGCAAAAGAAATCATCATGACAAAAATCATCCAAATGTTATCATGGCAACAATGCCGGTATGGTCACATCGATCATGCCGGCATAACTTATTTACTGATTTTCTGTCAAAGCGAAGGAAATTCAATAGAATTGAAGGCATACCATATATCGCGCCTATGGCGCGGAACAAAATCATTATATTGTATAGCTTTGCCTGCTTTTCGATTCTAGGGTGCTGAAATGCTCGCAGGCAGAGATTTGTCTCTTTTGCGTGGAGAAAAGTGCTCTCAGGGGAAAAACGTACAATCAGTCTGGCATTTCTTCCTCAGATTAATCTGCTTGCAACAGTTATGTTTTTCGCCGAGATCCAGAGCAGCAGACTGATCCATCTCTTTCAGAATCCATTCAAAACCGACCAGGCAGAGATTCACCCGAATATAATTCGGATTCGGTATGTCTAAACTCAGCGCTATGCTGCGCTGTCAATCCCGGCGGAGGATGATTTGTGCGGAAGATTCGCAGTGCGTCCAGCAACGGATGAGAGGATCTCATCAATCAGATCCAACATAAACGTCTGCCTTTGATCAGCTTTTCTCCTGGATGTTTCCCGTCAAATTGATGATTCATGCTTTCTTCCTATGTGTCAATTTATGAAAGCGCGAAATGCTTTGGTCTCTCAATCGAACAGCTGCAGGCTGTCAGTCTGAACATAGAATGAATACAATATCATTAAAGAAATTGTATCAATATTATGATGCGTGGAATAAATGTACGATCATGTTCGTTTCTATTGTTGAATGACGTTCATCAACTGACGTCAAAAAACGATACGGAGGTATCATATATGAAATCAGGCTGGACTTATTCAAATGACAGCGGCAATCGTGAAAAACTGGCACCCAACACCCTGGCGGCCAATGTACAGATGGCAGAAGACGGCCCAGGCCTTCTGGACTTTATTCGGGATTACACACACCCGGTCGGCAGCATCTGGATGACGTCCGGAGATCAGGATCCAAACGTGCTTTTCGGAGGAACCTGGACAAAAATAGAGGATGTCTTTCTCCTTGCGTCCGGAGAGGATGTGCAGGCGGGAGAAACCGGCGGCGAATCTGCACATACACTGACGACGGAAGAACTGCCTGCGCACCAGCACCCTGCCAGCGGAACCGACACCAGCAGCGGATGGTTCTATCCCCTGATCAAAAGCATTTTGGGCCGCTCCGGAAAGCTTGGCATGACATCTGGCGGAGACCGGTATGGTTTTGCCTCGAATAGCAGCTATGGGGATTTGTATATGCAGAATCAGACCGGTACAGCCGGTGAAGGCCATGCACATAACAATATGCCGCCGTATCGGGCAGTCAACGTGTGGGAAAGAACTGCTTAACCCAAAAATGTAATTACACAGCAATGGAGGATCGCAATATGAAAACCGGTTGGATTCATGCAGAAGAGAATAATACAAATGTGCGTTTTGCACCGAAGACGCTGGTTTCTGAGGTTCTGATCTCAGAAAACGGCCCCGACCTGATGACCGCGCTGAATCAGATGCTCCTGGAGAAATGCTATCCTGTCGGGGCAGTTTATCTTTCCACAGTCTCCACATCCCCGGCCGACGTAATCGGCGGAACCTGGGAGCGGATCGAAAACAAAGCCCTGGT
>DEFL01000025.1:0-11244 GCA_002350845.1 Christensenella sp. UBA2853
GACTTGATGAGCACCCGGATGGTGGTCTGCCCGGCAACAGGCTGCTCCTGCTCAGGTGCGGGCTGCGTTTCTGACATGGCCTGCTGCCACACATCGTCCTCCGCCACAGCGGCCATCAAGGCAGCATGGAAAATACTGCATTCCAGATCACCTCTCAGTTTATGATAAGATCCTTTCCTCAAGCTTGAGAAAAGTATATCATTTCGTGGATCCGCCTGTACCGGGCACGTAAGGGAAACCAGGCGGATGCAGAGATTGCACATAACAGAAAAAATGCCTTTGCGGGGAACCGATCCCTCAGCAAAGGCATTTTTTTCGGACAGCTTCGGATGAGCCGAAACAATCAGGAAACGATTAAACCAGAGAACCTTCTGCATCACCACGCATGCCGCCCAGCATCTGATCGGTATAGCCAGAGGGCAGAGGGGCAGGCTGCTGGAAAGTGGTTGTCATGCGGTAAACCTTTTCTTCCCTGGAAGACAGTGCCAGTCCATGAAGGACTTCCATGGTGTGCAGTCCCATGTCAGCCGATGCGCGGTGCGGTCGGCAGCCGAGGATGGCCCAGGCCATTTCTGCCGCACCGACACCCCGGTGCTGGCCGTAATCCGCAGGGGTTTCCGGACCGTAGAGCGGAGAACCGGTGAACCCATGGGTAAAGGGCATGACGGTTTCCGGCGCATTGTCGCGGATCAGGCGGACTGCACCGCAGAAACTGTTCGGATCCCCCAGCTTCAGGATGCCCTCTGTGCCATAGATGACCAGAGAGGACTGCTCTTCATTGATGCTTTCGCCATCGAGGTGCAGTGTGGCGACAGCGCCGTTTTCAAAGAGCAGGGATCCGGCATAGAGGTGATTGTCGGCTGTTTTCCAGGATGTTCCAAACTCACCGGAGCGGAGCATGAGCGCCGGATGTTCCTGACTTTCCGCAACAAAGCCTGTGACCTTCCGGATGGGGCCAAGAAGACTCAGGAGGGCGGTGACATAATACACGCCGACATCAAAGGCAAACCCGCCGCCCGGATTGCGGATAAAGCGGAACAGTTCAGAATTCAGGGCCTGAGACCGGTTGACGGCAGCGCGGGCAGAGGTGACGCGGCCGATCATGCCGCGGTCAATGAGCAGGCGCGCTGTCTGCAGACCGGCTCCGAGAAAGGTATCCGGTGCAACACCGAGATACAGTCCCTTTTCCTTTGCCAGGGCAGTCAGTTCCTTTCCCGTTTCGAAGTCGACGCAGAGCATCTTTTCGGTGAACACATGCTTTCCGGCTTCCAGCAGTTCCCGGATGACGGAAGCATGGGCGGCAGGGCCGGTCAGGTTGACCACGAGCCTGATTTCAGGGTTGGACTTGATCTGCTCCATGGTCAGCACGGGCACACCGAAGAAACGGGATTTTTCTCTGGCATTGGCCTCATTGGTGTCGCATACACCGACCAGGTCGATCACCGAAAACAGATGCAGGAAGTTTTTGATATAAATGGAACTGATCATGCCGCAGCCCACAACGGCGGTTTTCATGGTATCCATGGTGCTCTTCCTGTGATGAAAAACGGACGGATCCGCAGTTTCCGCCCGTTTTCAGATGAATGGCTCAGGGCCGAATGCCCGCCTTGATAAAGTTGTCGGTATGATGCTCCATCATGTCGCTGACCTGATCGAAATCCTTCATGTCAAAGACACGGGTGACCCCGGTGAACTTCCAGATGCCCTTTTCAAGCAGCTCCATGCAGCGCTGGCAGAGACCTGCCTCATAGTCGACGCGGCGCTCATGGCAGTTGATGGTGGTGATGGCCTTGAAGTTCCACAGCTTATAGTCAATGGAACGGGGACCGTCATTGTGATAGCCGCCGATGCCCAGACGTCCGTGCGCTTTGACCAGTTCGCCGGCCAGCTGCAGTCCGTCCTCCGTACCGGTGAATTCCATGACAGTGGGGATGCCGGGGGCAAACACATTGGCATTGTCACCACTGCGGGTCAGGTCGGCCTTCCCGATGGTCTCAAAGTTGCTGCGATACATTTCGGGGAGCTCTTCCGGAAGATAAGTTTCGGTTGCGCCGAATTTCTTTGCGTTCTCCAGGGCTTCACGGCGCTTGTCAATGGCAATGATGCTGCCGTAGCCCATGGCTTTGAACAGGGCAATGGTGCCCAGTCCCATATAACCGCAGCCGACCACAGCCACCGTGTCGCCGAGTGTTTCCACAGGCAGCTTCATGGCCGCGGAAAGCAGGCATGCGAGCGGCTCCGCAATGGCATCCTCATCCTTCAGGCAGTCCGGCACATGGACGGCCTTTCTGGGTGTCATGACAATGTATTCTTTGTAGGCGCCGCCGCCCAGACCGGTCACGCGATCGCCGACCTTGAAGCCTTCCACGTTTTTGCCCACTTCGGCCACGACACCGATTGCTTCATGACCGAGAATATCGCCGTCCTTTGCAGTGGCCCAGGGATACCATTCCGAATGGCACATGCCGGTCAGGGTGACCTTCACCAGCATCTCATCATCACTGTACTGAGGAATCGGAACCTCGATAATCCTGCTCTTCCGGGGTCCCGCCATCACCATCTGCCGCATCATACCTTCCATTGCTCTGCACTCCCTTGCTTCAGTTGATGGCTGTATCATAGCATGGCCCTGGATTCTCCATCAGAACAGAAGCGACACATATCTGGACAAAAACGCTGTATCTTGCTATACTGCCCTCAGCGCGTCACAGAAAGGGTGGATCATATGGCTCTGCTGCTGGTTGGCGCATCGCCGAACCGTCTTGTGGATCATGAACTGCATACGCACGACTGCTACGAAATTATTGTGAATACGGAAGGGGAGGGCACCGCTGAAATCGGCGGACAGGCCTACCCGTTTTCACCCGGTTCTGTGCATGTCATTCCCCCGGGCATGCCCCACAGAAAAACGGCGCCGGGCGGATTCCGGGATCTGTATCTTCGCACCGATACGCTCCAGCGCACGGATGCGCCGCTGAAAAAGCCGCAGACCCTGACAGAGCCGCTGATCCTGTCCGATGACAGCTGCCATACCATGACAAACCTGCTGGCGATTCTCCTGTCCCGGTATCTGATTCAGAAGGAAACTGATGCGGTGACAGAAACGATGGTGAACGCGGTGCTCCAGATGATCGAAGCCCGCAGAGCCCTGCCGCCTGTTCACCCCGTTGTCAGCCGGGTGATCCAGACCATCACTGCCTCCTACAGTGACCCGGGTTTTCAGGTGACGGATGCGCTGAAAGCGACGGGCTACAGCAAGGATTATCTGCGGAGATGCTTTCAGCAGGCGACAGGCATGACACCCCATGAATATCTCACGGATATCCGCATCCGGTACGCCAAGCGGCTTCTTTCCCAGAAGATGCCTGTCAGTGAGGCGGCAATGTTCAGCGGGTATTATGATCCGGATTATTTCTGCCGGCTCTTTCGCGCACAGACCGGCATGACGCCGACTGCCTATCAGCGAAAACACGCCGCGACGAATGGATAAGAGGAAGAAAACATGCGGATTGCCATAGTGGACGACGAGCAGGCCATGCGGGAGCAGCTGGCTGAATATATAAAAAAGTATGCCGATGAACAGCATCTCCAGCTGGATACCTGTTCTCTGCCTTCCGGGGATGCACTGCTGCAGTCGGAGGACAGAGCATTTGACATCATCATTTTTGATATCGATATGCCGGGCACCAGCGGCCTGGACACGGCCCGGAAGATCCGGGAAACGGACGAAAACGTGGTCATCCTGTTTGTGACCAATATTGCACAGTATGCGATCAACGGCTATGAAGTGGATGCGGTGGACTATATCATCAAGCCGGTCGGATATTACGATTTCGCCATGAAGTTCCAGAAGGCTGTCCGCAGGGCAGGCCGCACTCAGAGCAACCGGATTGTCATTGATACCGTGAACGGCCCGGTGGGGCTTTCCACAGACAGCATTCAGTATGTGGAAGTCATGGCGCACTATGTGATCTACCATACAGCGGAGCAGACCTACAGGGTCCGTGCCAGCATGAAGGAACATGAGGATGCCCTGCGTCCGTATCATTTTGCCCGCTGCCACAAGTCGTACCTGATTAATCTGAAGCACCTGAAAAGCATCTCTGCCTCCGATGTGATCGTGGACGACCTGAGTATTCCTCTCGGGCGTGCGTACAAGGATGATCTGCTGTACGAATATATGAAATACCTGCACAGGTGAACGATATGGAGAATTTCCTGGATTATCTCGACCAGTTCCGATACATGGCCGGGTCTCTGGCCATGTGTATTCTGCTGTGCCGGCATGCACTGCCGAAGAGGGAGGCATTCCGAACACGCCTCAGCATCAGCTCTCTGATCTGTTTCCTGCTGGCTTTCGCCTATGTGCCCCTCAGCCGCTGGCTGCGTCCCGTGATGGAAAAAGCACCGATTGCCATCGCGCCGTACTGGCTGATGATGAGCTTTGCCCTGGTGGGGTTTGTCTACGTCTGCTATGAGACGACGATTGCCGGTGCGCTCTTTCGCACCATGATGGCCGTGCTGACGGAAAACATTGCGGCCTGCCTGGTCAGAAATCTTCTGGTTTATACGCTCTTTCCGGACCTTCCGGCGAGGAATCCTCTGCTTTATATTGTCTGCATGACTGCGTTTTACTGCCTGTTCTACTGGGCAGCGAGCCGTGTCCTGGGCACCCGAATCCGTTCGGATGAGATCGCCCGGCTCACCAACGAGCGCTCTGCTGCGGGTAACTTCCTGTTCCTTTATCTGGCCTATACGGCGATGAACGCGACCTGCAAATTTGTCATGGAGATGCTGATTGTGCCCCTCAGCCGGCATGCAGATCTTCTGGCAACCTATCGGTATCTGCAGCTGTATCTGGTAGGGAGCATGCTGCTGCTGGATGTGGTGATGACGGTGGTGCTCTGGTCCATCTACCGGCGTACGGCGTTGCAGGCAGAGAAGGAGATCATCGTCCGCCTGGCGCGCGAGAGAATGAACCAGTATGAGTTCTCCAGAGAGAATATTGACATGATCAACCGCAAAACCCATGACCTCAAACATCAGCTGCAGGCGCTGGCCATGGCGACGGATGATGAGCGCAGACAGCAGATCGAGGAGACCAGCAGGGCCATCGGCTTCTATGATGCGGTCGTGAAGACCGGCAACGAAGCCCTGGATGTGCTTTTGACGGAAAAGAGCGTCTACTGCGCGAACCGAAACATCCGTCTGTCCTGCATGGTTCATACAAAACAGCTCTCCAGGATCCGGGTGGTCGACCTGTACACGATGCTGGGCAATGCGCTGGACAATGCCATTGAGAGCACGGAGCGCTTGAGTGACCCGGAGCGCAAGGTGATCAGCCTTTCGATTCTCGATCAGGGGAACATGCTGTATATCGAGCTCGAAAACTATTTTGACGGCGTGCTGGATATCCGGGACGGCCTGCCGCAGACACAGAAAATGAATAAACTGGACCATGGATACGGCATTAAGAGCATCCGAAGCATTGTCCAGTCATACGGAGGCCGGCTCGATATCCATACCGAGGGGCAGATCTTCTATCTGGAAATCATTATCCCGTAACCCCATGTCGTTTGTGCCCAAAAAATGCTGTTTGTGCCGCGCGGCTTGCGCGGCGCATTTTTTATGCCTAAGATAATGTCGGATCGGGCTGAAATTGGCCCGTAAACAGCAAGTATCAAGAAGGGGGAGCGTTATGAGCAAGAAACGCCTGTTCCGTGGCCTGGCGAGTGTTTTTCTCGCCTGTGCCGTCATTTTCAACGTCATTTTTACAGTGGCGAACTCCTGGGCCGGCAAGGTCGATGAACTGCTGGGCACATCATCCACCGGCATTCAGCGCAGCAATGATCCGGCAGACTATCGCTATCAGTCGGATTATGCCAAGGCGTCCGACCTGGTGGATGCAGAGATCGCATTCAGCACCCGTGCCTCAGCAGAAGGCAGCGTCGCGCTGAAGGGTCTTCCTGCCATTGCCGGGAAGAACGTGACGCTCTTTGGCATGCGCAGCGGGGAAAAGATGCAGTTCGGCGGAAGCATGGGCGAACTGATCCAGACCTCACAGGCGGTCACTCTGGCCGATGCGCTGACCAAAGAAGGGTTCTCTGTCAACCCGGACATGGTGAAGTTCTACAAGGACAAGGCAGGCGATTATGGTCCGACCCGTGCCTCTGGCGGCAACGTTGTCAGTTCCTATGATGGACAGGGCGCGGAAATCAAGGAAGTGCCTGTATCCGAATACAATGCAGGCATGCTTGGCAATTACAAGGATGCGGCCATCATCGTGCTGGGCCGTGACTCCGGCGAATCCTGCTGCTTCTATCCGGGACTGAACGGCCTGGCAAACCCGGATGAGTTTACCAAGTCGCCTACCGGCAACATTCTCTCCCTCTCCAACGACGAGCGCGACCTGGTCAACTGGGTCAAGGAGCAGGGCTTTGGGAAGATCGTCGTGCTGCTCAACTCAGGAACAGCCATGGAGATTGAAGAACTCAAGCAGGACGCAAAGGTGGATTCCATTCTCTGGATCGGTGTCCCCGGTGCCTACGGCACCTACGGCATCGCGCAGCTGCTCTCCGGTTCTGCTCTCCCCAGCGGCCATCTGCCGGACACCTTTGCCGTCAATACCGCGCTGAGCCCCGCGGCACAGAACTACGGCATTTATGTCTTTGAAAATGAAGATGAGATTGAAACAACCAACAATAATGCCCTGCGCGCTTCCTGGTACCTGGCTGAGCTGGAAGGCATTTACACGGGCTACAAGTATTATGAAACCCGTTACTTTGATACCGTCATGAAGCAGGGGAACGCGTCAAAGGCAGCCAAGGGTCAGAGTGTGAACGGTTCTTCCTGGGACTATGACGCAGAAGTCAGCTATGGTTTTGGATACGGTATTGAAGGCTCCACATTCACAGAAGAAATTACAGAAATGAACATCGACTGGACCGGTGCAGGTCTTTCCACTGCAACGGTCAGGGTGACCAACACCGGGGACGCGGCAGCCAAGCACGCAGTACAGCTGTATGTTTCCGTACCCTACACCCAGCGCGACCGCGACAACCATGTGGAAAAGAGCGCGATTCAGCTGATCGGCTATGCCAAGACCGGCGAAGCGCAGGAAAAGGATTTCACACAGACGGTTCTGCTCAAGCCGGGCGAGAGCGAAGACGTCAAAATCTCCTTCAATGCGGAAGACATGTATACCTATGACCGCACTTATGCCCATGACGGTGTGACCGGATCCTGGATGCTCGAAGCGGGAGACTACTATTTCGCCACCGGCAACGGTGCGCATGATGCACTGAATGCGGCTCTGCAGGCTATGGGCGTCAATATCGCTTCCACCGGAACTGCCTATACCGCACATGTGGATGCAGACATCTATAAGCATGAATCCAACGGCACCACCGTGCAGAACCAGCTCAGCCAGGCTGATCTGAACAGTTACGGGATTGAAGTCACGTATCTCACCCGCAATGACTGGCTGAACACGTTCCCCAGGAGTGTGGATTCCCTGAGAGCAACCAATGACATGATTTATATGCTGCGCAATGCGATCTACAATTCTGAAGCGGAAAAGACTTCCTATACCGGTCCCGAAACGTTCACCTATGGTGCAAAGAACAATGTTTCCGCAGCACAGCTGATCGGACTGGAATATGATGATCCGCTCTTTGAAAAGGTCCTGGACGAAATGAGCCTGCAGGATCTGATCAATCAGTACATTTCCTATCTTGAAGAGATTGAAGAGATCACCTTCCCGATAGAAAGCCGAGCAGACTCCCCGCTGGGCATCATCGGTTACATCGGCCAGCGCACCAAGGGGACGCTGTACGAGGTTGCCGAAACCGATCCCGCATACAAGCACTATACGGACGTTTATGCCGCAGGTCCCGTGATTGCGGCTACGTTCTCTCCGATGCTCCAGTATGAGATGGGCAGGCTGGTGGCCAATGATGGTCTGTGGACAGGATATCAGGTCTGGTTTGCCCCGGGCATGAACCTGCATCGCACGCCCTATAACGGCCGCAACATCTGCTACTATTCCGAGGATCCGATCCTGACCGGTCTGGCCGGTGCCTATGCACACCAGGCTCTCAACAAGTACGGCATGGTGACGAGCGTCAAGCATTTTGCGTTCAATGACCAGGAGACCAACCGTGACGGTCTGGCGGTGTTCCTGAATGAACAGGCCGCCCGTGAAAACGAGCTCCGCGGTTTCTATATCGGTATCCGCGATGGCGGCATCAAGGGCCTGATGAGTGCATTCAACCGAATCGGATGCACGCATGTCGGCGCATCCAAGGCGTTGATGGTCAATATTCTGCGCAAGGAATGGGGCTGGAAGGGCTTCCTGATGACTGACTCTGTCAAGTCCGCTTCCTACTTCCTCCCGCGCGAAAATGCAGTGGCCACCAATGACCAGATGCTCGGTGCGTCCAACAACGCCAAGATCTGGAATCTGACAGTGGACTCGGTATCCAAAGACCCTGTTCTGCAGTCCAGCATCCGCGACAGTTTCCACCGTAAGCTCTACAACTACGTCAACAGCGCTCTGATGAACGGCATCAAGGCAGACACCACGGCTACGGGTTCCATTCCGCTGTGGGTGCTGATCCTTGAGATTGTGATGTGCGCAGGATATGTTGCGTTCTTGATATTCCTTGTCCTGTATCTGATCCAGGAACGGAAGGAAAGGAGGGCATAAGCCATGAAAAAACAGATGACAAGAGAGACTGCAGCCGGTTTTGCAGTCATTGCCCTGACTGTTCTGGCTCTGGTCCTGTTCGGACTCGGCTTTTCCACCGGGTACTACACCTATGGGCAGATGAATTCCGTGATGGTCACGGTCTGCTACGGTGCTGCTCTGCTGATTGAGTGCGCGTCCCTGGTGTGCCTGAAAAAGTTCCCCAAGGCTGTATGGCCAAGACTTTTGACCTTCCTGGTCACTGCAGCGCTGGCTTTCGGTGCGCTCACATTGCTGGGCGACCGTGTGGAAGGCATCGGCATCTGCATTCTGACCGACTATGACTCTGGTCACGGCGGTGAGGAAGCCATCTATTTCTCCCTTGGCAGCATGCTGGCCGCCCTGGCAGCCATGGTGTTCAATATTATCGGTGCCTTTGGTAAGGATGCCGGTGAAGAAACCAAACTGGCCCGCTCAAGAAAGCCTGCCCTCTGGGGTGCGTGCGCAGCGGTGATGCTTGCTGTTCTGATCCCCTCTCTGATTCTTGGCGGCGTGTTTAAAACCAATGCTCCCGCAGCGGGCAAAACGACGGTACAGGCGGCTGACGGCAGTTCTGTTGCCGGGACGTATAAGACCACCATTTCCGGTGCGGAAACCAATCTGGATATTCTTCAGGACGAGCAGTTCCAGCTGGGCAAACTGCAGGGCCTGATGAATGTGGACAGCCGTCTGACGCTGGATCTGGCGCTGACGCTGAATGCAGACGGAACCTATGCACTGACCAGTGATGCTTACTGTGTGGAAGCCGGCAAGCGTGCCGTGATCGGGGATGACACGGGCCTTGGCATGATTTCTGTCATGAAGGCTGAGGGCACTTACGCTGTCAATGAGGACGGTACCGTGACCACATCCAAGGCCAGCCATGCCAATTTCCAGCTTGAACTGGACACCTATTCCAGCCAGATGCGTTCACCGGCCAAATATCAGCTGGGGGATGCTGAGGCTGCGGACGGCACCTATGACTCTGCGGAATATCCTGCCGTTCTGGACGCGGTTCCCAGTGCTGTCTGGACCGTGGCGGACGGAAAGATCTCGGCTTACAAGAAGAATACGGACGTAACAGGAACCCATACTGTCACCATTTCCGGTGCGGAAAGCAATCTGGATATTCTTCAGGACGAACAGTTCCAGCTGGGCAAACTGAAGGGCCTGATGAATGTGGACAGCCGTCTGACGCTGGACCTTGCGCTGACGCTGAACGCGGACGGAACCTATGCTCTAACCAGCGATGCTTACTGTGTGGAAGCCGGCAAGCGTGCTGTGATCGGGGATGACACGGGCCTTGGCATGATTTCCATCATGAAAGCCGAGGGCACCTACACCGTCAATGAGGACGGCACGGTGACCACATCTGCCGCTGAACACGCGAATTTCCAGCTTGAACTGGACACCTATTCCAGCCAGATGCGTTCACCGGCCAAATATCAGCTGGGTGATGCAGAAGCCGCTGACGGCACGTATGACTCCGCGGAGTATCCCGCCGTCCTGGATGCGGTTCCCAGCACCATCTGGACCGTGGCGGACGGAAAGATCACGGCATATGAGAAGAACACAGATGTAACCGGAACCTATACCGTCACCATTTCCGGTGCGGAAGTCAATCTGGACATCCTGCAGGATCAGCAGTTCCAGCTGGGCAAACTGCATGGCCTGATGAACGTGGACAGCCGTCTGACGCTGGATCTGGCGCTGACGCTGAACGCAGACGGAACCTATGCGCTGACCAGTGATGCCTACTGTGTGGAAGCCGGCAAGCGTGCCGTGATCGGGGATGACACCGGTCTGGGTATGATTTCCATCATGAAGGCAGAAGGCACCTACACCGTTAATGAGGACGGCACTGTCACCACGTCTCCCGCTGAACATGCGAATTTCCAGCTTGAACTGGACACGTATTCCAGCCAGATGCGTTCTCCCGCGCATTACCAGCTCGGTGATGCAGAAGCTGCTGACGGCACCTATGATTCCGCGGAACATCCTGCTGTTCTGGACGCAGTTCCTGAAACGGTGTGGACGCTGAGCGGAAGCTCCATCGCGGGCTATCAGGTTGTGGCTCCCGAAGAAGAAGCAGTGGAAGAGCCTGCAGCAACGGAGGCACCGGCAGAACCTGTTGCTGCGTCTGCAGTGATTACCTCCGATGACGGCGGCACGACCATGACGCTGTCTGCAGACGGCACCTATCAGTTTGATTTCGCTGCATACAGCATCAGCGAAAAGGGCACCTATACCTATGAGAAGGGCATCCTGACCCTGACGGACAAGAACGGCAAGACGTCTGTGGGCGAAGGCGATCCGATCAAGCTCCATTACACGTATTCCGACAGTGATCAGCTGACCGGTGACTACACGATTCCTGCAGATACGCTGAACTTTGCATCTGCAGAAGCAGCACCTGTGGCAGAAGCCCCTGCCGCTGAGCCGGTCGTGATTGCATCCGACGACGGCGGCACGGAAATGACTTTCAATGCAGACGGCACCTATCGTTTCTGGTTTGAGGC
>DEFL01000025.1:11366-11974 GCA_002350845.1 Christensenella sp. UBA2853
GGCACGTACACCTATGAAAACGGCGTTCTGACGCTGACTGACAAGAATGGCAAAGCTTCCGTGGGCGAAGGCGATCCGATCAAACTGCACTATGCTTATTCTGACAGTGACCAGCTGACAGGCGATTACACGATTCCTGCAGAGGCTCTGACCTTTGGAGCTGCTGCAGCACCTGCTGAGGAAGCACCTGCGACTGAAGCTCCTGCTGTAGAAGCACCTGCAGCTGAACCGGTTGTGATTGCATCCGACGACGGCGGTACGGAAATGACCTTCAACGCAGATGGTACCTATCGTTTCTGGTTTGAGGCCTATTCCATCGAAGACCTGGGCACGTACACCTATGAAAACGGTGTTCTGACCCTGACGGATAAGAATGGCAAAGCTTCCGTGGGCGAAGGCGATCCGATCAAACTGCACTATGCTTATTCTGACAGTGACCAGTTGACAGGCGATTACACGATTCCTGCAGAGGCACTGAGCTTCGGAACGGCTGCAGCACCTGCGGCGGAAACGCCCGTCGAGGCAGCACCTGTGGCAGAAGCGCCTGCTGCTGAACCGGTAGTGATTGCATCTGACGACGGCGGCACGGAAATGACCTTCAACGCAGA
>DEFL01000025.1:11996-13063 GCA_002350845.1 Christensenella sp. UBA2853
GCAGATGGTACCTATCGTTTCTGGTTTGAGGCCTATTCCATCGAAGACCTGGGCACCTACACCTATGAAAACGGCGTTCTGACGCTGACGGATAAGAATGGCAAGACATCCGTGGGCGAAGGAGATCCGATCAAACTGCACTATGCTTATTCTGACAGCGATCAGCTGACAGGTGATTACACCATACCTGCAGAGGCTCTGAGCTTCGGAACGGCTGCAGCACCTGCGGTGGAAACGCCTGTCGAGGCAGCACCTGCAGAGGAAATTGTTGCAACAGAAGCTCCCGTTGAAGAAGTCCCTGCAACAGAAGCTCCCGCAGAGGAAGTCCCTGCAACAGAAGCTCCCGTTGAAGAAGCCCCTGTGACAGAAGCTCCCGTTGAAGAAGTCGCTGCAACAGAGGCCCCCGCAGCAGAAGTTCCCGCAGCAGAACCCGTTGTGATTCCGTCGGATGATGCCGGCACGGAAATGACATTCAATCCGGATGGCACTTACCGTTTCTGGTTTGAAGCGTATTCTATTGAAGACCTGGGCACCTACACCTATGAAAATGGTGTGCTGACCCTGACCGACAAGAACGGCAAGACGTCCGTGGGCGAAGGCGATCCGATCAAACTGCACTACACCTATTCGGGCAGCGATCAGCTGACAGGGGATTACACCATTCCTGCAGAGGCTCTGAGCTTCGGAACGGCTGCGAAGGAAACAGTGGAAGCACCTGCTGCTGAACCGATCGTGATTCCGTCGGATGACGGCGGCACGGAAATGACCTTCAATGCGGATGGTACGTATCGCTTCTGGTTTGAAGCATATTCCATTGAAGACCTGGGCACCTATACCTATGAAAACGGCGTTCTGACCCTGACGGATAAGAATGGCAAGACCTCCGTGGGTGAAGGGGATCCGATCAAGCTGCACTACACCTATTCGGGCAGTGATCAGCTGACGGGAGATTACACCATTCCTGCTGATTCCTGGTCCAAGTCTGAATCAGGGGAGAACAAAGAAGCTGCACCCACATTGAACGGCGCTGAATAAGGAGGCACACGTCAATTACCCACGACTGAAGT
>DEFL01000070.1 GCA_002350845.1 Christensenella sp. UBA2853
TACTTGACGGGATGCAGTTCATTACCCCGTGGGAGTTCGTGTTTCCGGGCCCTTATGCCGCGATCCGCATGTACTGCTCGTCGCTGATGCAGAACTTGATCTCGACCTCGCAATCATGCTTGATCTGAAGTCTTTTAGAGGTTTTGTATGGTAATTACCTGATAAGGTCACAGCACATCAGTATTAGGATACTGTAATGGAATTAATGTTACCTGCCTTAGTATTAAACCGAATTCTAAATAAACCTTTATCTGTTCTTCGTATATGAGCAAACAAAAGTCACATCTTACACGTCTAATAGGTGTGGAGGTTGATGACGATGAAGAAGTATCAATTATGTGTGATCAGGAAACAGGGTGATTTGTATCGTCGCATTTCAATCCGATTCCACCGTGATACGGTTACCGGAGAACTTTCAGTTTCTTTTTCTGGCGGCGGACGTTTGATCCTGATCTGCTTCGAGGAAAAAATCCCTGATTTGGTCAGGCTCATCAGCTCGCGGAGGCGATTTCCCTGTGTTATACTTGGAAAGAAACGTTTTTTTCGGATTTAAAACCTCAAGTGGATCCCGTTCGTCTGATAGATAGAACCAGCAAAAAGCGCTGTGCTGGCGATTATCTCCGGAGAGCGGACGCGCCGACCCGGAGAACACAAAGGGGAACGATGTCGTGGATGCTGAAATGTTTCAAGCGGAAGCCCGGCGGATTGAGAGGCTGCTATACCGCATCGCCCGATCGTACCTGAATGATGATCAGGAAGCGGAGGACGCGGTGCAGGATGCATTGATCAAAGCCTGGGAGAAGAGAAAAACTCTGAGGGATATCCATCAGTTTAAGCCGTGGATGACCCAGATCCTCTCCAACCGGTGCAAGGATATACTGCGTAAGCGCAAAAGATGGAGCTTTTTTCCGCTGAAGGAAGAAACCGTTCAGGTAGAGATACCGGAGACTGAAAACGCGGTGACAGAGGCTATGAAGAAGCTGAAACCGGAACTGCGGATCGTCATGACGCTTCACTATGTGGATGGATATTCCATTCAGGAGATGGCAGAAGCCCTGGGAATCCCCACGGGTACCATCAAAACCAGAATGCGAAACGCACGGAAACAGCTCAGCAGGACGCTCCTCATTGAATGGGAGGAAAACGTATGAATAGTAAGGAATTCAAAGAGAAACTGACATCTGTGACCCCTGACGTCCCGGAGCACTTTCATCTCCGAACTGAAAGAACTCTGGAGAATATTGTTTCACAGGAGGCTCACATGAAAGAATCTACCAAGAAAGCGATCCGCACTGCGGGGCGCTACTCCACCCGTACGATCGTAATTGCTGCTGTGCTGGCCGTGATGCTCTGCGCTGTGGCCCTGGCTGCGACACAATGGCATGTGTTTGACCGGCTGCCCTTCATGCTGGGGAAGGAAATTCCTCCCATGGCGGATGAGCTGATGCAGAGCAATCTCTATCAGGACACCGTGAACAACGTTGAAATTACCGTTCGTGAAGCGGGCTATGATGGCCGCACACTGCTGGTAGAGTACAGCTACCGGATGCTGGATGTGGATAAGGTATACGGTGTTACCGCGGCGGAGGAGTTTGGCGAAAATCTGCCGGATGGAATGGAGCCTGATACCATCTTGGAGCAGTTGAGTGATGAAGCTTTTGATGCGTTGGCTGCCCATCATGTTGGCTGGAATTTTGACCAGCTGTGGATCAACGGTCAGGGCGTTGATATGCCGAACAACTCCGGTGCGGTCTACAGCGGCAGCAAAGTGCCTGGTGAGATTATCTATACGGAATACTGGCGGCTGGACAATGAAGGCGTGTTCCTGCATGACGGTGTAAACCAGATCACGCTACCTATCGGCGCAAGTGTTAATGCGGAGACCCGGAAGAGTCTGGTAGATCAGGAGACAAAGATGTACCGGATGCCGGAGAGCGGCGTTGTCACCTTCAATTATGAGGTGAAGGACATCTCTTCTCAGGTGAAGAGCTTCTCTCTGAACGAAGAAAAAGTTCTGCCTGATGTGACCGCAAAGGTGACGGATGCCACTTTCACGCCCCTGATGACTTACATCACCCTTGACCTGAAGGTGAATCCGGATTCCCTGGCAGCTTTTATTACGGCAAACGGTGAAGGGCCTAAGAACGATGATGGCGAAGTGATGTGGCCCTACGGCGGTATGGATGTGTTTGGTGAATGGGTTGAAAGTCTGGAACTGGTGGATGTAAAGGGCCAGCAGGTCTTCCCAGGTCATTATGGCCAGAACGGTATTGGCAATGAATGGGCTGAGTTCCTGTATCCCCATCTGGACAATATTCCTGATGAGTTATTCCTTGCTCCGATCGAAAACGGTCAGGCAGATATGAGTCAGGGTGTACGTGTGAAATAATCCTGTTGTCATCTCAGGAGGGCGCGAGCGATCCGTGCCCTCCTCGTCTTTGGAGGCTTATGATGATCAGGCGAATTGTTTTGGGAATTCTTGGCTTTTTCTTTCTTGTCCCGCCGCCTGCAAAGGCTCAGGGAATATACAGTATTTATGATATCAAAGAAACTTCACCGGAAAGATGGTGCGCTGAGTTTCAAACAAGAGAAGGAAAAACGGTTATTGTAGACGCGCCTGTTCATATCCCTGATGTAGATGCAGTTCCGTTGATGCGTGTCTGCAAAAACTTTAAAACGTATGAATTGGTTGGCGACGAATCCTTTCTAATTGGCAAAGCAGATGCTCGTAAACGGGAAGAGATTTATGATCCGGATCAGTTTCCGGATACCGAATACACATATACCCCAGAGAATCTGATTTTCTTCATGCAGGATATTCTCTTGTCGAATGGTGTTGCAGATGAAGATGCGGATCTGATTCCATACCGTGTGACGGCTTTGGGGTCCATGTACTATGTAAAGAACGGGAAAACATTTAACCGAAAGAATTCTTTTCCTGCCTCTGTTGCAGACACAACAAAGCCCTGGAATCATGATCAAACAACAGGTTACAGAATGATTGCAACACAAAGAATCGGAGGTTTGCCTGTATTCCTTTCTGGGACTGTCGCGATCGGAATGAATTCTATGCAAACATTCTCCTCGCTGACATACATAGACAGTGAGCATTACTCCATGAACCTGAATACGGTCACGATTGAAGAGATCTTATCGCCCGATATGGAATTGCTCTCTTTTCACAATATACAAGAGATACTGACAGAACGAATTGTCGACGGAAAGCTTCAGGAAATCCTGGAAATCAATCTGGGATACCTTTGTATGAGCGGAAATGCTGCTGAACAAAACGATGAATTATCCTGGCAATTGATTCCGGTCTGGCAGATTCGTGGGTATGATACTTATCTGGATCCTGTACATGTACTGTCTATGCTCTCAGAAGAAGACCGCATAAAGTACGATCCAGATATGATCTACAGCATTTATATCAATGCTGTCACGGGTGAGCTGATACCTATGGTGCCCGTTGTCTGAAAGACAGGCGGTTCATGTATACATGAAGTTAGATAGTACGGAGGCAAGCAGTAATGAAACGTATCCTTGTATCTTTGTTACTGATCATTACCCTGCTTATTGGCATTTCAGCAGAAGCAGAAGACAGATTCACGATTTCGGACATATACGAGCAATACAATGGCTGGCGCTGGCAGGCGGATTATGAAACCGTCCGCAATGAGACCATCCATGTGGATGTGGAGATTTCCGTTCCGCAGGCGGATGCTATTCATGTGCTGTCAGCCAGATACATGCCCAAGGGATATGAGGCAGCAAACGTAAAAGACGGTGAGAATATCGTAAATAACCAGGCAGGCTGGTTCAGCTGCGCATGGCCCAATGACGCTTTCTGGAGAGAGGCAAAAAAGAAAGGGCTGCAGGAAGTCTATGCGGAGCCTGCTCCACTGGTGCTCCAATACGGACAGTTTGACATGAATACGGCCTATTCTGTCAATAATGCCCTGACAGTACAGGACGCTTTAGATCAAACACAAGCAATTGCAGATCGCTTTTTCCCGGGGCAGAATATGCGATTGGTCCCCCATATTGTTCACGCGCATGTAAATCCCGGAGAGTACAAGCGTGGCAAAACAGGCGATTATGAATTGGTGAAGGAGGTTCCAGATTTTAAAGGAGTCCTGTTTATCATGTTTGACCAATGTGTAGATGACATACCCGTGCTCGATCCTGATTGTAACGGAAGTTACAGCGCCTGGTGTATCATGAGAAGTATGGCAGATTATGGCTTGGATAGCTATCAGTATCACATGGCTTATCAGCTTTTTTCCGATTTTCAGCCGAAGAAGAAGGATGTGAAGATTTGCGCACCTTCTGAAATTATCAAAGCAGCTGAAACGATGATCCAGGAAGGTAAACTGCGCTCTGTCTATTCCCTGCGGCTTGGATATGCTGCTTTTTCCGAGGGAAAAGGAAAAGTGAAGTTGAAGCCTGTCTGGGTAATCGAGGGAGAACTATTTGAAAAGGCTAAATCTGAACCTAAGAATATTCGAACAGTGCTCTCGGTGAATAGTGCAGAAGAAACAAAGATCATTTTTGACGCGCAGACGGGAAAGCTCCTGGAAACCCGCAGGATGAGTTATCAGTAAGCAAAGTAGAAAGAAAAGAATGAGATGAAAGATGAAAACTGAAGCTTTTTGATCACAAGCATACTGGTGATGCATTCGCTTTAAAGCCTCATATTTATTCATGGCAGTTTCTGCATTTGCTGCATGATAGGGATAAATGATGATGATTTCAACGCGTCCAGCTAACGATTTGGCGGTAGATGTGAAAGTCGAACACGCCGCCTTTGTTAGCTGTGCTAACACCCAGCTAACAGCACTGGAGGAAAACGGGGGTGTTTTGAAGGAAAACGCGAACAGTGAAAATCTTTAGAAACCCAGTAATGGAAAGGCTTCAAGGCACATCAAGGAACAAGCAAAGGCGAACACTTTTTCGATCTCCTAAGCGACAGGCCGTGGGTTCGAATCCCGCCGGGATCACCAAAAAAGCCCGCTTTTGAAGCAAAAAGCAGCTAACAGCAGCCTGCTAACAAAAGCGGGCGCTTTTCTTTTTTTCGAGGCTCTTCTGCTAACAGATTCAGGGGGGGGTTGTTTGCAGGTTGCCAACATTTTTGCCGGATTTCTAACGACGCTCCCCTTTATTGGATCTCAAAACTGCAAACATTGGCGGACGATTCAACTAAAAAATGTAGAAGTTTTGAAAATCCATAATTTTGATATTCTGGAACGCGACTACCTGCCAGAAGAGAAAGATCTCCAACGGGAAGAGAACCCCCGAACGATAACACAGCCCCTGTGTCAGACGCTGTTCGCAGCAGCATAACTGGCACAGGGGCTTTTCTTTTTTTGATTTCGAGCGCAGCCAGAAAGTCGGATGACGCAGGAATACGACACAACCACAGAGCGTAAGCTCTGGTTTTCAGGGGTTTGGGGGCGGAGCCTACCAACAAGCTTTTTGCAATTCGGCCCGGATTGCATTGCTTGCCGCTATGCAAATGTAATACGTTTGCCCTGCTTGCCATTATCACTGCATTATGGCTTTACTTCGCTTCATGCCGAATGTTAACGGTTGATTATTGAAAGCAGTTCATTTAGATGAATAATATTCCATTTTGCAGAGGTATCGCGTGCGGTATTTCCAATTACAGCGCAATCAAATCCACCTGCATGAGCAGCCTGAACGCCCGATGCTGCGTCTTCGACCACAAGACAGTCCGATGGGTTCAGTTGAAGCAATTTAGCAGCTTTCAAAAAAATCTCCGGATCAGGTTTTGATCGTGTAATGCAGTTTCCATCTACTATTGCGTCAAAGAAACTGGCTATTCCAAGGTGGTTGATGATGGTTGGAGCATTTTTGCTCGAAGACCCGACAGCAAGTTTATAGCCACTGCAGCGCAGTGCTATAAGCGTTTCCTTGACATCATCAGGCATATCATCAGGAGTCATCCTGGCAAGCTGTTTACAATACAAATCATTTTTCTCTGCTGCAAACATCTTTTTCTCTGCTTCCGAGTACTGGCGAATACCATTTGCAAGAATAATGTTCAGGCTCTCCATTCGGCTGACTCCCCGGAGAGAATTGTTCTGCTCCCGATCAAAGGGGATTTGAAGACGGTCAGCCAACTGCTTCCAAGCTTGATAATGATATTCATCAGTTTGACAAAGCACACCGTCCAGATCAAAAATGATGCCTTTATATTTCATATAGTTTCTCAGCTCTATGTTACAAGTTCTATCATAGCTTTATTGTCTTCATTAAAGCGTATGCCAGGAATCCGGCACATGTGGCAAATGCGGCACCGGTTGTACATTCTCCAGTGTCTTCATGCACGCTCTCGCAAGCAATTCCGTTATCCATTTTAGTCACCTGAAGATGTCGAAGTGCTTCTTCTGCATATCCTGTCAGAAGACTGTTACAGATCGAGAGAATCCACGGATGCGGAGCATGCTTGCAGCCAATTTCAGCAACAGGATGCCCGGCAAAGGATAGAGGGTAGCTTTCATCCCGAATGAGAGAAACGGTGGCTTGCCAGATGGGATCATCGGCAGTGCAGAAGCCGTAAAACGGCAGCAGCTGCAGGCTGCCCGGTGGCTCATCGTAAACATCCCAATGGCCGTTCAGATCCACGGACCAGGCAAAAATGCTTTCGCCTTTGTGCTCAAAAATGCAATTTGTCCGGATGGCTGCTACGACCTTTTCCGCCTGCTCTGCCAGTTCAGTCCGGTTCAGCCACCGGGAAATAGCGTGAAGAGATTTCCAGACCAGCACATTGTCGTAAGTCAGATAGGGATGATTGTGCATATCATCAGTGGGCTGGAGGAAGGTGCTGTACAGATCGATTGTCGGATGCTTCCGGAAATTCAGCTTTTGCAGGATGTTTTCCAGCGCATCATGGATCTCCGCATGACGCAGGATCGCCGCATCCTGTGTCTTTTCAATGTATCGTTCCAGTGCGATCACTGGTGCGCACAGCTCGTCCAGCTCAAACCCCGGCTCCAGCACTGTGCCATCGATATACCGGCTATGTATACCAAAATTACGGCCCTGACGATGAATAACAGACAGGAGCAATTCTTTCGCATAAATTGGATCAATTTCCACAATGGCGGGGAAAGCCCATAACAAGCTGTCCCGATCCCAATACGCAGCGGAAACATAATACCTGGGGCTGCGGGAAGTCATCATGCACAATTCTTCCGTGTCGATGGTGCGACCGGAAGCATAGAAGAAAGCAAAGAACAAGTTGGTATTCAACAGGGTTTCTATTTTTGAATCCGCCGTATGCTTTTCGCGCACGGATAGCCAGCCAGCGGTACGCTTCAGCAATGCTTCAAAGCCTTGGCGCAGCATTTCCTTGGCGCTGGCGGCAGCAGCTACTTCCTCATATCCGATGCCGAAGAAAACATCCAGCCCCATGGCTTCGCCGGGCTGCAGGCTGGCAATTTTATGGATGCTGTAGGCAAAGCCGTCCTGCTTCCATTCTGCGCCTTGATCGATCTGGCTGTAAGGCTGATCGTCGCCCACGATGGGTGCAAAAGCAATCAACGGCGTGCTGGGCACCTGCTGAAAAACAAACATGTGATTCCAACCAGAGTGCTTCACGCTTTTTCCCGTTGTCAATGGGATACTTTCATTGACGGTATGCAGCGTTTCATCCCAGGAGCCATCCACGCCGATCCTGATTTCATGGGCGGAGGACGTTTCGTTTTTTGCTTCAAGCCTCAGGCAGAAGCCGCGCTCCCCAATGGGTGATAAATAGATGCAATGAAAGGTTATCCCTGCTTTATCACAAAAGAAAGACGGAATCCAGAAGTGCTCTCGTTGCCAGGAAGGCATCAATTCTACCATTTCGCCATCGCATTGCAGAAACGGACGGACAAAACCATTATTTCCAGTCATTTCAAGCATGCCCTTGACACTCATATACAGGCAGGAGATTCCCATTATAGCCCCGTCTTTTTCCCGGATCGTTGGCAAAGAAATATATTCATTGCCAGTAACCTGATATTGCTCCATGATGCTTTCCCTCCGAAAGAGGAGGAAGGCACTGGGCCTTCCTCCTCTTGAGATTTACCTGATTGGTCTTCGATTTCATCACAGAAGACCGGCGTCTTCCAGCTGGGACTGGATATCATCCAGAGCGTCCTGCGCAGAGATATCATTCATCTCCAGTGTGCTCAGCACGTTGCCGATGATTTCACTGGCCGCGCCGGATTCCTTCAGAGCAGGAGGTGCAGCAGCATAATCCATGCTGTCAAACACAGCAGCACGATTGGCGGGCGGCGTCACTTCCAGATACTGCGTAAGCTTGCTCTGATCGGCGATGGTGGGCAGTTCCCAGCTGGCATCCAGACGAAGCTGCACGATGTCGGGGTCAGAACCCATGGCGTCGATGAACTTAGCGGCGGCTTCCTTCTTATCGCTGGAGGGAGACACGCAGTTCACGTTGGCAAAGAAGAATGTGGATTTAGTCTTGTAGCCGGGCTCCACCACGATGTCCCAGTCAAAGGCGCACTTCTCGGTGAAGGTGGGGAACGCCCAGATACCGGTGATGATCATGCCCAGCTTGCCTTCCGTGAACAGATCCCAGTCACCGCGTCCGGCCATTTCCTCGGCTGTAGGCTGAACATGGTTTTCACCGCGAACGCGTTTGATCATAGCGTCCAGAACTTCAACGTTTTCAGGTCTGTTGGCAGTAAATGCTGTATAGTCATCATTCAGCAGGCTGCCGCCATTGCCCTTGACGGACTTGTAGAACTCGTTGTAGCTGATGGGCTGATAGAAGCCCCAGATGTCGTCGCCCAGCGCCTTGATGGCTTCGGCTGCCGTCTGAACATCCGCCCAGGTCCAGTCATTGGTGGGATAGGCAATTCCTGCCTGATCGAAGAGCGCCTTGTTGTAAATCAGGATGCAGGTGGAGAAGCTCATGGGAACAGCATACAGCTTACCAGCGGAGGAGACCGCTTCCAGCGTACCGGCAGAGTAGTTTCCCGCGTTTACCAAACCGGTCAGATCGGCACAGGCACCACGCAGCATGTAAGCCAGATAGTTTTCCATGTTCATTTCAAACACGTCCGGCGCATTGCCGCCGCCCACGGTAGTGGCCAGCTTGGTGAAGTAATCGTCGTAACCGGTGATCTGCAGATCGACTTTGATGTCAGGGTTTTTCTCCTCAAAGATGGCGATCATCTTTTTGAGCGTTTCTTCCTGAGCGCCAGCGCCTGAGAAGTGAGCGTAGGTGATGGTGACAGGCTCTGCCAGAGCGGAGACAGTCAGAGTCAGCACCAACGCCAGTGAGAGGAACAGTGCAACGATTTTTTTCATGGGGAAAGCCTCCTTTAATATTTGCAAACGCGCGCAGCGTTTACATTCAGTTTGTTTTCCTGGCAGGGATCATTTCAATCCACCCAGGCTGATGCCCTGATCCACATAACGCTGTGAGACCAGATAAACAATCAGGATTGGCAGAATAGTGAGGACAGCGCCTGCCATCAGCACATGCTCGTTGTTCTTATACATTCCGTTCATATTGCCCAATACAACCTGAAGCGTCTGCTTGTCCGTGGAAGTCAGGACAATCAATGGCCACAGGTAGCTGTTCCAGCTGCCCATAAAGGACAACAGAACCATCGTAGACAGTGTTGGCATCACCATGGGCAGCATGATTTGAAAGAAAATACGATACAGCGAAGCGCCATCCAAATAAGCAGATTCCATATAGGCGTCGTTGACGCTCATCATGCTTTGGCGCATCAGGAAGACGCCGAAGGCATTTGCAAGAGAAGGCAGGATCAGCCCGGTATACGTGTCCAGCAAACCCAACATGCGCAGAATGATGTAATTGGGAACCATGGTGACGGTGCCGGGGATCATCATCGTGGCAAGGTACAGGCCGAACAGCTTATTGCTCCCTTTAAAAGGCAGCTTGGCAAACACAAAGGCCGCCATGGCTGCGGAGCTCACCGCAACGATGGTGCAGGCAATAGCCAGGAGAAGACTGTTCAAGCTGGAGCGGGCAAAGGAGAATCCCTGCATATTGAATACCCTCTGGTACCCCTCCAGGGTAGGATGTTCCGGTATCCAACGGATGGGGATTGTGCGGATCGCTTCCGAGCCCTTGAACGAGGAAGACAGCATCCACAAAAAAGGAAGAACCGTAAACAAAACGATGACGAGCAGCATCAGATAGAAAAGTGCGATCCGAAGCGTTTTCCGTGCAGTTGCCATTTCACGCATCATAGTTCACCCACTTCCTTTGCAGCTTGAATTGAATCCTAAAATCCGTGTAATGGCCACTCAATAAGCACCAAAATCAGCCGATGTAAACACCAAGTTTCCTTTAAAATAAGCCATTTTCCGGCATCCAAAGGGTTGATTTTATTTAGCGCCTATGATATAATATAGACACTAAATATAAGGAGGCCCA
>DEFL01000027.1:0-28164 GCA_002350845.1 Christensenella sp. UBA2853
GATTTCTTTTAAGTTTGGATTTTAGCCCGAATGAACAGCATCAAGCATCGCGTCGAGGAAACCATCCTGGATGAACTGATCTACGCCTGATGCTCCGGGACACCAGGAGCAATCTGCGACATGACCTTCCCAATGGTGCTGGCAGATGCTCCTGGTTTTTACATTATAGTAGGTAGAAACTCATTTCGCTGCTGTTGCGATTTTGCAATTCTGGATGCCATCCACGATGTAAAATTGCAAAATGCGCACATTTTGGGCTTATCTCATTTTTCCTTCGTATAATCATACGACAACCGATAGCGAAGAAAATTTGAAAAAAGTTGCAAACGATGGAAACATTCGGGCCTTCTCATGCCCTATACTATGAAGGCTGAAAAAAACTTGGAGGTTTTCAAAAATTCCTCTTCAAAAATGTTGAATAAAATGCCCGAATTTCTCCTATAAGTGAAAGCAAAGAAAAACTTTCGGGTTTTCAAAACTTTTTCCAAAAACAGTTCCGAAATCGAGGCGTTTTTGTCCTATCTGTGAAGGGATAAAAATACGAATCTATCCCCAGGAGGTAAAACACATTGACTACCAATACCGAGCCGATGATCACGGCTCTATACGAAAGGCTGTCCCGCGATGATGAATTGCAGGGCGAATCCAATTCCATTACTAATCAGAAGTCGTATCTGTTGAACTACGCTGCCGAGCATGGCTTCACCAACTGCCAGCACTATACGGATGACGGCTACTCCGGCAAGGACTTCAATCGTCCAGGCTGGAAACAGCTGATCGCAGACATTGAGGCTGGCAAGGTTGGCGCAGTGATTGCCAAAGACATGAGCCGTATCGGCAGAAACTATCTGGAGACCGGCTTCTACACCGAGATCATGTTCCGCAAATTCGACGTCCGATTCATCGCCATTGCCAATGGTGTGGACAACATCAATCCCGAAAGCGGCGAGTTTGTTCCGATCCTGAACGTAATGAACGAATGGTACCTGCGCGACCAGTCCCGTAAAATGACCGCAGCCTATCAGCAGAAGGGACATGCCGGTCTGCCCACCAACAACGGCTGTATCTATGGCTACCGGAAAGATCCGGAACAGAAAGGTCACTGGCTGATCGACGATGAAGCCGCGATGGTTGTACGCCGGATCTATGATCTGGCTTGCAATGGGCATGGTCCCTATGAGATCGCACGGATTCTGACGAAGGAACGTGTGGACAACCCTGGTCATCATTTTTCACAGCATGACTATGGGATGCGGAAGGATTATGTCGATTCCTCACGCTCACATGACTGGAGCGGTGCAACCGTAACCAGGATTCTGACCCATCCCGAATACATGGGACACACTGTCAACTTCCGCAGCGGCAAGCGCTTCTTCAAGGATGAACGCCGTGCGAAACCGCCGGAGGAATGGGTGATCTTTGAGGACACGCATGAATCCATCGTTACCAAGGAGGAATGGGAGCTGGCGCAACGGGCGCTGTGCAGCAAAAAGCGTACTGACACGTTGGGCGAAGCCAATCCATTGACCGGCCTGATGTACTGTGCCGAATGCGGCGCGAGGATGTACAATCATCGCTGCGGCGAAAAGAAGGATGGTCTTTTCAAGGTTGACATATACAACTGCTCGACCTATATGCAATCCAGGATCAGGGAAACGCAGACCTGCGTCAGTCACTCCATCAGCACCCGGAATGTCCGCACGCTGCTGCATGACGCCATCCGCAGTGCAAGCAAATATGCGATTGAAAATAAAGCAGAATTTGAGCGCAAGGTACGCGATGCCTGTCAGCTGCGTCATACCGAGAACGCCAAAAAGCTGAAAGCGAGCCTCAAAAAAGCGAAAAAGCGCTGCGAAGAGCTGAACGTGCTGATCAAAAAGCTGTACGAGGCTTATGCGATGGAGAAGATCTCTGAGAAGCGCTTTGATGAATTGCTTGCTGATTACGAAGCAGAACAGGCGCAGCTGCTTACCCTGATCGAGACAGACCAGCACGACCTGGATTCCTATGAGGCAAATACCGAAAACATCGAAGCATTCATTGCCCTGGCAAAGAAGTACATTGACGAAGAAGAACTGACCACGCCCATGATCTATGAGTTTGTAGATAAGATCCTCGTCCATGCACCGCAGAAGATCAACGGCGAACGGCATATCAGGGTCGAGATCATTCTCCGCTTCATCGGCAGCTTCCAGGTGCCGAAGCCCGAACTGTCCGCAGAAGAAGCAGCCGCTGCAGAAGCTCTGCGCAAGAAGCGCGAAGCGAGCAAGATACGCTATGCAAGGCATAAGGCCAAGGTGGCCGCACAAAAACAGCACCAGGAGGAAAAGCAGCATGACGCCGTTGAGCAAAACGAAATGGACCGCGCTGTATGAACGCCTCTCCCGTGATGACGATCATTACGGCGATTCCGTTTCCATTGCGCACCAGAAGACCTATCTCCGCAGGTATGCGGATGACCATGGCTATACCAATTGCCATGACTACACAGACGACGGATGGAGTGGCGCGAACTTTGATCGGCCTGCCTGGAAACAGCTGATAGCAGATGTGGAAGCTGGGAAGATCGATACCGTGATCGCGAAGGACATGAGCCGCGTCGGACGCGACTATCTGCAAACCGGTTTCTACTCTGAGGTGTACTTCGGCAAACAGGGGGTTCACTTCATCGCCATTGACAGCAATGTGGATAATCAGCGCAGCGACAGCAATGAGTTTGCGCCGATCCTCAACGTGTTCAACGAGATGTATCTGCACGATCAGTCACGCAGGGTAAAGATCGGTTTTCATGCCAAGGGCAAATCCGGCAAGCATTTGAGCGTTACGCCGAACTTTGGCTATACCCATGATCCCAAAGACCCGCAGAAATGGTTCGTTGATCCGATCCCTGCGGATACTATCCGCCGTATCTTCCAGCTGGCGGCAGATGGCATGAATCCTCACAGGATCGCGGCCACCCTGCGCGAGGAACAGCGTGTTACCCCTGCATGGTACTTCGCCCAGCAGGGCAAAGGTAATCGCACCATGGGAATCAGCAAGAAGACCTCGCCCTACGAATGGTCACGCGGCTCTGTCATGTCTTTGCTCAACGCAAGAGAGTACCTCGGTGAGACGGTGAACTTCAAAACGAGCAAGGATTCATACAAAGGCAAGCGCCGTGAAACCGCCGAAGATCAGCGCGTGACCTTTGTCGGCACTCATGAAGCGATCATTGATCCTGCCACATGGGATAAGGCACATGAGACCCTGAACCGCAGGAAGGTGTCACGCCCCGCACCGATCACATCACCCTGGAAGGATAAGCTGTATTGCGCCGAATGTGGAGCGCCGATGCATTGCGTTTATCAGACAACCAAGCTGAAGAACGGCACAAAGCAGTATGATAGCTTCTCATGCTCCACCCATAACAATGCAATGAACTCTGGTAAGGTCGAGTGTGTCAAGAACGGATTCAGCGGCATTGCACTCCGAGCGCTGGCCTCCGATGCTGTTCATGCGATCATTCAGTACGCCACAGAGGATGAAGCTGCGTTTCTCCACCATCTGCATCAGACGGATAAGCCCTCGGATGCTGCCAAGCAGCTGAAGAAGCATATCGCAGCCACAGAGCGCCGGAAGGGTGAACTGAATCGGCTGCTGAAAAAGCTGTATGAGGATTATGCGCTGGAGCGAATCCCGGAAAGCAGGTATGATGCTCTTTCGGCTGATTATGAAAACGAGCTTGCCCTGGTTGAAGCGCAGCATAGCGAATACGAACGACAGCTGGAGCTTCTACAGACGGAAAGCAATCATGCCGATCGTTTTCTACAGCTGGTACATCAATACCGAAACCAGACAGAGTTTTCAGATCAAGACCTGCTTGCCTTCATTGATCGTGTCATCGTGCATGAAACCGTTCGGGACAAAGATGGTGAACGCACCCGAAAGATCGAAGTGCATTTCAACTTCATCGGTTCTTTCTCTGTCCCGTCCAATCCTATCCAGCTTACGCCGGAGGAAGAAGCAAGGGAGGCTGCCTTGAAGCATCGGCGTATCCATGAACGCAACAAACGGAAGGAAGCCCGTCTGGCAAAGGAGTGTGAAAAAGGAAAGAAGCGAAATGACAACTGAATATCGTTGATGACGATTCCTATCGGTTCATATGCCGACCAGGGATCGTTTTTTGATTCCCTCGTTTCCCATAAAGCGCTTTGGTATGCGCTGCTGATACCAAACTGATAGAGAAAGGATTCCCTATGCCTAACCAGAAGACCCCGAATTATTCTTTTTCCCGCCGCCTCGGCTATACGCATTATGACGTGGACGTCTACTGCGATCCCGACGCGAAGGTCACTTATGAGGATCGGCTGATTGAACTGATCCGTAACAATCTGCTGGCAGAAGATGCAGATGATCACAACCATACTGCATCCGACGATAATAGCGCTGCCTGATCATATACATTACATCCCGCCCCGGAGGTCACGAAGGCAAATACATATTTGAAGGAGACTACCTATGCGAAACTATTTGGATTACAAGATCATTGGGGTGGATGCAGGCTACGGCAACATGAAGTCGGCATCCACCATTTTCCCCACCGGCCTGACCGCCATGGATCACAAGCCGATCTTTGAAGGTGACATCCTTGAGATGAACGGTACCTGGTACCGTATCGGCGAAGGTCACAAGGCCTACAACCCCGACAAGACCTCCGATGAGGAGTTCTACATTCTCACCCTGGCATCCATCGCATGTGAGTTGAAGTACAACGGGCTGACTGAGGCAAAGGTGCATCTTGCTCTCGGTCTGCCCACCACCTGGACGGGTCGGCAGCGTGAAGACTATCGCCAGTACATGATGCGTAAGCGCGAGGTCGCCTATGTCTTCAACGATGTGCTGTATCGGATCAGCTTTGTGGATTGCAGCATCTTCCCGCAGGGCTACGCCGCCATGGTGCGAATCATCGACGATGACAAGCGGAACAACGGCTTCGTTGGTTTCGCCGGTACTGTCATGATGGCTGACATCGGTAACGGTACCATGAATATCATGCAGCTCCAGAACGGCAGGCCTGATGAAAAGCATTGCTGGACGGAAGTGCTGGGTGTCAACCAGTGTGTGCTGACTGCGAAGAAGCAGATGATGGACAAGTACGGCATCGACCTGCCGGAACAGACCATCGAGAACTATCTGCGCACCGGACAGGCTCGGCTCCGTCAGGAATACCTGGATCAGCTGCGCAGCATTGTGCGAGGGTATGTCACCGGACTGTTTGATTCCCTGCGCGCACATGGCTATGATTCCCGAATGATGCCGCTCTACATCATGGGCGGCGGTGGATGCCTGGTGAAGAACTTCGGTGTCTACGATAAGGAGTCTGTTATCTTTATTGATGACCTGCATGCCTCTGCCAAGGGCTATGAGTACATGACGCTCGGCATGCTGTGGAGCAGGGAGCGTGCGAATCGATGAGTGAACATCGCTTTACCATGCGTCTGGATGAGCGCTTTGCCGATGAACGTGCCGCCTGGCAGAAACTGAACGACATTCAACGTCAGACGCATCTGTCCTTTAACCGTATCGTTGTGGACGCGATCAATGCCTATGAACGCGATCAGCCGCACCTGTCTGCGCAGGATGAGGAACGGCTGGTAGCACGTACCGCCGACGCAGTAGCCGACAAGCTCCAGCAGATGCTGCCTGCCTATCTCGCAGGGTATGCAGCCGGGGCCACTATTCCTGCTGTCGTACCCACAGCCAGGCCTGTCCCAATTGATCCACCCCTGAAGGCGGCAACTTCATCTGATGACGAGATGCCGGATTTCAGCGGCAGCGTCATGGATTTTGAGTTCATGGGCAGCTAACAACTATCACCACTTTGGTGCAGAATACCCCATTTACGCACCAAAGTGGTGATTCTCATTTACAACACCAAGAACATATTACACCAAAATGGTGCGAAAACAAGGCTTTTCTCATCATTTTGGTGCAGTAACAGGAGACTTTATGAAACTTGATCTTGACGCCATTATGGCAAACATGCCGAAGGACGAAGAAACCCTGAAGGAAGTGCAGGCTAAACACCGGCAGATCCTCCATGAGAATCGCGAAAACGAGAAGAAACGGAAGGCACGCAACCACCGGCTCTGCGAACACGGAGCCATCATGGAGGCGTACTTTCCGCAGACCATTACGATGGACAGCGCACAGTTCTCTGCATTCATGCAGGAGCTGGCTGCTGGCCGGTGACTACGCCGGGGGTGTTCCGGGGCAACCGGGGCGTCCCTGGGTTCATTTCGGGGAGAGAAATGCGCACTTATACATACATTGCCTTCGGCAACGTATGTCGTGCGCCCTGCGGGACTGTTGCGGACTTCGTCCGCGATGGGGCAAGCCCCATACCCCGGGATACGATACGGCTCCTGCGGGAGCCACTGCAAAGGAGGAACGCTTGGATTTCTTTCACTGCCCGATTAAGATCATCTCGCGGAACAAGGGACGTTCCGCTGTCGCCGCGTCCGCGTACATCAGTGCGACGCGGCAGGAAAACACGTGGGACGGCACCACCCACGACTACACCCGGAAGCGTCACGTGGTGTACACCGAGGTCATGCTGCCCGAGCACGCGCCGCCGGAATACGCCGACCGCAATGTGCTGTGGAACAGCGTGGAATGGAGCGAAACGAAACGCGATGCACAGCTGGCCCGCACAGTGGAGCTGGCGCTTCCTGCTGAGCTGACGCACGAGCAGAACATCGCGCTCATCCGCAAGTTTGTGCAGAAGACCTTCGTGGATAAAGGGATGTGCGCCGATGTAGCCTTTCATGACAAGGGCGACGGCAATCCCCACGCTCACATCATGCTGACCATGCGCGCCCTGCAGGAGGATGGAAGCTGGGCGCCCAAGAGCAGGCTGGTATACAATCTCGACGCAAACGGCAACCGCATCCCCGCGAGACAGATGGGACGCTGGAAAACGCACAAGGAGAACACGGTGGATTGGGATGATCGCGGCAACGCTGAAATCTGGCGCGCAGCGGCTGCCGATGCCATCAATGAAGCGCTGCGGGACGCAGGATTCACGCGGGGCTTTGTCGATCACAGAAGCTATGCCCGGCAGGGCAGGGAGCGCATTCCCATGGTGCATGAGGGCCCGGAAGCTCGTGCGATGGAGAAGCGAGGCATCCGTACTGATGTGGGTGAAAAGAACCGTGAAATCCGTGAGCAGAACAAGCAGCTTGAGCAGATGGAGGCACGGCTGACGCGGCTGAATGCCTGGGCGCAGTATGAGAAAAAGATGGACGAGGCGCTGATTGCTCAGGGCGAAGACGTGTCCAATCTGTATTTGCGCTATGTGCTGGCCTCCCGAATATTTGAATCCACTGTTCCGCCCAACCGAAAGGATCGACGTCTGGAGGATGCGACCGGTCTGATGGTCATCATGAGCGATTACCACATCACCGACGCCGCGTCCTATGCAGAAGCGGTCAAGCAGGCCAATGCAAAATTCTACGAACTGCGCAGCAGACGGAAGGAAAACGCAGAGTTGTCCAGCGCAATAGGTGCACGGATCAACGCTTATGAAGATAGAAAGAAATGCCAGCGGTATTACAATGTGTGGAGCAAACTATCCGGCCGCAAGGCCAGCGCCTATGAGCGGGAGCATGAGTTCGAACTGCGCAAGTATCGGGAAACGGGAGCCATTTTGGCGCGCTGGGAAGCGGTCGGTGAACGAATCGACTGCAAAGGCTGGCGTGAAGCGCTAAAACATCTGAACAAGGAACGGTTCCTACTGGATTATGAGCTGCAGCAGCAGAAAGAGGAGGTTCGCAGACTGGAGGTCGTCAAGCGGGAGTTTATCCGGGAGAACAGGAGGACGAGACCGGAGAGGTATGAGCGATAAATGGAAGCTCTATGTCTGTCTAATGCTGAATAAGCACAACATGCATAGGACTTTTGCGTTTTGGAGCATGCGCCTCAGCAGAGAATACGCCAGCATTCTTCACAATCGCAGAGCTTGCTCTGTATTACAGGGGATTGGGGGCTGGGCCGCCAACAAGCAAAGTGCAAAAAGTAAAACGTTTACCCTGCTTCCCATCCGCGTTCTATCTTCAAAGTTTCGTAGGAAGTTCCAATCGCTGCTGAAAGAGAAGCTGCCGGATACAGATAAAACAGTATTGGAGGCCTGTTACGGCAGCCGGGGGCGTGATCGTAGAACCACCCTTTTCGGGTAAATCATACATCCCGGGAATTGAATGCGTTGGTTCAACGTCTCCACATTCTGCCCGGAGAAATCCGTATAGTAATGGAGCACACCAGTTGTTATTGTCGACCCATTGAATTGATGCTGGTTAACGCAGGGTTCTTTGTAAGAATTGTCGATGCCATGCTGATTCATGGTAACCGTCAAAAAATCTGTGTCTATGATTGAAACGCTTTCCCGGGTAGAATGGATTAGAAGGAATCCAATACTCACGGGGAGGCGTTTTGAATTGGACAAAGCCGTCATGAGCGTCCGGATGAAGAAGTGGGCCGGGATTATCCAGGAAGCCACGAGCAGCGGGCTGACTAAGACCGAATTCTGCGCAAAAAAAGGAATCGATCGGCGCCAGTTCTTTCATTGGCAGAAGAAGATCCGCGAATATGTTCTGACAAACAATCCGGAGCTTGGGCTTCCGGCCCCGCCTCATGGCCAGATGCACCAGATTCGGGAAGTCAACTCCCAAATCATGCCGGCGCTTCCTGTCTTTTGTGAAATAACACCACAGGAAGACGCACATCCAGCTCCGGCAGTTCAGCCTCAGGAAACAGCTTTCTCTCCGGAAGCCATGATTCGGATCGGTCCGTATCAGATTTACATTGGAGATTCTGTCTCGGAACGGATGCTCTCCACGATTCTGTCGGTGATCCGGAATGCTTAGGGAGGCCAGCGGAATCAAGCGTGTCATACTGGCTTGCGGGTTATCCTCATAAAATTTTTATCCTCATCTTTTACAGATGCATTGAAAATGCTCGATCTTCATCCAAAAAAGATGAGGATAAATCATATTCATGGGATAATGGAATCATCATTACTGAAAGGGGTGATTCCACCATGGATTATCAGAAGACCGTCAACCACGTCGTGAGTTTTCTCAAAGAAAAAGGGATGTGTTCCAGCAGCCGCAAGTCTCATCAAGAGTGCTACGCGGCCCTCGGTGAGTACTTGCAAACAACCGGGCAACAATATAACGAGGCAGTACGAGATGCATGGTTTTCAGTAATAAAATCAAGGTATTCAAGTAACAGATGCGTTTTCTGGGAACAGTATGTTTTTCAACTTGAGGAAATGGCATCCACCGGCAGCATCTCTGACCGCCGACTGTATCAGAATAAATCAGCATACGAAAAATTGCCGCTCTCAATAAAGATTGAGTTGGATCGATACCTCAGTGAGTGTAAAAATCAGTATACAGTAAGGACACTGGATACTACGAAAATAGAGTGTTCCATGTTTCTCCTTGCGTTATCGGACTGCGGCATTACAAAGATCGATGAAATCGATTTTCAGTGTATCTGCAAATTCATTGAGGCAAATCAGAGAAGTAATCGTAATAACAAATTCACTGTCTGCCAATATGCGAGCCGCCTTTTAGCGTTTTGGGGCAGCGTCGGTTTATGTGATTCCAATTTCACATATTTGCTGGATAATCAGTTGTTTCCACATATAAGAAACATCATATGTTTCCCGGAAAAAGCAAGGGAACAGGTTGAATCATTACGTGAAGAGAGCCTGGATTTTCCTTTTTCTGACGTGCGGGATTCTATTCCGGATTTCATCAAGGCATTGGAGAACCATGGATATGTGGGAACCACATTGAAACTTGCTTTACATGCTCTGACGGCACTATACCTTTTCCTTTATTTCAATGAACTTGGATTCCACCCAGAAATAATGTGGCTTTGGTTCGAAGAGGTCAAGAAAACATTGGGATCTTCTTGGCAGCATTGGAGACGGATTCTCAGCTGTTATCTGGAATACACAGAAATAGGAGATATTCTTCCCGACGGAAAATACAAATATGCACCGACACAATATGACCTTCTTCCGGAATGGTGTAAGACTCCATTGTCAGCTTTCCTGGAACAAAAGCGAAATGAGCGTCGAGCCGTTGGGTCTATTCGTCCTTACCGTTGTTCCTGCAGTATCTTCTGTCGTTATCTGGTGCTGTCCGGTATGGACAATTTCAGCCAATTGTCTATAAAAACAATAAATCAGTTTGTTTCTCAGGATTCACATTCTACATTTCGTGGAGTAGCCACACGGTTTGTGCATCTTCGTGGATTTTTGCATTTCCTGGAGGACCATGGCTATACTGAAAAGCACGGTCTATACAATTGCTTCATGGCAGGATCAGCACCTGTGGAGAAGATTGTAGATGTCCTTACACCGGACCAGATTTCCAGAATCGAATTATTCCGTAAGACACATCATAGTCCCATAGAGCTCAGAGATATTGCCATTGTGCTGCTGGGCCTAAAGATGGGATTCCGTGCTTCAGACGTGACTCATCTATGTTTTTCCAACATTGACTGGAGAAAGCATGAGATTTCCATCGTCATGCAGAAAACCAAAGTCGCGATCAAACTGCCAATGCCTGTGGATGTTGGCAATGCGATTTATTCATATCTTAAAGATGGAAGGCCTTGTTCCAAAGACAAGCATATTTTTCTTCGTACAAAAGCCCCGCACGGTCTCTTGACATCCAAGATATGCAGCAAGGCACTCTGGAGGATCCTTCCGGAAAGAGAAAAAATCAAGGGAGGCGGCTTTCATGTAACGCGACGGACCTTTGCAACAAATCTGCTTCGCAACAAGGCGGAAATTGATACAGTCATGGATTCTCTCGGGCATACCGATCCAACCAGTGTCATGAAATATCTTCTATTTGACGAGAGCAGAATCCAGGAGTGTTCGTTGTCACTTGAGGAAGCAGGCATCTCCATGGGAGGTGCTTTAGCGTGAAAATAACAGGATATCAGTATGGCAGCTGCTTTGGCCCCTACATCCAGCAGTTTATCGAGAAAAAAAGATCAATTGGTTTTGTTTACGAACATGAAGAATGGGAATTAAAGCACTTTGACCAGTTTTGCTGTGAAAAAGGTGTTTCTGAGCCATCGCTCAGTCGTGCACTGGTCATGGAATGGGGCCAATTGAGAGAAAACGAATATAAAACTACTAGCGGCTCCAGGTTTTCCGTTATCCGCCAGTTTGGTTTATTCCTTTTGTCTCTGGGTCTGGAAGCATATCTCCCAAGCAATTATTCCTACAGATCAAAGAGTAAAACCCATGTGTTGTCGGATGAAGAAATCATTTCTGTTTTCAGGGGCATTGACCAAAGACAGCCAACACATAATAACCCGAGCTTTCGGAGGTTGGCACTCGAATACAGGATTATCCTGCGGTTAATATATTGTTGCGGCCTGCGCATTTCAGAAGCACGCCTTCTCAAAAAAAAGGATGTGGATTTTGAGTCAGGAACGCTTCGAATTACGCAGTCCAAGGGGTATAAAGATCGGTTGGTTTATTTCGCTTCAGATATGAAGCAGCTTCTTCTGCAGTATCATGAAAAAATCAGCTCCCGGTACAATTGTCAGGCTGAATGGTTCTTTCCCGGAAGATATCCGGATAGGCCGCTTCCGGTCGTAACCATTGATATGGTTTTTCGGAATGCCTGGAACCAAACCCCTTTTGCAGCTACATGTGACAAGGCACCAACTGTTCACAGTCTTCGACACACCTTTGTTATCAAAAGGATGAACCTCTGGATGGAGCAGGGTGTTTCTCTGAAAGAAATGCTTCCATACCTGAGTCGTTACCTTGGTCACGCCAGTCCGAATGAAACTTTCTACTATTACCACCAGGTGGATTCAGCTTTCAAGATTATCCGTCAGCAGGATAAATCTTCTTCATCTGTTATTCCGGAGGTGATTGCAGATGAAAAAGAATGAGCCTTCTGAGCTGTTCTTCTCCAAAACACTCAACTTCCTGACAAACTATCTGCCGACACAGTTGCATAAGAGTCAGAACACCATACGCTCATACCGGGACGCACTTACTGTTTTCAGAAGGTACATTACAGAATCGCTTCATTCTACGATCCGGGTGTTTCGATTCAGAGACTGCACTTACGAGATTTTATTGGGTTTCCTGGACTATTTGCGCAGCAAAGGGAATTCTGAGGCTACCTGCAATTACCGTCTTACCGCAATAAGATCTTATTTGTGGTACGCAGCAGACCTGGATATTTCCATACAGTCCATTGCTCTTTCAGCTTCCCACATTCCTCACCTGAGAACTCCGAAGTTGACGAGAGAAACCATATCAAAGGATGACATAGCCGCATTACTAACGGCACCGCCGGCAACGAAAAAGGGGAAAAGAGATCAGGTAATTCTTGTTCTGCTGTATGACTCCGCTATTCGCGTATCGGAATTGTTGGATCTGGATGTGCGGTCAATCAATCTGAATGCCGAAATCCCATATATCCGTGTTCTTGGCAAGGGAGAAAAAGAACGGATTGTTTCTATTACGGATAAAACAGTGGACCATATCCGTGCATACTTGAAGCTCTTTCATCCGAAGAATGATCCGGATCAACCCTTTATCTACACGGAAATCAAAGGCTGCAAAGGTAGGATGTCAGTTGGCAATGTGGAAAGGATCATTAAAAAATATGTGGAAGAACTGCGCCCGACACATCCGGAACTTCCCAAGACCGTTTATCCGCATATGTTTCGCAGAACACGTTCCACAAATCTATATCAGGACGGAGTCGAATTGGAACTCATTTCGCGGATTCTTGGTCATTCATCTACAGAAACGACACGGATTTATGCTGTCCCCTCTATGGAGATGATGCGAAAAGCAATGGAATCCGGAACCCTGGCTGTGAATGAAGAACAACAATGGCCGGAAAATGACGACGAGATTGCAAAGCTATGCGGATTGCGATGACGATTTATCCTCATCTTTTTGGATGAAGATCGAGCATTTTCAATGCATCTGTAAAAGATGAGGATAAAAATTTTATGAGGATAATCCGGTTTATCCTGAATTTTGGATAATGCGGACGCACAGACCTTCGCAAGGGAATGGATTCCCTGGCAGCGCTTGTGCGCCTGGCCTATGGATTGGATCCGCTGGAGGAAGGAACTTTGTTCCTCTTCTGCGGTGTGAAGAAGGACCGCCTGAAGGGGCTAGTGTTCGAAGGCATAGGTTTCTGTCTTCTCACCATCCGTCTGACAGATGGAAAATTCCAGTGGCCCAACACTCCTGACGAGGCTCGTGACATAACTATGGAACAATATCACCGGTTGATGGATGGATTTGCCATTGAATCCAGCATTCGCAGCTACAGAAAGGCGGAGGCCGAATCCCCTCCAAAGGCCCAAGATTCAACACTTTACGACTCCTTTCCTTTTCTGAGAGATAGTTACAAAATAAATGGTGTTATGTAACGATTGTTGTTGACAATTCCCGAGTTAAGTGATATAATATCCTCGAATTTAGGACGAGGAGTGATCTGGATGGCCATTATCCAGCAATATCACAAGGACACGGATACCACGTATGTTTACGAATCGGAGAGCTACTGGGTTCCGGAACTGGGACAATCCAGATCGAGAAGGAAACTGCTGGGAAAACTGGACCCTGCGACCGGCGAGATTGTGCCCTGCGGGAAGCGGGGGCCGAAGAAAAAGCAGACAGAAGAGAGAGAAGAGCAAGTATCCGCCAGTGAGTATAGCAAGCTCCAGGGTCAGTATGAGCAGTCTCAAACGGAAGCAACCAGACTGCGGCTGAGCCTGACGGAAATGGAAAAGGAATTAAGCGATCTGCGAAAGCAGAACCAGCGGATGGCCAATACGATTCAGAAGATCCGAGGGCTGATCGCTGAATAAATGGAATCCTTTCTCCAATCTGTAATAAAGGAGCAGGCCGTCATGATGGCAGCAACGATGGAAGCCTTTCGTCGAACCCTCCAGGGAAAAGACGGGGCGGAAATCACTGAGATTGCTGTCGGTCTTTTTGCTGCCAAAGAAGAGCTGGAGATTCAACTGAAGGAATTCCGGAATGCCAGCAGTGCCATGGCCCTCGAGTACCAGCAAATGAAGGATGAGGTAAGAGGGCTTCGTAAGGAGAATGAGAATCTGCGGAAGCAGAATATGCATCTGACAGGAATTCAGACCATTCAGACAAATGAATTGTTTGGCCGCAGCACGGAGAAAACGGAAGATCTGCTGAACCAGGTTGTGAGCGAAGAGCAGCCACAGGATCCCCTGGCGGAAGATGCCCGGGAGCAGGATACAAAAGGCATTCGGCGGGAGAACCGGAAACGCCTGAAGGAAATCATTCCGTTGTTTGGGAATTTGGATTCTGGGCTCAGAGAGAAGAGAAAGCGGATCGACCTTTCCGCGCTGCCGGTTCAGAATTACTTTGATTACGATATTGAGGATCTGAACAGGCGGTTCGGAGAGGGAAACTGGCGGTTCGCCTACTGGAAAGAAGACCGGAAGGTGGAGCTGATTCGTCGCAGCACTTACCTGAAGGTGACGTACACGCCGATTGTATCCGTCGGGTTGGAGCACCAATTGGTGAGAATTCCAACGGAAAATGCGCTGATTCCGAAGAGTGTCGCATCTCCTTCGCTGCTGGCGCAGATTATGTTGGACTGGAAACACATGTATCTTCCTCTGTATCGGCAGGAGTTTGATCCGGACCGCTTCGGATTTAATCTGTCCCGCCAGACCATGTCCCACTGGATTGGGTATGTGGCTCACACGCATCTGCTTTCAGTTTACGAGTATCTTTGCAGTCTGTTGAAATCGTATCGCTACCAGCACTGCGATGAAACCTACTGGCAGGTCGTCCTGGATGAAAGGAAGCCCGGCGCGAAGAGCTTTATCTGGGTTCACCGATCCGGAGAGTTTTCCGAAGGGCCTCAGATTGTAGCTTATTGCTATGAGAAGACACGGGGTGCGGACCATCTGCGTTCGTTCTATGGCACCCTGTTGGAACTGATCTATCTGACATGCGATGCATATGGAGCCTATCCCGCCTTTGCGGATGAAAGCTTGGAAATGCTGGTTCTTACCGGCTGCTGGATGCACTGCAGGCGCCGGTTTGTGGAAGCTGCACTGGTTCTGAATGTAAAAGGGCTACCAGAGGAACAGGTCAAACAATTGCCGGAAATCCAAGTAATCTTTCTGATCCGCGACATTTATCTGGCCGAAAATCCGCTGAAGGAGCTTTCCACGTCAGAGCGGCTAAACCGACGGCTGAAGGAAGTTAAGCCCAAGGTGGATGCCTTCTTTGCATATATCCGAACGATTGATCTGAAAAATCCGCTTGTCAGCGAGAAACTCCGGGATGCGGTTCGGTATGCACTGAATCAGGAGACTTGCCTACGGCGGTTTCTGGAGGACGGGAGCATTCCCATTGACAATGGCGCCTGCGAGAGAAGCGTCAAGCCGGTGGCACTCTCAAGACGCAACAGTCTCTTTAGTCTTACGATGTCCGGCGCTGAATCCTCCGTCATGATTCAGACGTTGATTGAAACCGCCAGGGCCAACGGCGCAGATCCCTACTATTATCTGAAATATCTGATGGAACAAATGCCGAAATATCTCTATGAAAAAGGACGGAAATACATGTCGGAAATGATGCCATGGTCGGAAAAATACCGACGATATGAAATCCGGGAACGCCTGAATGCACCAATGGCTCAGGCTCCGCCAGGTAACGAGAAGCCAAAGACTCCGACAAAGAGAAAACGGGATTCGCAATCTGCCTAAAACCCAATAATCCGCACTCGGTTCAAAAAAGGATAACACTTTTTGCACTATGGACAAAAAGTGCGGGTGTCCGGTGCACCTATGTGGAGTGTAGCAGCTCTTCACTGTGAAAACTAGACACGGATTATTTGACTGTTACGATTCATGACTTTCATGATAATTCCATTCAGCGCGTGAAGACGGACCGTGCCGACGCTTTGAAAATCGCCAACTACGCCTTGACCTTCTGGACAGAACTAAAGCCTTACTCCGCGGAGGACGAACTTCGCCAACTTCTGAAAATGCAGTGTCGTTTGTATGAGCGGACACTGACCACCAGTGTGACGCTGCGCAACGGCCTGATCTCCTTGCTGGATCCGACTTTTCCCGAGATAAATCGGATGTTTCACCCACTGGTTAAGCAGTCCAACGGCCATGTACGGCAGTCTCAGATTCCGCTGGATGCAGCAAGATTGGTTCGTCAGCGGGTAAGCTTTCGAAATTACTCGTTCTGAATCATGCGGAGCTTTTCATCGCCTTCTTTAATAAAGCGTTCTAGATCAATCTGTCCCTCAATATACCGATTGAGAAGGTCGCTGAAAACCCCTTCAGCATTATCTCCGTTTCCATACAGAATGCTTTGATTGCTGAAAATTACATGCGTAGCAAGCTCATGGTAATTGCGAATCATATCTTCTGAAACCATATACCTGCGTTCCTCTTTATCTTCTAAAAGCATGTGAAGCGTAGCCAAACGATCTTCAAGCTTTGCTTTCGATCCATCTTCAGCCTCAACTAACGCCGTTTCAATCACTTTTATTTCGGTTTCCCATTCTTCTACCTGCTTGACATAGGAAGCATCCTCAATGGGTGTATGATAGTCTGGATAAAGCTTGATCTTTTCGATTGCATCCATATTATCCACATACGAAATCAAATACTGTATCGCAGCCTCAATGTTTTGAGATCGGGGATTGATAAATGCTACCACAATATCTGCATTAATGATAAAGGGGAGCCCTTCCTCAAGAGCGCATTCAAACGGAATGAAGTCCCTCTTGCCTGGTGTTAATATGTCATCTCTTCTGCAAAACAACGCAGTCTTTTCCCACAGTTCAAACCTATCATCCTCTGATGATATCATCACGTCCAACTCGTCTGTTATTTGTGAGACGGTTTTCATCGTTTTACGAAAAAGATCCGAATCTAACGTGAGTGGCATATCAGAAGCAGCATAATAATCAGCGTACATTTCGAATGCCACTTTAGTTAATTCTCTTTTATAGTTATCCACATCTTCAATTACTACATAATTTGTATATTCCTCTGCGTACTGATGCGCCCAATTATTAATAAAATCACAGAGCGCTGTCAGTGTATGAGGTTCCTTCGCAGCAACTTTCTGCCAAGAGTCCGATACAATTCCCCATCCCTGGCCTGTAACAGAAACAGGAAGTGCATATATATGGTCATCCATCATGACAGCCTGTTGAGCAAAGTCATACATTTGGGTCACAGCTTCCGTAAGCCGCATATGCTGCGTCAAGTCAAGACAATAACCTTTTTTGATGACAGAAGTAAAATCTAAATCCTTAGCATTGATAAAGAAAACATCAGCTTTACTTATCCCAGAGATAAGTGCTTGCGCCAAACTGATGGAATCGTCATAATACTCTGTTGAAACCTCCAACGGAATATCTGAATGCTGTTTAATAAATGCGATGTTTTCTGGACTATCTAAAGTCGAATTATAAAGCATCAAAGAAGAAGAAGGCATATCATTGGGATTGGTGGAGCGAATATCAACCATATCTGTGCTGGTGCAAACATACTTATTTCCTAACCAACACGCATTCAATCCCGAAACATACGACATTGAGACATATGCAACCTGTTTCATCTTTTCATCAGCCGAACACATATACAGCTTTCCGTTATCAATGTAATATACCGCATTTGTATCCTCATGATAAAGAATTCCATAGGCATCACGAGTATTCATATCAAACAGGTAAATCATTTTCTCCGTGCCAGGATCCCAAAGATAAATCGCCGGACAAAACTGTTCTTCTTCCCAAGCGTTTATCTCAGCTTCCCGATCATACATCATCAAAACGAGTTCGTCATTCTTTTGCCCTAAAATGTGTTGTGCATTAGGAACTTCTGTTTTGCGTTGTTCTCCATTTTTCAAATTAAAAACCCGAAGCATGGGATGCAGATAATCAAAATCATCATTAAGATCATATCCCAATATGTAAAGATGGTCATTGAGATAGTACATACTTTCCCATGTTAGGGCATATGCATAATTGTCCGTCTGTCCAACCATTCCATTCCAATCCAGCCGGATCAATTCTTCAGTCCGTCCCACTCCGTTTTCAATGATAATTTCATATACAATACCATATGCGGTGCTTAAGCCATAGAGCCTTCCTTGCATAGAGAAAAGATATTCGATTGCATTTACTGGATAACCACGATTCAAGTCGCCGTCTCCTATGCCAGTAATCCCGTCAATGCAAACGGGAGATGCTTCATCCTTGTTGATGCAATATAATCCATTTCGTCCGGACAAATATAGAGTGTCTTCAATCGCAACCACAGAAATAATCTCATCCTCATGATTCGGCAGACTCAATGTCTGATTTTTCATTTCGGCTTTGCTGATGCCACAACAAAGCAACATCAAAAAAAGGAAAAAGCAAATGCATAATTTTCTCATTTTACAAATAGTCCCTTCTTTATACTTAAGACCTTCAAGTTGCGTTTTCGACCGGCAAGATAATCGGATAAACTACATTGTGATTAGTCTGAAGGAGCAGTTGAGCAGCTTTGCCCAATTTGTCGCTCAATTTCAGAGGCGTCCGATGTTAAATTGCCTCTCCTATTTTTTTGTACGTGTCTTCTTCTCTCTTAGCAGATTACTGTGTCATCATGCCAGCATCCATCCTATGCACTGTATCACACAGCGCATCAATATCGTAAGGATTATGACTTGCTATCAGAATGGTCTTTCCTCTTTTCTTAAGTTCCAATAGCAATTTTCTGATGTCAATGACACCCTCGTTATCAAGACCATTAAAGGGTTCGTCCAAAATAACCATTTGAGGATTGTCCATGATCGCTTGAGCAATGCCGAGTCTTTGGCGCATACCGAGGCTATATGTTCCTACTTTTTTGTGCATTGCCTGCTCCAACCCCACTTGGCTCATCACATTCCTTAGGTCATTGCGGGTCAATCTCGTATTGATGGCTGCCAACAATTCCAAATTGAAAAGACCACTGTGATTCATTAAAAAGCCTGGGCTTTCTATCAACAGACCAATATCGGGTGGGAAATCTACATCCTTGCCGACTTGTTTTCCGTGTACAGTCACAGTCCCTGCGTCTGGCACCACATACCCGCATATAACCTTGAATAACTGTGTTTTTCCGCTTCCGTTTCGCCCAATTAAGCCGTGAATTTTTCCTGATTCAAACTGTATGCTGACATCACTGAGAACCGTTTGACATCCATATCGCTTTGTTACATGATCCAACACAATGCACATAGCTATTCCTCCTATGCTCGTTCTGTTATACGGACTGTTTTCTACTCGTTATGTTCAGCAAACGCATAACGATATGATTGATGGCAAACAGTGCTGTAGCTGCCATGATTTGATAACCTACCGCCTTTTCCAATGGTAAACAGCATTGAGGAAGCCATTCTGTGAGACCGTTCATGTCTTCTATATAATACCCGTTGATCGAAAAAAGATCTGTTCTTAAAATCATTCCCCAGTTGTATGGAATATGTTCATTCCACAAATGATCGACGTTTGAGGCCATCATAGCCGATAGAACAACAGGAACAATGTAACACAGGATCCCTAAACGCATATCATTGCTGATGCTATGCACTAAGATCTGTAACTGGGTAAGCATTAACACATGACCAGCGAATAAGATCATCGCCATCCACACGATATCCGTGCGCAATACAGAAAATCCCTGTGCGTCTTCACCAAATACCGCAAAGCCTTGTGCACCCGCTGCATAAGCCGCCAGCGTTGTCGCCATCAGCATGACACCTACACTGAGTACCACATAGATTAACAATGCGCCCCCCTTATAGGTCCACCAAGCTGTCTTTGATTGGTACCGATTCATAGTGATAAAGGAACGTGTGCCCATTTCTCTCTCTATGTTAAGTGCCACACCTAACATGGGCGGCAACAAGAGCATGGTCCATCGAGCGATCGCTGAAAAGCTGACCAGAGGACAGGCCCATTCCATGCCGCCATAACACTCCAGCAGCACATCGCCTACGCTGAATCGGGCACGTTGTGCGCTGCTTGATAACAACACTGTAAAACATCCAGTAACAGCGCTCCACACCAATGTCTGAAACGTGCAGCAGCATCGCAGCTCTGCCGCCAATCGTCCCAGTGCTGTGCCATTCAGCTGCCCTGTCCACAAACAGATGGGAGGCTGCTGACTGATCCCTTTAGATCGGAGCTGTCGAAGTCTTTCTATCCATTGACGCATTGGGGGAGAAAAACGAAACAGTGCAGTAATTATGAATAGTACTAATGCGGCTGAGAAATAAATCAGTTGCTTCAGCAGAGAAATGGTGAGCGGTTGGTCCGTGCCGCATTGTGGAATCTGCAAATAGGAAAGGCTGTTCATAATTCCCATGCGAGCAGGAACAAAGCTCTCCAAGAAGAGATTTGTGGCGATCACCGCGACAATGATAAAAATCCGGTTCCGCCATATGTTGGATAGTGCCAGCCCGTACAGAGTCCAAATCACAGCAGAAAGCGCCAATCGCCCAAAACATTCGAATATGAGAACGTAAAAATAGTCGGATGACGCTCTCCAGCCATAGGGGCCGATCATGGCTATTTCTTGCCATCCTGTTCCTTCATTCGTCCACGGTGTGACCAATGCAATAAAACCGGTATATAGGAGCAAAGCCGTTAACATCGCAACTGCACCCGCCAAGCAGGCAGCAATGGCCCGGTGAACAACATAGTTTCTCCTGCGTTGCCTGTACAAAATTAGATTAATATATCCTGATTGATGATCGTCCGCAAAAACAAATCCCATCGGTAATATTGCAACAATGGGCACAGCCAACCAATGTAATCCCTGTTCTGTGGAAATAAAAAAGGTGTAATAGAAATCTCCACATCGAAAGTATTCCAGCGGATCACGCCAGAATAGGCCTGCATCCATATGCACATAGGTCAATGCAAAGAGTTGTAGCACGACGGCCATCACGAAGCCTGTGCTCTTGATTCCCCTGCGTAATTGAGCCGTCATGTCGTTCATGATGAATACTCCCTTCCTTTTTTACGCATCAGTAATAGAGGCATTGTCCTGTGTAGGCGTCTACGCAGCACGAAAAGTCAGAGGAGTTGATGACGACCTCGGGATTCAATGTTCTTAGAAAGGTTAGATCTGAATAGCCTGCAAATCTCCAAACCGGGTAAGTCATGCCGTTTTTTCCCAAAGACAAATTTAATTCTACTTCTGTAATGGTCACCCGCTCGCCCAAATTCGTTCCCTGAGCGATGGTATCAATACAGTCTTGCCACGGCAAAATCTTCCGGGTGTCCTCTCTGGCATCAACCACTTGAACATAATTGCGGATTTGCGCGCGGATTATTTCTTCGTTTTCATTCAGCATGAATATCCCTGCCGCGCCAGTCACTTCATCCAAGTCACCTTCCTTTGCATGAGGCGATGTATCGCTGATGCATAGCGGAATTCCATCGATCAGGAAGCGTACGACAACCATAGTACGATCTATGCCCAGTGCTTCCTTCTCGTAGTATTCCTGAACGACGGATTCCGGGATATCCTTGACGCGAATATAGTCTGCTTCTGATGTGATGGGTTCAAAGATCGTCTCTGCGGAACGGCACTGCGATGTATACACGTAGAAAGGGGATTCAAATTCCGTTACATGGAGCGCCTTCAATAAGGCAGACACTGTATTGATAGCCTCTTCATAACGTTTCCCTTCCATCCGCTTGCTCGGCCCGTAGTAGTAACTGCCTTCACAGGCATACTTTCCATTCTGCTCAAAGTAGCAAAAATTCGTACAAGGCCATTGGCTGCTGTTCATGAATCCCCACGAATCGCCTGAACGCGGCTTTTGGGTATAATCTTCAAGAACAGATGCCACATGGGAAAGATTCATGCTTATCAGTTCGGTCTTATACTGCTTGACATGCTTGATTTCTGCAGGCAGAGCAAAGTCATAGGTAAAAGATTTTCCGTCTATGTCCTTTCCGCCTGTCACATGGCCATCTCGAACCAGGATTTCTGCCACGCAGGAAAAACATCCCCATACCATCAGCGACATCAAGCATAGCAAAACGCCTGCTTTTTTCATAGGATCCTCCTTAAATCGAGTAGAAAACTGCTCATTTCAGTCCATATTCTGCCTCATTATGAGCGGCGTTCTGTTTTGAAAATCTGTCTTCGGCTTCTTCAGTTGCCATATCGCGTCGCCCCCTGTCACTAACTCATATTTCCTGATGCCGAGTGTGTAGAAGCCTTTATTTTATGGTTGTTCCCCGTGCTTGATGCACTAAATAACAGCTGACCCTGTACATGATTGCACAGGGTCAGCCAGGCTAAATTACGGGTTAAAATAATAGGAGTACGACTTGCCAGGCGTTCCGCTGCCAACAATCTTATAGTAGTCGCCCGTCACTGCTTGTCCCGACAGGTAATTCAGTCCGGTTTTTTCTGTTCCCTTGGAGAGAGCATATTTGGGGGTGCACCGGTCATATCCCTTCCTGTACAGATAGACTGTAGACGTGGACGTAGCTCCAGACTTGTATTTTGCTTTCCAGAAGCTCCCAGATGCAACTCGCTGGTAATAGCTGCCACCTTTCCAGCCATCATCATTCATTACGAGGTTGTTAGAGTCATACGCGAACGCTGTTGCGCATACGCTCACAAGCATGGTCACAAGCATCAGAATGGTAATAATGCGCTTCATGTTGGTACCTTCCTTTCCGAGCAAATGTCCCTTTTTCCACAGATCTGTTTATGTGCCTACACTTCATGTTGCCTACATCAAATGCATTTTATCTATACCCAACGGTATCCCCCCCCTTTTTCGTGCTCTGTATAGTTGAGCGGAATTCCCCATTTGAGTGCAAACATATATGGTTTCTAAATTGCAGATACCCGGTAATTTGAGATTATAGCGTTTGCCAATACATCTTGCTGCCTATAAGAATGCCAATAGCCACTTATATTAATAAGTGCTAGAGCTGCTGTAACCTTTCAGCGTATCGACTTGCTTTCCGTTGCTGTCATAAATCTTTGCAATGGCATAGGCACGGTATTCTGTACCTCTTTGGGCTGTGTAAGAGGCACTGGCTTCCCGACTGCCGCTGCCAGAAGTCTTTGCTATCCATGAACTGCCGCTTTTGGCTTGCACATAGACAGTTGTCTTTGCCGTACAACCCGCTTTAAGTTTTACCACTTTACCTCCAACATTGACCATGTTGCCTGAAAAGTCCATCCAGGCCTGGATTACGTTCCCAGCTTCCGCAAAAGGTGTGATTTCTGCTGAGCAGACAACAGGCAGGCATAGCACCATAAGTAATGCCATGCACAGAATGCTTACCATGAGACGGTACAGTTTCATAAAAAAGCCTCCTTAATTGGTTCTCATTATAAGAAACAACTAAGGAGGATAAAATGAGACAAGATTTTTTACTTTTTAATGATTTTTTTTACGCTTTGGGCAATTTGGATGGTTTTTTCCTTCGAAATCCCACTGGTGTTCACGCTAAACCACTTTTCTTCATGATCCCATGTGATACCAATGAAATAGTCCGCTTCGTTTTCAGGATGTTCTGTTTCAATCATGACGGCCTCGTGTCCGTTGATGTCTATATAAGAAACGATAGCACCCTCAATACCACTAACCTGTGTGGTTTTGGCATCCATTTCACTGAAGCTGATAACCTGCATGCCAGATTCGGATGTATACTCAATGCACAGATTCCCGCCAGCATAACTCTTCCATGTCATTTCGAAGCCTTGGGGCAGATACGATGGGAAGTATTCTCCCGGCCATTGTGCAGGCACGTCAAAGGCGGCGCTGTCATCTTCCACCAGATTCATCTGCATTTCTCCCTTTTCCCAGTCAATGCGAATAAGCATCTTCATCACAGCCGAACGGATAGATTCCACATTGGCAATGGCAAACGGCGCTGCAATTCCGATGATCAGCACAATACAGGCGGCCACCTCAATAAGCCGTGGCACCATTCTTTTCATGCGAGCGATCTTGTTTCTGCGGCGCACAGTGCGCTCTTCCTGGTCAATCTGTACCATCATTCGTACCAACATTCGATCAACGTGCTCCTGCTGCTCTGATGTCAGCGGTTTTTCGCTTTCTGCAATCAGCTGCTGCGCCCATAATGCGGTTTCTTGCTCAAAAGCCAATCGGATCATCTGATCCAAATGCGTATCCTGAATTTCTGGGAAGTTTAAACGATTTTTATTCATCGCTTTTCTCCTCCTGATAAACCATTAGTCTGATATGTTCTTTGCCTCGATAAATATACCTCCTGACACTGTCTGCGTTGATACCCATGATCTCCGAAATTTCCGCATCCGTCAGATTCATTTCGAATTTGAGCTGTACGGCCATTCGCTCACGTTCCGGTAATTGGCGGATCGCGATGCGAACCTGATCAAGTTCTTCGGATAGAACAATTTTTTTCTCCAAGTTTTCCTCGCTGGGGAGTTGTCCAATAACCATATCTGATACATGGAAGAACTGGCTGTTCATTCTCTGGTGTTTTTTTAGATAGTTGAGCGATGTATTTCTGACTGTTGAGATGATATACAGTCTTAGACTGTTTTGTTTCATATGACGTATTTTGTCGATTTTCCTGTACAGTGCCATTAGGCTTTCTGAAACAATCTCATCTGCGTCATAACTTTGCCGGACGAAGCGCCAAGCCGTTGCCATCATCAAGCGGTAATGCTCCCGAAAAAGCCATTCCATGTAATCCCGATCCGTGCCTTCTGCCATAGCCAGAATACACAACGGCAAAACGATCATATTCGTCGTCCCCCCTTGGTCCCATATGTACAAAGGCAGGAAATCTGCCCTATCTTACGATCAGTACCTTACTTGATTGCTTACTGGCTGAAAATGAACAAGAAGAATCCAAAGTAAAGTAGCCAATCTGCAGCGGAGCAAATGACTGCAACCACCATTGAGCCGAAAAATCCGCACTGGATCAACGATACCTCTGTTGGATCAGACATTAGCTTCCGGTAAACAAAAGAGGTTTTGTTTAGGCATGGCATCATTCCTCGTGCCGAATGGTAAATACCGCCTTCCGACCTTCCAGCTTTCTCTCCAACAAACCTTCCTCGCAAAGCAACAGAAGATCCTGCCGTGCAGTCTCCATCGCCGTCCTGAACTTCTTCTTCCATGCGTCTACCGTGACCTGCCTTGGCTTACCTTCCAGCAGCCAGCGCGCGCCCCTGATCTGACGATCATTGAGCCGTCCGGTTGCTTCCAGCGTTTTGATGCGATTCTCCGTCAGCACATGCCCCAGCAGATGCTCCTTCATCCTGTTCACACTCCGCGATAGCATGGCAGAGTAGTAATCAATGAAATAGGTCATGTCGTTGCCGGAAGTCTCCACCTGACGCATGGACTTGTAGTACCGGCTGCGTTCTTCTGCAATCAATCCGGAAATGGAGAAGTACCGGAAGAAATCATATCCCGTGCGCAGCAGCATCATATAGCTCAGTGCGCGCGCTGTGCGACCATTGCCATCAGTGAAGGGATGCACATAGACGATGTAGAAGTGGGCGATACACGCCTTGAGCAGGGGATGAAGCTCACTCTCGGCAATGAAGGCGATCAAATCAGCCATCATAGTCGGCACTGCATCTGCTTCAGGTGGCGTATAGACGACGCCTTCGCGCCCGGTCACATAGACAGGAATGGTTCGGAAGCCCTCCACCGTTTCATCGGAAGCCTCATGCGTGACAATACGAGCAATGTCAATGAGTGTTTGCGCGGTAATGGGGTCTTCCAGATGATCAAGTACATACAGCAGCGCCTGATAATTGTTCTTGACCATCTGCTCGGATTTGTTGGTCGGCGTTTTGTCCTGGCGAATGATGCGCGCAGCATCTGCCTTCGACGTAAAGGCTCCTTCGATCACACTGGACCAGACTGCTTCATCGATGGTCGCTTCTTCCATGATCTGTTCGGACAACTCGTCGAACACAAAGCTGCGCCGGGCGATTTCGGCAACCGCATCGCATTGCGCTTCGATGGTCTTGTTGATGACAAACCAGAAGGGCTGCCCATTCTGAGCCTTGAGCGGCAAGGAGATTGCCGCTTTTTTTCGTGCTTCCTCCATCACCGGCCAAAACTGGCTGATGGGCATCGACACCGGCAGCCGATAGGCGATTTCTTCACGGGATAAATACCGATCCATGAAATGCTGAACAAGTTGCTCCATGCCATCACCTCACATCTAATTTTCTGCTATTTAACTACTATCATACGCCTAATCCTGTCAAAATGCAATAGCTGCGGATGGATGTTTTCTTGCGACACGAGATTCAGCGCCGAGAAAACATGCCACTTTTCGTCTAACATGGGTAGCCGCTGGTTTTTTGTCCCCCCACCAAAATTAGAAAATCCAACATGCATCTAACAGGAGACGGGGATAGGCAAGGCATTTTTCGGGGAAATGCGAACACTCAAAACGCTTAGAAATCCAGTAAAATATGGCACTTCAAGGCGGTCGAAGGCAAGCAAATGCGAACAATATTTGCTTCTCCTAAGGTGGCGTTACAACGCCCGCCTTTGGATTTTTACAATCAGGATTGCAGTTCGACATTCGTCGTGCTATTATAAAAAAATAATATCTGTCGCAGTAGCTCAGTTGGATAGAGCACACGCCTCCTAAGAAGAGACTCAACTATCATGCTTTTAAAAAATTGAAAAATAGACGGGATATGATATGCCTTGTACTTTCGCCAGCTTTGTATTGTCCTTCATCCAGAACTTTCGATACAGAGCAGGCGCTTTTTATTTAGGTCAATATTTTGTTATGTGTAGGTAATGCAGGCTGATTTTCCTTTGACAAAACAGCTTCCATGTGGCACCCCATCTTTATCATATTCTGAAGAAGGTATGCCACTTCCGGATGAGCATGATGGCTATCCAGAACGGCAATTAATTTAGAATAAACGTCGCGCAGACGAACCAGTCGAGTACTTAATGAAGTGGATATATATCATGAATGTAGCGCCTGTCTCAAAAGCCGCTTTGCGAGAATGTGAGAAAAATCCTTGACAAATCTGGTTCCACAATCACATTATCATCTGCTCCACCGACTTAGGGGGTCAGCACAAATACCGGGACGTGAAGCAATCGGCAAAGGATCTGGCGCAGATCAGCGATTTGCTCTGCCAGGAACACGCCCTGTCTGTCATTGGGAATCCGCAGGATAAGACCGTCACTTACGACAAATGGCAGGGCAATCAGCGGCGTTTCACCCATCGGGATGAGCTGAGAATGATCATCGACGCCGCATTGCGAATGCAGCCGGACGGCTTCGATGCGCTGATGCAGCTGCTGGAAGAGGCCGGCTGTCGCATCAAGCGCGGCGCGCAGATCAGCATCAAGCCGCCGGAAGGCGAACGGTATATCCGGCTCAATACCCTCGGACCGGAATACGATGAATCATCTTTGCGCCGGTCGCTGACGGGAGTTCATGTGCACATTCCGAAAATCCCGCGGGGTGATTTCACCGAAAGTCAGATCAAGCGATTGATCGACATTGAAGCAAAGCTCCACGCCGGCAAAGGGAAAGGTTATCAAGTCTGGGCCGAGCGGAACAACATTGACGCGAAAGCGCAGATGATCATCTTTCTGAAAGAGCATCAGATCAGCTCACTGGAAGAGCTGAACGAGCAGATTCAGGAATTGACCAATCAGCAACAAGAGTTGAACGCCTCCATCCGTGAAAACCAAAACCGGATGAAAGAGATCAACCAGCAGCGGCAAGCGATCCGGGATTACAGCCGGACGAAAGAGGTTTACACACAGTATCGGGAATCAGGCTGGTCGGTGAAATTCTATCAGGAGCATCGTCAGGAGATTGAAGATCACAAAAATGCGCAGTCGGTTTATTCCTCTCATGATGGAAAGATGGCGACGCTGAAAGAGCTAACGGCGGAATACGACGGGCTGAAAAAGCAGAAAGAAAACGATCAGGCAGTGCTTAACGAACTGAAACCGAAGCTCACGGACCTGAAGCACATCCGATATAACTACGAAATTCTGGAACGGGACAGCGCACCAAA